>NZ_JBFOFI010000007.1:0-208623 GCF_040887215.1 Enterococcus sp. C63 | reverse complement strand
TTATATCAACGGGAAGTAGCTCAGCTTGGTAGAGCACTTGGTTTGGGACCAAGGGGTCGCAGGTTCGAATCCTGTCTTCCCGATAGATAATAATTTTCACACGGGGCCTTAGCTCAGCTGGGAGAGCGCCTGCTTTGCACGCAGGAGGTCAGCGGTTCGATCCCGCTAGGCTCCATTTCATTTGAATAATGAATATCTTTTTTCGCGGTGTAGCTCAGCTGGCTAGAGCGTCCGGTTCATACCCGGGAGGTCGGGGGTTCGATCCCCTCCGCCGCGATTTTTAAAGAGCCTGGACCTTTAGCTCAGTTGGTTAGAGCAGACGGCTCATAACCGTCCGGTCGTAGGTTCGAGTCCTACAAGGTCCATAGTGACGTTGTAAGTTCCATATTGGAGGATTACCCAAGTCCGGCTGAAGGGAACGGTCTTGAAAACCGTCAGGCGGGTAAAACCGTGCAAGGGTTCGAATCCCTTATCCTCCTTACTTTGTGAGTTACTATAAAGTAGTTGATTCGCAAATTATATTATCGCGGGATGGAGCAGTCTGGTAGCTCGTCGGGCTCATAACCCGAAGGTCGTAGGTTCAAATCCTGCTCCCGCAATTGACTTTGAATTTTCAAAGTCGACAATTAAAAAAACTAAAATCATGGTTTGGTAGTTCAGTTGGTTAGAATGCCTGCCTGTCACGCAGGAGGTCGCGGGTTCGAGTCCCGTCCAGACCGCCATGCGGGTGTAGTTTAGTGGTAAAACCACAGCCTTCCAAGCTGTTGTCGCGAGTTCGATTCTCGTCACCCGCTTTTAGTTTTTTTATGGGCCTATAGCTCAGCTGGTTAGAGCGCACGCCTGATAAGCGTGAGGTCGATGGTTCGAGTCCATTTAGGCCCATTAGTACAAAATCTTATTGGTTTTGGGGAAGTACTCAAGTGGCTGAAGAGGCGCCCCTGCTAAGGGTGTAGGTCGGGAAACCGGCGCGAGGGTTCAAATCCCTCCTTCTCCGTTTCAATATTTTACCTGGCCCGTTGGTCAAGCGGTTAAGACACCGCCCTTTCACGGCGGTAACACGGGTTCGAATCCCGTACGGGTCATGATTATAGTTTTATATTGGAGGATTACCCAAGTCCGGCTGAAGGGAACGGTCTTGAAAACCGTCAGGCGGGTAAAACCGTGCAAGGGTTCGAATCCCTTATCCTCCTTTCTTTGAGAGTTACTACAAAGTAGTTGATTCGCAAATTATATTATCGCGGGATGGAGCAGTCTGGTAGCTCGTCGGGCTCATAACCCGAAGGTCGTAGGTTCAAATCCTGCTCCCGCAATTGACTTTGATTTTTCAAAGTCACCAAATAAGAAACTAAATATGGTCTGGTAGTTCAGCTGGTTAGAATGCCTGCCTGTCACGCAGGAGGTCGCGGGTTCGAGTCCCGTCCAGACCGTTTGGCTCGGTAGCTCAGTTGGTAGAGCAATGGATTGAAGCTCCATGTGTCGGCAGTTCGATTCTGTCCCGCGCCATAATGCGGGTGTAGTTTAGTGGTAAAACCACAGCCTTCCAAGCTGTTGTCGCGAGTTCGATTCTCGTCACCCGCTTTTAGTTTTTTTTATGGGCCTATAGCTCAGCTGGTTAGAGCGCACGCCTGATAAGCGTGAGGTCGATGGTTCGAGTCCATTTAGGCCCATTAGTTTCACCTGGCCCGTTGGTCAAGCGGTTAAGACACCGCCCTTTCACGGCGGTAACACGGGTTCGAATCCCGTACGGGTCATTAAAGATACTTTCTAAAGTATCTTTTTTTATTTGTAAGAATGATTTCAAAAGACTTAAGATAGTTATCGTAGGCGATGATTGTTTTAGGTCTTTTTATTTGATTCTATAGGTGATCAGAAATAGAATGAAAAAAATTTGATTCTGCTGAAAAGGATTTGTTGTATACTTATGCTCCTAAACTTTGAACCTTTTTTATTTGCTATTCTTTAAACATGTAGCATAGTGAAGCGAAATGATTACCTGGGATAAAGGAAATAAACAGCATAATCAGTGAACTATTCAAATTTTTAAGTAATTACGTTAAAAAAACAAGCGTAAATTTCAAATATCTGCTATACTTGGTTCGTTGCAAGTTCCCGAGAGGATCCGTCATCGACGGAGATGCCTTGTAACCGAATTTAACTAGGGGGAATCACTATGGGAGAAAGACATTTATTTACCTCAGAATCTGTTTCTGAAGGACATCCAGATAAAGTTGCTGATCAAATCAGTGATGCGATCTTGGATGCAATTTTAGCAAAGGATCCAAATGCACGTGTGGCTTGTGAAACATCTGTTACCACTGGTCTTGTATTGGTATTTGGAGAAATCTCAACCACTGCCTACGTGGATATTCAAAAAGTGGTACGTCAAACGATCAAAGAGATTGGCTACACACGAGCAAAATTTGGCTTTGATGGAGATACAGTAGCTGTATTAGCTGCAATTGATGAACAATCACCAGATATCGCTCAAGGTGTTGATGAAGCACTTGAGATTCGTGACGAAGCGAAGAGAGATGTATTGGATGAGATCGGTGCTGGAGACCAAGGATTGATGTTTGGTTTTGCAGTCGATGAAACACCTGAATTAATGCCTTTACCAATTGCATTAAGCCATCGTCTAGTTCGTCGTTTAGCTGATTTACGTAAATCCAATGAATTAACTTATCTACGTCCAGATGCAAAATCACAAGTAACAGTTGAATATGATGACAATGGTCAGCCAGAACGAGTGGATACCATCGTTATTTCAACACAACATGATGATGCAGTGGACAATGAAACAATTCGTCATGACGTCATTGAAAAAGTAATAAAAGAAGTTATTCCAGCTGAATTACTTGATGACAACACAAAATACTACATCAATCCTACTGGTCGCTTTGTTATTGGGGGACCTCAAGGAGATGCTGGGTTGACGGGAAGAAAAATCATCGTTGACACATATGGCGGCTATGCTCGTCATGGTGGTGGAGCATTTTCTGGGAAAGATGCTACTAAGGTTGACCGTTCAGCAAGTTATGCCGCTCGTTACATTGCGAAAAACATTGTAGCAGCTGGTTTGGCAAGAAAAGCTGAAGTTCAGTTAGCCTATGCGATCGGTGTTGCACAACCTGTATCTATTTCAATCAATACTTTTGGTACGTCAACTGTTCCAGAAGAAGACTTGATTGCCGCTGTGAGAGAAAACTTTGATCTACGACCTGCAGGTATTATTGAAATGCTTGATTTACGTCGTCCAATTTATCGTCAAACAGCAGCTTATGGTCATTTCGGTCGTACGGATATCGAATTGCCATGGGAAAAAACAGATAAAGTTGATGCAATTAAAGCAAGCTTAGCAAAATAGCTTTTTGATGGCTGGAATGGTTCTCTTTATGGGATCATTCCAGTTTTTTTTATCCAAACGACTGAAGAGAAATCCATGGTCGTTTTTGATTCGTGTTTTTGATAAATGATAAAGCCTATTTTTTTTGGCTAAAATTTATTTGGCAACAATAAAAAAAGGAGGAATAAGATGAAAAGAGAAACAAACGTCAAATTAGTAACGATCAGTGTGTTTATTGCAACTTTCATGACAGCAATTGAAGGAACGATCGTGACCACTGCGATGCCTACGATCGTCGGCTCTCTTCACGGTATGGAGATCATGAATTGGGTATTTTCGATTTATTTACTAACGAATGCGATGCTGACACCGATCTATGGCAAACTTGCAGATAAAGTGGGGAGAAAACCTATTTTTATCTTTGGAACGCTATTATTTATTATTGGTTCTTTATTTTGTGGACTTTCTCAAACCATGATGGGGTTGATTGCTGCTCGTGCTGTTCAAGGAATGGGCGCTGGAGCAATGATGCCAGTGGCGTTAACGATCATTGGCGATTTATATACGATTGAAAAAAGAGCAAAAGTTTTAGGTTTGAACAGTTCGGCTTGGGGAATTGCTAGTGTTTTTGGACCATTAGCTGGAGGTTTTATTGTAGAAACGATCAGTTGGCATTGGATCTTTTTTATTAATGTACCGATCGGGCTTTTATTGATGGTTTTGATCTGGCTTTATTTGAACGAACCACAGAGAGAACATGAGTCAAAACCGATGGATCTATTCGGGAGCTTTAGTTTGATGGCGATGTTGGTTGCTTTACTTCTTGGATTTCAATTGTTAGGGGATCAAGGATTTACTCCACTAGTAGTCGGGCTTTTGATCGGAAGTCTTCTTCTATTATTTTTATTTATTGCAGCCGAAAGAAGAGCAAAAGACCCTGTGATCATGTTGCATCTTTTTGCTAATCCACTATTTGTGGTCGTGAATCTAGCAGCTGCTTTAGCTAGTGGGTTCTTAATGGGCATCGATGTGTATATCCCGATGTGGATGCAAGGGGTATTGGGGCTAAATGCTGCAGTAGGGGGATTAGTCTTAGCACCGCTTTCTCTCGTTTGGATGGTCGGTTCTTTCTTAGCAAGTAAGTGGATGACTCAAATGGCAACGAATTGGGTATTGCGAATTGGTCTATTGATTGCCTCTCTAGGCGGTGCCTGGCTCTGGTTAATGCCATTTGAAAGTAATTTTTTATGGTTCTTTGCTATTTCAACGGTCATTGGTGTAGGACTAGGAATCACCATGACTACCTCAACTGTTAGTGCCCAAAATAGTGTGTCTCGAGATCAACTAGGGGTAGCTACCTCGTTCAATACATTGGTGCGGACGATTGGACAAACTGTGATGGTGGCAGTCTTTGGCTTATTGATCAATGGAGTAACACAACGGGAGCTGAATGCGACTAATTTGACGAATGATGCAGATATCATGAATAAGCTAGTCAACCCACAAACAGCTAAAAACATTGCGTCAGAGTTAATCACGCCTTTACGGAAGATTTTATATGAAGGATTGCATCAAGTCTATTTTGTGGGGCTATTACTAGTAGTGATCGCTTTTGCATTGACATTTGTCGTTCGTGAAAAAAGTGATAGAATAAGAGAGTATTAGTACAAGAAAGTAGTACTAAATGTTACTTTGTGAGGTCGTTTGACCAATTATTTCACAACGATAACCGGTGTTAGAATAGTTGTTTTATCAAAATTTGTCATTATTGGTCAGGTCAAAAACACTATTTTTCACACCTTAGAGAGGATGTTTCAACGTGGCATTTATTCAAGCAAATATTTATTCGAATGTTTTAGAGATGGAAGTAAACCTGAATGTAATCCTTCCACAAACAACAAATAAAGTGATCGGTACGAGTTCACAACAAGCGACAACAGATGTTCCTGTCTTATACCTTCTGCACGGAATGGGAGGAAATCATAGTGTCTGGGAACGTCGGACGTCGATTGAAAGATATGTCGCAGACCATGGATTAGCGGTCATTATGCCTTCTACTGACCTAGGTTGGTATACCGACACGGCCTATGATATGAAATACTGGACGTTTATTTCAGAAGAGCTTCCCGAAATCTGTCATGAACTGTTTCCACAATTAACGACAAAAAGAGAAAAGACTTATGCTGCTGGATTATCAATGGGTGGCTATGGTGCTTTGAAACTTGGACTAGCAAAACCAGAAAATTTTGCTGCAATCATTTCTTTATCAGGAGCCATTTCAGTAGGCAATCGGATGGATGATTTATTGATGATTCGAAAGGCAAAATTCTGGGAGGGCGTATTTGGACCGTTAGATCAGATCAAAGGTTCAGTTAATGATCCTCAGTATTTATTAGAAGAATTAGTAAAGAGCGACAAAACAGCACCTCGTATCTACTTGGCATGTGGGGAATCAGATTTTCTTTATCAAGCAAATCAAGAAATGACTGATTCATTGAAAGCAAATGGAATTGGCGTAACCTTTGAACATGGTCCTGGTGAACATAACTGGGTATTTTGGGATCAGTGGATTCAACGTGCTTTGGAATGGTTATTTGAAGAAAAATAGGGGAAGAATCCTTGGTTATTCTTAGCTTTTGAGACTATTTTTCAGGACGATTGCTAAGGCTGGGACATTGTCTTGGCCTTAGCTTTTTTATAGGACGAATCATCAGGTAATAATTTGAAAGAGGTGTTTTTTTGGAAGAGATAAAGCATTGTAAAGAATCGATAGTCATTCAAACACATCGGATTTTTCCATTCGATCTTAATCCTTTTGGGTTTTTATTTGGTGGAAAATTGATGACGATGATTGATGATGCTGCGTCGATCTCTGTGACAAGACATTGTCGTAGAGGTGCAGTTACCGCTTCTTTAGACAGCTTGAATTTTTTGAAACCATTGCATGAAAACCATTCTGTGTGTGTAGAATCTTATGTAAGTGGTACTCATCATAAATCGATGGAAGTATTCGTTAAAATTATTGGGGAAAATCTGACAACTGGGGAGCGTTACTTAGCCGCAACTTGTTTTACAACATTTGTCGCTGTTCCGTCTCATATGAATGAAGAAACGGAATTTACAGTACCTAAAGTCATACCTGACACGGCAGAAGAAAAACTAGTGTGCGCAGGATACGAAAAACGTCGCAAACAGCGCTTACAAGAACGAGAAGACTACCGAGCTTTTGCTGCTCAATTATCAACAGACCTTCCTTGGTTAAAAAATGAAGGAATAGATGATTAGACCGCTTTATCTAGGATAAGTGAAATGGCTAAACTAGTAGCTAAACTGGCTATTACTTGTGGAATAGGAAGTTTTATTCACGTAGTCAACTCAAACAGTAAACAAAAAATCATGAAGGCAAGTTCGCGAACTTGCCTTCATGTCTTTTTTTGTTTACGATTCTTTTTGTACAGCCAACCCTTGAAGATAGATCGTCACGCTATCAAGAAAGAGTTGTTTTTCATTTTCTTGGTTCTGGTGAGCGGTGATACTAGCCTTTAGTCCAACTAGTGCATTTTCTTCGACATAACTTTTCATAGAAAGAATAGCATCTTTGAGTAAGTGATTACCGGTCATGATTTTGTGCCGAAGATTCTGTTCATGCTGTTGATCCATCAGTTGACCAATCAACAAGTTATGAAGAGCAAACACTGCTTGACGACTACGGTCAATCGAAAAGCCCGCTTGGATAAGAATCTGGATCATCATTTCTAAGTGTTCCAAACGATTCGCATAAGAAGGAACGGTATTGATTTCTAGCTCTGCACCACAAGGAAAGTGGGTGTAAAGGTCGTAGTAGTTTTCCATGAATTGAACAAGGCGTTCCTGCCAAGGTAAACGAGGATCGGGAATGATTAGTTCATTTTCCATGAATTCAGCCATTTTTTGGAGCAAGTCTTGCTTATTTTTGAAATACCAGTAAAGCGCAGGGGCTTTTACTTGAACTTTTTGAGCAAGGTTTCGCATAGATAGTTTTGATAGTTCTTGCGTTTCTGCCAGAATCGCAAAAGCAGATTTGATAATCATTTCTTGGGAAAGCTTTGGTTCCAAATTTAATCAACCTCTTGTATTGCAATATTTTTTTAAACATGGTAAATTGTTAGTCGGCCTTATTTTACAGTGTTAAATAAGACCTGTCAATTTTAATAAAAAGGGGTGTAACAACCAATGGGCTTAATTTTAAGACATGCAAAAAAATACAAAGTTGCTGTATTTATTTCATTGTTTTCTGTAGCGATTATGGTAAGTGCCGCATTATGGCAACCGAAGCTTTTACAACAAGTATTAGAAGCTATTATTACAGAAGATAACGACAAGATGAAAACGATCGGTGTATACTTGATCAGTTTAGCTTTGTTAGGACTAGCAGCTGGAGTTTCAAATACGATTTTTTCAGCGAAAGTGGCACAAGGGATTAGTGCTGATATTCGGGAAGAAGCATTTCGTAAAATCCAGACTTTTTCATTTGGAAATATCGAAAAATTCTCTGCTGGAAATCTGGTAGTTCGACTAACAAATGATATTACACAAATTCAAAACCTAGTCATGATTTCTTTACAATCGCTCTTTAGAATTCCATTTCTGTTTATCGGGGCTTTTGTTTTGGCAATGATGACGATGCCGCAATTATGGTGGATCATTGTCGCATTGATCGTAGCAGTTTTCTTGATTACAGCTTTATCATTTACCAGAATGGGTAAACATTTTATGATCATCCAAAAACTGATTGATAAAGTCAATAGTATTGCCAAAGAAAATCTTATGGGGATCCGTGTAGTCAAATCTTTTGTCCAAGAAGACAATCAATTGAAAGAGTTTAGTAAAGTCAGCGAAGATCTAACGAAACACAACATCATTGTGGGAACCTTGTTTTCTGTGATGATTCCATCCTTTATGTTGGCTGCTAATTTAGCAGTAGTTGGCGCAATCTTTTTTGTTAGTGATTTAGCAAAAGATGATCCAACCTTAATCGGTGGTTTGGCTTCTTTCATGAACTATTTGATGCAGATCATGATGGCAATCATTATTGGTGGAATGATGATGATGATGACATCAAGAGCTGCAGTTTCATTGAAACGGATCAAAGAGATTTTAGACACAGAACCAGATTTAACATACCAAGATGTGCCAGAACAGGATTTAACGGGATCAGTCACTTTTGATCATGTTTCTTTCCGTTATCCTGGCGATGATGCAGACACATTGAAAGACATCAGTTTTTCGATCCAACCAGGGGAAATGGTGGGGATTGTTGGTGCAACCGGAGCTGGTAAATCGACACTCGCTCAGTTGATTCCACGATTGTTTGACCCAACAGAAGGAAAAGTGGAAGTAGGCGGTGTAGATTTAAGACAAGTCAATGAAAAAAGCTTACGTCACACCGTATCCTTTGTTTTACAAAAAGCGATCCTTTTCTCTGGAACGATTGCGCAAAACTTGCGTCAAGGAAAAAAAGATGCTTCTGAAAAAGATATGGAACATGCTTCTGCGATTGCTCAAGCACAAGAATTTATCGAAAAATTAGCGGATCGCTATGAGGCTCCTGTGGAAGAACGTAGTAGTAACTTTTCAGGTGGACAGAAACAGCGGTTGTCTATTACCCGAGGTGTCATTGGTGATCCTAAGATTTTGATCTTAGATGATAGTACCAGTGCATTAGATGCACGTTCTGAAAAGTTGGTTCGTGAAGCATTAGCAAAAGAATTAAAAGGCACTACTACGATTGTGATCGCTCAAAAAATCGCTTCTGTTGTCAAAGCAGACCGGATTCTTGTGTTAGATGAAGGCAGATTAGTGGGTGAAGGAACACACGAAGAACTAGTAGCAACCAATCGGGTGTACCAAGAAATTTTCGAAACACAAAAAGGAACGGAGGAGTAGCCATGACTGATTTAATAAAAGCCAGTAAGTTTTTCTATCACTATTTAAAACGGTATAAGGTCTCCTTTTTCTTTATTTTTGTTACAGTTATCATTGCCACTTATCTTCAAGTGAAGGCGCCACAATATATCGGAGAAGCCTTTCAAGAACTAGCCAACTATGTTGGGGCTTTGATGCAAGGAGTCGATGATAAGAGTCGCTTCGTTTCCATTATTTGGAAACTATTAATGTTTTATGTTTTAGCGAGTGCCGCAAACTTCATTTACAGTATCTTATTTACGCAAGTGGTGGGTAAATCGACGAATCGGATGCGTATTGGTTTATTCAATAAACTAGAAAAATTGACGATCCGCTTCTTTGATTCTCATCAAGATGGGGAAATTCTTAGTCGATTTACGAGTGATTTAGATAATATCCAAAATAGTTTGAACCAAGCTTTGCTCCAAGTAATCACCAATATCGTTTTACTTTTTGGGATATTGATTATGATGTTCCGCCAAAATGTTGAGTTAGCTTGGGCAACAATTGCTTCTACACCAGTGGCAGTTTTGATTGCTGTTTTGATTATCCAAAAGGCAAGAAAATACGTTGATTTACAACAAGACGAAGTTGGGAAATTGAACGGCTATATGGATGAAAAAATCAGTGGTCAACGTGTCATCATCACCAATGGATTACAGGAAGAGACAATTGATGGTTTCTTGGAACACAATGAGACTGTTCGTAAAGCAACGTTTAAAGGACAAGCTTATTCAGGATTGCTTTTCCCAATGATGCAAGGGATGTCTTTAGTGAATACCGCAATCGTCATTTTCTTTGGTGGATGGTTAGCACTGAATGGGGATCTGGAACGCTCGGTTGCTTTAGGATTGGTAGTCACATTCGTTCAGTATTCCCAACAATATTATCAACCATTGATGCAAATTTCATCTGGTTATAGCATGATCCAATTAGCGATCACAGGGGCACGTAGACTGAATGAGATGTTTGCTGAAAAAGATGAAGTAAAACCAGCGAATGGTCAATCCTTTGATGGGATCGATAAAGGCTTATCTTTGGAACACGTTGATTTTGGTTATAACCCTGATAAATTAGTGTTAAATGATGTATCTATTGATGTAAATAAAGGCGAAATGGTCGCGTTAGTTGGACCGACTGGCTCAGGTAAAACAACGATCATGAATCTATTGAATCGTTTTTATGATGTGAATAGTGGTGCAGTAACGATTGATGGGACAGACATCCGTGAGTATGATTTAGATGCTTTACGAAAACATGTAGGAATCGTTTTACAAGAATCCGTCCTATTCTCGGGTACTATTCGTGACAATATTGTCTTTGGGAAACCTGATGCGACAGATGAAGAAGTGATCAATGCCGCTAAGCAGGCGAATATTCATGACTTTATCATGAATCTAGAAAAAGGGTATGAAACAGAAGTATCTGAAGAAAACAACTTGTTCAGTACCGGTCAGAAACAATTGATCAGTATTGCCAGAACGATCATTACGAATCCTTCATTGTTGATTTTAGATGAAGCAACAAGTAACGTGGACACAGTAACAGAAGCTAAAATCCAAAAAGCCATGGACGAAGCAATCAAAGGACGTACCAGCTTTGTGATTGCCCACCGGTTAAAAACGATTTTAAATGCAGATCGTATTGTTGTTTTACGTGATGGAAAAGTAATCGAAGAAGGAAATCATCATCAGTTGTTGGCAGAAGATGGCTTCTATGCTGAACTTTATCATAATCAGTTTGTCTTTGAATAATCTGTTTTTAATGAACAAATAAGCTAACTAATAGACTACTTAGAAGAGGGAATGGCTCTTTTCTAAGTAGTCTTTTTTTGCATATAGAGATCTCTTTGACTTTAGCTATTGTGAGATAAGAATCGTTATTTTTCAGACTTGTCTGAAAAAGTTGAAGTAAGCTGTTTCAAGAAACCTGTTATATTTCATGTTAAATAAGGCGCTCCTTAAAAACTATAAAAAGGCAGGTAATGGGTATGAAGGTAAAAATAAGGCAGGTGTGCTTACAATTGATGATGCTCTTGACGATTTTGGTTCCTTTGTCCAACCCGCTCTTTTTGATGGGGCCGCTAGTCCATGCTTCCTCAAATGGTCATTTCCATGTAACTGGACAACCAACAGGTTTTCAATTAGGTGAGGCTTACGGGAACAATGATAACGGTGTCCAATTGATGATCGATCCTGAAAAAGACGGCACGTATACGAGTGATTTGCCCGAAACAGGCGTTCCAAGCGATACGAATGTCCGCCTTCAAATCAATTGGTGGTTGGTCGATGACGATATTTATCCTAGTGGCGATCTAATGGCTAATGAACGCTATACGATCATTGAAAATATTCCTGACACATTATTGATTCCAGCAGGTGGTCTATCGGGTGAATTGATGGATGAAACTGGACGATTTTCTTTTGGTACGTTTTATGTAAATGAGGATCGTAGTATAGCGATCCAATTTAATACCCGTATTTATAATTTTAGTGAGATTCAGGGCTCGTTTTCTATTGATACGAGTTTTGATAATATTACCGAAGAATTGATCGTAGATTTGGGAGAATATGGTGTAGTTGAAGTGCCAATCATTGTTAAAGGAGAAGAGATCGTTGAAAAACAGGGAATTAGTTTTAATCGGGACACTGGAATTGTTGAATGGGAAGCGTTGATCAACGAAGAACATCGGGCGTTGACAAATGTGAAAATCACAGATTTCTTTGGTGATAACCAGGAATTTGTGTCAGTTAGTATCCAAAAGAAAGAAGTTGAGGATGAACAGTTCCATCCTTTATTAGCAAGTGATTATAGTCAAGCGCAACAAGACAACCAAATAACTTGGACGATCAGAAATAATGAAACACCTAAACGAACGGCTTATCGATTAATCATCCGTACCAGAGTCAAAGATCTGAGCCAACCAACTGTTCATAATCAACTCATTGTCGAAAGTGATGAATTAGGTCGGACAGAAACGAATGATGTCGAATTTGATATCGTAAAACAAGACTTTTCAAAACGAATAGCTAAAAATCCAAATGGATCAGACAAAATTGATTTTTATCAGGCGACAGATGAGCCTGGTCAACCAACGGGGAATCGCGAAGCGTATGACTATGTACTCGTGACTTGGCAAATCGACACGTATTATTACGTCGATGGTGAAAAAGACCCTATCGTCGATCGATTATCCGTCATTCCAGCAAATGCTGCGAGCCATACCTTTGAACAAAATTCACTGCAGATCACCGGAACGAATGCGGAAGGCTTTACAGTCGGTTTCAATGCAGAAAACACAGAGATGACGCTCACACCACCAGGGGATGCGAATGGCACCTACCGAATCACCTACCAAACGAGGATACAAACGACGGATGGACAGGTTTCAGCGGATACGATCCAGTTTTCCAACCATGCGATCCAAGGAAGTTTTGGTGAAGGTAGCGCTGGCGGAATCATTCCTAACCCAAGCATGCCAGGAATCGTAAAACGTGGAGTTGGGGGTGACCAGACTCAGCAGATCCAACATTGGGAGATTCTGTTCAATCAGGAAAATAAATTAGTTGAACAAGTAGAAATCCGTGATTCTTCCATCATCTTTGAAGAGGATCTCGTGCGATTGTTCGATCCTAATAACTATCACGGCTACTATGAGAACAATGTTCGTCCTTTTAAATGGATCTATTATGCTCGCTCATTACTAGAATCGACATTAGTCATCACAGATGACGTAGGCAACACATTAGAAAAGGATGTTGATTTTGAGTTGGTTTTGCATAATCTTTCTGAACCAGACGAACGATTGATGTTGCCGGATGGGAGTTATTTACATCAAGCGAATAGTGCTTATCAAACAGGGTTTACGATCCGCTTGATTGGAGATTATGAAACAACGGATCGAACCATTAAGATTCATTTTTCAACGAAAGAGCATCAGTTATCTAGTAGAGGTTATTTAAAAATCTGGGATGAAGACCCTTCTCAGTTCAATAGAAGTAATTACTATTCCAGCGATCCAGTAGTCCAAGGGATCTATCCTTGGTTAGGTGGAACGTATATCCATCCAGATATTACGTTCTTCAACTACGCCAAAGCAACTTGGCGACAAGGAGACGTTCAGTATTCTCAAGATTCAGTTGGTTATGGAACATTTGGCAATTGGCACTATAGCCTCATAAACGATGGACATAAAAAAGGGTTATTCCTACAGCCAGGGCAAAAGTATGAAGAAGCAATCGCTGAAGATGCAGAACAAGCTGATGCTGGAAATATCGGAACGTTTGAATATTGGACAGATGAAAGTTTTTCAAATGAGAGTCGACAACCGGTCTACACTGGAATCGTTGATCGCTACCAAACACTGTTTCGTCTAGAATTCAATCCTTCCAGTGGTCCATTACCAGCAGGAACCGTCATTGAAGATGATTTTTCGACCCTTGCTGGTTGGGAGTTTAAGCCAGACTCTGTTCACGTCTTTCAGGGGACCGCCAACCTAGCTGGTCCGATTGATCCTGATACGAATCAACACCGCTGGAAAATAGCGGCAGGAGATTATGCAGGGAATGAACGACTTGTGGAAGGTACGGATTATCGCCTAGAATATGATCCGCAAACACAATTGATGCGGATCGTTCTCTTAAAAGAGACTCATCGACCAATCGTTATCTTCTTCATTGCCGATTATGTTGCCACTCAAGAACTAGCTGATAATCCATTACTAGCAGGTTCTTATAAAAATATAGCGACACTGACAAGTCCTGGTGGGCGCAAGACAGAAGTAGAAACGCAAGTCACGATACCGACAGAAAGTTTAGTGATCAAGACGGGTGAAGTAGCAGACGACGGCGAACATATCACCTACCGCGTGATCGTGAATCCAGGTGGCGCCAAATACCAGAATTTGTATCTCTTTGATCTCATGGATCATGAAGAAGAAACGACGCTTCTGCTAGATCCCGATACTGGAAAATATCGAATCAACGTTTTTGAAGGAAAATACAATCCCCAGACTCAGCAATTTGAAAAAATACGCCGTTTAATTGATGAACAAGATTTTCTACTGTTGGCACCACAACAACTCTTAGTCCCATATTTGCCAGAGTACATTGGCGTAGATGGGCGAGGTGCTTATCAAATCTTTGAATGGCAAGCAAATCCAGAAAATGATACAAGTGAAGCTCATTGGATCAGTCAGCAAACAGGAAGAGCTTTAAGTGAGCCAGGTGTGAAGGCAGAAACCGCCTTTGACCAGTTAGCTGCGGACGGTTTGATCAATTTATCGCAAAAAACTGCTCATTTCCAATTAGTTGTAGGTGATAATACTGGTCAGTCAGAAGTGACAGATAAAACATTGATCGTAGAATATACTGCCCAAACAACCGCTGATTCTGTCAATAATCGTGCAGGTGTTTTCTTGAATGGAAAACAAAAAGTGACGGAAGAATCCATTACGGACATCACGACGGGCGAAGGTTATGCTTCAGGAATCCATCGAATCGTGGAATTCTATAAAGCCGATCACGAAGGAAATGACCTTACAGGTTCAGAATTCCGTTTAGAGAAAAAATCTAAAGATTTTTTCCAAGAACAATTTCCTGAAAGAGTATTAGGGACATTTACGGTAGATAATCCTACTCAGATCGGTGGTGTTCATGAAGAAGAGGCTTATGGATTGACGAACGGAATCTATCGTCTGACAGAGATTACTCCACCAGCAGGTCCGTTTGCTGTACTACCAGAGCCCATTTATTTCAAGGTACAGGCATCAGGAACGACTAGTAGAGAAGAGGAAATTTTTTTCACCGATGAACAAGGGATTCCAGTGACACAAGAACGAGCAACAATCCAATTAGACAATGGACAGTTCAAGTTGACTGTTGAAAACCGACCAAAGCCTTTCATGATCGAAAAAAATTGGGATTTTACCACGCCTAATGCGGCAGTACCAGAGGAGATCAAAGAAGATTATGAAATTACGGTCAATTTATTAAGGGAACAACGGTATGAACAAAGCGATGAGTGGCGCTTGGATGCTTCATTCACACCCATGACTTTCACTTTGAATCAGGAGAATGAGTTTAAAGTGCTGGTCGAAGAGTTAGCCGATTTAGGTGAGGATTATCGATATATCGTAAAAGAAACCAGCATTATCAATACCAAAACAGGAAAAAACCTGCAACCATATTTTGATTTAAGTAGTGGGGAAGAGGGCGATCAAGTTGATAATCTCAATAAGATCGTGAAAGATGCTAATCAGAATTGGCAAATCATCCTGAAAAATAGCACGACACCTGAAAGTACCCCTGAACGTGTCTATGTGGGATTTGAGAAACAATTTGAATTCAGCGATTTAGATTACTCGAGCATTAACTACATTACCTTTGAGTTATTTAGAAGTGTCGAAGAAGGGGAAAAGCAGAAAATCCAAACGATTCTCTTAACGCCAGGAGATACAGGTGAAGGGTTGAAATGGATCAGTAACCGCTTGGAGAAATTTACTCCAGATGGTCAAGCTTATCATTATTACATTAGAGAAATAAGTATCACGGATCACGAAGGTAGTGACCTTTCTGAACGATTTAGGCTAGCTGATACAGATTACATTTTGTTACAACCACATGAAGCTGTCCAAAACTTGGACGAAATGGAAGTCGTACCAATCATGAATACGGAAACGTCTGGCTTATTGCCAATGACAGGTGGACCTGGACTTCGCTTCTTTCTAATTGCAGCCCTCACTACCATTGTTTTATTACTAGGTTGGTTGTTCTATCGCTTGAGAAGTAAGCGAAATAGCAAATAGTAATTAGGACGGTCTGATGGCATTTCAGCAAATGAGAAAGGAGTAGAGGATATGCACAAAAAAAGAATGTTTCAATGGCTGCTGCTAGGTCTGCTGTTAGTAACCGGATTCTTCCCATATAGAGGCTATGCTACTGATCCTGAGACTGTGACGTTCATCTTACACAAGAGAGTCCTTGTAGATGAGTCGATCACAGATCCACAGACCTCTCCATCAAATGGCAGACAATTGACAGAAAATGAATTGGCTAACTTAAATGGCCTTGGTCTGAGTGTTCCTTATAATGGCGCCACGTTTCATGTCTATCATTTGACGGATTATTATCTTCAATCACAAGAAGATGCGCAAGCTTTAGCTAAACGCTTGGGACAGATGAACCCGATCCAGATCGAACAATTTATTGCAGAGCAGCAATTAGAAGAAGTGACAGGTAGTCCTGTCCTAACGCAGACTCATGCTGAATTTGGCGAAGGAGTGGGTGTGGTCGATGTTCCCAGAAAGCACAACGGTCACTATGGAATTTATCTGATCGTTGAGGATCACTCTCAGCAAACTAGTTATTTCAATGTGACAAATGCTGCACCGATAATGATTGGCTTGCCTCTAATGGACCCATTAAATGAAGTAGAGCTGACTCAGATTCATCTTTATCCTAAAAATGCTGGGTATTTTCGACAACCGTATTTTTACAAATATGGCAAAGAAGAAGACACTGAGCAGATCGAACCTCTCGAAGGTGTGATTTTTTCCCTGTTTCGTTATAACGAAGCTGGGGAAAAAATCTATTTAGCACAAAATCAGGAGGCGTTAGGGGATGTGTGGAAACAAAGTGATGATCCCTTAAACGATGAAGCAATCGCAACCTTCATCTCTGATGCTGCAGGGCGTGTCAAGATAGCAGACCATTTTTTGATCGGTGGTGAATACTATTTTGAAGAATTGCAAACTCTTCCGGGGTATGAGATCAGTGAAGAAAATCGGCAGATTCCATTATTTATCCCAAATACTTGGAAAAATGAATCAGGTGAGTTTTTATTCATGACACTTAATGAACAAAAAATGTCGGAACCTTTTTCTAATGAACAGGACGAATCGGTAGAGAAAGGACCTAGAATCTATAACATTTCACGAGCAGGAGAGTCTCAAAAGGACGATGATCTGCCAACGGATGCTGGGGGAGAACAAGGAGGAACAGCGACAGGGACGGAACAGCTATTCAATCGTCTGTTACCACGTACTGCAGAAATGAGACAAGCGCTAGCTATTTTAGGCATTGCGTTGTTATTACTGGCTTACTTGTTAAGGAAGTACATGAACAAAACTAGGAGGGAAGAAGATGACTGAAAGTAAAAAGAATAAATTCAGGATATTCGTGATGCTTGCTACGTTGTTGTTTTCGGCATTCAGTATTTTAGGAATGAGTCTTCCAGTAGCAGCAGCCCCAGAGCATGTGAATGTCACGCTTCATAAACGTGTTTGGCAGGATGAAATCCCGAAAGAAGCGTATCAACAAAATACTGGTGAACTAATGGAAAACTTTGGCGGCGATCCGTTAGACGGCGTGACATTTTCTGTCTATGATGTCACAGAACAATATTTTCGTTCTATCAGAGAGGATGGGAAAACAGCACGAGAAGCCTTGGAAAGAATCCAGTCTGATGCGGCTTTATATAAAAGAGCCCCTGATTATGCCAGTGGCCCTTTGCAGACTCAAGTGACAGCAACAGCAAGTGGCGAGACCGATCCAAACAGACAGGGGATTGCGGTCTTTGACCAATTACCTCGAAAAGATGCCCAAGGTAGAGATGCTGTTTATCTCTTTGTCGAAGAAGAATCACCAGCGAATATATATGAAATGGCATACCCACTACTTTTGGCTTTGCCAGTCTATGCTGGTGATGGAGAACTAACAGAGATCCACCTCTATCCTAAAAATATTTTGAAAGAACATTCGAAAACTTTAGTAGATAGCGGTCGGTTTAATGAAGTAACAATCACTCAAGATGGGAATCAAGTAACCTACTATGATGTTGGAACAGATGACATCTTAAATTATCTGTTGACGGTTGCTGTTCCCCGTGACTTAGGTAACAAAGCATTTTTCGAAATCACAGATACACCAACTAATGGGTTGCGACTAACGACCCCTGATTCAATCGAAGTATTGATTGATGGTGTAGCGGTACCTAGTAGTTATTTTACGATTGATACAGCTACTCCGAATGGTGGGTTTACGATTACTTTCCACATTGACAATGAGGAAGTGGTTGAATTATTACAAGGAAAAACGCTCACGATTTCTTATGACATGTCGCTCACGGGTGATGCAATCACTCAACTATCTGATAATACTGCCACAATCGATTTTGGCTCGGATCCTACGATCTTAGATGGACCAAAAGTCAAGACGAATGAGCATCAATTTAGAAAGATCAATAGTCATGATGGTAATCCATTAAGTGGGGCGGTCTTTCGGATTTTTAAAGATTCTGATGGTCAAGTATTGTACGCACGTCTGAATGAAGAGAATGTCTTGATTGGTTGGGATGATGTCGGGACAGAAATAACCTCAGGACCAGATGGCTATTTTGATATTCGGGGCTTTAAAGCGGGAACCTACACGTTGGAAGAGGTGACGGCTCCAAGTGGTTACGTCATTTTAGATCCTTATACCACTTTTGAAATTGATTCAACTGCTTCAGAGACACCTTTAGTTACGATCGAAAACCAACCTCAAGGGCTTTTACCGGAAACCGGTGGTATGGGCATCTATATTTTCCTGCTGATCGGGGGACTGATTCTCTTAGCAGCCTACGTCGTTTATCGACAAACGAAAAAAGAGCACATGTAAACAGGTTTTGAAGGAGGGAATATATAATGTCCCAAAAACAGCGACCAAAAAAGTGGCTTCGGATCGTGATGTATCTCCTTTTTTTAACAGGTGGATTAATTGCGAGTTATCCTTTTTATGTCAATGCCTTCAACCAACTCGTTGATCATTATCGTATCAATGAGTCTCAAAAAACGAAAGCAGAACAGCAACAGGCACGAGAAAGAGCCAAAAAGTATAATCAAGAACTAGCAGAAAGAGGTATGGGAGCGATCACGCTCCCAACCTATACTGGTCGGAAAGAAGCGGATCTCGCTAATTATTTAGCGAATCACTTGATTGGTTCGATCCAAATCCCTAAGATTAGGGTCAGTGTTCCGTTGTTTGACCATGCAAGCCCGACGATCCTCCAATATGGTGCTGGTGTTTTGGAAGGGACGTCCTACCCTACTGGTGGTAAAAATAACCATAGTGTGATCTCTGCCCATAGTGGGATTCCTGAAAGAAAACTTTTTACGGATCTCGATCAACTGGAGTTGGAGGATATTTTCATTATCACCTATGCAGAAGAAAAGTTGGCCTATGAAGTGAATGACATCACTATTGTGACCCCTGATGACGTTAGCTCTCTAAAAATTTATCCAGAGGAAGATCTCGTGACTTTAGTCACCTGTACACCGTATATGATCAATTCCCATCGATTATTAGTCAGAGGACATCGAGTGCCTTATACAGAAGAACTAGCCCAAAAAGAAGCGAATGCAGGACAAAGACAATGGTGGCTCAATCTCATGATCTTACTCATTTTATTGCTCTTTGTAGGAAGTCTATCCCTGTTCATTCTGCGAGTCATACGTGAAAAGCCAATAGAATAGAAAAAGACATGTTGGATTACTTGAGAGAACCAACAATGAGAAAAAGCCCATAACCATAGAAAGCTTAGTGAAAACTTTCTAGTTATGGGCTTTTTTATATTCGTCAATTAACAAAACTGTCCAAAAAACATTGATAAGCCATAAAGAAGCGAACGGAGTAATTGAACAAAGCCAATTATTTCAACATTTTTTCTTCTCCACACAATACAAAATCGGTGGATTGTTTTTTTGATTAATAAATTGATAGTTTAAAACATTATACTGATCTTGAGGGAGCATTTGACAAAACTGTTGTACCATATCCAGTTCTGATTTCCCACCTTCATGACCATAGTAGACGACGATAATCATGCGTCCTCGAGGGGCTAAACGTTTCAGTATCTCTTCCATTGCGATTTTCGTTGTTTCAGGTAAAGTAATGATTGCTTTGTCACTCTTAGGAAGATAACCTAGATTGAAAATCCCTGCTTTGATTGGTTGCTCTGGAGCCACGACATTCCCCAGTGTCTCATGACCTTGTAAATAAAGAGAGACTCGATCGGTCAATGCTTGTTCAGCGAGTTTTTCTTTCGTGGATTGCAAGGCAGCAGGTTGGATATCAAAACTGTAAACATGTCCGGTCTTCCCGACCAATTCAGCCATAAAAAGCGTATCGTAGCCATTACCCATGGTGGCATCAATAGCATGGTCACCTGGTTGCAGGATTTCTTTTAATAATGTATGGCTAAAGTGTAAAGCAGTTTGTAGCATTAGCAACGCACTCCTTTACGAACATCAAATTTCCCTTGATAACTATTGCGACGAACCAATTCTTCATCTATCGCATTCAAGACTTCCCACTTTTTCAAACTCCACATTGGTCCGATCAACGAATCCCAAGGCGCATCACCGGTAAGCCGATGGATAATGATTTCTTGAGGGATCATTTCCAATTGATCACAAATCACATTGACATAATCAGGACGGGTCATCAGTTGCAAACGACCTTCATGGTAATCACGAAGCATCCTTGTTTTGCGCATCAAGTGCATTAAGTGAAGCTTGATTCCTTGGATATCTGAATCAAGGATCGTACGTCGGACATTTTCACGCATCATTTCTAATGTTTCACCAGGTAAGCCGTTGATTAAGTGAGTGCAGACACGAATGCCATGTTTTCGTAATTTATTCACACCATCAAGGTAAGTTTGGTAGTCATGTGCGCGATTGATCAGTGTAGAGGTTTCTTCAAAAGTCGTTTGTAATCCTAATTCGACCCACAGATAAAGCCGTTCATTTAGTTCTGCGAGATAATCCACGACCGCATCTGGTAAGCAGTCTGGGCGAGTACCAATCGACAACCCGACAACACCAGGAAGGTTGATCACTTGTTCAAAACGCTCACGAATGATTTCTACAGGTGCATGAGTATTCGTGAAATTTTGGAAATAAACGATATATTGGGTTACCCCTGGCCATTTTTGATGCATCATATCGATTTCTTTATGGAACTGAATAGGTAATGGGTCTTCGGGAGCGACGATCATATCACCTGATCCAGAAACACTACAAAAAGTACAGCCCCCGTGAGCCACTGTACCATCACGATTGGGGCAGTCAAATCCTCCATCGATTGGCACTTTGAAAATTTTCCCGCCAAATTCATTTCTTAACGCATAATTCCATGAGTGGTAGCGTTTATTTCCATCTGAATATGTAAATTCCATTGTTATCCTTCTTTCTTAATGGTGCTAAATTCATCACTTTCTTCTACTCGTATTGAACGATTCAGATCATTATACCTGATGAATGACGTAAAATCTAAGCACTTTATAACGAGAATCGTTCTTAGAATCAAGTAAAGAGACAGATTAACTAATCATCAAAGAAAAAAGTTAACTGTCTCTCCACAATTTTTTATTGATTTGGATGATTTGTAACAAAAGTTCTCACTAAAAAATACTTGTGTGAGATCAAGACGTTTTCTGCGTGTTTAGCCATTTTTCTTTTTGGGTTCGATAAATTGGATACGTGAAGCATAACCACGAGAGGCTAAGTAAAAAGCCACCTAGAATATCACTTGGAAAATGAACGCCTAAATAAATACGGCTAATCCCAACACTTACTATAATAAACGCTAGAAGTATTTGAATCAATGGACGAAAGACCTTTTTTTGAATAATGACAGGAATTAGAAAAATCAGTGTACCATATAAAATCATACTACCAGCTGCATGACCACTAGGAAAACTGTAACTGTGCTCTACCACAAGGTGTTCAAGGGTTGGGCGAACGCGCATCACGAATAGTTTGATCACAGGATTGATGATCCCAGCAATGGCAATAAAATTAACCGCTAACCAAATCATTTCAGGTCTTTTTTTCTTCCACCATAACAAAAATGAAACCAGCAAGAAGACTAAGATGACCGTGAGTGGATTGCCAAATTTTGTCATAAACAGCTGATAAGCATTCCAATGGGGATAGGGAGCGCGGATCATTTCTGTTATTGATTGATCAAATCCCGCCAGTAAAGAAATACGGTATTTGACAATGTAGCCTAAGACTAAAAAGAGCAGTAAAAAACAAGCTCCAGCTACATGAAAAGTTGTACGTTGCTTCATAAATATCCTCCTTTTCAACAATGACTCATTATAGCATTATTCGCTCTATAAATAATATCCATAATTATTTATAGAATCGAGCACTTAATCAAAAAATAAAAAAGGTATTTTATTTGTAAATCACTTTGTAATCTCCTAGACATTTTCAAGTAATATAACTGACATACTTTGACTGGGAAAGTTTAAATCGATTATTTGTTAAAAGTCGTTAAAATCAAGCGGGGAAAGGTGCTATTTTTTTCTCAGTGTTGAACATTACGAAAGGTTACAGTCTGATTACAATAAGCAGTCACACACTTAAATAACTTTTAATAAAGATTAAGAGAAGTTATAATTATTATAATAGTATAGAAATTGTAGATAGAAGTTGGAGGATAGAAGATGGAAAACATTGCAAGAAAAGAACGTAGACGTTTAAATGAAACCAAACGTTTTCGTAAAGTAAAACGTAGTGCTGCACTTGTCGGTACGGCGATGGTCGGCTGTTCTGTGGCAGCGCCATTGATTCAGCCTGTACAAGTAGATGCTGATCAAACCCCCACACAATTCGGTGCCAGAATCAATACAGCAGCGTTTATTGCTGAGATTGCTACGTATGCACAACCAATTGCTCAAGCCAACGATTTATATGCCTCAGTCATGATTGCTCAAGCAGTCGTCGAAAGTGGTTGGGGAAGTAGTGCCTTGTCACAAGCACCTTACTATAATCTATTTGGGATTAAAGGAAGTTATCAAGGTCAAACTGTTTATATGGATACACTCGAATATCTTAACAATAAATGGGTATCTAAAAAAGAACCTTTCCGTCAGTACCCTTCTTTTGCAGAGTCATTTAATGACAATGCCTATGTTTTAAGAAATACCTCTTTTGGTAATGGCTATTATTATGCAGGTACTTGGAAAAGCAACACTAAATCTTATACTGATGCTACTGCTTGTTTGACAGGACGTTATGCAACTGATCCAGGGTATGCTGGAAAACTAAACAATATTATTACAACCTATGGATTGACCAAATACGATACACCAGCTAGCGGCAACGCTGGAGGCGGTGCAACGATTGGAAATGGCGGGAATACGGGAAATACATCCAATTCTGGAAGTACTAGTGGGAACTCAGGCGGTTCTGCAACTACGACTGGTACGACTTATACCGTCAAATCAGGAGACTCCGTTTGGGGAATCTCTCATTCATTTGGAATCACGATGGCGCAGTTAATCGAATGGAATAATATCAAAAATAATTTTATCTATCCAGGACAAAAATTAACAATCAAAGGTGGCCAATCTGCAGGTTCTTCAACCACTAACACTGGTAATAATGCTTCTTCTGGAAATACTTCTGGCAACACGAATACGTCTGGCAGTACGGGACAAGCAACTGGTGCAAAATATACGGTTAAATCAGGCGATTCTGTTTGGAAAATTGCGAATGATCATGGGATTTCGATGAACCAACTGATCGAATGGAATAACATCAAGAATAACTTTGTTTATCCAGGTCAACAGTTGGTTGTTTCAAAAGGTAGTTCTTCAGCAAGCGGTTCTACTTCTAATACATCGACAGGTAATACATCTAGTAATACGGCAAATACAGGAAGTACTTATACTGTCAAAGCAGGCGAATCGGTTTGGAGTGTTTCGAATAAATTTGGAATTTCCATGAACCAACTGATTCAATGGAACAATATTAAAAATAATTTTATTTACCCAGGGCAAAAATTGATTGTCAAAGGTGGCTCATCTTCAAGTAATGCGTCCGCTTCGACAGCTAATAACAAGAACACCGCATCAAGCAATACCAGCTCAACTGCGACAGGGCAAGCGACTTATACTGTCAAGGCAGGCGAATCAGTATGGGGTGTTGCCAATAAAAATGGAATTTCCATGAACCAGTTGATTGAATGGAACAATATTAAGAATAACTTCATTTATCCAGGACAGAAATTGATCGTCAAAGGTGGAAGCAGTAAAGCAAGCGCAACAGCAACAACCAAACCAACAGCTTCAACGCCAGCTTCTACAACTCCAACGGCTTCTTCAACGGGTGATACGAAGTATACTGTCAAAGCAGGCGAATCGGTGTGGGGCGTTGCCAATAAACACCATATTACGATGGATCAGTTGATTGAATGGAACAACATCAAAAACAATTTTATTTATCCAGGACAAGAAGTCATCGTTAAAAAAGGCACTGCACAATCAACGCCAGCGAAATCAGATGAAAAAACCTATACCGTCAAAGCAGGCGAATCAGTATGGGGCGTTGCCGATAGTCATGGAATCACCATGAATCAATTGATCGAATGGAATAATATCAAGAATAACTTTATTTATCCGGGACAACAGTTGATCGTCAAAAAATAAGTAATGACACATGGCAAGAAATCAGTAAATGTGTGAAATAATATTTGAACTTGTAGCATTTATTTGTTACTATGAATCTACACTTTTGAGTAAATAAAAATCAACGCCTGAAAAGGAAGTAGTAAAAAGTCGAAAGTTTTAGAGAGCACATGGTTGGTGGAAATGTGTACGGACGCTTTTGAACTCGCCTTTGAGTTGCGCCTACTGAAATCACAAACAGAGTAAGTAGGAGCGGTGACGACCGTTACAACGTTTGAGGCCTTTGTGAAAAGGCAAAATTAGGTGGTACCACGTAGATTACGTCCTATAAAAAGAGCAATCTTTTTATAGGACTTTTTTGTTTTCTTCAGATGAAGAAGCAAAAAAGTGAGGGAGACCTCACTACACTTCGACAGATTGATGTGGAAGTACAAATAGATCAGGGGGATAGAAAATGAGTTATAACCATAAAGAAATCGAAAAGAAATGGCAAAAATACTGGGCAAAAAACAATACCTTCAATACCCATGATGATCCTGAAAAACCAAAGTTCTATGCGTTGGATATGTTTCCATACCCATCAGGTCAAGGATTGCATGTTGGACATCCGGAAGGCTATACAGCAACAGATATCTTATCTCGTTTTAAACGCAGTCAAGGATTCAATGTCTTGCATCCGATGGGATGGGATGCGTTCGGACTACCAGCCGAACAGTACGCATTAGATACAGGAAATGATCCAGCTGAATTTACACAAAAAAACATTGAAACATTTCGTCGTCAAATCAATTCTTTAGGGTTTAGTTATGACTGGAATCGTGAAGTCAATACAACTGATCCAGAATATTACAAATGGACACAATGGATCTTTACAAAATTGTACGAAAAAGGCTTGGCATATGAAGCAGAAGTAGCAGTTAACTGGGTACCTGAACTTGGTACGGTGATCTCTAATGAAGAAGTGATCGATGGAAAAAGTGAACGTGGCGGCTACGATGTCGTCCGCAAACCAATGCGTCAGTGGATGCTAAAGATCACTGCATACGCAGATCGTTTACTTGATGATCTTGATTTAGTAGATTGGCCAGATAGCATCAAAGAAATGCAACGCAACTGGATCGGTCGTTCAGTAGGAGCAAATGTTGAATTTAAAGTTGCTGGAACAGACAAAACGTACACGATTTTTACCACACGACCAGATACACTATTTGGCGCAACGTACTCTGTTTTAGCTCCTGAATTAGACTTGGTGCAAGAAATCACGACGCCAGAACAAAAAGCAGCAGTTGAAGCATACATCGAAGAGACAGCTAAAAAATCAGATTTGAAACGTACAGATCTAGCGAAAGAAAAAACGGGTGTCTTTACTGGAGCTTATGCCATCAATCCAGTTAATGGAAAAGAGATCCCGATCTGGATCGCTGACTATGTGTTAGCTTCTTATGGTACTGGAGCAATCATGGCTGTGCCTGCTCACGATGAACGTGATTATGAATTTGCAAAAACCTTTGATTTAGAAATTCTTCCCGTGATCGAAGGAGGAAATATTGAAGAGGCTGCTTATACAGAAGATGGTCCTCATATCAATTCTGAATTTTTGAATGGCATGAATAAAGCAGAAGCCATTGCTAAAATGAATGAATGGTTAGAAGAAAATAGTTGTGGGAAAAAAGAAGTCAGCTATCGTTTACGTGACTGGTTATTCTCACGTCAACGTTACTGGGGGGAACCAATTCCGATCATTCATTGGGAAGATGGTACGGTCACAGCTTTACCAGAAGAAGAGCTGCCATTACGTTTGCCTAAAACGACTAATATCAAACCAAGTGGAACAGGAGAATCGCCACTTGCCAACATCGAAGAATGGGTAAATGTTGTCGATCCTGTGACTGGCAAAAAAGGTCGCCGTGAAACCAATACAATGCCACAATGGGCAGGAAGTTCTTGGTATTATTTACGTTATATCGATCCACATAATAAAGCAGAATTAGCGAACTATGAGAAATTAGAACGCTGGTTGCCAGTAGATATCTACATTGGTGGAGCAGAACATGCCGTTCTTCACTTGCTGTACGCTCGTTTCTGGCACAAATTCTTATATGATATCGGTGTTGTACCTACAAAGGAACCATTCCAAAAATTATACAACCAAGGAATGATCTTGGGAGAAAACAACGAAAAAATGTCTAAATCACGTGGCAATGTCGTTAATCCAGATGATGTCGTGGCCAAATATGGTGCAGATACATTACGATTATATGAAATGTTTATGGGACCATTAGATGCATCGATTGCTTGGAGTGAAAATGGACTAGAAGGAAGCCGCAAATTCTTAGATCGTGTTTGGCGTTTGATTGTGGATGAAAACAATAAGATGCGTGATCGAATCACCACTTTAAATGATGGAAAATTAGATAAAGTATATCATCAAACCGTCAAAAAAGTTACGGAAGATTACGAAAATCTTCACTTCAATACAGCCATCTCTCAATTAATGGTGTTTGTCAATGAAGCGTATAAAGTGGATGCACTACCTTATGAATATATCGAAGGATTTGTTCAATTGTTGGCACCGATCGCACCACACATGGGTGAAGAACTATGGGCAATCTTAGGAAATGAGGAAGGGATTTCTTACGCAGCTTGGCCAACTTATGATGAGTCAGCTTTAGTCGAAGATGAAATCGAAGTTGTCTTCCAAATCAATGGTAAGGTCCGAGGAAAAGCTAATGTTTCACGTGACTTACCAAAAGATGAACTTGAAAAAATAGCGATGAACAATGAAACGATCAAAGAAAACATTGCTGGAAAAACCGTTCGTAAAGTGATCGTTGTACCAAATAAATTAGTAAATATCGTAGCTAATTAAAAAGCAGGAACAAGTGAATTATAAGAGATTGTTGAAGGAGCTTTCGATGAAACCCAGAGCCACTTTCAGAATGAAGAACAGATCATTAAAAACAATTTTGGCTGTTTCAGTATTTTAAGATGTTTTATAAGTCGCAATCAGTTCAGCAAGTTTATAACTGACTAAACGTAGGAAAAGAGATTATGACAAAAGTGTCTAGCTCCGAGAAATAAGCCGGAGAAGAGGTTGAGCCATGTGTTGGCTCAACCTCTTTCTTCGGCTTATTTTCCGTTAGAGATTGAAACACCGTGGATAAGATCGTGAAAGAGGCGGATAGCTCCGAGTAGATGCTTAAATACTATTTATTTGTCTTGGGTCACTTCCTCTCAAACTCTTTTATAGAAAAATAAAGTGAAGAGAAACTAAAACAAAGAAAATATTAATTGAAGAGTTAGAACCATTCACCGAGTGGAAGTTTGCTGACGTTTTTTTTTTGTGAATGACTATCCAAGATGAACAGTTATTTTTTGTTAGTTACAAAAGTGAAAAAAACAAAAAGTGTTTTATTAAAATTGCTTATGTCTCATAATATTTGCATCGTGATACCTTTTGAACGTAAACAAATGACACATTTTTTTAAAACATTGTTATTTTTATTTAGTTGGCATGTTTTCTTTTTTTTTTTAATACCAAGCTATAGTATTACGCTATTTTGTTTTTTTTATTTTAGAAAAATGACAGTCCGATGAAACAACCGCAAATCTGTTAAAAATTACCATTCTATCGGTAAAAAAAGGTTTTGTTCTAAGCGGATAATCGTAGATAATTTTAGTGTAGGTGTTTCATATGTTTTTGGAGGTGAGTATACGTAAGATTAAAATGAAAAATTTTTCTTTACATAGTGATTTTTGTTATGTTAATAGTCAAATAAACTATCATCTCATGAGCAAAAAAGTAACCTTTTACAAATATTAGGAACGTTCACACTAGGAATGTTCATAAGAAATAATAAAAATTTTGTTCATTTAATCTTTCCTTTTAGAGAATTTGAGCAAGGAAAAAGAGTGAGTGTATTAGTAAGAGAGGAGGACAGAAAATTTGAAAAGCAAGCATTTGCGAACGATAACAACCTCTTTGTTGTTGTTCCAAAATTGTCTTTATCCATTAACCGTTTTTGCTGAGGAAGCACCACCAGAACTAGATACGGAGTTTGTACAGGATTTACAAAATCAAGGGGAACAACCAGTGATGCAAGAACCTGTTTCACCTGAAACAGCTGCAAACGACTCAACAGAAGAGTCAATCGAGGTAGAAGCGCCAGTAGAAGAAAATACAGAGGAAATCGTAGAAGAAGCACCTGTAGTTGAGGAAGTACCGATCGTTGAAGAACAAGAAGCGGAAGAAGTACCAACTGAAATATCAACTGAACAGCCAACTGAAGTAACGGAACCTGTGACTCCATGGGAAGATCCTGTACCACCAGTCCTTCGACAAAGTGCTGAGTTAAGGAAGAATAATTTACCAAACCTAGATAAATATCGACCTGATCTGATAGCAAATGGGAAAAAAAGTTATATTGAGAAAACGTTAGCGACACAGATTAATCGCACTATTATGTTGGGAGCTGCCGTTGGTTCGAAGACTTCCTTTACTGTGAATGTGCCTACCTATGTGAAGGTCACTCAAGATAAAGATCATGGTTGGATTTCTTGGATAGCAAGTAATCTAACCACAACGGATGATTATCCATACGATACGATGTATTATGGGAATCATTCATCTTACCGCGGAACGTATACGTTAACGATTCCATCTGATCAAAGTGTCAATGGGTACCAAGTGACGGTTACGAAGCCTAGTATTTCTTCTTATGCCGCATCTTTTACCGTCACGATCACTAGGCTGGCATCGACCAGTGCAAAAGAAGATCGATTAGTACTTAACGGAGACGTGAAACTAGGGACGACGGCTGTAGCCTCCCAATACTCTGTTTTAGACTCGATCCCGATCGAAGATGTTTCGTATGTCAATGCTTTGCTGGGAACGATTACAGTGAAGAAAGAGCAACCTGAATTTGAGATCAAAAATGAAGTGACCGTTGAAGCACAAAGAGGAAAAGAACTGTCTACGAGCATCCTAAAATCGTGGTTTTCTACGATATCGGAGAATTCAGGGAATTATGACTATAGTCTGTCTTCCGGACCGGCAGAATGGGCACCTGGAGCAACTGGAAAAGCTACAGTTATTGTCAAAAATAAAACAACGAATAACACGCAAGAATTTACGACTAACTATACTGTTGTAGATACTACTGCACCAAAATACACAGTAATCAGGGATGCACCATTGGAGGCTAGACGAAAAGGGAGTCTCACTGATGAAGAACTAAGGAGTATATTTGAAAAACTAGAAGATAACTGGAGTAAACCGGAGGATCTCCAGATTGAGTTATTTGATTATAACGGTTCCAACGTTCCTTGGGAGATTGCTGGGACTCAACCAGGTGTTGAAATTGTCAAGGTACGTGTGACCGACCAAGCAGGGAATGCTGCTACGGGAAGTGGTTATCGTATCCAAGTGGTTGATACTACGCCTCCTGATGGGAAACTAAAAGACAAAATCGTGATTGAACAAGGAATGGAACTGAAAGATTTAAGAGATTTACTAGAGGGTGATCCAACCGACAATTGGTCCTTGCCAGAAAAAATCAGTCTTTCGTTGGCTGTTGATGGCGGCAAGCAAGTCTCGGAATTACCTAGGGGAGAGCATAAATTTACGCTAACCTTGACGGATGAGGCTGGAAATCCTAAAGAGCTCAAAGGTACGTTACACGTCGGTGATGCGTTTAAAATCAAATCGGAAGTGGTTGTCCAAGCACAAAGAGCCAAAGAGCTATCAACTGAAATTCTCAAAAGCTGGTTTGAACAATTACCAAACAATCCTGACAGTTATGACTATCGTCTAGTCTCCGGACCGGCAGAATGGGCACCAGACACTAACGGACAAGCAACAGTCGCTGTCACAAATAAAGCAACGAATGAAACAAAAGAATATGAAACGAAATACTCCGTCGTAGACACTAAAGCACCCACCGCAACACTTAAAAAAGAGATCGTGTTTGAAGCAAGGCGTACAGGTGCGCTCACGCAAGCAGAACTACGAGAACTGTTGATTGAGAGTGATCTGCAAGATAATTGGAGTTTACCAGAAAAGATTACGATCGGATTGACTAACATCGGATCCGCAAATGAACCGTTTGAACTTGTTGGAAAGGCACCAAGTATGTACAGTAATATTTTTATTACCTTAACAGATGAAGCAGGAAATACGAGTCGATACATGAAAAATATTTCAGTCGTTGACACGCAAGCACCAGAGGGCAAGCTTAAGGAGTCACTGTTTTTTGAAAAAGGCAGTAAAGAGCCAGATTTACGAGAGTTATTAGATGGCGAACCCACCGACAACTGGTCGCTACCAGAAAATATCAAACTTGCGTTAAGCTTCAAGGACGGCAAGCAGTTTTCAGAATTACCTGAAGGGGCGCACGAGTTTACGTTAACCTTGACGGATGAAAGAGGAAATGCTAGAGAACTTAAGGGTAAGTTGTACATCGGTGAACGGTTTGAAATAAAGTCTGAAGTGGTTGTTGAAGCACAACGAAGCCAAGAATTATCTCGGGAAATTCTAGAATCATGGTTTGATAAACGACCAAAAGATACCGATGATTATGAGTATCGTCTGACTAATGGACCGAAAGAATGGGCACCTGGAGCAACTGGAGAAGTAACAGTTGCTGTGAAAAACAAAACAACGAATCACACGCAAGAACTTACTACTAAATATACAGTAGTAGATACGAAGGCACCGACAGCAGAGTTTGAACGGAGTGTTTCATTTGAAGCAAGACGTACAGGCAGTCTTAGCCGAGAAGAGTTAATGAGTGTGATTAAAGAAGGGGCTTTACAAGATAATTGGAGTTTACCAGAAAAGATTACGATTGGGCTGGAGGATCTTCAAGGAGGAAAGTTTGAAGTTGCTGGGAAAGTGCCTTCAGCTACTGCGTATGTTGTAGCCTCTGTTCTAACAGACGAAGCAGGAAACCAACAACACTTTTCACCTATAAATCTATTGATCGAGGATACAACACCTCCAGAAGGAAAGCTAAGAGATTCACTTGTCTATGAGCAAGGAAGTGAAATGCCGGATTTACGAGAGTTGTTAGATGGCGATCCAACTGACAATTGGTCCTTACCAGAAAATATCCGACTTGAGTTAACTTTCGAGAATGGCTTAGAATTTTCTGAGTTGCCTGCAGACGATCATCGATTTACGCTGAAATTGATTGATGAATTTGGCAATAAAACAGAACTAGACGGAATATTGACGATTACATCTAACGCACAATACATCGATGTCACCATTCCTGCACGTATGAGTTTTGTACAGGAGGATATTCTAGCTGGTATCGCTTCACCAAATTATGAGATCAAAAATAATTCCAACCGTCCGGTATCCGTTTATGTGGATGCCATGACTAGTCTTGAAGAAACCGAACGATTAACTGAACTGACATTAGGTTTGCAAAATACGGATCATGAACAAGAGGTAGTTTTAGTATCAAATGGTCAAAATCTATCAGAAACCGTTGAACTTGTCACTTTAACAAGTGAACAGAATGCTTATGAGTTCTCTTTCTTTGGAACAGCAGGTGGCAACATCTTGTCGGAAACCTTAGATGCTTCAATCAGACCTAGTTACTTGATGCAGTTGCATTTTAAAACACCATGAGATATAGATCTATTCAAAAGAGGTCGTGAAAGCATCGGATAGTTCCGAAAACAAACAGAAAGAATTTTTTAACCAACTAAAAAAGAAACTGAGGCAAGTTTTAGCTCAGTTTCTTTTTTTGTATGTTTTTTTCTTCCTAATCGATACGGAAGTATTTCTTTTGTAAAGAAAACGTTTACAATCTATACTTTAAATAGAACGAAAAGGAAGGAGCAAATAAAATGAAAAAAGCATTGATTATTTGTGCAGCAGGGATGTCATCTTCTATGATGGCTTCTAAGACCACGGATCTATTCAAACAAAAGGGGGAAGAAATCGAAGTCGATGCGGTATCTGCGACAGAAGGCGATAAAATGATCAAGTCAAGCGACTTTGATTTATTTCTCATTAGTCCTCAAACCACGATGTTTTTAGATAAGTTTGTTAAACTAGGAAAAACGGTTGATAAACCTGTGGTTAGTATCCCCTTTCAAGCGTATGTTCCGATTCCCACAGGTATTCAGAAATTAGCGGAATTGATTGAAGAAAATATCTAACTAGGAGTGGATAAAGATGAAACAGATCGAAAAAGCATTGTTAGGGCTATTGATCAACTACCAAAAAAAATATATCACTAGTCATGAGCTTGCTTCTGAATTGTCTTTATCTGATCGAACAATCCGTAAATACATGGTTGATGTCAAAGAGAAAATTGAAAAAAATGGGGCAAAAATCATTGCCAAACAAGGACAAGGATATCAGTTGACGATCTTAAAGCCTTTGGCATTTGCATTTTTTTTAAAACATCAAAATATCGCAGCTGATCAAGGCATGTCTGAAATGGAATTTTTTGAAACTGAAGACCGGCAAAAATATCTGTTGAATAAGTTATTGCTAGAAGATGAAGCCATTTTTATGGATGAATTAGAGTCGGAACTCTTTATCAGCCGTTCTAGTTTATCCAATGATCTAAATGAAATAAAGGCAAAAATTGAGCCCTATGCGTTAAAAATTTGTTCTAAACCGCGACAAGGAATGTGGATCGAAGGATCAGAGCAAAACAAGCGCCATTTTATTATGGACACGTTTTTTGGTGATCAAGCAGCGAACTCTTTAAAAGATTATTTAGTGAACAGTCACTTTTTCAATGAATTCAATTTTGAAGAGGTTTTAATCATTATTTTAGATGAGATCCGAGAAGCAAATTTAAAAGTTTCTGATTTTATCATGCAAAATCTAGCATTACACCTAGCATTGACGATCAAGCGAATCAATGAAGGATTCCCCATTGAAGCTTTAGATTTTAGTGAAGAGTTAGTGGATCGCCGTGAATATCAGGTAGCAAAAAAGATCGTTCAACGAATGAATCGTGTGACAAAAGTACCTTTTCCAGAAGCGGAAATTCATTATCTGACATTGCATTTGGTTGCTAAGTCTAATCCCATCGAAAAAATAAATGATGAGCTGCTTTACGAGGAATTAGCAAGAGTGATTGAGCAGCTTGCCGACTTTTTTGGCGATTCACTGATTGAGGATCAACAATTAAAAAATGGTCTGCTTAATCATTTGACGCCAATGGTGGTTCGTCTACGGCAAGGGATTACTTTAGAGAATCCGTTGACTGAGGATATAAAAAAAGAAAATATGGTCGCCTTTGAACAGACGAAAAGAATATTTAGTCAAATGCCTATGTTACGACAATTCACGATCAATGAAGATGAATGGGCGTATCTTACCTTACACATCATGGCAGCTTTAGAAAAAGTCAGAACAGCGAAAAAAATACGGGTATTGATCATTTGTGCAACTGGTTATGGAAGTGCGCAATTGTTGAAGAATCGTGTGCTTGCTGAGTTTGGCGAAATGCTCTTAGTGACCAATGTCAAAGGTTATTACGAGATCAATGAAATGACTTTGATGGGCGTAGATATGATTATTTCATCAATCGATTTATCAACGATGATTTTTAAGATCCCCGTATTACATGTGAGTGTCTTTTTGAATCCACTAGATAGCCAAAAAATTCGACAGACGATTGCGGACTTACAACCTTGTCCGTCAAAAAGAATAAAAACTATTTGCACAGATTCTCCGAAAAAAAGACAGGATTATCATGGCCAGCTTTCTGAAAGATGGTACAAAGTCTATTCTGAAAGACCAACTAAAGAGACGGTGATTTTAGACCTACTCTCGCTTTTAGAAAAAGACGAAGTAAAAGATTATACCCTTGAAATGATGGCACAAATCAGCAAGCGAGAGAAAATGGGACAGATTGTCTTCAGTGAAACCGTTGCAGTCCCACATCCAGCTATTCCAGTAGGGGTCACGACAAAAATTGCAGTCGCAGTGATTCCGGAGGGGATGTTTTGGGATGATTACCAACAGATCAAATTTGTTTTTCTCGTGTCACCATCTTTTATTGAAAACGAAGAAATTACTATAGTGACAAAAGCAATTGTGCAATTAATTGATCGCACAGATTTGCAACAACAAATTTTAATTGAACCAACGTTTGAAAATTTTAGCAATCATTTTGACGAGGTGATTGAATAAGGAGGAATACGTGTGACTGGAAATATGACGAGTGAAGAATTACAAGTCATCGCTTTTGATATTATTTTGCATAGTGGAAATGCCCGAACATTGATTCATGAAGCCTTCAAACTTCTACGGCAAGGAGAAAAAGCGGAAGCGAGTCAACAATTAGATAAAGCAAATGAAGCTATTTTAGAAGCGCATAAAGCCCAGACAAACTTGCTAAAAGAATATGCAAGTGGGCAAAAAATCGAGATGGAGATCATCATGGTCCATGCCCAAGATCATTTAATGACAACAATGACCCTTTTAGAAGTCGCAAATGAAATGAGTTATTTGTATCAACAAAAAGCTTGAAAGAGGAGATTAAGGTGGATGAAACTAAGAAGCAACAATTAGCTTTAGAAAAGAAACAATTTAGTTTGAAAATCATGTACTTCAATCGTTATCTTGTGATTCGTTATTTGACAGCCTTTTTCTTTTTCATCAATCTTAATTGGCTAGTACTACTATTAATCGCAAGAAGCAGTGCCTGGCTACTGCCGCTTAGCTTGCTGGGTTTGATCGTTCCTGCTATCGGTGAACAAGTCATACTTTATCGTACGCACACGAACCGAGCATCTTGGACGAGCAATTATTTTAAGATTCAAGGAATGATGAACGTAGGAATCAGTGGCTTACTACTTACCCCATGGTATCGCTCATTTTTTCCATTTATGGCTAATGATCATAGCACCAAGCTATTTTTACTCGCATTATTTGTAAGCGGTATCTTTATTTGTGGCTTTTGCTGGTTCCGCTTAGAAAAAATTGAACGTAATCAAGACCGTCAATATCAACGTGTTAAACAATATGAAAAGAGTTCACAATTAGGGAAGGGGAGTAACTAATGTTTAAATTTTTGGAAAAGTATTTGATGGGACCGATGGGAAAAATTGCACAAATGAAAATCGTTCGGGCGGTAATGGCAGCAGGGATGGCTTCGATTCCATTTACGATTGTCGGGTCGATGTTTTTGGTTTTGAATATCTTACCTTTACCATTTCCATTTCTTGAAGGGTTTTTCAACGCTACATTTTTTAAAGTCAGTGATTTGTACATGATCATCAACACGATGACCATGGGGATTTTATCCATTTATTTTGCTATTGTTTTTGCTTATGAACTGACTTCAATCGAACGAGATGAACAAGGGTTGAATGTCAATCCTTTAACTGGTTCGCTGCTTGCGGTATTTGCTTTCTTCATGTGTATTCCGGAATTAGTGTTATCCGATGGGAAAGTAAGTTTGATCGCTAGTATCTCAGATACGGAAACTGTCGTGAACGGGATTCGGATGGGCTCATTTGTCGAGCGGCTAGGCACTTCCGGTATCTTTACAGCAATCATCATGTCATATATAGCTGTTGAATTATATTGCATCTGTGTCAAACGGAATTGGGTCATCAAGATGCCTGATGTAGTACCTCCAGGTGTTTCTCGTTCCTTTACAGCTTTGATCCCTACATTTGTGATTGGGTTCGTTGTGATGCTTGTTAATGGTCTATTGGTTGTATTAGGAACAGATATCTTCAAAATGATTGCGATCCCATTCGGGTTTGTTACTCAATTAACGAACACATGGTTAGGGATCATGGTGATCTATTTCTTGATCCATGCACTATGGATCGTGGGTATCCACGGTGCCAATATCATTACTTCTTTCTTGACCCCAATCGTATTAGCGAACATGGCAGCAAATGCACAGGGAGCGAATTTCCCGCTTGCTGGCGAATTTAATAATTCCTATGTAACAGTAGGAGGATCAGGGGCCACATTAGGATTGATCTTCTTCATTGCCTTTTTGGCTAAATCCGATCAATTAAAAGTACTAGGGAAAGCTTCACTAGTTCCAGGTATCTTTAATATCAATGAGCCAATTATTTTTGGGATGCCAATTGTTTATAATCCGTATCTGGCTGTTCCATTTTTCCTAGCACCGATGGCATCGGCTTCACTAGCTTATTTTGCCATTCGCTTCGAGATCGTTAAGCCAATGCTGGCACAAATGCCTTGGCCTTCGCCAGTTGGTGTGGGCGCATTTGTCGGTAGTGGGGGAGACTGGAAGGCGGCTGTTTTAGCAGTATTATGTGCAATTTTAGCGTTCTTCATTTGGTTACCATTCATCAAATACTATGACAATAAACTATTGACTGAAGAAAGAGAAAAAGCAGCCGAATTAGCTGCGGAATAAAGCCATGTGATTTGCTTCAATTAACTCAATAAAAACAAAGATAGAAAACTACGATAAATATGAAGCGGGACTGAGACAAAAGTTATCTCAGTCTCTTCTAGTATCTCTAAAAACGAATAAACGGTGATACAAAAGTAGCATCTTCGGAAATAAGCCGAAATTTACCAAAAATTTGAGAAGCAATTTTCGGAAATTCCTTCTTATTTCTTGATGCTGAACACTTTTGTCTCAACCTCGCTTCAATACGTTTCGCATCTCGTATTTTTTATTGTAAACAAGTGGTATTCATTGAAATATTCAGTCTTCAATCAATTCTTTGACGACTTCATAATCGCCTTTATAAGGAACATCTATCCCATTGATTTTTTGATAAGGATCGACTCCTTTTCCAGCGACTACAACGGAATCTTCGGGATTGCTGATCGCTAATGCTTGTCTGATCGCTTCTGGACGATCCATTTCATAATGAACCTCAAGCTCAGCATTAGTGATAGCTGCATTGATTTCTTCAGCGATTTTTTGCGGATCTTCAAACGCTGGATCATCCGCTGTTAAAAAGACGACGTCAGCTGTTTCTGATAATACTTTTCCGAAATCCTGACGGCGAGAAACTGCTTTGTTGCCGGGGCTACCTAGAACAACGATGACCCGACCCTTCGGATGTTCTTTTTTGGCAAATTCTAATAATGTTTTTAAACTGAGATAATTATGTGCATAATCGACATAAACATGACTGCCATTTTTTTGGATCAACTGATCCATCCGTCCAGGCACACGTGCTGCTTTGAGTCCTTTTTGGGCATCCTCAATGGAGGCGCCAGTCAACGCAGCCGCAATGATAGCACTTGCTGCATTTTCTTGGTTGAAATCACCGGCTAATTGGATCTCATAGTCTGCTTCGATATCAAGTTTTCCGTTGTGTTTGATCAAGTGAAAGGCATGGTTCCCTGAAGTTAAACTTTTTACTTCATAATCAGATTCGGCAGAACGTCCATAAGTGATGTAAGGGACGTTTGCTAACTCAGCCGTTTCCTGTAAAAGATCGAAATGGTCACTTTCATGATCTAAAATCACAGTTTTAGAATTTAAAATCAATTGACGTTTGCAATAGAAATAATCATCAAAGGTTGGATGTTCAATTGGGCTGATATGATCAGGAGAGATGTTCAGGAAGATTCCTACATCTAGCGTTAAACCATATACCCGTTGTGTTTTGTAAGCCTGTGAAGAAACTTCCATCACTAAATGTGTCATGCCATTTTTTACCGCTTCCGCCATCATGCGATACAAGTCTAATGATTCAGGCGTTGTTAAATGGGATTTAAAAAAAGTTTGTCCATCTAAAGTCGTGTTCATCGTTGAAAGCAACGCTGTTTTATTGTTTGTCGCATGATCTAAAATGGCTTTGGTAAAATAGGCTGCTGTTGTTTTTCCCTTAGTTCCAGTGTAGCCGATCACTTGCAATTGATTTTGGGGATACTGATAAAAAGCCATGGAAAGGATCGCCATCGCTTTGCGAATATCAGTCACGATGATACCAGTTGCTGTATTTTCGTAAGGCTGTTCAGCAACGTAGTAGCTCAAACCATTCGAGATCGCACTTGTTAAATACTCTTCTTTGAAATTCAGACCTTTACAAAAAAACAGCGTCTCATGATCTACTTGGCGTGAGTCATAACTTAACTTTTTGAATACAAATTGCTCAGGAGCATCTAAATGCCAACCTTGAACAGAAACAAATTCTTTTAATAAATTTTCTTTGATCAATAATTTACGGATATCTTCTAAAGAGAAGCTCATTGAATCATCCCTCACTTTATTATTCATTGGGTTCTGATTTATTATAGCATACTTCAAAAGAGTTGCTAAAAAGGGAATCAGCTATCTAAAAAGAGAATAGGAAAGAGAAAAAAACTCAAAACGACCGAACGTGTTGAGCTTTTTCTCTTTTTTATATAAAAATTGCTTGTTACTTGCCTAGCATTACTGACCTATCCGAAACGAATCCATAACACATTGTTCCAACAGAACAGTTCTTGATTTTTTTGCACGTAATTCTTGAATCAACAGTGAGAGCATCACGCCTCTAGATCATTTGTGATCGGATAGATCCGTCCCAATAGCTTTAAGAATAGTGAACTTAAAACGATAGAAAATAAGACATAGAGGGTTTCCCTCAATCCAAACACAAGATAATTCAACCAAACAATGATTAGATTCGTTAAGAGTAATCCTTTAGAAACCGGGATACGGAAGAACTTTTGGAGGATGATTGGAGGGATTGTCACGCCACCGTTTGATGCACCAACTGTATAAAGCGTATAGACACCCGTACTAAAAAGTAGACTTCCCATGATCAACGAAAGAAGATGAGAATAAAAAATCGGTGTTTTAGGAATCACATCTAACACAAGTGGAAAGAGCAAACTACCAAATACTGCTTTAATGAAGATCATTTTTCCTAATAAGAGTATAGCTAATAGCAGCATGATGACATTCACTGACCAAACCGTGATGGATCGTGGAATCAAAAGGGCGGTCTCAACTAAATGTCCGATCGCTCCGACTCCTGCTGAAGCAATGTCATGTGGCAGTAAAAACCAATTCAAACCAATGGCAATAAAAACGACACCTAGTAAAATGATCGGTGTTTTTTTCAATTCTTTCAGCATAAGCGCATCCTCCGTTCGCTAATTATAGAACTAGTATAGCATAAGAAAAAAACAACTCGTTAGTAATTATAAATGTTAAATAATAACGAACATTATTGAGGAGAAACTTTATGATAGCTAGAAAGAAAACGTTATCTTAAAAATGTTGAATTTACAGAAAAATCACACAAAAAAGATTGCCAGTTTTCCTTTTTACTATTAAACTGTTAGTAATGTTTTGAAGAAAGTTGGAATCTGATCGATGACTAATCAACGAAAACCAGCAATGGAAAATTTAACACCTCAAGAAAAAATGGCTCGTGGCTCTGCTTGGATGACAGCTAGTAATATCATATCCCGGTTACTCGGGGCTATCTACATTATCCCTTGGTACGCATGGATGGGGGAGAATGCGAAAGCTGCTAATGGATTATTCAATATGGGCTACAATATTTATGCTTTGTTCCTACTGATTTCGACAGCTGGGATTCCGGCGGCGATCGCCAAGCAAACCGCTCGCTACAATTCATTAAATGAATATGGGACTTCTCGGCGTTTATTTATTCGAGCCTTACAGATGATGGGTGTACTAGGACTCTTATTTTCATTATTTATGTATGTGGCTTCGCCTTGGCTCGCACATGCTTCTGGTGGCGGAGCAGAATTGATTCCAACGATGCGATCACTCAGTATCGCGGTACTTGTTTTTCCTTGTATGAGTGTTATACGAGGGTATTTCCAAGGAAACCAAGAAATGATGCCGTATGCACTTTCCCAAATCGTGGAACAAGTCGCACGGATCTTTTACATGTTGCTTGCGACCTTTATTATTATGAAAGTCATGAAAGGCGATTATGTCACAGCAGTTACTCAGTCGACTTTTGCTGCATTTATCGGAATGTTAGCAAGTATTTTGGTTTTGTTGTATTTTTTGAAAAAACAACAGGCGTATTCAGCGGCACGTGTCCAGTATAGTCATAACCAAGTCAACGTAGCGACAAAAGAATTGTTACTAGATACGATCAAAGAAGCGATTCCGTTTATTATTGTTGGGTCAGGAGTGACGATCTTTAAATTGGTGGATCAGTTCACCTTTATTAAAATCATGTCAGCAACGACTGAATATTCCAAAGATCAGTTATTGGATCTCTTTTCAATTTTCAGTGCAAACCCAGATAAATTGACGATGGTCGTGATTGCGCTTGCTACTTCCATCGCTTCTACTGGATTGCCGTTGATCACCGAAGCGGTGACGATCAAAGATCATCGTGGTTTAGCGAAACTGACAAGTGGCAATTTACAATTGTTTTCGTTCTTTATGTTTCCTGCTACCTTTGGCGTGATCTTGCTAGCCTATCCTTTAAATACGTTGTTTTATGCACCTGATAAACTAGGAAGTCACGTGTTGATCCAAGCCAGTTTTGTGGGACTGTTCCTAGGTCTATATATGTTAGTTTCCAATATGCTTCAAGGGATGTTTGAAAATGCCGCAGCGATCCGTTATCTTGCAATCGGTTTTGTCGTGAAGGTGATCTTGCAATACCCAGCGATCCGTCTGTTTGAAGTCTATGGTCCACTATTTGCGACGATGATCGGTTTTGCTGTTTCTTGCACGCTGATTTTAAAAAAGATGCGTCAAGTGGCACGTTTCAAACCAAGTTTTGTTTGGCGGAGAACACTATTGATTTTTATTTTGACACTGATCATGCTGATAGCAGCTGGGGTCACGAAGTCTGTTTTCGGTTTATTCCTCAATCAAGATAGTAAAATTCAGTCATTGTTCTTGATTTTATTTGTAGCTGGTGTTGGCGGTACGGTGTACGCATACTTAGCGTTAAAAATTCGATTAGCAGAACGTCTTTTAGGGCCAAGTATGGTTCGATTACGCCATCGATTAAGGATCAAGTAGTAAATAAAATTTGAAAAAAGAAGTTAGGAATAATGTTCCCTATTATCCCTTAACTTCTTTTTTCAATCAAATGGAGGAAAAGCATGCGATTAGACAAATTTTTAGCGGATGTCGGATTAGGCAGTCGCAAAGAAGTCAAGGCACTGATCAAAAAAGGGCACATCAAAGTGAACGATCAAACCATTAAAAGTGACAAATTCCAAGTAGATGAATGGAAGGATCAAGTGACTTATGAAGGCGAACAGTTCATTTACCAAAAAGATTTTTATTATATCCTCAATAAACCAGCTGGAGTAATTTCAGCCACTCAAGACAACTACGATCAAACAGTGCTTGATCTATTCGACGATACTTCTTATCGAGAAGACCTTTTTCCAGTCGGGCGTTTAGATAAAGATACAGAAGGGTTATTGGTTGTGACAAATGATGGCGGCTTGGCGCACCGTTTACTATCCCCAAAGAAACACGTCGAAAAAGAGTACTTCGCTGAAGTTAACGGTATCATGACCGAAGCCGATGTACAGGCATTTAGTCAAGGATTGACGATTGATGGTGGCGAAGAAACCAGACCTGCTCAGTTATCGATTGTTTCAGTCAATTCGGAAGATGAAACATCGGTGATTCGCTTGATCCTGCATGAAGGAAAATTCCATCAAGTCAAACGGATGGTCAAAGCCGTAGGAAAAGAAGTCACTTATCTTAAAAGAATCCGAATGGGGAACTTCCTGCTCCCAGAAGACTTAGCACTCGGCGAGTATCGACCAATGACAGCTGAAGAAGTCAAGCAGTTAGAGGGAAAGGAAATGTAATCAAACAAAATACAAGAAGAAACAAAAGCCAGCTAGCCTGTTTTTAGGCTCATTGTCAAATGATAAAATGATAGTTAGGGTATCTTTGATAAGCTAAGTAAAAGACATCTTGAATCCTTCGATGAATTGGTTCGCCCAATTCATTCTAAAGGAGTTCAGGGTGTCTTTTCTTATTACAGCCACATCGCTTTAGTTTATATAAAGCAATATAGTTGCTGTTAACAAAAGAGTGAATAGAAGCAGTATAGGATTGATCGTCTGTTTAAAACTCCTGTTCAACTAATCGTGAGTATTGTCTATCTCAAAACGAATATAACTTGTACAGTAGCAACTTAAGTACCTACTAGAATATCAGTGATTTTCATTCTAATGAGCGGCTGATTTTTCTGCATGTTCGACTTCTTTATCTATACCTAACACCCTTTTTTAGGCTCATTTCATTCGTGTTTATTTAGAAATTACTGCCATTAGCCAACGATTTTTTGAAAAAATTGATCGCTAAAATTGAACCTCTGCCTAATTTTGTTATCTATATTTTGTATCATTTTATCTATAATTTGTTTATTTATTCCTTTTGTTGTAAGCGCTATAATTGGGTTGTGAATGACACGAAAGGAGTTTTACGATGAAAAAAAGAAAGGGGTTAAATCATTTTTTTGCTAATCTATGGCGCTACAAAGCTTTAGTACTGATGGCTGTGCCGGGGATGCTATGGATGATTTTTTTCTTTTATATCCCAGTATTAGCAAACGTAGTAGCATTTAAAAACTTCCATATTTCTGCTGACGGGTTTTTAGCTAGTTTAAGAGAAAGCCCTTGGGTTGGTTGGGAAAATTTCCGCTTCTTATTTACTTCTGATCAAGCTTTCTTGATCACTAAAAACACCATTTTATATAATGTTACTTTTATTCTTTTGAATTTATTGATTTCCGTTGTTTTTGCCATCATTATGAGTGAATTACGGAATAAACGACTGGTAAAAGTTTACCAAACAATGTCGTTACTTCCTTACTTTCTATCATGGGTCATCATTGGGTATTTTGTTTATGCCTTCTTGAGTCCTGACAAAGGAATCTTTAATCAGTGGATCACTGGGCATGGTGGAGAAGCGATCAACTGGTATAACGAACCGAAGTATTGGCCGTTTATTCTTGTCTTTATCGGTACGTGGAAAGGGATTGGCTATAACAGTATCATTTATTTTGCTTCTGTTATGGGGATCGATCCTACTTATTATGAAGCAGCGATGGTGGATGGTGCCAGCAAATGGCAACAAATCAAACATGTGACGATTCCACAATTGATTCCGTTGATGACGATCTTAACGATTCTAGCTGTCGGGAATATTTTCCGAGCAGACTTTGGTTTATTCTACAATATCCCGAGAAATTCCGGGGCACTTTATGATGTCACACAAGTATTGGATACTTACATTTATAATGGCTTGACCTCTACTGGTGACTTTGGAATGACAGCTGCAGCGGGATTGTATCAATCCGTTGTCGGGTTTGTTCTATTGATGATCACAAATACGATTGCTCGTCGTTTCGACAGCGAATCAGCATTGTTCTAGGGAGGAGAAAGAAATGAAAAAAAAGAAAGTCGAACGAGTACAGATTCGTTCATTTAACAAAACAACCAATTTTTTCTCTAACTTGTTGATCGCATTGTTTGCTCTTTCTTGCATCTTACCGTTTCTATTCGTGATTGCGATTTCTTTTACGAAAGAATCCGCTTTGACACAATATGGCTACAGTTTTTGGCCAAAAGAATTTAGTACATTTGGGTATACTTACTTATTCGGTCAAATGCAAGACAAGATTTTCCAAGCTTTATTTGTGACGATCCTTGTCACTGTTCTAGGGACTTTGATCAATAGTACGGCGACTTCTTTATACGCTTATGCGATTTCACGATCAAACTTCCCATTTCGACGCTTCTTTACCGTATTTTGTTTGATCACGATGTTGTTCTCACCAGGGATGGTTGCGAACTATTTAGTAATGACAAATCTCTTGCAGTTAAAAGATACGATCTGGGCATTGATTTTGCCAATGGCAGTCAGTCCGTTCAATATCATCGTGATGCGAACGTTCTTCAAACGCTCGGTTTCAGATTCGATCATTGAATCTGCAAGAATTGATGGAGCTAGTGAGCTGCGAATCTTTGTGCAAATTGTTTTACCACTAGCAATTCCAGGGATTGCAACGATCAGTTTGTTTGCTGCCTTAGGGTATTGGAATGATTGGTTTAATGCGTTGCTTTATATTCAAGATGATAAACTGGTTCCTTTGCAATATTTATTGATGAAGATCCAAAGCAATATTCAATATTTGACACAAAATTCAGGAGCGGGCAGTCAATTGACAGGCGGACTTGCTTCTGTTCCGGGAGAATCAGCTCGAATGGCGATCGTCGTGATTTCTACTTTACCGATTGCGATCAGCTATCCATTCTTCCAGAAACATTTTGTTAAAGGATTAACGATTGGTGGAGTAAAAGAGTAATGCAATAAAAATATAAAACAATTTAGGAGGAAGAAAAATGAAGTTATGGAAGAAATTAGCCTTTACTGGCGTTTCTGCAATGATGGTTGGAACATTGGCAGCCTGCGGATCGGGGACAAAAGAAAAAGCTGAAGCAAGTGATTCAACAACCCTTCAAATGTATCAAATCGGTGATAAACCAGAGAATTTCGATCAGTTGATGGACATTGCAAATAAACGGATCGAAGATAAAATCGGAGTTAAAGTCAACATCAACTACATCGGTTGGGGCGATTACGAGAAGAAAATGAATGTCATTATCTCTTCTGGTGAAAACTACGATATTGCCTTTGCCAACAACTATGTATCAAATGCGCAAAAGGGTGCATTTACTGATTTGACAGAATTAGCACCAAAATATGCGAAAGAAGCGTATGATTCTTTAGATGAAGCGTATATCAAAGGAAATTTAGTTAACGGAAAATTGTATGCCTTTCCAGTAAATGGCAATGTGTTTGCCCAACAAGTGTTGACTTTCAACAAGCCGTTATTAGACAAATACAATTTATCGATTGATGGGATCGAATCTTATCAAGATGCGGAAAAAGTGTTACAAGAATTCCATAAAAAAGACCCAAATACAGCTGCTTTTGCGATTGGACAAGGATTTAAAGTCCAAGGAGATTTCGATTATCCATTAGGGAATACATTACCATTTGCAGTTGATTTGAACGGCGATGACACTAAGATCATCAATCAATACGACAACAAAACGTTTATCGAATTATTACGTACGATGCACAGCTGGTATAAACAAGGATTGATTCCTAGCGATGCTGCTACTAGTAATAAAGATTACCCACTTGAAGGAAATACTTGGTTAATGCGTGGCGAAACGCAAGGACCATACGATTATGGCGATACGATCTTGACTAATGCAGCGAAACAAGAATTGGTTTCAAAAGCAATCACTGTTCCATTGAAGTCAACTGGACAAGCACAAATGGCCAACTTTGTCGTATCAAATACCTCTAAAAACAAAGAAAAATCAGTTGAATTTTTAGGTTTATTAAATAGCGATCCAGAATTATTGAATGGTTTAGTTTGGGGTATCGAAGGCGAAGCATGGAAAAAAGATGGCGATGACAAGATCAAATTATTAGATGGGTACCAACCAAACATGCATATGTCTGCTTGGAATACCGGTAACAATGAAATCTTATACACACAAGATACGATCACAGATGAAATGATCGCTGAAAGAGATAAATCAATTGAAGAAGCAAAAACTTCTCCAATCTTAGGCTTTAGTTTCAATACAGATAGCGTAAAAACAGAACTAAGTAATATCTCAAATGTCATGAATCAATACCTAGATGGATTAAATACTGGGACAGTTGATCCTGATGAAACATTACCAAAACTAAAAGATGCTTTGAACAGAGCAGGTTATGACAAAGTATTAACAGAAATGCAAAAACAATATGATGCATTTCGTAAGGAAAGTAAATAATTCAAGAAACTGAATCAGTTTCTAGAAAGAAGCAGAACTTTTTCCGAAATTTGCATGTCGAATTTTTGGAGAGTTCTGCTTTTTGATTAGTGTCCGAAGAAATGAAAGAAAAGCAACCAAGTAGCTAAAAGTTCATTAGGCTTTTTATCAAACTGGTTCTTTTACTTTTTTACTACTCTTGTATAATGAAAGGGAATACAATGTTTTTTATGGAGGGAATCGCATGTTAGGTAAAGCACTAGAAACATTATTTATCAGAGTGTGGGTGGTCATGAAATTAACTTTTTATTTTTGGATCTATACACTGATGGGAGCCATCGTATTAGGGATTGGACCTGCTTATAAAACAGTCAACGAATTGTTTTATCTTTATGGTTTTGAATATAAAGAGATTACGTTTAAGCGAGGGTGGGAAACATTTAAACAAACATTTGTCCGTGGAAATGTGTTGTTTGGTTTATTTTTAGCGGGGACATTTTTGCTTGGCTATAATTTATACTTATCTGTTCAAATTCAAGGAATCCTTTTTTTGATTACTGATTTTATCCTGATTTTTAGTTTACTTTATATTTACTCCACTTATCAGTATAGCTTGATTTTAGATAGTGAATACGAAATTTCGATTCCTAACCTACTTAAGTTAAGTTTTGTTTCAGGCTTTTCCAGTTTTTCGACCTTTTTGAAATTGTTGATTGGCGGAGGCATTATTTTTTGGCTAACTTGGAATTATAAAGGACTGATTCTCTTTGGTGTGATTGGCTTATTGACTGTTTGGAATGGGCTGGTAACCAAACAATGGCGGGAAAAACTGGATATGCAGTTAGAAAGCTATGAATAAATGGCGTATTTTATTTTCACAAGGAACACTTCTGAATCGTCTTTTCCGAAAATATGCGCTCGTCCTGATTTTATTAACAACGGTGGCGACTGCTATCATCAGTGTTCATACGTGGGTACAAACGCAAGAGCAAGCCAAGCGAACGACAAGTGAGGCGTTACAAAGTACCAGTCGTACACTGAACGATAAAACGACACTAAGTAAAATCATTAAAGACCAATTGTTGGGGAACTCTGATAAAATCGAGAATGCGACTACTTATCTGACAAAACCGATCAATGAATATTTGATGTACGCTTATGATCAACAACAAAAAACGACCGATTTTGTCTCTTTTCCTTATCTAATGAGAGATATTTATGTCAGCTATGAGGAAGTCAGCTCCGTCTATGTTGTTTTCAGTCAATTGCCTGAGTATCTGGAATCTTCTAGAGCAAATAAAGGTGGGGTGATTAAAAGTGGTACGCCTAAATTGACAGATGCGTTTTATATCAAAATGTCGATCACGCAAGGTGGAAGCGAAGTCGGGAGCATGTTCGTCGGTTTTGAAAAAGCGGAATTGGATGCGGCATTAAAGAGTTTGAATACCTTTAGCGGCTTATCATTGTATATGATCTCTGGTACCACCAACCGTTTATACACATTCCATGATCAAGGAATGACAAAGGATAAACTAGCAACCCAAGAACAATTGATTACAACCAGCCTTCAAGAAAATTCCACTTTGCCACTGATAAACCTTGAAAAAAATAATTTCATCCAGTACCAACAATTACCCGATGATTACCGGATATTGGCTACTTTAGATCGTTCGATGGTTAGACGAGCGGTTATCCAAGATTTAGCACCATTGATTTTCGGTGTATTTCTATTAGATGTCAGTCTGTTATTCTTTTTATACCAAACCTTCAAGCGCTATTCGCAACAAGTAGATCTCGTGATGGATGCAATGAATGAAACGGCTAAAGGGAATTTGGAGACGCGGATCGATACGACCCAAACGGAATATGAATTAAAAGACCTTTCTATAGGGATCAATGAGATGTTGGATAGCATCAACCAATATGTTGAAGATATCTATAAATTGGAAATCAAACAGCAAGATGCCCACATGCGTGCATTACAAGCACAAATCAACCCTCATTTTCTCTATAACACGTTAGAGTATATTCGGATGTATGCGTTAAGTGAAGGCAGCGAAGAATTGGCAGATGTGGTGTATGCTTTTTCGGCCTTGTTGCGAAACAATACTAATCAAGAAAAGACGATCAGTTTAAAGGAAGAACTGGACTTTTGCGAAAAATATGTCTATTTATATCAGATGCGTTACCCCAACCGGATCGCCTATCATTTTTCCATTGATCCATCATTAGCAAGTATCGAAGTACCGAAGTTTGTGATTCAACCATTGATCGAAAATTATTTTAAACATGGGGTCGATTTTACACGTTTTGATAATGCCTTAAGCGTGAAAGTGTTTCGTGAAGGGCAGCGAGTCCAGATTATTGTGAAGGATAACGGCAAAGGGATCACACCGGAGCGCTTGGCAGAGATCGAATCAAGATTGGCGCATCCTAAAGTCGAATTGTACCAATCGATTGGATTGCAAAATGTGAATGAACGTTTGCGTGCTAGTTTTGGACATAGTTATCAGATGAAGCTAAGTACCAATCAAGAAGGAGGATTGTCTGTCACTATTACATTTAAAGAAAAGGGGTAGGAACATGTACCGAGTGTTATTAGTCGACGATGAATATATGATCTTGGCAGGGTTGCAAAAAATTGTTGATTGGGCAAGTTTGGGATTTCAGGTAGTCGCAACGGCAGAAAACGCGATGCAAGGATTGTCTGTTTTAGAAAATCAATCCATTGATTTAGTTATAACAGATGTCACGATGCCCGAAATGAATGGTTTAGAATTTATCGAGGCGGCTCAAAAGGAACATCATGCGTTTGAATTTATGATTCTTTCTGGTTATCAGGAATTTGATTATTTAAAAAGTGGGATGCAATTAGGGGCCATCAATTACTTGATGAAGCCAGTTAATAAAACCGAACTGATTGCTAGTTTAACCAAAGTGAAGCAGCAATTAGATCATCAAATTGAACAGAAAAACCAGCAAGAAATCTATCAAGAAGTCCTTTTTAGTCAGTGGCTCAATGAAGAATTAGATGAAGTGAGTGAAGAAGAGATTTTAGACAAAATCGGAGGGAAACAACGAAGAGTTTTACTCGCTCAAGTGTCTAGATCCGTCGGGAAATCAGTGAATCAGTGGCTGAAAAACCACCAAGAACTTTTTTATTATCAACGAAACTTTGGAGACATGGAACGCTTTACTTTGTTGCTGGAAGAAGCGTCAGTTTCTGCATTTTGCCGCTTCATTCAAGAGAAGAGTATGGAAGAAAACTGGTTGATCAGTATTGGAGATGAAACAGCAGATCCTGATAAGATCCCTGAGAGTTATCAACATGCCAAAGATAATTTACAACTGCATCAATTCTACGGTGAAAAAGACCAACATATCTTTTTTGCCGAACAAGAAGCAGCAAAAGAACAGGCAATTGATTTTTCTTCGTTTAATCGTGTGTTGAAAAGCGGGCAATTGGCTAGTGCCCAACAAATGATTACTCAATTTTTTGACCAATTCCAAACTGCTGTGATGACACCGGAGGATATCCGTCATTTTAGTTTTTTGTTGTTTATGGATATCCACCGGGAATTGATTCGGCTAGAAGACGATGAATATTTAAAAGGGATTCAACAGATCAATCAAGCAAAAACAGTCCAAGAACTGCATCAACTCTTACTATCTTTGATCAAGGAACAGCAAAAACAAGTCCGATATAGCGAGAATGTCGAACGAGTGATGACGATCTTACACGAACACTACCGAGAACCTTTAACCCTGAAAGAAGTTTCAGAAAGCCTGCATTTGAATGTGATGTATTTGGGGCAATTATTCAAAAAAGAAACGAAAAAAAGTTTTTCAACTTATTTAAATCATCTCAGAATGGAACAAGCGAAATGGTTGCTGCTGCATAGCAATCAAAATATCAATGAAATTTCTAGTGAGATCGGCTACAACAACACCACCTATTTTTCAAAGTTGTTCAAAAAAATCGTCGGCAAGTCACCAAAAGAATATCGTGAAAAGAATGGAATGATCGTATAAAATCAGCTACTGTGGTTCAGAGGAAAGTGCTCATTACCCTCATCAAGTAAATCCAAGGTGCCGCATGTCTTGAAGCTTGTTTAAATTAGTATAATTCGGTACAATTTTTCTAGATGATGTCTAGAATTTTGAAAGAAAGCGAGCATGAAACTTTCTTTTTTCTGGTTGGTGAAAAGAGGATGCAGGATGGATTTTTTACGTAAATATGGATTTTATTTTTTATTGTCAGGAGTAGTAAGTGATTTTCTGACGCCGTATGTTTTAGGGATTTTTTATCCCAAACTTAATCAAATGACTGCTGTGATCAGTCTTTTTGGGGATGTTGGTAGTCCCGTACGAAAAGCATTTTTGATTTGGTCGGTCATATCTGGCTGCTTGTATGTTTTGGCAATGCCAGCGTTATATCAAGCTTTTGTTACTACTTCAAAACCACTTGCTCTATTAGTGACAGCTGCCATCGGTCTATATGGTGTTACAGATTGTATTTTTACCGGGTTATTTAGTGTGGACACGAACGAAACTTCTTGGAATTTTTCGACTTGGATCCACAATCTTGGTTCAGGGATTGGGTATGGTGGATTTATTTTGTTCCCTTTATTTGTTTTCTTATTGTATCGCAAAATGGGCGATGCGCAATTAACTCAATCGTTTTTTATTTTACTAGTTGCCAGTTTGATTTTTGCAGGAATTTATGGCGCAGCACGTATTCCCGGATTAAATCAATTGCCGGTTTTGAATCAGTTAGGTTTTTGTCAACGGATCAGTTTTTTCTTTAATTATTTACCAATTGTGTGGTTAAGTATCTTACACATTAGGGCATAGCGGACTGTAGCCCTAACTAAATGCTGGAAATTAGTAAAACTGATTGAAACCACAGGATAAATGTGTCAGACTAAACCTTGACCGCACATCGTGATGTGCAAATGTATATCGTAGGGGAGTCTAATGAAAGATATGAGAAATATCAAATTAACGATCGAATATGATGGGAAACGTTACTCAGGCTGGCAACGTCTGGGAGATGACGATAAAACGATCCAAGGCAAAATCGAAGCAATCATCTCACAGATGACTGGAGAAAAAATGGAGATCATTGGATCGGGGCGCACGGATTCTGGGACACATGCCAGAGGACAAGTGGCAAACTTTAAAACGACTTCTCAAATGAGTCGTAATGAAATGCTAACTTTTCTCAACCGCTATCTACCAAGAGATATCGTGATCAAAAAAGTGGAAGAAATGCCTGAACGCTTTCATGCTCGATACAATGCGACAGGGAAAAAATATAGCTATTATGTGTGGAATAATCCCGTTCCAACTGTTTTTGAACGAAATCATAGTTTCTATTTTCCGCAAGAACTAGACCTGGAAAAAATGAATGAAGCTTGTCAAAAATTAATGGGAAGTCATGATTTTATCGGTTTTTCTGCCTTGAAAAAATCAAAAAAATCAACAGTTCGTACGATTCATGAACTCTCAATCGAACAAGAAGGCGGCATGTTGCACTTTACCTTTGTGGGCAATGGCTTTTTGTATAAGATGGTTCGGATCTTGATGGGTACACTCTTGGAAATCGGTACAGGAAAATTACCTGTTTCGGCGATTGATGATATTTTTGAGAATAAAGTAAGACAACAGGCAGGAGAAACCGTGCCGGCACATGGGTTATTTTTAGACGAAGTGTATTACCAATAAACATTCATATCAAATAGAACAAACTGAGAGAGTCGTTTGATTGCCTGTAGCAGGCAAAAGAATGGCTGTCTCAGTTTTTTTGAGTAGCCTAATCCCTCCCACGACTCCTCTAAGCGGTCTATTCGCAATTTCGCTAGTTTCGTGATACATTCAGGACGAATTTACATATTTGACCAAGAAGTGAGGGGAAAAGTGGTGGAGCAAGAGCTAGCAGAATTATACAATCTCATTTTAAACCCTAATACCCGTGAATGGGAACGGACATTGTTGATCCAAGCGAAAAACCAAGTAGGGGAAAGAAAACAAAGAAAAGAAATCCTTGAAATGATTGAAGTCTCTTTACGACCACTAGCACTTCGGGGGAATTTGACGCCTGACGTCATGGACTTTTATTTGAAGATCACCCATGATCCGATGGGACAAGTGTCTTACGACTTTGCGAAACACCAGATCACCGATGAACGCTATCAAGAAAAAGCCGTCTTTGCCGGGGGCTGTTTCTGGTGCTTAGTCGAACCGTTTGAAACACGGCAAGGGATTATTTCCGTGTTGTCCGGATATACTGGCGGGGAGGTCGAACATCCTAACTATGACCAAGTTAGCAGTGGCACGACTGGGCATGTGGAAGCAGTGGAGATTATTTTTGATCGGCAAATGATAAACTATGAAGAACTATTAGCGATTTTTTGGCAAGTCACCGATCCAACAGATGCCTTTGGACAGTTTCAGGATCGTGGGAATCAATACCGCTCCATCATTTTTGTAGAAAATGAAGAACAAAAAATACTAGCAGAAAAATCCAAGCAACAAGTGATCGCTTCGCATCAGTTTGCGGAACCAATCGTCACACAGATCAAGCCAGCAACAACCTTTTGGCCTGCTGAAAATTATCATCAACAATTTTACAAAAAACAACAAAAACGTTATAAGAAGATCAAGAAGTCTCATCAACAATTTTTATTTTTTAAGCGGGCAAAGAAAAAATGGTCTGGGGAAGACGAATAAGTAATCGTGTAAGTGGAAGATGTTCTGTAAAAATCAGTCATTCCCTTAAAATTGCTAGATGATTTAATAACGATTAAAATCTAATAATACTTTTAAGTAAGCGCTGTTGATTAAGTGGTACACTTATTTGAGAAACCTCTCTCAAATAAAAGAAAGAAGGTACCTATGATGAAGAAAAGGCGTTTATTGGTTTTTAGTGTTCTTTTTTTATTTTCAGTATTTTCAATATTTTCAACATTTTTTGTGGTCCATACTTATGAAAAATCAGAAAGCACCCAAACAATTATCACTGAAAGCAAACAGCATTTACTAGACAATGTGGTGGCAAAACAACGTAACAATCGAGTAAGTTTGTTGGATTCGGGGTCAGGCATTTCTGCTTCTGAAAATAGTAGACCGCCAAAAGATTTTATTGATGTTTCCTCACATAATGGTTATTTATCTGTCGAAGCATATGAAACAATGAAAAACTATGGGATCACAGGTGTAGTAGTTAAGTTAACAGAAGGGGATTCTTATAGGAACCCGCTGGCCCCTGAACAAGTTGCGAATGCTATCCAGGCGGGGTTGAAAGTGAGTGTCTATCATTATGCTTGGTTTAATTATGCAGAAGACACCGAAAAAGAAGCCCACTATTTATTAGCCTATCTAAAAGAATTAAATTTACCTTATTCTACTGTAGTTGTGAACGATAGTGAAAATCCTCAAATGAATCTAGCAAGAGCAACTGAAAATGCGCAAGTGTTTAGTCAGGCCATTCAAGCAGCTGGTTTTTCCCAGGTGGTTCATTATTCCAATCTTTCATGGTTTACGAATGGAACTTTAGACTTGGATGTCTTAGGAAAAGAGAACTGCTGGGTAGCACAATGGCCTCAGAATCCTTCAGAAAACGAACTTTTACATACAGAAAAAGCTGCTTGGCAATGGGCAAGTGATTTATACTTTCCAGAATTTACCGAAAAACAATTCGATATCAACGCCGATTACCTAGGGATATTTACCAAATGATCCATGGTGATGATTGAGGCTAAAGAGGATTTTTGTTAGTAATTCGCCAACGATAAGCGTATAATGCACATAGAACGATAGTTATCAAAAACGAAATACACGTACGCATACTAGGAAAAAGAAGTGACGAGTCGCATTTTTTGAAAGCGTATACTTGTTTAGGAGGAGAAGAATATATGTATGTAGCAAATCAGCAGCGATATGAAAAAATGACGTATCGAAAAACTGGAAAATCTGGGTTGAGATTGCCTTTGCTGTCTTTAGGATTATGGCAAAACTTTGGTGATTATGATCCTATAAGTAATCAACGGGAAATTTTACGTGGCGCCTTTGATATGGGGATCACACATTTTGATTTAGCCAATAACTATGGTGGTCCAGCAGGAGCAGCAGAGAAAAACTTCGGTCGGATCTTTAAAGAAGATTTTCAAACGTATCGTGATGAAATGATTATTTCAACCAAAGCGGGTTATCACATGTGGGAAGGGCCTTATGGGGAATGGGGTTCCCGTAAATCGATCATTGCTAGTTGTGATCAAAGCCTCAAACGGATGGGGTTAGATTACGTAGATATCTTCTATCATCATCGTCCTGATCCAGATACACCTTTGGAAGAAACGGCAGAAGCGCTTATGCAATTAGTTCGTCAAGGGAAAACACTGTATATTGGGATCTCTAACTACAACGGGGAAGACACGAAGAAAATGTCTGCTATCTTACGTGAAATGAACGCTCCATTTATTATCCACCAAATGCGTTACAATATGTTTTCAAGAGAGTTATTAGAAGAAGATTTAGCACCTGTTTTAGAAGAGACCGGTCTGGGAGCTATTACTTTTAGTCCTTTAGCGCAAGGGTTATTAACTAAACGCTATTTACATGGGATTCCAGAAGATTCTCGAGCCCATCGTAAAGAAATTCCTTTTCTATCAGAAGATCAAGTGACACCTACATTGGGTAAGATCAAGCAATTACAGGATTTAGCTGATTTGCGTGGACAGACGTTAGCACAAATGGCTTTAGCATGGAATCTACGACAAGAGTCAGTTACCAGTGTGCTTGTAGGCGCTAGTCGACTTAGTCAATTAGAAGAAAGTGTTCGGATGATGGATAATCTTTCCTTCTCACCTGAAGAAGAACAGAAAATTGAACAAATCTTAGGACACTAATGAAAGCTGTTTTTTCCTTTTTCTCAGAAAAATAACGTAAAGGAGGAGTTGCCATGGCTCATCAAGATTACGTTCATCTGAAAACAATTGATACAGATATTCGTTCATTTATTTTACAAAAAAATAAGAAACTGACCATAGAGTCCCAAATCCCTTTTATTACTTTTATGAATTATCATTTTGAGTATATAAAAGAAAAAATCATTCAAGACCAGAATGAAACAAAAAAAATTAATCAAGAAATGCTAGAGCAGTTGAAAAATAAGCAAATCATTAGTCAAAATTTAAATACAACGATCAATCAAAAAGCGACTTTTGGTCAAAAATCAGCAGATGCAATTGCCAAGTTTGGTGGTAGTTGGCCGTTTATCTTTCTCTTTGTAGTGATTTTAGGTAGTTGGATCTTGTTGAATACGTTACATTTTTTTGGCCTATCATTTGATCGATATCCGTTCATTCTTTTGAACTTAGTGCTTTCTTGTTTAGCTGCTATCCAAGCACCGATCATTATGATGAGTCAAAACAGACAAGCAGCTAGAGATCGGATAGCAGCCGACCATGATTATCAAACAAACCTAAAAGCTGAGTTAGAAATTAGTTTGTTGCATGAAAAAATCGATTATTTGATGTCACAGCAATGGCAACAAATGCTGGAATTACAACAATTACAAATTGAGTTATTAACCCAATTAAATGAAAAATTCCAAGAAACGACAAAAAGTGAATAGTAGGACAAGCAGTTGAAAATAAGCTGGAATTCGCACAAAGGAGTCATTTTTGCGAAACTACGGCTTATTTTTTTTGATACCATGAATGAGCTACACAAATTTATCAGAGAAATGATCAACGTTTGCACACTAATTTTAGTGTGCAAAGAAAAAAGAAGTGTGCATCTATACAGTGTCCTCTTGAAAGCGTTAGCACGACAAGGGATTAAAGCGCTTTAAAAGTTGGCACGGTAATTGCTTTATATAAAAGTGTAAGATACAAGAAAGGGAAGTGTAGAAAATGGAAAAGAAAACAATCATGCTTGTATGCTCAGCTGGAATGAGTACTAGTTTATTAGTAACAAAAATGCAAAAAGCGGCAGAAGAAAAAGGAATCGAGGCTGATATCTTTGCAGTATCTGCTTCAGATGCAGACAATCAATTAGAATCAAAAAATGTAGACGTTTTACTTTTAGGTCCACAAGTACGTTTTATGCAAAATCAATTTGCTGAAAAATTAGCACCAAAAGGAATTCCTTTAGATGTAATCAATATGCAAGATTACGGAATGATGAACGGTGCCAAAGTATTAGAACAAGCAGAATCATTAATCAATAAATAATGGAGGAAACCAACAATGCAAGAGCAAAAAAATCTTGAAGCAATCATGGGTTTGATCATGTTTGGCGGAAATGCAAAAAGCGATGCAATGGAAGCGATTGCTGCAGCGAAAAAAGGAGATTTTGAGTTAGCTGATGCAAAAATCAAAGATGCGGAAGAATCTTTAGTGCAAGCTCATCACTCTCAAACAGAAATGTTAACACAAGAAGCACAAGGTAATCATATGGAAGTGACTTTATTAACGGTTCACAGCCAAGACCATCTGATGACTTCGATTGCATTTACAGATTTAGCAAAAGAAATCATTGATTTATATCGACGTTTAGATGCTTAAAGTAAACTGGTGAAATAGAAAAGAGGAAAGAAACATGGATAAATTTGTTGCATTTATGGAGAAACATTTTATACCTGTGGCATCAAAAATTGGTGCTCAACGTCATTTAGTAGCGATTCGTGATTCATTTATGGTCAGTATGCCTTTGATGATTTTAGGTGCGTTAGCAGTAATGATCAATAACTTGCCTATTCCTGGTTTCCAAGAATTAATGAATAAAATTTTTGGTGGCGAAGCTTGGAAAGGATTTGGCGCAGCTGCTTGGAATGGTACATTTGCGATTCTTTCAGTTTTGATCGCCTTTCTACTTGCTTATCATTTAGCAAATGGTTATCGTAAAGACGGCGTTTCTGCTGGAGTAATTTCTTTAGGTTCATTCTTCGCATTAGGCGGAGCGTTGGGCATGAGCTCAAATGGTTTATTTATTGCAATTATTGTTGGGATTATTTCAACAGAAATCTTTGTTCGTTTAAGTGGAAATGAAAAATTAATCATCAAAATGCCTGATGGCGTGCCACCAGCTGTAGCTAAAGCCTTTGCTTCATTATTACCTGCAATGATCACGATCTCATTCTTTGCTTTGATTGCTGCGATCTTTGCTGCATTTGGTGTAGATGATATCGTAGGCGCGTTTTATACAATTGTTCAAGAACCATTCATGGGACTAGCCAATTCTTATCCTTCAGCTTTGTTGTTAGCATTCATTACACCATTCTTATGGTTCTTTGGATTACACGGAGCAAATATGGTAGACCCTTTGATGCAAACAATCAATGCACCAGCAATCGAAGCGAATGTTAATGCGATTGCTGCTGGTCATAGCGCACCATACATTGTAAACAAACCTTTCTTTGATAGCTTTGTCAACTTAGGTGGTACAGGGGCAACATTAGGTCTGTTACTAGCGATTTATTTAGTGGGACGTAGAAATAAACCTTATATGGTTGTTACGAACTTGTCGATCGCACCAGGTGTTTTCAATATCAATGAACCAACAATGTTTGGTTTACCAATCGTATTGAACCCAATTATGTTTATTCCGTTTATTTTAACCCCAATGGTTTTAGTATCTGTTGCTTATTTTGCTACTGCTACCGGACTAGTTCCAGCTGCAACGGTGATGCCACCATGGGTAACACCACCAGTAATCGGTGGGGTATTAGCAACAAAAAGTATCGCTGGCGGTGTCTTAGCTGCTATCAACTTAATCTTATCTGTCTTGATTTACCTACCATTTGTGAAAGTAGCGACAGTTCAAGAAAAAAGAAAAGAAGCATTAAACGGCTAAAAGCACATAAAAGAAAGAAACAGCACATACAATCAAAAGTAGCTATTCTTTAGTGAAAAGATCTTGTTTCGTTTAATGAGCGATCAAAAAAAACAGTTGTCTGACAGAGGTCATGACAACTGTTTTTTTTTGGATAAATGGCTCAAGGATTGCTTTCTTTTTTCTTAGTGAAAAAGAAGGATAAAAGGAGGTTTTTTTGGAGTTTAAAAAAACCATTTCGATAACAAGCGTGCTATAATAGTGCAAATGTATAGGGGAGTGAAAGGACGAAATGAAAGGTTATGAGTTGGTTAAGATCAGAGAAAGACCTGAATGGTTGGAACAGGCAGCGCAATGGTTTACGTCAAAATGGCATCTTCCGCTTTCCTTTTATCAAGAGAGCATGGAAGATTCTCTTCAATCATCTAACGCTGTTCCTCAATGGTATATAGTCGTGACGTCAGAACAAAAAATTATCGCTGGAGCAGGGGTCATCGCGAATGATTTTCATGATCGTCCAGATTTGACTCCGAATGTTTGTGCATTGTTTGTTGAAAAAGAGTATCGTAATCAAGGAATTGCCAAAGAGATTTTATCATTTATTCGAGAGGATATGGGAGCGCTTGGGATTTCGCAGCTCTATGTAGCGACTGACCATACAGGTTTTTATGAAAGATATGAGTGGGAATATCTGACGACGGTACAAGATAATGAAGGGATCCCGGTTTATTTATATCAACTAGCGATTTTTACAACGTGACCGGAGTTGATTACTCAAAAGGGTTCTTTGTCTGAGCAGTAATCTTTTGTTTCTGGTGAGCAATGCCAAGAAAAATCGGAAATTGTTTCTTGATGCTATTTTTGTTGGTATATTGGTTATTCGAGTATTATTTAGTGGACGGTACTATTTTTTAGCTTCAAAAAAATTCCAGGAGCAATAGAAAGTTCTATCAGTCCTGGAATTTAGAATGGTTGATTTGTTGGAAAAGCATGAATGAGCTCGCTGTCCTAAATAGGCGTTCCGTCTTTTTACCGAAAAATTAGGAAGCTTTCTTATTCATTCTTTTTTTCGCTCTTTTTTTGTTTTTTTTTCTCGTCATAGATGAAGACATTACGTACTATTTTCAAAATAGGACGTGCAGTCAAAAAGATCGCTCCTACTAGATAACAATAGGTACTATAACGGTCTGGAATATCTGTTAACAACGCTACGCTTCCAAAAATATAAAAAATCCCTGTTAATAAATCAACTGCAAGAGACAATAATGTATAGCGGTTCTGGAAATAAAGACGAAAACGTTGTCCAGCAATTTCGATATCTTCTTCTTTCCCAATATCTATTTCATGGCTTTTTCGTTTTATTTCTGGCATCTCTCACTCACCTATCTGTGAACAAAGCTAAGGTTTCAAAACAACTTTGATATTTTTATCTTCTTTTTTGTCAAAAATCTCGTATGCTCGGGCAGCATCAGCTAAAGGCATCGCATGTGTGATGATTTGGGTTGGATCGAACAGACCCGCAGCAATCATCTCGTAAATTTTAGGCATCAAATGAACAATCGGTGCCTGACCATGCTTCACTGTGATATCTCTCATGAAAAATTCTTGTAGTGGGTACGAAGAAGCTGGGGTCATATAAACACCAGTGATTTGTACGGTTCCAAATTTTTTGACAGCTTGCGCAGCCATTTGGATCGGTGAAATCGTCCCGCTTTGCAAACTAACGAGATTCTTAGCTTTTTCTTTCACTGGTTCCAAGCCATCCATCCCTACACAATCAATGATGACATCAGCGCCACCTTTTGCTAATTCGTAAAGTTCTTTCCCAGCAGACTGAGTATCTTCTAACAAATAAGTTTCTACATGATTGTAACGAGCGGCTTTATCAATACGATGTTGGACCGGATCGACAGCAATCACTCGCTCTGCTCCTGCCATAGCGGCAAATTTTTGTGCAAACAACCCAACTGGTCCTGACCCTAAGACCACTACAGTGTCGCCTTTTTTTACGTTGGCATTTTGAACGCTCCAATAAGCAGTTGGAAGGATATCAGATAAGAAAAGGACTTTTTCGTCTGCAAGATCATTGTCAGGTACGATAAATGAAGTGCTATCAGCAAACGGTACCCGAAGATACTCAGCTTGACCACCCCAATGATTCCCATTTAAACGGCCAAAGCCAAATAAACCACCATAAAGTTGATCTGGATTTGAGCGATCACATTGACTTTCCATCTCATGGGTACAGAAATGACAATGCCCACAACTAATATTAAAAGGAATAACGACCCGCTGTCCCTTTTTTAGTTTTTTTACTGCAGGACCTACTTCTTCAACAATCCCCATTGGTTCATGACCAACGACATATCCTTTTTCTAAAACAGCCTCCCCATGATGATAGAGGTGAAGATCCGATCCGCAAATCGCAGTAGCGGTAATTCGAATAATAGCATCTGTCGGTTCCACGATTTTTGGATCATCTACGTTTCTGATTTCCATTTTTTGGTTTCCTTGCCAGGTAACAGCTTTCATGAAATAAAACTCCTTTCTTCAAACCCTATAACATGTCATTTTTTGAACGAACAGCTAATTTCATTCTAAAGGAGGAGCTGGCTTTTGAGTAGTGAAACGCTTTTAGTAAAGGGAAAATCACTTTAAAATAACTAGTGTATTATTTGGTTTACATTGAGAAGCTTTATAGTTAGAAGTATAATTAAATTATGTTGATTTCTTAGGTTAAGTAAATAACAGATTAAAAAATAGATCAAAAGGGAGGTTATTTGTGATAAAAGAAAAAAAGGGAGAACAAATCAGAAAACTGATGGTCACATTTGCTTGTTCAGTGACTTTGTTTGTGATTATTTCCGTAGGAATCATTCAAGTGACGTTTTTTGATCAGGCGTATTTACTCGGTCAAATCGAAAAAACAAAGTATAGCGAATTGATCCTCGCAGAAGCTGCTCAGAATTTTCGGAAAGAAAACACAGAAGAAAGTGAATTTTCAGAGGTCGTTGCAACGGCACTTTCACCAAGTTTTGTCGAAGAAGCCCTTCGACCATTTATCCAACATACATATGAAGAAACAAATTATGAGCTAAGAGACAGCAATGAGGTGAGTGAGAAAATTGCTCAAGCGGTGGCTACAATTGCAACAAAAAAACAACTGACTATCGATAAAGAGGAGAAAAATAAAATCGAGACAATGATCTTTATTTACATGTATCACTTCCAAAGTGCATTAGGTGATCGATACTTGACTATTTTTATCGAAAACATCGTGTCTGCTCGAAAAATAGTGGTACCTCTTTTTTACATCTGTCTGGGTCTATTGGCGTTTTGGCTAGTCTATTTATATCGGGTAATTAACAAAACACCCTTTTCTTTCCTGCGTTACGGTATGTTTATTTTGGGAACGACTGGAAGTATGTTTTGTGTTTTAGCAGGATTGCTTTATATACAAGACGTTTTACATAATATAGCTTTTCAGTCACAAGCGACTTTACAATTAATGACACATTACGTGCAAGATCTACTGATGTATCCAGCGATTATTGGGGGCATTCTTTTGTCTTGTGCTGTATTATTCGGTGGGGGAAGTAAGCTTCTGCAGAAACGACAAAATAAAAAGTGGCTGAAAACTGGAAGCAGTGCCTTAAAAAAAGCCTAAGATAATAGCTAAATAAAAATCATTCGTTGAATGATGAAATACTAAAAAACGACTGTCACTCCCGTTACCAGGAAGTGACAGTCGTTTTTTGTTGCGGTTGTTCCTTGTTGATAGCTTGTTGCATCGATCATTCAAACATTTTCTTAGCAGCACGCATCAATGTAGGAATATCTTTGTCATATCTTGGTGTTTTAACAAGACGTGACATTGGAATACCAGCAAAATGGAAAGCAGCGATCTCGCCAGAGCGTACGGCACTTTGTTCCGTAAAGATCATTTGATAAGGTTGTTCGACAAACTCTCCAGTAAATGCCAAGTTCGTTGAGTGTTGAGGAATCACTTTTGGTCGGTCGCTTTTTGCTCGATTATTAAATAATGCAGAAGCATAAGGCATATACACAGGAATATTATTCACAACGCTATCAAAAATCTCGGTTTCCTTCGTTCGAATATTTTCAGGACCAGGATCGACTTTCGAAAGTTGTCCGATCAGTTCTTCTAACATTTCTTTCCCAGTCATCTTGATATATTGCTTATCCACAAATTCTCCACGACGTCGAGGGTATAAGAAATATCCCCAAATGACGGTTTCGTTTGGTTTTTGTGAAGTAAAATGTGGTTGGTGATGAACGACGATCGACATATTGACATCTTTTTGTCCGAGTGGCGTGATTGGTGTAGTGGAGATAAATGAATTCAATGCATTACCAGGGACTTGTGTCGTGATCCGAGTAATTTCATTTAAAAGCAAATGGTCCTTAGTTGTTAGAGTGAAACTGACCCATTCACTGGCATCACGATCGGCAAAAAATTTGTCAGGGTTACCTAAATTATAGAAACGTTCACTGGCTTTCTTCCACAAGCTAGAAGCAGCACCATAATCCATATTTTCAACAGCTGGTGTATCGTAGTCACCTAGTGTAGCCGAATCAGTAATTGATCCGTTAGTGAAAAGCACACCCGTATCACCATCAACCACAACGTGTTCTTCCTCATTGGTTAACGTGTTGATCATTTTTAAGCCAGTCACTGTAATTTCATCTTGCATCGGAGTTTCTTTGAATTCCCAATCGACTACGCGGCGGTTCAAAATGATTTGACATCCTTGGTCTTTTAAATAATTGATCAATGGCAACATGATACTTTCATACTGATTATAGCGAGTTCGGTTTACTCCTACTAAATGTTCGATTTGTGTAAATTCATAAATCATTTGATGCATATAGCGACGAAGTTCTTGGGCAGAACTACGAGTACGAAAAGCAAAAGTTGTTTCCCACATAAACCAAAAGTTTGTCTCAAAGAAGTGAGGATCATCTTTAAAGTATTCTTCAATTGTGACATTATCTAATTTTTCTTCTTCTGAATCAGGCATGGCGATCAGCTTAGTCAATAACAAACGATCTTTATTGTTAAATCCTAGTTTGCCTCCGTCAATAATTCCTTTGCCGCCTTCCATCAAACGTGCTTTATCAAATGTTCGGTGTTTTGCATCAAAATCTCTAGTATCTTCAGCCGCAGTCATTCCTGGTTCGGTGACAGAGGGGATTCTGCTTAAGAGATCCATCAAATCCACGTATGTTCGATAATTGAGCATACGTCCACCACGGGCGATATAGCCCTTTTTGTTTTCTAAGGGATGATTTTTATTCCAATATTCATCGACAACGGTATCCGTTGGGGCACCATCATTGGAGCCATGGTCATCTAAAGAATAAAACGTAATCTGATCACCACGCCAGTTTCCTTCTTGAATCAAATAAACAGCAGCTGCCATATTGGCGATTCCAGCGCCAATCATTATTGCTTTACTTTTTCTCATTGTGATTCCTCCAGTATTTTACAAGTGAACAGTCTGACGATTCGTTTTTTTGACTAGATCGATTCAAATTCATCATACAAATGACGATCATCTTCTAACAAGCCTGTCTTTTTACCAAGATAAACAGCACCCAATGTTAATATGCCTAGTCCAATACCTAGTTTGATCCATTTTTTACTCATAAGATGTTCCTCCTTTGTTTTTTCTCTCGTCCTTCTATGTAAAAGGATAGAACCTTTCATTCTAATTGCCAAATGATAGGGTAACCAAATATCCAAACTTTGGACAGATTGAACAGAGTGTCTAATTTTGAGCAAAAGTAAGTCAATGGAATCGAAAAGTTGGTCAGCTGAAAAAATGGAAAGCTTGGGAAGGAAATCAAGATTGGCAGAAAATCTGGAAAGAATGGTTTGCCAGATAGCAATGAAAGGATATGTAAGAGATTTGTGTTATTTTATATCTGATAAATCATTAGGTAATTAGAATTATTTTTCAAAAAAAGATTCATTAGATTTGATTTTAAAATCAAAATTCTAAATAAAATGCTTTCAAAAATAAAAATCGAATAAAAATTTTGTGTTATAGTAAAACTGTTAAAAATTCTATATATAACAAAAAAAGGCAAAATAAAAAAGCACCGAGACAGTGCTTGCTTTAAAAGCTGATAACGGACAATGCCTTATTTTAACTCGCTATGTTGATTTGAATGCTACCAACAAATTGATTATAGCATAATACCAAAGAGTTACAAGTAGAAAAAGAAAATCACTTTGTCTAACTATTCATGATGGTTGGCAATTGTAAAGAAGACAACTTGCTAAGTTGTGTAAATGTTAAAAGAAGGGATGGATAGTGAATGACAAAGGACTATACGATTGGTTTAGATATAGGAACCAATTCTGTGGGCTGGGCGGTACTAACAGATGATTATCAATTAATGAAAAGGAAAATGAGCGTTCACGGAAATACTGAAAAAAAGAAAATCAAAAAAAATTTTTGGGGCGCACGATTATTTGATGAAGGTCAAACAGCGGAGTTTAGAAGAACTAAGCGAACGAATCGCCGAAGATTGGCTCGCAGAAAATATCGACTCAGCAAATTACAAGATCTTTTTGCTGAAGAACTCTGCAAACAAGATGATTGCTTTTTTGTACGTTTGGAAGAAAGCTTCTTAGTTCCAGAAGAAAAACAATACAAACCAGCATCGATTTTCCCCACGTTAGAGGAAGAAAAAGAATATTATCAAAAATATCCGACAATCTATCATTTGCGCCAAAAGTTAGTCGATTCAACGGAAAAAGAAGATCTCCGATTGGTTTATCTGGCATTGGCTCATCTATTGAAATATCGTGGTCATTTTTTGTTTGAAGGAGACTTGGATACGGAGAATACCTCTATTGAAGAAAGTTTTCGTGTTTTTTTAGAACAGTATGGCAAACAATCAGATCAACCACTAATCGTTCACCAACCCGTTTTAACTATTTTGACAGATAAATTATCGAAGACGAAAAAAGTGGAAGAAATCCTCAAATATTATCCTACAGAAAAAATCAACAGCTTTTTTGCTCAATGTTTAAAATTGATCGTTGGGAATCAAGCGAACTTTAAACGTATATTTGATTTGGAAGCAGAAGTAAAACTCCAATTTTCAAAGGAAACCTATGAAGAAGATCTGGAGTCTTTGTTAGAAAAAATCGGTGATGAGTACCTAGATATCTTTTTGCAAGCGAAGAAAGTCCATGATGCGATCTTATTATCAGAGATTATTTCTTCAACTGTCAAACATACGCAAGCAAAACTGTCTTCAGGGATGGTCGAACGGTATGAACGGCATAAAGCTGATCTGGCAAAATTCAAACAATTCGTGAAAGAAAACGTACCACAAAAATCAACAGCTTTTTTCAAAGATACCACCAAAAATGGTTATGCTGGTTATATCAAAGGAAAAACAACCCAAGAAGAATTTTATAAATTCGTCAAAAAAGAGCTAAGTGGGATAGTAGGAAGTGAACCTTTTCTAGAAAAAATCGATCAAGAAACCTTTTTATTGAAACAACGTACTTATACCAATGGGGTTATTCCTCATCAAGTACATTTAACAGAATTGAAAGCGATCATTGATCAACAAAAACAACATTATCCATTTCTAGAAGAAGCAGGACCAAAAATCATTGCATTATTCAAATTTCGAATCCCTTATTATGTCGGTCCTTTGGCAAAAGAACAAGAGGCTAGTTCTTTTGCTTGGATCGAGCGGAAAACAGCTGAAAAAATCAATCCGTGGAATTTTTCAGAAGTCGTAGATATCGAAAAATCAGCGATGCGTTTTATTCAAAGAATGACAAAGCAAGATACGTATTTACCGACAGAAAAAGTACTTCCTAAAAATAGCTTACTTTATCAAAAATATATGATTTTCAATGAACTAACCAAAGTGAGCTATAAAGATGAACGAGGTGTGAAACAGTATTTTTCTGGTGATGAGAAACAGCAGATTTTTAAACAGTTGTTTCAAAAAGAGCGAGGGAAAATCACTGTCAAAAAATTACAAAACTTTTTGTATACGCATTACCATATTGAAAATGCCCAGATTTTTGGTATTGAAAAAGCATTTAATGCTTCGTATAGCACGTATCATGATTTTATGAAATTAGCAAAAACAAACCAAAAAGCCATGCAAGAGTGGTTGGAACAGCCCGAAATGGAACCGATTTTTGAGGATATCGTAAAAATACTCACCATTTTTGAAGACCGTCAAATGATTAAACATCAATTAAGTAAGTATCAAGAAGTCTTCGGTGAAAAGTTGCTCAAAGAATTTGCAAGAAAACATTACACTGGCTGGGGAAGATTCTCAGCTAAATTGATCCATGGCATCAGAGATCGAAAAACGAATAAAACGATCCTTGATTATCTAATCAACGATGATGACGTCCCGGCTAACCGTAACCGTAATTTGATGCAGCTGATCAATGATGAGCATCTATCTTTTAAAGAAGAAATTGCAAAAGCAACGGTGTTTTCTAAACATAAATCATTAGTTGACGTCATACAAGACTTACCAGGAAGTCCGGCGATCAAAAAAGGAATTTGGCAAAGTCTTAAAATCGTGGAAGAACTGATTGCGATCATTGGATACAAACCAAAGAATATCGTGATCGAAATGGCAAGAGAAAACCAAAAAACGCATCGGACGAAACCACGTCTTAAAGCTTTAGAAAATGGGTTGAAACAGATAGGAAGCACGTTATTAAAAGAACAGCCAACAGATAACAAAGCGCTCCAAAAAGAACGGTTGTACCTGTACTATTTGCAAAATGGCAGAGATATGTATACGGGAGAACCGCTAGAAATCGAGAATCTTCACCAATACGAAGTGGATCATATCATACCGAGAAGTTTTATTGTGGATAATTCTATTGATAACAAGGTGTTAGTTGCTAGTAAACAAAATCAAAAGAAGCGCGACGATGTGCCGAATAAACAAATAGTCAACGAGCAAAGGATCTTTTGGAATCAACTGAAAGAAGCCAAATTGATTAGTCCAAAAAAATATGCGTATTTAACCAAAATTGAACTGACACCAGAAGATAAAGCCCGTTTTATTCAGCGGCAATTAGTCGAAACGAGACAAATCACGAAACATGTTGCGAATATTTTACATCAATCGTTTAATCAGGAAGAGGAAGGAACAGATTGTGATGGGGTACAGATTATTACGCTAAAAGCAACATTGACGAGCCAATTCAGACAAACTTTTGGGCTTTATAAAGTACGTGAGATCAATCCACATCATCATGCGCATGATGCGTATTTAAATGGTTTCATTGCGAATGTTTTGTTAAAACGGTACCCTAAATTAGCACCTGAATTTGTCTATGGAAAGTATGTCAAATATAGTTTAGCAAGAGAAAATAAAGCTACCGCTAAAAAAGAATTTTATTCCAATATTTTAAAGTTCCTTGAATCAGACGAACCGTTTTGCGATGAAAATGGGGAAATTTATTGGGAAAAAAGCCATCATCTCCCACGGATCAAAAAAGTTCTTAGCTCCCATCAAGTGAATGTAGTGAAAAAAGTCGAACAACAAAAAGGTGGTTTCTATAAGGAAACGGTCAATTCAAAAGAAAAACCTGATAAACTGATCGAACGGAAAAATAATTGGGATGTGACGAAGTACGGTGGTTTTGGAAGTCCAGTCATTGCCTATGCCATTGCGTTTGTTTATGCCAAAGGGAAGACACAAAAGAAAACCAGGGCAATTGAAGGAATTACCATCATGGAACAAGCGGCTTTTGAAAAAGATCCGACTACATTTTTAAAAGACAAAGGCTTTCCCCATGTGACAGAGTTTATCAAATTGCCAAAATATACCTTGTTTGAGTTTGATAATGGGCGCAGAAGATTCCTGGCAAGTCACAAGGAGTCGCAAAAAGGGAATCCTTTCATCTTATCGGACCAATTAGTAACCTTGTTATACCATGCACAGCATTATGACAAAATCACCTATCAAGAAAGTTTTGATTACGTCAATACTCATCTTTCTGATTTCTCAGCCATCTTAACCGAAGTTCTCGCTTTTGCAGAAAAGTATACACTTGCGGATAAAAATATAGAGCGAATTCAAGAACTCTATGAAGAAAACAAATATGGAGAGATTTCGATGATCGCACAATCCTTTTTGCAGTTGTTACAGTTCAATGCGATAGGTGCTCCAGCAGACTTTAAATTTTTCGGAGTAACGATCCCTCGAAAACGTTATACCAGCTTAACAGAGATTTGGGATGCTACGATCATTTACCAGTCGGTCACTGGTTTATACGAAACGAGGATAAGGATGGGTGACTTATGGGCTGGCGAACAGTAGTAATCAATACCCATTCTAAACTGACTTATGCAAATAATCATCTGGTGTTTAAAAATGCGCAACAAACGGAAAAAATCCATTTGTCTGAGATCGATATCCTTATTTTAGAAACAACCGATATCACGATCACGACAATGTTGTTGAAGCGCTTAACAGATGAAAAAATCTTAGTGATATTTTGCGATGACAAGCGATTGCCGTCATCGCAATTATTCTCCTATTATGGGCGACATGATAGTAGTTTGCAGTTATCCAAACAAATTCAGTGGGAATCGGACTTGAAGGGCGTAGTTTGGACAACGATCATTGCCCAAAAGATCCATAATCAATGTCTTTTTTTACAAGAAAATGATTTTGTTGAAAAGGCATCTGCGCTTTCCAAGTTATCAGAAGAATTGGAAACATTTGATCCGACGAATCGTGAAGGGCATGCGGCAAGAATCTACTTTCAAACGTTGTTTGGTAATCAATTCACGCGGGAGGAGTCGAATGAAATCAATGCGGGGTTAGATTACGGTTATACGCTGCTAATGAGTTTGTTTGCAAGAGAAATCGTTAAAAATGGTTGTATGACACAATTCGGTTTAAAACATGCGAACCAATTTAATGATTTTAATCTAGCAAGTGACTTGATGGAACCATTTCGTCCGCTAGTTGATCAAATTGTTTATACATATTGTGATCAACCTTTCCCGATTATTAAAAGAAGGCTGTTTGATTTGTTTTCACAAAAGTATTTATATGGGAAAAAAGAAATGTTCTTAACGAATATCGTGACGGATTACACCAATAAAACGATTAAAACATTGAATAATGAAGGGAAAGGAGTTCCTTATTTCGGAATATGAGTTATCGTTACATGAGAATGTTATTAATGTTTGATCTGCCGACAGAGACGAGCGATGATCGAAAAGTTTATCGAAGGTTCAGAAAGTTTTTACTGAGTGAAGGCTTTATCATGCATCAATTTTCAGTATATAGTAAGTTGTTGTTGAACGGTACTGCTAATCAAGCGATGCTCGGTCGATTAAAAGCCCATCATCCTAAAAAGGGCTTAGTTACCTTACTAACGGTCACTGAAAAACAATTTTCACGAATGGTTTATTTGTGTGGGGAAAAAGACCTGAGTCCAGCTAATTCAGACGAACGAGTCATTTTTTTAGGAGAGGATGTGGAGGATGAACCTTAACTTTTCTTTATTAGAACAACCGATAAGCTTTGAAAAAGCGCTGATTTTTGTAATTGAAGATGTGGAAGTTTTTTCAAAAGTCGTTCATGGAGTTTACCAGTATGGTGAAAATAGCATGTTAAAGTTTTTCAATGATAAATTACAGCTACTCAAACCATCAGAATTGATGGTTGTGACGGATATCTTAAGTTTTGATAGCCAAGCTCCGACTACATTGAAGCTGATCTATGCTGACTTAGAGCAACAATTAAATGAAAACATCGAACTAAAATCAAGGATTGATCAATTAACCACCAAGGTTCAGGAATGGATTAGTGAGGAACTCTTAGAACATGAATTAGATTTAGTCTGTGAAGAAATGAGTATGGTTGAGCTATTCAAAGCATTAAAAATAAGAATTACGACGCAACCAGAATCAATCTTTCAAAAAATAATGGAGATTTTACAGATTTATAAGTATCTAGTGAAAAAGAAATGTTTGGTTTTTATCAATGTTGGAGCGTACTTAACAACCACAGAAATGGCTGAACTACAGGAATATATTTCTTTGTGTCATATGCCTGTCCTTTTTATCGAACCACGAAAAATAAAAGGATTGAAGCAAACTGTTTTAGATCAAGACTATTTTTTGTGTGAAGAAATGTGGTAAAATAAGAACAATCAAAATAACAAAAAAAAACAACATGAATGAGCATTCAAGACGAAAGTTTTGCTATGGACGAGTAGCGCGATTACGAGATCTTGTGAGAAAAAAATTTTTTCTGCGAGGTTTTAGAGCTATGTTGTTTTGAATGCTTCCAAAACTAAACCCATTAAAGAGTTATAAACAAAATCGTTTTAGAGCTATGTTGTTTTGAATGCTTCCAAAACAGCGACCAGGATGATTTAGGCAATGTGGTAGTTTTAGAGCTATGTTGTTTTGAATGCTTCCAAAACATGAACGCTAGAAAAGAAGAGTTCGAGAAGGTTTTAGAGCTATGTTGTTTTGAATGCTTCCAAAACGAGAAATAGCATGAAAACGAATTTTGAACGGTTTTAGAGCTATGTTGTTTTGAATGTTTCCAAAATGTAGAAGCGTTGTGCTTTACTCGATCGCTGTTTTAGTTTTGTGTTATTTTGAGTGCTGACCTCATCAACTATGATAAGAGGTAGCTTTAGAGTTATGTTGTTTTGAATGAATGAAGATGCCTACTTTATCATGAAAAGTAGGCACTTTTTTTACTTATATATAGGAAAGTGTCTTCAGTTGTTGAATCTGCTAAGTTTTGATCATTGAAAGGGGGAATCGTGCCTTTTAAAAATGAATGGGTATGTTTACGGAACAGGACACAATTGTTCAGTCTTTTCAACATTGAAACGAATTCATTTTCTCAAAGAAAAGATGAGTTGCTAATTTCGTGCTTTTTCTCTATCATCAAACAGTAGGCATTTGTTCGTGAACTAAAATGAATGTGAGAGGGGACAGTGAGATGTTTGATACAAATTTGATAACTTATTTGGACTGGTTGATCGCAATTTTGAATATTGCTTCAATCATTATTTTGCTGGTAGGGATTTTTTTAGTCTTAAAAAATCTTTTTGACTGGCACCCACTGAAAAAAGACTACGAACAGCGTAATTTCCGAAATGCGGAAGTACGCAAATTATTGGCTAGTTATATTTTGCTGAGTCTAGAGGTGCTAGTGGTAGCAGATATCATTGAATCAGTTATCAAACCAACTTGGACAGATATTTTAAAATTAGCAGTGATCATCATTATTCGAACGATTATTTCCTATTTCTTGAATTTAGAAACACAAGATAAAAAGCAAGTAAAGGTAGGAACACATAATGGAAATTAATTTGATCGAGAAACTTGCCCCTTATTTGGAACTATTAGTCATCGTATTAGACGTTTTTGCTATTTTAATCATTCTCTGGGGTGCCTGGTTAGCTATCAAAGATTTTCTCTACTTTTCTTTTACGGAACGAAGAATCAAAGCAGAGCGGATTAACCAAAACAATGCAATCAAAAAAATGTTAGGTGGCTATATCTTGTTGAGTTTAGAAGTCCTGATCTCAGCTGGTATCATTGAGTCCATTATCAAACCAACCTTGGAAGATGTCTTCCAGTTAGCTGCTTTGGTTGTGATCCGAACGATCATTTCGTTCTTTTTAAATAAAGAAATCGGCTCGGATGCACGACAATAAGTTATAAATATCACGCAATTCGTTTATTACGATGTGCCAACGTAGAAACATTTGCAATATAGAAAAAATCTCAAAACGACTTTCCATGTTTTGAGATTTTTTGTTTTGCTTTTTAATTGCCTAACATCGGCCAGTTTATAGAACGAACGTTATTAAACGGTTGTGCTAACAACTTGTTTTTTTCACTGGAAGCTGGCTTTCAGTGAAGCATACGCCGGTTTTTCCTAGCACGGCTTATCGAACTGCTTGAACTGCCCAGACAATCGATTTTTCAATTGTGTCTACGGAAACGGGAACAATTGTCGGAAACTGTTCTGCTTCTGGCGTATAGAGAGTTTTTTCACATAAAATTCGAGTGTTTTCTTGTTGTGCAGCACTTTTTATTGCTTCGTCTAAGTGCTGATAAACAACGGGATCGACTTCCATATCGAAAGTAGTGACGGACTCTAAGGCTTCTCGGTAAATCAGATATTTTACGTCTGAGTTGGTAACGATACGGACGTGGAGTTTTGTTTTATTAATGCGTAAAATGCCACTTAATTCAATAACGAAAGCGTCCAAACAATTGATTTTAAGTCGTAGTCTATAAGGTAATTGGGCTAACCATTGGTTGAATAAAGGCTGTATTTCGGCTAATAAGGATTGCTGTTCTGGGGACAAAAGATAAAATTTTTCAGGTACAAAGAGTTGATAATTATCCCATGCGGTGCGCATCAAACGAATTAAAGCGCGTTCGAATGCTCGGTTACCGATGAATTTTCGATTGAAATAGCTTTCAAACTGGGTAATCAGTTGCTTGATTGATTGGCTATCTTCAATGAAAACTTGATGGAGGTGACAGAAGTCTTCTTCGATTGCTTGGTAAGAATTGAAGCCATAATCACTGAGATTAAATAAGATCAAAGCAAAGTATACTTCATTTTCTTGATAATAATGTTTTAGTTTAGTTGTATGCCATGCATCCATCACATATTGATAAATGGGGCGTTTTTGAAGTTCGGCTATAAAATCTTGTTCAATCGATAAGGGATGCCTTTTTTGAGACAAATAGCTGATCAACAATCCAATACGTAAGATCTCACGGTTGTCTTTATCGTAGATACGCCTACTATTAAAGGTTACCGTTTCGATAAATTCATCTATTGCCAGGAAGTAGTCTGCTGGAAGTGTTGGGATCTTCAAGGTGCCCGTTCGATAAGTTACATTCAATAATAATAAACGACGTTCGATCTCCGTAAATCGTGGAGAGTGGTGTTGGATTTGAATGTCACAATCTTCAAAATAAGCAAGTACTTGTTTTTTTAATGAATACGCTTTGCTAACAGAAATATACTCGATTTCAGTCAGTTGGAGATAATTAGGTTCATTTTCAAGATATAACTGACAAGTTTTAAGAAATAAAGAAGGGCGTGCTAATTTTTGTATCAGGCGAAAACGAGGGATCGTAGGATCAAAATACAAGGAACAAGTATCTTTTTCTCGTTGGCTATAGATGATCTCATCCTTGAGTTCAGTTCGAATCGCTTTGATGTCATTGAGTAACGTTGTTTTGCAGACTTGTAATAAATGTGACAGTTCGTCTAAATCGATTTCTTTTTTGTGATAGAATTGACCGCAAAGAAATAACTGGCGTAAAATATTTTTTTCCAAATAGTCTTCAAACATTAAAACTCCTCCGCTTTGTAGATGGTTGAACAATGTACCATTCATTATGCCATGATTTAAAGTTTAAAACACCTTTATTTTTTTTCATATGAATGAAAAAGCTTGTTTTGACAAGCTTTTTTGTTATAAAACGATGTTTTATAAAAATATAAAGAGAAAAAATTCTTGTGAAAAAAATACAATAAAAGTAAAAAATGGATGAGTAAACGGATAAATAAAATAATTATTTTTTTAATATACGTATTTATTTTTAAACACACTTAAGAAACAACAGTTTTTTATCTCATGTTTTTATAAAATATTCGTTATTATGAGTAGAAAATTCTGAAAAATCAGACTTTCTTTATTTTTTTCTAAAAAAAGGGGTTATTTTACAATGTTATAAAAAAAATTATCTCATTTTTTGTTCTATAGTCAGTAGTGTGATACAGATGGATGGTTTCATCTGCAGTTACAAAATCGTTGGCCAACGAGAACAATATGGAGGTAATAGACATGAAAGATATGGATATCAAAGCCGTCTTTATTGGCGACAAATCAGAAAATGGCGCATTTTACAAAATGCAATTGAACAAGATGGTCGATGAACATTTAGGTTGGAGAGAGAATTATCTTCCTGGTGACGTTGCAGCCATTAGTGAAGCCGACAAACAAGCACCTCGATATATCGCCACTCGTGAGCATATGGTGGAAGTCTTGGATGAAGTCAGTCAACGGATGCGTGCAGGATCAATCCCTTGGCATTCTGCTGGGCGTTATTGGGGTCAAATGAACGCTGAGACATTGATGCCTGCCTTGCTTGCTTATAACTTTGCTATGCTTTGGAATCCGAATAATGTGGCATTGGAATCTTCTATGGCAACTTCACAAATGGAGGCAGAAGTAGGGCAAGATTTTGCTGATCTATTCAATATGACCGGTGGCTGGGGCCATATTACAGCAGATGGCTCGATCGCAAACCTTGAAGGTCTTTGGTATGCACGTTGTATCAAATCTATTCCCCTTGCAGTGAAGGAAGTTTATCCTGAAAAAGTCAAAGATAAAACAGATTGGGAACTATTGAATCTTTCTGTCGAAGAAATCTTAGAAATGGTTGGAACCTTCAGTGATGAAGAATTAGATGCTGTCAAAGCAGCTTCATCTCGTAGTGGGAAACACCTCCAAGAACTTGGCAAATGGTTAGTGCCACAAACGAAGCATTATTCATGGATGAAAGCTTTAGACATTTGCGGGATTGGGTTAGATCAAATGATCGCTATCCCAGTTCAAGAAGATTATCGTATGGATGTTGCTATTTTAGAAAAAACGATCCGTGAGTTAGCCGCACAAAAGATTCCAGTCCTAGGTGTGGTAGCGGTCGTTGGGACTACGGAAGAAGGCCAAGTGGATAGTGTAGATAAAATCGTCGAATTGCGAGAAAAATTATATAAAGAAGGAATTTATTTCTATCTTCACGTTGACGCAGCTTATGGCGGGTATGCACGTGCATTGTTCTTAAATGAAGCAGGCGAGTTTGTACCTTATGAATCTCTGCCAGACTTTTTTGAAGAACATCATGTATTTAATTATGATGTTTCCATTGATCAAAGTGTTTACGATGGGTTCAAAGCAATCTCTGAGGCAGATTCGGTCACGATCGATCCGCATAAAATGGGCTATGTTCCTTATGCTGCTGGAGGTATCGTAATCAAACACAAAGAAATGCGTAACATTATTTCCTATTTTTCTCCTTATGTTTTTGAAAAATCAGTAAAAGCACCGGACATGTTAGGCGCCTATATTTTAGAAGGATCAAAAGCCGGGGCAACGGCTGCTGCTGTTTGGACTGCCCATCGTGTATTGCCATTGAACATTACTGGTTATGGTCAATTGATTGGTGCCTCGATTGAAGCAGCTCAACGATTCCGAGCATTTTTAGAACAATTGAGCTTTACCATCAAAGGGAAAACAATTGAAGTTTATCCTTTGAATCATCCAGATTTTAATATGGTCAATTGGGTATTTAAAGTCAAAGGATGCACGGATTTAAAAACGATCAATGAATTGAATGAAAAAATGTTCAATCGTTCTTCTTATATGGAAGGGGATGTTTATAGTGAACATTTCATTACTTCACATACGACCTTTATGAAAGAAGAATATGGAGATTCCCCACTTCCTTTCATTGAACGGATAGGTCTTTCGAAAGAAGAATGGCAAAAAGAACAAAAAGTGACATTGCTAAGAGCGGCAATTATGACACCCTATCTTAATGATGACAAGATTTTCGAGTTCTATACGCAAGGCATTACCAAAGCCATGGAAAAAACACTCAATGAAATCTTATAACAATAAAAATTAACCGATAAACTGTCTAGTGAAGAACGGTGTTACAGGAAGCTATGATCAAAGAAGATAGATGATGCACGTTGAATTGTTGTATTCAGAGTAGAAAGAGTGGATGTTCAAACGCTTTTCCGATTCAAGATATCAAGATTATGTCAAACTCAGATAGTTAAAGACTAGTGAGTAATCGGGTAAACGCAAGCAGTTCTTTTTCAAAATGAAATACTGCCATTAATTTTTTTCGTTCATAGCTTTTCCCCCCTGTAACGTTCAAATTAGATAGTTTATTCTGTGTTGATGGAAAGAAGGAAAATAACAATGACAGATTCGAAAACTTCACAAATCACTACACTGACATTCATCGGTATGACTTGTGCCTTAGTTGCTAGTGTTCGGAACATTCCTGATGTTGCAGCCACGGGTTGGACGATGCTTTTCTATATGCTTGTAGCGGTATTATTTTATGCTTTTCCTATTTCGTTGATCTCAGGTGAATTTGCTGGGATGTTTCCCCAAAAAGGTGGACCAGAACTCTGGGTCTCAAATTCTTTAGGACGAAAATGGGGCTTTGTTGTCTCATGGCTTTTATGGGTCCAAATGTTTCCAGGGATGGTAATGGTCGCTTCAGCGCTAGCACCTTTATTGGGTAATATGATTGATAACGTTCCTTTAGGGTTGAACAGTAAATTTACTTTGATCGTTATTCTAGTCGTGTATTGGATCATTACATTATTAAATTTGAAATTTGATATGGCTAAAATTGGTGGGAAGATCGGTGTTTGGTTAGGTCTATATATTCCATTAGCAATTATGCTTCTTTTAGGTATTTTTTCATGGATCAAAGTCGGTATCCAACCACATGCAACATTAGGTCATTTTTCTTGGGCTAAATTGATCCCTGATGCAGAAACAGCGAAATCATTCGTTTACTTTGCACCAATCATGTTTATCTTTACGGGGATCGAGATGTCATCTGTCTACATCACCCGTTTGAAAAATCCTGTAAAAACTTATACTAAAGGGATCTTTGCTGCATTGATTTTTCTCTTCTTTGTGAATACGTTGAATGCGTTAGTCGTAGCAAATGTGGTACCTAAAGGCCAAATGGAGTTGAATAATATTGCGCAATCCATTTCAATCTATTGTCAGATTCTAGGATTACCACATATCATCGTTAATATTTTCAGTCTATTAGTCTTTGTAGGTGTAGCTGTCCAATTATCTGCATGGGCTTCAGGACCAGCCAAAACAGTCACTGCAAGTGCGAGAAAAGGAGCATATCCACCAAAATTCAATTTTTGGAAAACGAACCAATTTGATGTGTCAAAATCAGTAATCTTAACACAATCAACGATTATTTCGATCTTTGCTTTGTTTTATTTGTTGATACCAGGTGTCAATCAGGCATTTCTGATGTTAGTGAACTCCACGACAGTGATTTATTGTATTGTATATGTCATTATGGGGATTGCTATTTTGAAATTAAGAAAAGCCAAACCTGAACTTGCCCGACCATTTAGAATCGGTAAAAAAGGTGGCAAGGGTGATTTAGGTGCATGGATCGTTGTACTTGTTCTTTTTGCAGCAATTGGCTGTTCGGTAGGCTTGACAATGCAAGCTGGAACGTTGATCAACTTTATCGCAGTAACGGTGATTAGTTTGATCTTATTCATTGCCCCATTATGTATTGATAAAATCAGAAAACCATCATGGGAACAAGAAGTCCAACAAAAATTGAATCAAGAATAAAGAAAAGGTGAGTAAGATGGAAAGAACCACAATGAAGAAAACTTTGACGAATCGGAATATCCAGATGATTGCGCTAGGAGGTGCGATCGGGACTGGACTATTCTTAGGTTCTGCCAAAGCAATCAAGTTGGCGGGACCTGCTGTCTTGCTTACTTATTTTGTTTGTGGTCTCGCTATTTATGGGTTGATGTATGCGATGGGTGAGCTCTTTTTATCCAATAATGAGTTTCAATCGATCGGCGATTTCATCCAATACTATTTAGGTGAACGATGGGCATTTTTAGTCAACTGGACGTATTGGTTATGTTGGATGGGTGCTGGATTGACCGAATTGACAGCGATTGGTTTATATATCCGCTTTTGGTTACCAGCACTCTCTCCCTTAATCAGTGGGATCTTCGCACTTATTGCCTTAGTGATCATTAACGTAGTTGCGGTTCGTTGGTTTGGTGAGTTGGAATCCTTGTTTTCAACTATCAAGATTTTTGGGATTTTATTATTTATTCTTTTAGGGATTGGCGTTTGCTTTTTGTACTTCAAGTCACCAAGAATTGGTGTCAGAGAAAATTTTGATCAGCTTCAAACCATTTTTCCATTTGGACTAACCGGCTTAGTTGCTGCTTTTCCAATGGTTTTATTTAGTTTTGCCGGAGTTGAAATGATCGGTTTAACGGTGGGCGAAACAGCAGATCCACAGAAAAACCTTAAAAAAGCGATCCAATGTTTACCCGCACGTATCCTCTTTTTCTATATTGGAACGATCGTGGCGATTTTGTTAGTCGTTCCTTGGCAATCTTTAGATTTAAAAGAAAGTCCGTTGGTCACGATGTTACAGTTCATTCATTGTAGCAAAGGGGCAGGAGTCATCAACTTGATCATCTTGGTTGCTTCCCTTTCTTCCACGAATAGTGCCATTTATAGTACGAGTCGTATCTTATATAATACGGCAAAAGAAAAAAATCTTTCAAAATGGTTTCTAACATTATCTTCGCAGGGTGTGCCCTTGCACGGTATCTTATTTACTGGAGGCATGTTTTTATTAGGTCTTTGTTTACATTTTTTTGTATCAGATAGTCGGATTTTATTTCAATTACTTGCAGGCATGACCACGATTTCGTTCTTATTTGTCTGGTCAGCTATTTTATTTGCCCATCTAAAATTAACGAAAAGTCAGTTGAAAAAATGGAAAGATCGACTCATTCTATGTTTTTTTGGTTTGGTAGGAATCAGTTTGTTTTTTGAACCAACTACTCGTGTGATTCCCGTAGTTTCCGTTGTTTGGTTTGGTGTCTTGAACTTGATCTATCAACGGATTCGTCAGACCGCTCCAAAATGATTCGATATTTTCCCCCTATTTTTTTCAGGGTCCTCTGAAATAATTGACGTTAAATCAAGTCTCTCCTACCTATAATAAAAGTATCACAACCGAAAGAGGAGGGATTGCGATGGTCTGGTATAAAGAAACAGCCCAAGAAGTGATGAAGACACTCAAAACGACTCCAGATGGGCTAAACCAAGATGAGCGTATCAGTCGTTTAAAAGAAAACGGCTATAATCATATAGAAGTAAAAAAGAAAGTTAGTCCATTACGAAAGTTTTTGAAGCATTTGACAGAATTATTGATGATTATCTTATTGGTTGCTTCTTTGTTAAAATTTTTTACAGGAGAAGTGATTGAAGGAAGTATTATTCTGGCAGTCGTTCTCGTCAATAGTTTTGTTGGTTATTGGCAAGAGCGAAAGGCTGAGGAAGCGTTAAACGGCTTGGAAAAACTTTTAGGACAGAACGCGGTGATTTTCACAGAAGGGATCAAAGAATTGGTTCCAGCTAAAGAATTAGTACCAGGTGATTTGTTAGCGTTGAAAGCAGGCGATGTTGTACCTGCAGACGTTCGCTTGATTGAGGTCCATGACTTCATGGTAGAAGAAGCCGCATTGACGGGGGAGTCGGAAGCAGTTGAAAAGACTAGCGAACGATTGACGACAACCGTCTCAACCGGTGATCAGAAGAATCTGGCATTTTCTGGTACCTTAGTTCAAACAGGGACTGCGATTGGTGTGGTTATCGAAACGGGAGATACCACTGAAATCGGGAAAATCAATCAGGCACTACAATCAGTCCAACAACAAACTACACCACTCGTTAAAAAAATCAACCAACTAAACAAGCAGATCTTTCGTGGGATTCTTTTCCTTAGCTTGTTCTTACTCTTTTTCACGACATTTAGATATGGCTTGGAAATGAACTTCTTATTTTCAACGATTATTGCTTTGATCGTTTCGATGATCCCGGAAGGTTTACCAGCAGTACTTACGATGATCCTTTCTTTAGGTGTGAACGAAATGGCTAAAGAGCAAGCGATTATTGAAGGTTTGCCTTCTGTAGAAACTCTTGGCTCTATGACCGTGATTTGTTCGGATAAAACAGGAACCCTGACAAAAAACGAAATGAGTGTTGTCGAAACAGTGACGGATCAAGAAGAAACCATGTTGGCAATCATGAAAAACTGCCAAGAGATCCAAACCAAAGCAAATCAAAACGTGGCCGAATTAACAGGAAACCCGACCGAACTTGCTTTACTACGTTACACGGTAAAAGCATCACTACCTTTGGAGCCAGTCAAAGGAAAAATCCCATTTAGTTCAAGCTATAAATACATGGCAACAATGCATGACAAACAGGAACATGCGATTGTTTATGTCAAAGGGGCACCAGAAGTATTACTAGCAAAAGCGAACTTGACACCGAAACAAGTCGGAAAATGGCAAGAGGAAGCGATGAAACTCGCCCAAAAAGGACAACGAGTCTTAGGCTTTGCTTATAAGACACTTGCTCCTGATCAAGAATTAGGACATGATCAATTGAATGAACTGACCTTTGTAGGGATTGCAGGAATTATCGATCCACCAAAAGAGAGTGCGATCCGAGCAGTCAAAGAATGTCAAAATGCAGGGATCTCGGTGAAAATGATCACAGGAGACCATAAAGACACTGCGCAGGCAATTGCTGACCAAATCGGTCTCAAACACACAAAAAACGTGTTAGAAGGAATTGACATTGATCGCTTATCAGATGAAGAACTAGCGAAACAAGTGAAATCAGTAGATGTATTTGCCCGAACTACACCGGAACACAAGTTACGGATCGTGGATGCTCTTCAAAAAAATGAAGAAATCGTTGGAATGACGGGTGACGGTGTGAATGATGCGCCAGCTTTGAAGCGTGCTGATGTAGGAATCGCTATGGGAATCAAAGGGAGTGAAGTGAGCAAGCAGGCAGCGGACATGGTACTGGGTGATGATAATTTCCATACGATCGCTAAAGCGGTCAAAGAAGGGCGGAGGATTCTCGACAATCTTCAAAAAACAATCAATTTTTTCTTACCAACAGCTTTAGCCCAAGGACTGGTCATTATTTGGGCACTACTCGTTAACCAGCCGTTACCACTGACACCTGTCCAAATTTTATGGGTGAACATGGTTACTACGATCACGTTATCCTATGCTTTAGGATTTGAAAAAGCTGGTAAGGACACGATGAGTCGCTCACCGAGAGATCCAAAGCAAGGGATTCTCACCCGCTACAGTGTGTTTCGAATCTTTTATGTGTCATTGCTGATCATGATTCCTGCTTATTTACTAGCAATGAGCTTTGAAGGACAAGCGCTCCAACAAACCATGCTCTTACAAAATATCGTAGCTGCTCAAGCTGTGTATATGATCAATTGCCGCGAGTTACTTGATCCTTCATTGAATCGAAGTTTATTTGAAAACAAAGCGTTGTTCTTGTCACTCGGGATGTTGATCCTCTTACAAGCAGGAGTGATTTACTTACCGATCGCACAACAGCTAATTGGGACAACAAGTCTTTCCCTGACAGAGCAACTACCGATCTTACTAAATATTCTATTACTTTTTGTAATCGTTGAGATCGAAAAGCGGATCAGTAAGATGATCGCCAAAAAACGAAATGCTGAGTTACCCACGTAAAAAGTACCACCACAAACAGGAAATAAAAGCTTATAAACGTACTCTTTGGCCATTACCAAATAGACATTTATAAGCTTTTGTTAGTTACTTGATCATTGATCGATGTTAAGACAGAGCATAAAAAAACTAAGTGTGAGTTACAAATACGATCGCAACGATAAGTCACTTAAACGATCCAATTCATTTTTTGTCGGGATCGTTGAAAGATAAATGACAGGCATTGGCGGTGTATCGATCGGAATATTTGAAACCAATAAATCATTTTTCTTGATAGTGATATCTGACAATTGACTCAATTCAATTGGCTCCAAGATCACTCGCTTTCCTAAATAAGCATTTAATTCTTGTTGCAAAAAAGCTTTCCATGAAGGTTCCCCTTGAAAAATAAAATAAATCGTTGCTTGATACGGCTGCACGGCTAAAAGTGTCTGTTGGATCAATAAAGAAAGTAAATAAAAGAAATAAGTCTCATTGGTGACCTTTTTGACCATGCTCGTCGATTCTTTAACTTGTTGCAACAAAGCGAATTTATGAGGATATAACTCTGGGTATTCTTGTTCATATTCTTTTAAATAATAGTGATATTGCTTGGTTGTTTGTTCGATCAATAACGGTGATTCATAGTATTTCAGGAGTAGTAAAATCAAATTTTCCGGTAAGTTTGTTTGTTCTAACTCTTTGATAGCTAAGCTTTCTGATAGACGATTTACAAATTCACGAATGTTTGTTTCTGCAGGGTGACGGTGTAAAATATCCAAGATCATAGGCGGGTAAGAGTTGTTATAGTTCCAGCTGTCAAGAAAACAGGAAAAAGCAAACGCTGCTTCTTTATCTTTAAGATAGACCCCTTCAGTTCGGTACAGTTTTTCTAATTCAGGAGCATAGAGTAAAAATAATTGATCCTGGGTAGAAAACAATGAAGTCGGGATTCGACAACCAGCTTTGATCCGAATCGTGTTGATAAAAAACCAACAAATCCCGAATACCTCTTCGGTGTCAACAGCTAACTCAGCTTGTCGTAAACGTTTGAGGAACCGGAAGTAGTGAGATTCATGGATCGAGTAATCCTCGAAGAAATAGTTGTTATGGGTAAACGGCATAAGTAATCGATGATAAAATAGCCGAATGGTTTCTTCTTCACCTGAAAACGACAAACGGTGGCGGTTTTGTTCGATCTGTAATTCGTAGACGACTAATTGTTGATTCAATTTTTTGACATGACGATTCAATGTTTCATAAGACAAGCCGTTACGTGCTAAAAAGGTGGGGGTAGCGACTTCTTTAATCGTTAATAATTCTTTCAATAATTGGACACTGATCGACTGTGTCAGAAAAATTTCCCACAGTTCATTTGTCAGGAGATTCTGTTCGTTTTTTAGTTGAATCCCTGATTGGTCACTATTGATTAGCCAGCCTTTAGGTAATTGGGTTTTGATTGTTTGAAGATCAGAAAAAATCGTACGCTCTGTGGTATTGACAGCTTCGGCTAACTCGTTCACAGTTATTTGCGAGTGATTCAGTAATAGTTCCACTAAAGAGACTTGGCGTTTGATATCTTTTTCAGTAATGATTTTTTTCATTAAAGAATACATCGGATCAACCTTTCTTTGTTAAGTATGACAAGTGAGGAAGACACTCGTTTCGCCGTATCTTCATAATGAAACTTGATTATTTTAGATAGCGCTTACCATTAGTATAATGAAAAAAGGCACAATATCAAATAAAGGATGAGTTTTTTGGATTTTTTTACTTCAATCAGCCTTCGTTTATTTAAAGTAGAAGTTAGCTAAAAAATTTGACTTATACTAAAATAAGTAAAAAGATAGTCATGTGAGAGGAGTGAGTAGAATGGAAACTAGACTAAACGATTATCGCCGCTTACTAGCGATTGCTCAAGCTGGATTGCTTTATGGGAAAGACGTGTTTGACAAAGAACGATATGAAGAGCTGCAAGAAATCTCGTTGAAGCTGCTGAGTGAAGTGGGATTGGAAACAAAGGAAGAATGGACAAGCCTAATAGAAGCTCATGAAGGATATCCAACACCAAAAGTTGACGTACGTGCATGGATCAAACAAGACGAGAAGATTCTATTGATCGAAGATACAAAAACACAAGAATGGTCATTACCAGGAGGATTTGCAGAAGTTGGTTTGTCTCCTAAAGAAAATATACGTAAAGAAGTCAAAGAAGAAACTGGGTTAGAGGTAGAAGTAGGTCAATTATTAGCGATATTTGATACGAATCTGCGCACAGACATCCCTCAAGCCTTTCAGTACTATAAAATTGTTTTTTCTTGTGCTATCTTGTCAGGTACGTTTGTGGCAAACCATGAAACTTCTAATATGAAATTCTTCCACTTAAATGATTTACCAAAACTCTCGCTGAAACGTACGACCAAAGAGCAACTATTGATTTTAGAAAAAGCTACCTTGCCTTATTGTGATTGATCAGGGAAGGTAGTTTTTTATTTTTAGTGATTTTTTGTTGCAAATGCAATAAAAAAGAGTAAAATCATACTAAAGCTAGGTAAGGGAGGGTTAAAATGGACGAAATCATTCGAGAGATTGGAGCAATTGCCCGTGCCTTGGACTCGATTAGTAACATTGAGTTTCAAGAAGTTGATTTGACAAGAGGACAATACCTGTATTTAGTACGAATCTGTGAACATCCTGGCATTATTCAAGAAAAGTTAGCTGAGATGATCAACGTTGACCGAACAACGACGGCACGTGCGGTGAAAAAATTGATAGCAAAAGACCTGATAAAAAGCATGCCAGATAAAAACAATAAAAAGATAAAAAAACTTTACCCAACGGATCGTGGAAAAAAAGTCTATCCGTTTATCCTTCGAGAGCATCATTATTCCAATCAAGTAGCTGTCAAAGGGTTATCCCCGCAAGAAGTTTTGCAATTACACACACTTTTGCAAAAAGTTCGGAAAAATGTGAGTGAAGATTGGCATTATATAAAAAAAGGAAACAAAAGAATTTATTGAAAGGACTGGAGCGGTGAAAACAATCGAAATCGTAGGGATCAAAGAAACGGAAGTAGAAAAATTACAGGCAATTAGTATCGAGACCTATCAAGCTACCTTTGGTGAACACAACAGTGAAGAATTGATGACGACCTATTTGGATGAAGCTTATGCGCTCGATAAATTGAGGCGAGAACTACAAGAGGAACAGTCAGAATTTTATTGGGCAGTACTAGATGACCGGATTGCTGGCTATCTAAAATTAAATATAGGGCAAGCACAAACAGAAGCAATGGGAGAAGGATTTTTAGAGATCGAACGTATTTATGTCCGATCGCCATTTAAATCTAAAGGGATTGGATCTAGATTGATCGAATTTGCTGTGCAAAAAGCGCAAGAAAAACAAAAAGAGGCGATTTGGTTAGGGGTATGGGAACATAACTATCCTGCCTTAGCTTTTTATAGAAAACATGGATTCCAACATCATAGCCAACATATTTTTTATATGGGAGATGATGCTCAGACAGATTATCTATATGTCAAAAATTTACAGAAATAAAAGGAGTAGAAACATGAAAAAAATCATCGCGGAACAAAATTTTTGGGAAGTCTTTCCAGAAGCAACAATTGAAGTTTTGGTAGTCGAAGGTATCGATAATCATGTAGATAAAGCCAAAGAAGAACAATTCCATCAACTATTGAATGATGCAGCGAAAGAAGCAAGAGGATATTTGACAGAAGAAACATTCAGTCAAAATGAAGTCATTGCCCAATGGCGTCAAGCTTTTTCACGTTTTAAAACCAAAAAAGGAGCCCGTTCATCGATTGAAGCGTTATTAAAAAGAGCTAGCCAAGAACGTGAATTTTTCCCTATCAACCCATTAGTCGATATCTATAACAGTATTTCTCTAACATTTGGTGTGCCATGTGGAGGAGAAGATCAAGAAAAAATCAAAGGGGATCTTCATCTAGGAAAAGCTCATGGTGGTGAAAGTTTCTTACCTCTAGGAGCTGAAGCTGATGCACCAGCTTTACCAGAAGAAATCATTTATTACGATAACGAAGGAGCAATCTGTCGCAGTTTCAACTGGCGAGAAGCGCAACGGACAATGTTGACGGAAGACACGACTAAAGCCATTTTGGTTATTGAATCAGTCACAAAAGAGCAAGCATCACGTGGCGCAAAAGCAATGACAGAATTGAAAAAACGCGTGGAACAAACATTTGGCGTAGAAGGGAAAACATTTACGCTAACGAAGGAACATCCAGAAATGAACATTTGAAGTAGGAGCGAAACGTAGGAAGAAAAAGTAGCTCAACCAATAAGATCACATAGAAAAACGAGGGATTTTTCTATGTGATCTTGTTTTCTCTAACGAGTGTAGTTTTGAATGGTTTCGTTTCACTGTTGTGCCATCAAATCTTATCAAAACAAGACAAACTGACAAAGAATCGTCACAGTCTGTCAAATCTTGTCGGATTTTTCGATTCTTAAACCGAGAATTCTTTGATTATCCGCTTTCATGATATACTTAATGAAAAGGATCAACACCATCAAAGGAGGATCAGAGATGATCGGTAAAACCAGAGTCATGCTTTATGCAGAAAATGTTGAAGTGCTTAGTCAATTTTTTGTCGAAACTCTAGGCGCAACAGTTAGTGAAACGATTGAGTTACCAGAAGAATTTCAAAGTACGATCGTGCAACTTTCACCAGAATTTGAATTAGGGATTTTTCCAAAAGTTTTTGTCCAACGATTTTCGCCAGAAGTGTTAGGTACGACTCCTTCGATCATTTTCTTTACGGATCAATTTGAGGAGATCTATCAAAAAATAGAGAATGCTGGTGAAATCATGGAGAGCAATGGCGTAGAGACGTTCAACTTTTCTGATCCAGAAGGAAACTATTTTGTGATCGGTAAGTTGTAATGTTTGAAATCAGAAGAGGTCCTGGTGTTTGAAAAGGAGATGCACAGGACAAGGAATTTAAATAAATGAATAACAAATTTTTGAAGGAAAGGAGAGACTGTCATGAATCTAATCGCAAAAATGGAAGAATATTCACAGAGACGACGAGAAGAAAAAAGTGAAAAAATCCGTATGAAAAACTTGAAGACAGGGAAAAAGCCAACAAAAGGTTGGGGGAAAATGGTAGATACAGGATATGGCGGCTTGAATTCGTTGACTAATTCTAGTGAAATTAGTAAATATTTTTCGGCAGAAAGTGACATCAAGGGATTCATTGCTGAAGAACAAAAACGCATCGGAAAAGAGCAGCTAAAAAATAGCTAAAGCAAACCGATTTGGTACGCTATTTTGTTTGAAATGCTCCTTTTCTATTAAAAAAACTGTTAAATCAGTTCATAACGATCAAAAAAACTTAAAGTTCGGATTTTGCTTAAAATCCGACTTTTTTGTTTACTTATGTTCTGATTTAGTATATGATTAAACACGTTGTTTTTAAATAATTCAAAATTTTGAGGGACTTTTTTATAAATGTTCGGTTTTAGGGGGATGAAAGATGAAGGAAAAACTACTTTCCTACTTCGAGATTGAAAAATTAGGTACCACCGTCAGAAGAGAAATACTTGCAGGCTTTACAACATTTATCTCAATGGCATATATCTTATTTGTCAATCCAACAGTTTTAGGCGCATCAGGAATGGACGAAGGTGCGGTGTTTACGGCTACAGCATTAGCAAGTGCGATCGGCTGTATTTTAATGGGGGTCTTAGCACGTTACCCGATTGGTACTGCGCCAGCATTAGGGATTAATGCCTTTTTTGCTTATTCCGTTTGTTTGGGAATGGGGATTCCTTGGGAAACAGCTTTAGCAGGCGTGTTCGTTGCTTCTTTGATTTTTATTTTAATCACGATTTTCAAATTACGTGAAATGATCATTGATGCAATTCCAGCTGATTTAAAATATGCGATCTCAGGTGGGATTGGCTTATTTATTGCTTTCCTTGGCTTGAATGAAGGAGGAGTCATCGTTTCAAATGAATCCACATTAGTGGGGTTAGGATCACTAAGCGTAGGTTCAACATGGTTGACGATTTTTGGGTTAGTTGTGACAGCAATCTTATTGATAAGACGTGTTCCAGGAGGTATTTTTATTGGGATGGTAGCTAGCACAATTCTTGGATTAGTGACTGGACTTATTCCTATGCCTTCTCAATTAGTTTCAGCTGCACCAAGTTTAAAGCCAACATTCTTAGTTGCATTGAAACATATCGGAGACATCAACTCACTACAAATGTGGGTAGTCGTATTAACCTTTTTATTAGTTACATTCTTTGATACAGCAGGCACGTTAGTCGGTTTAGCTAATCAAGCTGGTTTTATGAAAGATAACAAAATGCCTCGTGTTGGGAAAGCGTTGGCTTCTGATTCAACAGCTATGCTTGCAGGTTCTTTATTAGGAACTTCACCAGTTGGGGCTTTCGTTGAATCTTCTGCCGGAATTGCTGTTGGTGGCCGTTCTGGGATCACTGCAGTAACGACCGGGATCTTATTCCTATTCGGTTTATTCTTTTCACCGTTGCTATCAGTAGTGACTTCACAAGTAACAGCACCAGCACTGATCATTGTCGGTGTATTGATGGCACAATCGTTGCGTCAAATCGAATGGGGCAAGTTAGAGATCGCCATTCCAGCTTTCTTGATCTTGATCGGTATGCCGTTAACTTACAGTATTTCTGATGGGATCGCATTAGGATTTATCTTCTATCCAATTACTATGATCGCAGCAAAACGCGGAAAAGAAGTATCACCGATCATGTATCTGTTATTCTTTGTCTTTATTGGCTTCATGTGGATACTGAACATTAGTTAACTTGATTTAGTTGATTAATTTTTATGATGTGTGACAAGTAAAAAAACCTTGGCAAATGGAGATCTCGCTATTGTTAGCGAGAAAACAAATGCCAGGGTTCTTTTTTGGAAAAAATTGTTATCGGTAACAACTGAAAGTAAAAGACGATAGCATCAAGGTTTAGGCGTGGTGAAAGAAATAAGGAGAATAATGGCTATTTACTCTCGTTTTTGAAAGCGTTACAATTTTTGCGAGGGATCAATAATCTTTAACCAATGGAGGAAAGTATGGAGAAAAAATGGTGGCATCAATCAGTTGTTTATCAAGTATATCCTCGTAGTTTTCAAGATACGAATGGGGATGGAGTCGGGGATTTACAAGGAGTGATCGCTCGATTAGATTATCTGCATTATTTAGGGATCGATACGATATGGTTATCTCCCGTATATGAATCTCCTAACGACGATAACGGTTACGATATCAGTGATTATCAAGCAATCATGGCCGAATTTGGCACGATGGCTGATATGGAGGAACTGATTGCAGAAGCAAAGAAACGTGAAATAAAAATCATTATGGATCTCGTCGTCAACCACACATCAGATGAACATGCTTGGTTTATCGAAGCTCGTCAAAGTAAAGAAAATCCGTATCGGGATTATTACATTTGGCGTGACCCAATCAATGGAAATGAGCCTAATCAATTACGGTCGATATTCAGTGGCTCTGCTTGGCAGTTTGATGAAACAACTAGTCAGTATTATTTACATCTTTATAGTAAAAAGCAACCAGATTTAAACTGGGAAAATCCCCATTTACGTCAAGAAATCTATCAGATGATGAACTTTTGGATCGACAAGGGAATCGGTGGTTTCCGAATGGACGTGATCGATACGATTGGGAAGTTACCTGATCAAGAAATAACAAGTAATGGTCCCAAACTTCATGACTATTTACAAGAGATGAATCAAGCTACTTTTGGAAACAAAGATCTGATGACAGTGGGCGAAACTTGGGGAGCAACCACGGACATTGCCAAGCTTTATTCTGATCCAAAGAGAAATGAACTATCGATGATCTTTCAATTTGAACATGTCGGTTTGGATCAACAGGCAGGAAAAGACAAATGGGATTTAAAACCATTAAGTATTCCTGAGTTGAAACATGTATTATCAAAATGGCAAACTTCTTTAGGGAATGAAGGATGGAACAGTCTATTTTTGAATAACCATGATTTGCCAAGGATCATCTCACGTTGGGGGAATGATCAAGATTATCGAGAAGAAAGTGGCAAAATGTTTGCGATTTTGCTTCATATGATGAAAGGGACACCTTATATTTATCAAGGAGAAGAAATCGGGATGACAAACTACCCGATCAAGGATATTTCTGAAGCGCAAGATATTGAAACGATCAACATGTATCATGAACGGTTAACTTTAGGATTTACTCCGGAAGAAATCTTGTGTTCGATCAATGCAAAAGGGCGTGACAATGCGCGTACACCGATGCAATGGGATAATAGTGAACATGCTGGATTTACCACAGGAACTCCTTGGCTACACGTCAATCCAAACTACCAAACGATCAATGTGAAAACAGCCTTAGCAAAGAAAGATTCTATTTTTTATACGTATAAGCAATTGATCGAGTTACGGAAAAACAATGAACTCATCGTCTGGGGAGATTACCAATTGGTAACAGATACGCCCGATGACGTATTTGCCTATTATCGGACGTTGAATAATGAACAATGGTTAGTCGTTTGCAATATGTCTGAAAAAAATCAGCCATACACATTGGCTGATCAAGCGATGACACTGGTCATTTCAAACTATCCACAAAAACAGATACCAACAGGCAAACTGAATTTACGTCCTTATGAAGCTTTTGTTTTGAAGACGAGCAAATAAATGACTTGTCCGAACACCTCAAAAAAGAGTATGATAAAAGAAATTTAGACAAGTGTGAGGACCATGATGAAAGTATTGTTTGATTTGATTCCAAAAAAACAAGAGGAGATGGTACTTTTTCAAGTTCATGAAAAGGTACCATTTTTAACTTCGATTGCTGATATTTTAGAGAAATACAAAGTGGAAACTATTTTAGTGAGAGACTATAAAAAAGAAAGAGATGTCTATTTAGATTTATTCTCGATTTTTTATATCGAATATCTTGATCGCAAATGTTTTTTTTATACGGAAAATGAAGTGTATGAGCGAAGATTGACACTAGCTCAGTTAATGAAAGAACTCCCAGAACCATTTATCCAAATATCGAAAACGACTATTTTAAATATCTATATGGTTAAAGAAATCAATTCGTCGCTTTTAAATGGAAATCTCTATGTCACATTACAAAATACAGAAGAGTTACTCGTTAGCCGTTATTTTTCCAAAGCATTAAAAGAAAAAATTGATCAGACTTTTCGCAACAAGTGACAAGAAAAATGCAAGAAATGACAATCAAACTAGCTTCAAGAAGGAAACCTTGTAGAATAAATGTACCTGATAGCTGGTAAGATGAAAAGGAGAGCCCGATGAAATTGATACAACGTATGATGAGAAGTATTGGTATTGGAAGCTTTGCTTTCTTGCTGTTCAAATTAGTTTCACAAACCCATGAGATCACGAGAAATGAGATTCTTTTTGTCTTCTTTCTCTCGGCTTTTATTGGCCTAGTATCGCTGATCGAGCGAATTGAGAAGCTTAATTATCTTCAGATTATACTGCTGCATTTTATTAGTACGTATGCCTTTAGTTATTTCTTGTTGGTGCTGTTAAATGGAAGAGTTTCTGTTCATCTTGAGAGGTACACGCTAACCTTTGTGAGTATCTATTTCATTGTGTGGCTTTGTTTGATCATCAGGAACTTTTTACGAGCCCGATTGTTAAATAAACGAATCCAAATAATCAATACACGGCATTCAGGAATTTCAGGAAAGAAAGAAGAATAAAACGTGGAACATCTACAAAATTATCTCATTGTGTTAGTATTGATTCTCTTTTTTTTACAGAGATTACTTAAAGAAAGAGCAATCAAAGACACGATGAAAAGTGAAATCATCATTGTATTAGTTGGACTTTATTTAATCATAAGCAACTGGCAAGAAATCATTAAGACTAACCATACACTTATTCTTATTGTTTTGTCTGTTTTGCTGGGGTTCATCTTTGGCGGGTTACGTGCCCAAACTGTAAAAATCTATCAAAGACAAAGTGACCAGCAATGGGTAAAAAAGGGAACTTGGCTGACCGTCCTTGTATTTATCATAGGGATCATTATCAATCGTGTCAGCGTATTGCCTTTTGGTGAAAGCGTACCTGCAGTTGCTGAAACTTTGCATATCGGTGTCTCATTATTAGGTGCCAAAGTAGTTTATCTGAAAAAAGTATAAACCAATCAGTCGCATTTTTTTCTTATTCGGCGGTACCTAGTGACAATTTTTTTGAATCATTCTTTTATGAATGGAATAAGACCTCTCTTCAACAAGGAGAGCATGTGAAAAGATAACAGTATGAAACATCAAGAAAGTAAGAAGACTTCAAAAATGATAAGAAATACCAAGACAATTTTTTGCCGTATCTGTTCTCTACTTATCTTATTTCAAATTTTTGGTGCAGCCCATTGTTTGAAGGTGCTTGAATCTTGTTTCTGCGTTTTTATATCCCCTAAAACAGGTTATATTATTCTTTCTAGGAATTTTACATGCTCTTGTTTTCCCTTGTTACTACAGCCTTTTTTGACAAATAACAAAAATCATACTATGATATGTTACGCGGATATTAGGGGGAGAAAACATGGGAAAACCGATTGAACAAGCGTTAAATGATTGTCTGTTTTTTAGTGTGAAAAAATTAGATCGCCTGTTGAATAAAATGGCAGATGAAGCATTTAAGAAAACGGGTTTGACACCGACATATGGGTTTATTTTATTGATTTTAAAAGAAAAAGATGGGTTACCACAAAAGGATATCGCCCAATTACTTTGTTCTGCACCTTCAACGATTGCTCGTTTTGTCGAAAAATTGGAATACAAAGGCTATATCAAAACAGTCAGTGATGGACGCTTGTCATTAGTTTATCTGACGGATCAAGGACGGGAATTTGTAAAAGAAATCGATAGTAGTTGGGAAGAACTACATCATGCATATCAAGAGATTCTAGGATCTGTAGAAAGTGAATGTTTATCTAAAGCAATCAATTCAGCCACTGAAAAACTACAAAAAAAATAAATTTTTTTAATCTCGTTAGTTGTATGCGCAACTAATTATGTGTTTTAATAAACGAAGAGAACTGAATGGAGGAATCACCATGGCAAATTTTAACGAAACAATCACTTTTCCTTCTGGTGTGACATTACCTAACCGTTTGATGATGGCACCTATGACCACCCAGTTAAGTTTTTATAATGGTGTGATTACGGAAGATGAGATCACGTATTACCAAGAACGTTCGAAGGGACTAGGCGCTGTTATTACAGGGGCTGCGAATGTGCAAGATATAGGAAAAGGCTGGCCCGGTGAACTTAGCATAGCGCATGATGAAATGATACCTAGGCTCAGTGACTTGGCAAAGGCAATCAAAGAAAATGGGGCAAAAGCGATCGTACAAATCTTCCATGGCGGACGTATGACGAGTCGAGCAACGTTATCAGGCGAACAAACTGTTTCGGCTAGCGCAATCCCTGCAGAACGACCTAATGCGGAAACACCACGTGCCTTGTCAGAAGACGAAATCTTAGAAACAATCAAGGCTTTTGGTGAAGCAACTAGAAGAGCGATCGAAGCTGGATTTGATGGTGTAGAATTACACGGTGCTAATACGTATTTGATCCAACAATTCTTTTCGCCACATTCTAATCGTCGTGAAGATCAATGGGGCGGAAGCTTAGAAAATCGCTATCGCTTTATTGATGAAGTAGTGAAAAGTGTGTTTCAAGCTGTCGAAACATACGCAACAAAGCCTTTTATCGTAGGTTATCGCTTTTCACCAGAAGAATTTGAAACGCCTGGTATCCGTTTTGAAGATACCATATGGTTAATGGAAAAATTACGTGAAACAAAATTGGATTACCTTCATGTTTCATTAAGTACGTATGATCGTGTTGCTCGTTCTGAGAAATACAATGAGCAATCGATGCTTCACTATCTCCATGAAACAGTGCAAGGAAAAATACCATTAGTGGGTGTAGGGAATGTCCGTAATCGCCAAGATGTTGAAGCCGTTTTATCTGATGCAGAACTTGTTGCAGTCGGTCAGCAACTATTAGTTGACCCCGAATGGGCGGTCAAATTAATGGAGAATCGCGATACAGAACTTGTGACCAAACCATTTGCAAAAGCATATCAAGAACTCTATTTACCTAATCCATTGTATAATTTTTTACAGATCCGTTATCAATCAAATACTAATAGATAAGTGAAGATTTATTAGTAAAGAAAGAAGAGAGAACAATGAAAGTATTGATCGTCTTAACGAATGTGGAAAGATATAAAGGAACCGACCGTCCAACAGGGCTGTGGCTGAGTGAACTGACTCATTTTTATGATGCTTTAGTCAAAAATAATATCTCAGCTGATTTTGTCAGTCCTAAAGGTGGGTATGTTCCTTTGGAGCCGAAGAGTCTGGAAGCGATGGATGAAATCGATTGGACGTATTATCAGGACGAAGGTTTCCGTAACCGAGCGTTAGGAAGCACCTTGAGTCCAGCTGAAGTCGACCCAAACGAGTATCGTGCGATTTATTATACCGGTGGACACGGAACCATGTGGGACTTTCCTGAAGCAACGGATCTAGGAAAAATTGCTTCATCGATCTACCAAAATGACGGAATCGTTTCAGCTGTTTGTCATGGTGTAGTCGGGTTACTTCCTGTAGTTGACGTTTCTGGTCAACCAATTTTAGCGGGGAAAACGGTCACTGGTTTTAGTAACGAAGAAGAAACAGCGAATGGAACAACGGACAAAGTACCTTTTCTAACAGAAGATGCCTTGAAAGAAAAAGGAGCAAACTATCAAGCAGGACCAGCTTTTACAGCGGTCGTACATGTAGATGGACAGTTGTTGACCGGGCAGAATCCTCAATCTGCGCATCAATTAGGAATCAAAGTCGTTGAATCTTTGAAGAAATAAGTTGTTAAGGGAAAAAGTTCAGCAAAAAACGAAAATAAACAGTTCCGATGTAGGCCTTCTTATTACAGCATTATAGTAAGTCTGCCAAAAAACAATCCAATTTAACAATAGAAGAAAACTTTATAAAGTAGAGGGTGGAATCTGAAACGTCCTCCAAAATTTAGATTTTTTAGTCTAACTGTTTGGAGTCGCTTCAGATTTTGCCCTCTATTTCTATAAAAAAATAAAAAGAATGTACGACGTAAGTCTAAAAATTGATTTTTTTATGGAGTATGAGAGGTAAAAAAACATGGTAAAATAAAAGCGGATACATAGAAAGTAACTAAGGAAGAAAGGAATGATGAAATGGAGTTGCTAGAAAAAGAAACGTTCTATTATGAATGTAATGAATATCTAATTGAGCCGGTCAATTGTGCTTTTTTTACTGAGGAAAAGTATCGAGGATATGAAAGTCATCGTGAAGCAGTACTGGCATTTCTTACATATGCTAATCGGGCATGGTGTATCTGGACACCAAAATTTGTGCCTGGATTAACTCAAAAATTTGCCGAAGTGCCCAAAGTTGAGATCACGCTAACCCCAGAAGTCGAGGCAAGAATAGAAGCTGGTGTAGATGCCCAAATAAAAGCAGATATGCAAGCAACGATCAGACATCTTCAAGTAATCGGCCGCAAAGTAGACCTCAAAAAGCTACAAGTGGAGTATGAAGAACGCAAACAAGAGCGTTACCAAATGATAAAAGAGCTTAGAAAAGAGCGTGAAGCATTATTGACCAGGTTTCCACAACTCTACGAACGAACTGAAGAAGTAACGCTTACTTATATGAAAGAAACCTCGTTTGATACTTATGACGGCTTTCCTATAAGGGTCAATCCCCAAATGATGAAAGCTGATGAAATCAGTTCCACCACTTTTTTTGCCAAGGGTGGGGAATACCAAATCGCTTTTTGTAGTTATCTCCAGACCCATCGAACAATCGAAGATTTCCGACGAGTCAATCAACTTCTGTTTCCTGATCGAAGTGAGTTAGTCATTTATCAATGGCATACTGATTTTACCAATTATTATAATGAAGGTAGAAGAGATGATGGAGCGTATCTATGGTCGATCTATGATAAGAAACAAAAACGATTTACGGTCATTGATATTGAACTGTTTATCCCGTAGATGATACAAAATGATTAAAAAAGGAGAGTCAAGGGTAGAACTTCCTTGGCTCTCTTTTCTTTAAGGGAAAATCAACGAAATCAGGTGTTTGTTTGTAGTTCGATTCTTCCATACGACACTATTATTCATAGATCAAAGTATTTGTTTCTTCTTTATATCTTTTTAGATCCGGAAAAGAAGTGACAATGTAATGCTTATGATTTTTTTGAAGTTCGTTCTTCCTTTTTTTGTGAAAAAGTAGTTTTAAATAATTTTATAATTAAAAAGGTTTTATGATGGAATTAAAGGAAAATAGTATAGGGAAGTATAGGAGAGTGATGAAATGGAATTATTAGAAGAAGAAACATGGAATTTCAGAAAAAAAAGTTTTGCTATGAATTATGCTTTTTTTATGAAGAGAATTATCAAAAGATAATAAGTCATCAAGAAGCTGCATTAGCTTTTCTTAATTACAAAAATAGACTGTGGGCGCTTAGAATTTGGGCGATTAAAACAAAAGATGGAAAGTTTACTAGTAGGGAATATGAAAAGAAGTATCAGGAAACAAGAGAGGAAAAGATTATTTACACTAATTTGCGTTCATTTGATGAAGTCAAAGGTTATCCTATCCAAGTAAATCCAGAGTTAATGAATAGCAAAAAAATATCTGTCGAAGAATTTTTTGAAGAAAAAGGAACATATGAACATGCGTTTATGGATAATCCTCAAAATTTATATGGGAAAAAGGAAGATTTTATTGAAATAAACCAGCAACTTTTTCCAGAAAAAAAAAGGTTGGAAATCTATCTTTGGAATAATGAATTTACCCAATATTATAATGGGGGGCGAGAAGGACTTGGAGCATATTTATGGACAATCTATGATGTGGAGTACAAAAAGTTTATTGTAATTGATGCTTCGTTAATAATAGATTAATGAGACTGGGACGATAGTTCTTTCTCAAAAAGAAGATAAGTTCGATTTTGATTTTTATTGTCAAAATCGAACTTATTTTTTTATTCTGCAAAAGTTGCCTACTTGATCTAACACCACGGCTGTTCTTGTGATTGAAGATTTGCTTCGTTTTTGAGTACATTTTTTGAAACATTAACGGTTACATGATACTCTTCAAATAGGCTATTGGAAAAGAGGGAAATGGATGAGGATCGTGATCATTGGTGGTTCTTTTGCGGGGATCTATGCAGCAATTTCTTTGCGAAAAAGTTGTCCTGACAGTGAAATCATACTTTTGGAAAAACAGGACAAGATTGGATTTATACCGAGTGGACTCAATTTACTGTTAAAAAAGCAACTCACAAGTAAAGAGCAACTTTATTGGTTGACTAAGGAAGAATTGCAAGCGCTATACGCAATTGATGTGCAAGTACGCACGGAAGTCGTTTCACTTGAAATAGCCACGAAGACAGTGTTTATCCAAAATGGGCGTCAGCTTACTTTTGATACGTTAGTGATTGCAACGGGTTCGAGTCAGCAATTCAAAAATGGAAACAAAAGTACGCAGATCCGTTCTGTTAAAGATATCCACTTAAAAGAATCTTTGGAACAAAGTCTTGCGAAGGCACAAAAGATTGCTGTGATTGGTGCGGGACAAGTAGGACTAGAAATAGCAGAAGGGTTATATCATCAGCAAAAAGAAATCCATCTCTATGAAAGTCGACCAACATTGTTGTTCCGTTATTTCGATCCCGAAATGGTTGAACCGTTAACGCATGAGTTATTGCAACGGCATATCCAATTGTTTTTGAATGAACAAGTGCAAACGCTCGAAGAAAACGAGCAAGTGGTCGTAGTGACGGATCAAAAAACAGAAAGCTATGATTTAGTTCTGCTAGCGAATCACACGCGTCCAGACCATCATCTCTGGCAAGATCAGTTGAAGCTAAATGAAGATGGTACGATTTGGGTCGATGAGTATTTGCAAACGTCAGCGAAGGATATTTATGCAATCGGTGATGCGATCCAAGTGACGTTCCAACCGACTCAAGAAAAAATGTATGTCTCTTTGGTCAATAATGCACTACGTACGGCACAAGTGGTCAGTCAAACGATTAGTGGCAAACGTACGAAAGATCCGGGAACCTACCGAGCAATTGGAAATCATTGGTTTGGTTATTTTCTGGGAAGTGTCGGACTAACGGAAGAAGAAAGTATTTTTTATCCGCAGGCGGTCCGTAAAACATATTTGCTTGCCCGCTTAGCTGCGACCAATAGTGAAACGGCGAAAATCAAAGTGATGTGCAATGAAAAGGGACAATTACTTGGTGCGCAGTTGCGAAGTCGAGAGGAGATATTCGATTTATTGGATCGATTCACTCTCGCTATCGAGGAAGGCTGGACGTTAGAGAAATTATTCGAACGGGAGTTATTCTTCCAGCCAGAATATCGGTTGCCGCTTCAATTGATAAAGGTGGTTGATACGCTCGATGAAGATTGAACAATTATTAGAGAAAAAAGAGCAGTTGCAAGTGTTGATTCTTAGGGAAATGGTGTTGCATGGTGGAACTGTAGGAACGAATCAATTAAGGGAACAAGTCAATCTTTCTAAAACATCATTTGATCAATATATAGCAGAAATCCCAATGATCGGTAGGATGATGGGGAAGAAAGTAGCAATCAAAAGAAATGAATTTCAAGTCACATTAGAGTTGGCTGAAGATGTCAGCTTAGAAAAAATCATTCTATTCTTAGTTCAACAAAGCTTGAAATTCAATCTGCTTGTTTATTTATTAGAACATCACCAAGCATCGATCGTTCGTCTAGCGACAGCTTTTAATATCAGCGAATCTTCTGTCTTTCGTAAGATCAAAGAATTGAATCAGTTACTGCAAGAATTTTCTCTACAAATCAAAAATGGCCAACTCTATGGCGAGGAATTGCAAGTTCGTTATTTCTACTATGTGTTATTCCAATTTATCTCTGAATCACAACGTCCGCTTTTTTTACAACAGACGCCTGATAAAGCGCCACTTATTTTAGGATTGGAGCGAGCCTTAGAAACGACATTCTCTCAAGAGTCAGCTAGTAAAATCGCCTGCTGGCTAGGGATCACTCGTAAACGGCTATTGAGTGAAAAAACGACGTTTGCTACATTGAAAGAAAAGAAAATACTTTACCAAAAGGATCGTTTGTATCAAGCACTTGATCCGGTCATTTCACTTTATTTAAGTCGGACAGCTGCTGAGATCAGTGGCTATGAGCCTTTGATGTTTTACAGTTTTTTTGTCTCGTTTGCTGTGTTATCAGAAGAACATTTTTATCAATATGATTTAACCCGAAGCAAAAAATTACCAACAGCTGTATTAGATACGTACATTAGAGAAACGATGTTGTGGCACTATCGTCCACGAAAGTTGAAGATCAAGGAAGAAAAAGCAGTCGGTTATCAATTAGCTCAAATCGATAATGAGTTTTATTTTTTTCGAGGAGTCATGATGATCTATGAGCCAGAACATCTCTTGCAACAACAGAAAAAGATGTTAGGCCGCTCCCTTAGTCAATTACTCGAACGATTGAAAGAAACAACGCTGACACAACTACCTGCTAAACAAGGTGAAGAAGCTGCTTTAAGTTATCTCATGATTCAGTATGCCAATATTCTTATGATGATCGATTTTTATATTGCGAAATCGGTCACTATCGGAATCGATATTGAAACATTACCGATTTATCGAGTGGCATTTCAACAATTTTTGTTAAGAGAGCTAAAAGGAATCAGTGGGATTGAGATTGAAAATCGACGACCAGGGAAAAAGTATGATTTAGTGATCACATTTAATCAAGAAGATCCTCATCAAAATTATTATTATTTATCAGAGTTTGCTTCAAGCTATGATATCGCAAGGTTAAAGCAAAAAATTGAAGAAGAAAAAAAAGCAAAAAATTAAAAACTGTCAAAAAAACAGAAAATAAATGTTTTTTTGGCAGTTTCTAAAAAATGAATCGGTGTAAGATAAAGATAAATTTAGAAAGCGTTTGCAGATAATGGAGGAGATCAGAATGACAGAATCAACATACATCATGGCGATTGACCAAGGAACGACAAGTTCACGAGCAATTATTTATGACAAAAAAGGTAGACATATCGGTAGTTCACAAAAAGAATTCACGCAACATTTTCCTAAAGAGAGCTGGGTGGAACATGATGCGAATGAAATCTGGAACTCCGTACAGTCGGTCATTGCAGGGGCATTCATTGAATCTGGGATCAAACCGAATCAAATTGCAGGCATCGGGATCACTAACCAACGTGAAACGACGGTGATCTGGGAAAAAGATACTGGACGTCCGATTTATCATGCTGTGGTCTGGCAATCTCGTCAATCCGCATCAATTGCTGATAATTTAAAAAAGGAAGGCTACCAAGACTTTTTCCATAAAAAAACAGGTTTAGTGATTGATGCCTATTTTTCTGCTACAAAAATACGTTGGATTCTTGACCATGTAGAGGGAGCGCAAGAACGTGCTGAAAAAGGCGAATTGCTTTTTGGTACGATCGATTCATGGCTGGTATGGAAATTAACAGACGGTCAAGCACATGTGACGGATTATTCCAATGCAAGTCGGACGATGTTGTTTAATATTCACGATCTTGATTGGGATCAGGAAATCCTTGATCTCTTGAACATTCCTCGAGCAATGCTGCCAAAACCGACTTCTAATTCGGAAATTTATGGTTATACACAAGGGTATCATTTCTATGGAAGTGAAGTGCCGATTTCTGGGATGGCTGGTGACCAGCAAGCTGCTTTGTTTGGACAAATGGCTTTTGAACCTGGAATGGTCAAAAATACGTATGGTACAGGATCATTTATCGTCATGAATACTGGGGAAGAACCCCAACTATCCAAGAACAATCTATTAACGACGATTGGTTATGGAATCAATGGCAAGGTTTACTATGCACTGGAAGGGAGCATTTTCGTAGCCGGTTCTTCCATCCAATGGTTGCGAGATGGGTTGCAAATGTTACAAAAAGCAAGTGATTCCGAAGAGGCAGCAAAACGTTCCACAAGTGAGGATGAAGTCTATGTCGTGCCAGCATTTGTTGGGTTAGGGGCACCTTATTGGGATCAAGCTGCGAGAGGTTCGATGTTTGGGTTGACACGTGGGACGACCAAAGAAGACATTATCAAAGCAACCTTACAATCGATTGCATACCAAGTAAGAGATATCATTGATACGATGCAAGAAGACACAGGGATCAAAATACCAGTCTTGAAGGTCGATGGTGGCGCAGCGAATAATGAATATTTGATGCAATTTCAGACAGATATTTTAAATATTCCGATCCAACGAGCAGAAAATCTGGAAACTACGGCATTAGGTGCGGCATTTTTAGCTGGTTTAGCGGTTGGTTTTTGGAAAGATACAGATGAAATCAGAGAATTTTATGAAGCGGGCAAGATGTTTGAAGTAGAGATGCCTGAAGAGCGTAGAGAAAAATTATATGGCGGTTGGAAAAAAGCGGTAGTAGCAACACAAGCATTTGAGTAAAGGGAGGGAATGTCATGTTTTCAAGAGGAACAAGACAAGAAAGTATTGAAAAAATGCAACACGAAAAGTTGGATCTGCTGATTATTGGTGGCGGTATCACAGGGGCTGGTGTGGTGCTTCAAGCCGCAGCATCAGGAATCAAAACGGGGCTAATCGAAATGCAAGACTTTGCAGAAGGTACTTCTTCACGCTCCACAAAATTAGTACACGGAGGGATTCGTTATCTTAAAACTTTTGACGTCGAAGTTGTAGCAGATACTGTAGGCGAACGAGCGGTGGTCCAAGGGATTGCGCCACACATTCCAAAACCTGATCCAATGTTACTACCGATCTATGAAGATGAGGGTGCAACGACGTTTAATATGTTTTCAGTCAAAGTGGCAATGGATCTCTACGATAAATTGGCAAATGTGACTGGAACAAAATATGAAAACTATACGCTGACACCAGAAGAAGTGTTAGAACGAGAACCATTTTTGAAAAAAGAAGGGTTAAAGGGCGCTGGTGTTTATCTAGATTTTCGGAACAATGATTCACGTTTAGTGATCGATAACATCAAAAAAGCAGCAGAAGATGGCGCTTACCTAGTAAGTAAAATGAAAGCGATTGGCTTTTTATATGAAGGAGATCAAATCGTGGGTGTCAAAGCACGTGATCTGCTAACGGATCAAGTCGTGGAGATCCACGCAAAAATAGTGATCAACACAAGTGGCCCATGGGTCGATAAAATCCGTAACTTGAATTTCAAACGTGCGGTATCACCTAAGATGCGACCAACCAAAGGTGTTCATCTAGTCGTAGATGCTAAAAAACTGCCTGTTCCACAACCAACATATTTTGACACGGGCAAACAAGATGGCCGAATGGTTTTTGCTATTCCACGAGAAAATAAAACGTATTTTGGAACGACAGATACGGACTATCAAGGGGACTATACGGATCCAAAAGTAACGCAAGAAGATGTGGACTATTTATTAGATGTCATCAATCATCGTTACCCAGATGCAAACATCACCCTCGCAGACATCGAATCAAGTTGGGCAGGGTTACGACCATTATTGATTGGTAATTCTGGTTCTGACTATAACGGTGGCGACAACGGCTCTATTTCAGATAAAAGTTTTAGTAAAGTCGTTGATACGGTTACTGAATATAAAGAAAACAAGGCTTCTCGATTAGAAGTAGAGGACGTATTGAATCATTTAGAAAACAGCCGTGATGAAAAAGCCCCTTCTTCGATTTCTCGAGGCAGCTCGTTAGAACGTGAATCGGATGGTTTGGTGACACTATCAGGCGGGAAGATTACAGACTACCGTAAGATGGCAGAGGGTGCACTAAAATTAATCCGCCAGTTATTGAAAGATGACTACCGGATGTCAGTAAAAGAAATCGATTCGAAACATTATCCCGTTTCCGGTGGAGATTTTGATCCAACGAAACTGGAAGAAACTGTGGAAGAATTGACAAAAATCGGAGTTGAATCTGGTTTAGCAGAAGCTGATGCAAAATACATTGCAGATTTTTATGGAACCAATGCGAAAAAGATTTTTGCTTTGGCAAAAGAAATGACACCGTATGAAGGACTAAGTTTAGCTGAATCTGCTCGTTTACGTTATGGGTTAGAAGAAGAAATGGTATTAGCACCAGGCGACTACTTGATTCGCCGCACGAATCACTTGTTGTTTGAACGTGATCAACTTGATGCAATCAAACAACCGATCATTGATGCCATTGCGTCTTACTTCGCTTGGTCAGCAGAAGAGAAGAAGCGTCAAGAAGCTCATTTAGAAGAATTGATCGCAGAGTCGGATCTACGTGAATTGAAGGGGGAAAAATAGATGAGTGCAGAAATGACGCAGATTATGGGAGAATTTATTGGTACGATGATTTTAGTTTTACTTGGTGATGGGGTATGTGCTGCGGTTAACTTGAACAAGAGTAAAGCCCAAGCTTCTGGTTGGATCGTGATTGCTTTTGGTTGGGGACTAGCCGTTACAATGGCTGTCTATATTTCCGGATTTATGGGACCTGCTCATTTGAATCCAGCCGTATCTTTAGCGATGGCGATGACCGGTGCAATTGGCTGGAACCTAGTGATTCCGTTTATTATTGCGCAAATGTTAGGTGCGATCGTCGGTGCTGTTTTAGTTTGGTTGACGTATTTACCACATTGGAGTGTGACAAAAGACCAAGGCGCAATTTTAGGTACATTTGCGACAGGTCCTGCCATTCGAAATTATCCAGCGAACTTTATCACCGAGTTGATCGGTACTTTCGTTTTAGTACTAGGACTATTAGCGTTTGGACAAAACTCATTTGCCGATGGTACGAATGTCTTTGCTGTCGGAGGTTTGATCTTAGCAATCGGTCTTTCCCTAGGTGGACCAACTGGCTATGCGATCAACCCAGCTCGTGACCTAGGTCCACGTCTGACCCATGCGATTCTACCAATTGCAAACAAAGGAAATTCAGACTGGGGCTATTCATGGATACCAGTAGTAGCGCCAATGGTCGGAGCTGTCGTGGCTGTGGGCATGTATATGTTGATGGTATAAAAAGGCGGTAAAGTGTGTTATTCATTAATAAATAATCTAAAAAACGGTAAAATAGTTCTTCTATTTTATCGTTTTTTAGCACTTTACAAAGGACAGCATTTTAAAAATGGGTTATTGAAGATCGCAAAATCAACGGGGTGCTTTGCTGACAACCAGAAAATTTTTTTAGATTTGTTCATGGGTCTTGATTGAACTAACCAGAGTGAAATAAAGGGCTTTCGTTATTGATTGACAGTGACAGCTAAACTTGCTATAGTGAACTTGAAAATAAATAAAACCTAGATGAATGAGGTATTTTGATGAGTGTAGAAGGTATCTAACGTAGTAAGTTGAATAGCCAATAGAGCCGTAAGCTTATTTGGCATGCTTATAGATGATACCTGTCATTTCATAACCAACAATTCTATTAATGAGGGATGGGGCGCGTCTTATTTGAGATGTTCCTCATCTTTTTATTTTTCCTAGGTCTTATTTATTTTAGGACAGGTATCTCTTCAAAAAAGGAGAGAATATGAAACAAACAATCGATAAATTACAATTTAATCAAATCAAAGAAGAAGTGAAAAAACGAGCTATTGGACAATATAGCAAAAATCGTATCGAAGAAATGACCCCGCAAACTAATCTACAGACAGTCAAAAATCGCCAAGAAGAAACAAAAGAAGCGCGACAAATCTTAGAAAGTCAGCAACACGTTCCCTTTATGGGATTGACACGGATTGATGCGTTGACTTCCCAAGTGAAAAAAGGCTTTTTACTGACACCAACTGAATTGATCGAGTATGCAGACTTTTTAAGAAGTAGTCGAATGATCCGTCGTTTTTTTGAAAAAAATCAATATCAAACACCCTTGTTGCATGTGTATAGTAAGAATATGCCTGATTTGTCGATGGTCGAAGAATTGATTTATCAACAAATCAAGAACCAAAAAGTAAGTGATGAAGCCTCACGAAATTTACGGAAAGTACGAAAACAATTACAATTAACAGAAAAAGAAATCCAAGATCGTCTTTTAAAGTTTCTAAGACATCCGCATAACAAAGAAATGATCCAAGAAGCAATGATTGTTCAAAAAGGCGATCACTATACGATCCCAATCAAAGCTAGTTATAAAAACAAAGTGCCAGGCACGATTATTGAACAGTCAAATAAAGGAACGACCGTCTTTATTGAACCAACGGCTGTGGAAAAAGCAAGTATGAATTATCAATTGTTAAAAGCAGAAGAAATAGCAGAAGAATATCAAGTTTTAGCTTATTTGACTGGTGCTTTAGCAGAACAAGAACAAGCAATCGATTTGATTATCGAAACGATTACTAGATTAGATATCATTTTCGCCAGAGGGAAGTATAGTCGAGAAATCCATGGTGTGACACCACGGATCAATCAATCAGAATACATCAAGATCAAACAAGGAAGGCATCCGCTGATCCAAGGGAAGGCTGTTCCGTTAGATTTTGAACTTGGTAAAGACTATCGAGGATTAGTGATCACAGGAGCAAACGCAGGTGGTAAGACCGTCGTATTAAAAACAGTCGGATTATTAACATTGATGGCGATGTTTGGTTTACAAGTTCCGGCGACCGAAGGAACAGAGCTAGCTGTTTTCGATGAGATTTTTGTGGATATTGGGGATCAGCAAACGATCGAGAATGCGTTAAGTACGTTTTCTGGTCATATGCAAAATATTGCCGAGATGTTACGCAAGGTGAGCAGAAATACCCTTGTATTACTTGACGAGATCGGCAGTGGCACAGAACCTAATGAAGGAGCAGCGCTAGCAGTTGCTATCATGGAAGCCATGTATGAACAAGGGGCATTGATCGTTGCAACTACTCATTATGGCGAAATCAAAAAATTTGCGAATGATCATGAAGATTTTATTCCAGCCGCAATGGCATTTGATAAAGAAGCATTGAAACCTAAATACCTTCTTCAAGTGGGGGAAACAGGAGAAAGCCAAGCGCTATGGATCGCTCAAAAAATGAACATGTCGCAAACCTTGATCGAACAAGCCCAATATTATATCCAGCATAAAGCTTATCGGACAACCAAAAAAGTGTTTCAGACAACGAAAGTAAATGTGCCTAGGACGAAGACACAAGTGCAGCAATTTTCGAAAGGGGATCGGGTATATTCTGCGGTCCACCAACAAGAAGTCTTAGTTTATGAAGATACAGCAGAAGAAACGGTTACGATTTTCTTGGATAAAGAGTTAATCAATGTCCCACGAAAACGTCTCACGTTAAAGATGTCAGCAGAAAAGTTATATCCAGTCGGTTATGAATTAGACCATTTGTTTACAGACTTTCAAACTAGAAAATGGCAAAAAGATCTAGCGCGAGGATCGAAAAAAGCGCATAAAAAATTAGCCAAAGAAGCTAAAGAACGACGAGAAAAAAGAGACTAGGGGTTAAATGAAGACATTGTTTTAAAGAGGAATAGCCAATAGCTCTCGTCTTTTTTCGACAGTCGTTCCAGTAATTTTTACGATCTAAGTATGTGAATAGCTAAATTGGAGAGTTATTCATGACTTTAGACAACGGGAAAAAATTGGCACTTGTACCGATTTAGGTTAAAATGGAACAAAGTTTATTTAGGGAGATGTCATGGATGAAACTGACTTCGAATTGGCGAAAAGAAATAGGAACGATCCCTAATCTCTTATCAATTTTTCGTGTGGTCCTTTTGCCGTTTTATTTTTACTTTGTTTTAGAGCAATCGTTTATGCTTGCCGGTATCTTGATTGCTCTATCAGGAATCACTGACTTTTTAGATGGATTTATTGCTCGTAAGTTCAACCAAATCACGGAATTGGGGAAATTATTAGATCCAGTGGCAGACAAGTTGACGCAACTGGTCTTGATCCTTTCCATAGCTTGGTATCGACCGATGATTTGGTGGATATTCGGTTTATTTCTGATTAAAGAAGGGTTCATGTTTTTTGCTGGTATCATTGGATTGAGAAAAAATGTGAAATTAGATGGGGCAAAATGGTATGGGAAATTAGCAACTGCGGTCATTTACGCAGGCATGGTGCTTTTACTGTTGTTTCCCGAACTTCCTGCGATCTGGGTCAATTGGATCTTTGGATTGATCACTTATAGCTTGCTTCAATCCTTCGTTTTGTATATCCGTGAATATCATAAACTATTGAATTAAGAGAGTAATGTCTCAAATACAAATAAAAGAACTCAAACCAAGGAAGTGGTTTGAGTTCTTTTACTTGATGAGGGGATGGATTTCCGCTCATTGTTTTATTTTCCATAGGAGAACCTTGCTTAACTCTCGAAGCTAGTAGTCTTAAGGTTTGATATAAGCATAGCCTTTTTCTTGTAATTCAATGAGGTCTAAAATACCAGCTGGTACCACGATGACTTTTTCAGGCAAGGATTCTGTACTGATGTGATTGCCACGTAGCGCATTAGCACAAGCGTGGAAGGTAACCCCTAAAGCAAGAAATTCTTCATTTGCTGGATCAAGGTAGCCGGTGATGCCTTCACCGTTGACACTAACCACAATCGTCGTTTCAGGAGCGATTTTCAATAGGTTCTTGACGTTATTCATCGTTTCATGCCACTTTCTCGTTTCATCGATATGAAAAACAACTTTCATTTGCGTCTCTCCTTATTTTTTGATGATCAAGTTGATTGCTTGTTCCATTTTTTTGGCTTGCTCTTCTGCGCTGTTTTCTGGATGCTCCAAACAGTCTTTTAAGTTTTCTGCCACGATCATTCCCATGACACGATCAATGCTAGAACGAACGGCACTTAATTGTGTGATAATTGCCATACAGTCTTTCTCTTCTTCAATCATCTTTTGGATGCCGCGAATTTGTCCTTCTGTTCGTTTTAATCGATTGATGATGTTCTTGTCATTGATTTCCATTTGAAAACCTCCTTTATGCTTCTAGTGAGATGATACCCTATGTAGGTATATTTTGTAAATAATTATGTCGATTTAAAAAAGCTAGAATTTGAATAGTTGACAATTCTCTCTTTTTTGTGTTGAATATACCCCGTAAGGTATTTACAAAAAATAAAAAAGGTGGAAATAAAGATGTCACTATTTCAAACAGTCAAATCAATCTCAACAGCGGAATTAAAAGAAAAATTGAATGGTTCTATTCAGTTGATCGATGTAAGAACACCAGCAGAATACCAAGGGGGGCATATCAGACAAGCGAAAAATATTCCACTTCAACGTATTCTAAGTTTCAAAGGAAAACAAGAAGCGCCTGTCTATGTCATCTGTCAATCGGGAATGCGGAGCAAACAAGCTACGAAAGAGTTGAAGAAAATGGGGTATGATGTTATCAATGTACGTGGTGGAATGAATCAATGGTTTGAACCAACAGTAGGAGGGAAATAAATGAAAATTGTTATTGTCGGCGGGGTAGCAGGGGGGATGTCTGCTGCTACTAGATTACGTCGTTTAAAAGAAGATGCTGAAATCGTCGTGTTTGAAAAAGGACCGTATGTCTCATTTGCCAATTGCGGGTTACCTTATTATCTCTCTGGTGAGATCAGTGAGAGAGAGAATCTTTTGGTACAAACACCAGAATCATTGGCTGCTCGTTTTCAATTAGATGTGCGTCCCAATCATGAAGTCACAGCCGTTTATCCAGATGAAAAGAAAGTTGAAGTTTTATCTGACGGGAAAAAATGGCAGGAGAGTTATGATGTATTGCTTCTTTCCCCAGGGGCAAAACCAGTCAGACCAGCTATTTCAGGATTAGCAGAAGCCAAAAATGTTTATACTGTTAGAAATGTACCGGATATTGATATGGTAATGAATGCTCTTGAAGAACAACCCAAAAAAGCTGTTGTAGTAGGGGCAGGCTTTATCGGATTGGAAATGGCAGAGAATTTAAAAAAACGTGGACTGGCAGTTTCAATTGTAGAACTGGCACCACATGTTTTGCCTTCTTTAGATGAAGAAATGGCGGTGCATATCCAAAATGAACTCATTAAACAAGGCGTCCATGTCCAAACAAAACGTTCTGTCACTGCTTTTGAACATGGTGGCAAGCAGTTACGATTAGATGATGGCACAACGATCGATTCTGATTTAACGATCCTCTCAGTAGGCGTTCAGCCAGACAGTACATTGGCAAAAATGGCTGGACTTGAAACAGGGCTGCGTGGGGGGATCGTAGTCAATGAACACTACCAAACAAGTGATCCTTCCATCTATGCGGTGGGAGATGCCATCGTTGTCAAACAACAAATTACAGGTGCCGATGCATTGATTTCTCTTGCTTCTCCTGCTAACCGTCAAGGGCGACAAGCAGCAGATAATATAGCGGGAATCGTCCGTAACAATCGAGGAAGTCTTGGTACGTCAATTGTGCGGGTTTTTGACCTTGCTGCCGCTTCTACTGGATTAACAGAAAGAATGGCCCAACAAGCCAACTTACCTTTCTCAGTAGTCCATGTTTCTGGGAAAGACCATGCTAGTTACTATCCTGAAGCTACAGATATTTTGTTAAAACTGATCTTTCATCCTAAGACAGGTGAAATCTATGGCGCACAAGGAGTCGGTGCCAAAGGTGTTGATAAACGAATCGATAGTTTAGCCACAGCCATCAAAGGACAACTAACGATTTTTGATTTACCGGAATTAGAATTTACCTATGCGCCACCTTTTGGTTCTGCGAAAGATCCAGTGAATATGTTGGGATATGTGGCCATGAATGTCGCAGAAGGGCTAAGTGATACGATCCAATGGCATGAATTGCCAGAAGCACTTGCACAAGGAAAAATCTTACTCGATGTTCGTAATGAAGGCGAGTTGCAAAACGGTGCTTTTAAAGATGCGCTGAATATTCCTTTAAATGATTTACGCTGTCGATTGACGGAATTAGACCATGAGAAAGAATACATTGTCAGCTGTCATAGTGGACTGCGTAGTTACTTAGCAGAACGTATCTTGAAACAAGCAGGCTTTCATGTCCAAAATCTCGATGGCGCCTTTGCTTTGTATCACGCTGTTCGTCCAGAAGACTTGATTTATCCAGAAAAATAGAGCTTTGCCTTGCATTCTTAGTAAAATGGCGCTAGACTGGTTAGTTCTACTACTTCGAATCAAAGGAGAATGTGTATGGTCAACACACGAAATTTAGAAGAAGCCTATCTAGCGTCAGTTTATCGGCAATTACTAGAAAAGCAGGAAGAGTATCAGCAACTATTACAAGAAACCAGTGCGTACGGACGGGATTCGTTACAAACGATGTCCGAAGATATTCGGATCAATTTTGATAGTTATTTAGACAATCTTGATACGTATTCACTGATTGAGATGAAAAATCGCGAAATCGATCAATTGAATCTCAAAATCCAATCAGCTAATGAGACTTTGAAAAAAATCGAACGGCTATTGATGAGTCCCTATTTTGGGAAGATCGAAATTGATTTTTTAGAGGAAGAAGCACAGGGAAAAAACAGTCACGAAGCTTTTTATATTGGGACGGCTAACTTTACTAATGATGAGGATGAAACCTTGGTTTATGATTGGCGTTCGCCGATTGCTTCTCTTTTCTATAACAATGATTTAGGTCAGTCTTCTTATTTAGTGAATCAAAACCAAATTGAGGTAATGATCCATGAGCGACGTCAATTTATCATCAAAAAAGATCAATTGCTCCACTTTTTTGACACCTCGGTAGCAATCCAAGACGATGTCTTACTTGATGCTTTAGAACAAAGTGAGACGTCAGAGATGAAGGCAATCACGGCTACGATCCAATCCGAACAAAATACGATCATCCGAGACACTACAAGCCAAAATATCTTAGTCAATGGCGTTGCAGGCAGTGGGAAAACCTCAACGATCATGCAACGAATTGCTTATTTGCTTTATCAATACCGAAACCAACTTTCTGCGGATGATTTGCTGATTTTGTCACCAAACCATCAATTTATTGATTATATCGGTAAGGTATTACCTTCGTTAGGTGAAAAAAATCCGTTGAATGTCACGATGCTTCAGTTGGTGGATCAACTTTTTTTAGGGAATGTTGAGTCAGAAAAAGCTTATTTTCAACGGATTACGCAGACGGATGTGGATGACCAGACAGCAGTTCTCAGAAGTCAGGCATTTATGAAGCAGATCGAGCAAGCGACCTCCTTGTTTACTGAACAGGCTGATTGCTTTTTAGCCATCAAAAAGAAGGAAAAAATCGTGATCTCAAAAGAAGTGATCAAAAAAATCTATGATAGCACGCCCGATTACCCGAATCTAAGAGAAAAACTTCAAGCGACTAAAGACCGATTGTTGCGCTACTGGGAAAAGCAATTGCTGAAACAAGCAGGTAGTGACGCCATTAAAGATCAATTATTATCCTTACCAGAAGAGATGCAACAAAAGTATTTCCAACAGTTGATCACCGATGAATCGCCAGAGAAATTAGTCAGTTATGGCAAACAATTGCTTCAAAGAAAATATCGAACAGTAACGAAACAAATCAAACAGATGGCGTGGGTCGATGAACAATTTTTATTTGAGGAGATTTATCAAAGTTACACTGGGAATAAGTATCAGCGAACAACTCCTTGTACATTAGATGAAGCCGTCGCACGTTTGCATGTGCGCCATCTGCTGATCGAAAAAATCACCCAAGTCAAAAAGTTCGTGTTGATCGATGAGGTGCAAGACTATACAAGTGCGCAACTTTTGCTCTTGTTAAACATCTTCCCCAACGCTCGCTTTACACTCGTAGGAGATGAAAATCAGGGGATTTTTAATTCCACGACTTCTTTTGAAGCAATTGAAAGCTATTTTTCAACGGCTGGACGATCTGTGACGAGATATGATTTATTGAATAGTTATCGTTCAAGCGGGGCAATCACGACTCTCTTTACCCAATATTCAGGGGAAAAAGAAAAGATCGCTATTGTTCCCGTTCGTCCTTATGGGGAAGAGCCGGAATTTGTGAATGCAGCGACTTTCAATCAGTGGCTCAGTCAGGTCAATGAACGACAACAGCACACGGGTGAACAATTAACAGTCATTACATTGGAAGAACAGCAAGCCGCAATGATACAACAAAAAGTAGAGCGGAACAACCAGCTGAACATCCAAGTACGCCCGTTGAGTCTTTCTAAAGGACTCGAATTTGATCACGTACTGATTTATCTAACAGCTGAACCGAACACACCACGTGAAAGAAGGCAAATGTACACGGCTATATCTCGAGCAATGAAAACTGTCGTTATTTCTTTGGTAACAGATCAATAGAGAAAAAACAAGTTATCTTTAGTGAGACTCGCTAAGATAACTTGTTTTATATTTTTATTATTTTAGTTATTTTAATTTATTAAGAAAACCTTAACGTCAAGATCAAATCTCATACATATTTCAAGAAACAAGCTACTATTAAATAAACAAATTTAAATAAATACAATAAAAGTAAAGTATAAGTAAGGTCTAGTTGGTCATTTTGATGAATTGTTCGTCTAGCTGTCATCATCAAAAAATGTAAAGGTTTTTATAAAAGGGGACTAAATTTATTTTTTAAAGGTGGGAGAAAAATGAATACTCGAATAAAACGTGAAGAAGTAGCAACTCTTTTGATTAAGGATAAGTTTTTTGCCAAAGGAAATCGACGGTTAAAAATCAAGCAATGGATTGTTGCGATTCTAGGATGGTGTGGCGTGATTTTTCCATTTATTTGGGTAACTATTTCGTTTCGGGCTTCAATGAAAGGGAGAGGATTACAATGGCATTCGTTTCCGGAAGAACGAAAAACGTTTTCTTTTTTGTTGCTATTTTTAGCGGTTGCTTTTTTAGGCTTTGTTCTTTTATTCTTATTCATGACTCGTTGGAATAATCGTCGTTACCAAACGATGCTAAGAAGTGAAAAAATGTATGATGAAGAAAAATTAGAAAAGCGTCGAGATATTTTAGAAACGGAATTCAGCATGCGCTTTGGACCTAAGGAAAAGCGTGAAGCGGTTTGCTATTACGTAGTATCAGAAGAGCAAAATCTTGAAAAAGATTTGATCGAAAACCTTTACAAAAACGAGGGGGTCGAACTCTAATGGTCAGAGTCATTCATACAGGTAATGAACTACTGGATTTTGTAGCTACGATCATTTATTTTATCCTTGTTTCTTATCCAATCCTTGGCAGTTTTGCATGGTTTATTGGGGTATTATGCTATTCGTTTTTATTTAAATATAAGCACATTGATTGGGCGGAGATTCCGACAGAGGTCGAACCGTTTATCACGATCATGGTACCGGCCCACAATGAAGAAGTGGTGATTGAAGACACAATCGATTATTTAATGACAAAAATCAATTATGGGAATTATGAAGTGTTAGTGACAGATGATGGTTCAACTGACGAAACCCCAGCAATATTAGCTCGTTTACAAAAAAAATACCCCAAATTACGAGTGATCCGCATTGATAAAAATAAGGGGAAAGCTCACGCATTTGATATTGGGATGGCTTTTGCCAAAGGTCGGTTGATCTTAAGCAATGATGCGGATACGGTACCTGAACCAGATGCTTTGTCAAATTATGTGAATTACTTTATTCGCCCTGGTGGTAGAAATATCTCTGCTGTTACTGCCAATATGGACGTGAAAAATCGTACGTCTTTACTTGGAAAATCCTAGACTGTTGAATTTTCGAGCATCGTAGGGATCATCAAGCGAACACAAGCAGGTGTACTTGGCGGTCTTTATGCGTACAGTGGGGCAAATACCATGTATCGAAAAGACGCATTGATCGATGTTGGCGGCTTTCGTCAAGATCGGGCGACAGAAGATATCAGTATTGCGTGGGATCATCAGTTGAATGGCTGGATCTCGGTGTTTGCGCCAACCATCATATTTTTTATGGAAGTTCCAGTAAGTTTGCCCATGCTTTATCGTCAGAGAAAACGTTGGGCAAAAGGGGGGACGGAAGTCTGGTTGACGAATTTTAAAAAAGTCCTCTTCCATCCTTTTGAAAATATCGGCAGGACGTTCATGTTTATTGATCAAACTTTTAGTATTATTTGGTCGTTGTTCTTTTGTATTTCATTTTTCGTTTTTATTATTTTAATGGGCGTTTATCTTTATCAAGGAAATTTTGAACAAATCTATCGGACATTGACGATTAGTTTTCTGTTTGTTTGCTTCGAAATGATCTCAGGCATCATTCAACTGATTGCATCTTTGGTGGTAGACGATCAAGGAAGAAAATTGAAATATATGTTATTTGCCCCATTGTATATGTTGTTATTCTGGATGGTCAATGCGATCACCATCATGACAACCTTTATCCCAGCAATCAAAACGATTCTAGGATACGGAAGCGGCACATGGAAAAGTCCAGAACGAAAAAGTGAATGATGCAACTGAAAAAGACTAGCAAACAAGGGACTGTAGCAGAAGACGAAAGCCGTCTTTTACTACAGTCTTTTTGGTTACATAACTAACTAAATGATCTTAAAAAAACAGCTAAACGATCCCTGGAAACCGTTTACTAACTGTTTTTTATAATAACCATTATAATGTTTAATATAAACATAAAGGAGGAGATAATGTGGAATTGTACTATCTGACGGGGTTGTTTTTAATAATTATATTGTTGTATTTGTTGGCAAAAAAATATGATTTTGTCAAACAACTTTTTTCAAAGATCACGATTACTTTTTTAGTTGTTTATTTGATATGGCGTTTGTTTTATACCATACCAATAGATAGTTCTGTTTCTTTAATATTTGGGATCATTCTTTACATTGCAGAATTTATCGGGTTATTTGTCTACGGTTTTTTTATTTACCTATTTTCGAATAAATTGTCAAATGAACATCTCTATGAGGCCTATGACGAGAGTTTTCAACCAAGTGTTGCGGCGTTTATTTGTACGTATAACGAAAATAGTAAATTAGTGATTGCCACGGCTTTGGCTGTCAAAGCATTACGATATCCCAATAAAAAAATATATATTTGCGATGACGGTCATCGTGAGGAATTAAAAGAGATGGCGGAACGTTTTTCCATCGGTTATTTATCACGAGAGGGCAATGAGCATGCGAAAGCTGGCAACATCAACTATGCACTCTCACAAACGACTAGTGACCTCGTACTACTATTGGATGCAGATTTTATTGTCAAAAAAAATATCATTTTTGAAGCCGTTAATTATTTCAAAAATCCTAAAATGGCACTCGTTCAATATCCTCAAACCTTCTATAATAAAGATCCATTTCAGCTTTTAAGAAATTCCTTTTATAATGAGCAAGAATTATTTATGCGCTTTTTGGAGCCAGCTCTTTCTCGAGAAAATGCCCTGATCCATATCGGGACAAATGCAATTATTAGAAGAAGTGCTTTAGAAGAAATCGGTGGGGTTCCAACGAATAGTATTACAGAAGACATGGCGACAGGGATGTTGTTACAAAATGCCGGCTACGAGACCCTCTTTATCAACAAGGCTTATGCATTGGGAATTACCCCTTATACAGCGAAAGAACTAGCTTCCCAACGCTCGCGTTGGGCACAAGGTACGAAGCAGATTTTTGACCACTTCAAGCCACGAAAGTTAAAAGGGTTGTCATTGATGCAAAAATTATGTTATTACAACTCTTATTTGTATTGGTTTACTTCTTTCCAAAAAATTATTTTTTTATTAGCTCCTACGCTGTTTATGGTTTTTGATATTTTTATTGTAAGAAGTAACAACCATCAATTGTTACTATTCTTTTTACCGCCGTTTGTTATGATCACCTTATCCTTTAGGTTATACGTGCCTAAAATAAGAAATCTAACGAGTTCTCACATTTATGACTGCTTTGTGGCACCGATCCACACAGGAGCATTATTAAAAGAATTTTTCAAACCACAAAAGAAATTCAACGTAACGAAAAAAGAAATTGTCGGGAGTAACGCATTTGATTGGCGTACGGTGTTTCCGCATATCGTTCTTTTTTGCTGGATTCTTTTTGCTTGTATCATTGCTCTTTACCGATTGATTCGTGGGGAAGGATATGAATTTGGTTATATTGTTACGTTAGTATGGTCAGTCTATAATCTTTATGGCTTGTTTTATGCCATCACGATCGGTAAAAACCGAGATATCGAAAGTGACAGTGAAGCATTAAGTATCACAGTCAATCGTCAGTTATCCTATGATTCGAAAATCTTTGAGATGTATCAAATGAGTTTTAATGGCTTTCGGATTAGAACGGGTGGGGAATCATTCATTCCGGGAGAAAACTATATGTTTGTTGATCAACAACAAGGGTTGCAGATTACTTCAGTGTGTCGAGAAACACAGGAAGCTTACACCACTTTCTCATTTGAAGATTTGACCCCACAATCAGCGGAAGAACTAGCGAGTTATTATAGTGACCAGCTGAATGCTGCCAAACAATTAGAGTTTGATATGGAAGATGATTTAGTAGAAAGCTAAAAAAAGAAGAAAATGGGACTGAAGAATCAATTTTTGATTCATCAGTCCCATAAATTATAGAGCCAGTCTCTTCTAGTATCTCTAAAAACGAATAAACGGTGAGACAAAAGTAGCATCTTCGGAAATAAGCCGAAATTTACCAAAAATTTGAGAAGCAATTTTCGGAAATTCCTTCTTATTTCTTGATGCTGAACACTTTTGTCTCAACCTCTTTTTTCATTTTTTATCAGCTATTCAAGACTTCTCCACAGGCTCGACATGAACATCCGTTTCGTGGACTTGGAATTGTTCAAATAAAGTGTGTTCGATCAAATCAGAAATATCATGACTTTCTTTGACAGTCAAATTAGGGTCCATGGTAACAGTGATATCTACATAGGTATTTGAACCATAAGTACGCCCTTTGATACTCTTCACGCTTTGGACTTTCGGGATGTTATTGACTGCTTGTTTGTAGCGCTCTAATTTTTGTTGGTCAAAGCCATCAGATAAAGAAAAGGAGCTTTCTTTAAAGATATCAAACGCTGTTTTTAAAATCAATAAACCCACGACGATTGCAGCGGCACTATCCAACCAACCCAAATTGAAGGAGGCCGCAAACACTGCCACGGCTGTACCGATACTTGTCCACGCGTCACTAAGATTGTCTTTCGCAGCAGCTAGTAAACCAGGACTGTTGACTTTTGTGGCTAGTTTTTTATTAAAGAGATAAACCCCGTACATGATCAGCGCTGAGACAATCCCAACAATGGCTGCGGTCATATCGGGTGATTCCATTTTTTTGTCAGTAATCGAGAGAATCGAAGAGTACAAGACTTCCAGACCAACCAATAACATAATAAACGAAGTGATTAAACTCGCAATATTTTCGGCTTTCCAGTGACCATAGCGATGTTCAGTGTCTGCAGGTTTGCGTGAGATTCTCAAACCGATCAATACAGCAACCGAAGCTAGGATATCCGTAAAATTGTTTAAGCCATCGGCTCTTAACGCTTCAGAATTTGCGAGATTCCCGATAGTCAACTTCAGTATCGAGACTACGATATAAGCGACAATACTGATGATTGCACCTAATTCTGCTTGTTTCAATTCTTTATATCTGTCTTTGTTCACACATTTTCACTCCAACATAAAGTATTTTATTATCTTATAATATTTTCGAATAAAAACACTAAAAGTGTGGAAAATATAATGGTTTTGGATAGGCGAAATTTGGAACTATCCCGAACTTAACTGAATCGATAGGAGCAGCGAATCAAAAGGGATCAGCTATGATTGCACCTGCAGTAGATTCAGAAAACAGCTGCAGGAAAGTCATCTGATGCGTATGCTTTGAGCTTTAAATTTAACCGTGTTAGGGTAGATTTGTACCGAATAAGAAGGAGGAAAGAGACACATGGCAAAAAGAGATTTACCAAAAGTCGAAACTCGTCTTTATATCAATGGCAAATGGCAGACAGGAACAGAAGGTACCTTCGAGGTGATCAACCCTGCAACAGGTGAAACCTTAGCGAATGTTCAAAAAGGTGGAGAAAGTGAAACCCACGAAGCAATCAAAGCCGCTAAGAAAGCATTTGAAGAGTGGTCAAAAACTTCTCCTGCTCAACGGGCAAAATTAATGAACAAGATGGCAGATCTAGTGGAAGAAGACAGTGAACGTTTAGCTACGATCATGACGATGGAACAAGGAAAGCCACTCAAACAAGCTGCTTCAGAAATCAACACGAATGTTGAAAATTTGCGGTGGAATGCTGCCGAAGGGCAAAGAATCTTAGGCGAGATCATTCCTTCTCCGGCAACCAATGAATGGCAAGTACGTAAAGAACCAGTTGGAGTAGTAGGTGCAATCACTCCTTGGAACTTTCCATCCAATATGATTATCCGTAAGATATCTCCAGCAATCGCGGCTGGCTGCACGGTTATCTTAAAACCAGCAAAAGCGACACCGCTTTCTGCATTGGCGTTAATGGAGCTTTTTGATCAAGCTGGCTTTCCTCCAGGAGTCGTCAATATCGTGACTGGAGACTCCTCAACGATCGGTAAAATTCTAACCGAATCAGAAAACGTGCAAAAAATCACTTTCACTGGTTCGACAGAAGTAGGACAAATCTTAAATAAACAAGCAGCATCAACGTTGAAAAAAGTTTCCATGGAACTAGGCGGACATGCGCCGTTGATTATTTTTCCAGATGCAGATTTAGAATTAGCAACGGATCAATTGATCAAAACAAAATTCATCAATAACGGACAAGTATGTACGTCGCCTAATCGAATTTTTCTTCATGAATCAATCAAAGAAGAAGCTACGAAATTGATCGTCGAAAAAATCAAACAAGTATCCGTTGGTAATGGCTTAGATGATCCAACGACAGGTCCTTTGATTAATCAAGAAGGTGTGGAAAAGGTAGAAGAACAAATCAAAGATGCCGTAGATAAAGGAGCCAAGATTTTAGCAGGTGGGCAACGACTGACAGAAGGCGAGTATGCGCATGGCTATTTCTTTGAACCCACTGTTTTGGATGGTGTCACGAAGGAAATGGACATCTTTTATCAAGAAACCTTTGGACCAGTGATTCCGTTGATTGCTTTTAAGGAAGAAGAGGAAGTGATCAAAGATGCCAATGATACCATCTTTGGGTTAGCTTCTTACTTCTTCTCAACGAATATCCACACGATCGCGAATGTTAGCCAGAAACTCCAATATGGGATGGTCGGTGTCAATGATACAGCTATTTCAAATTCAGCTACGCCATTTGGAGGGGTCAAGCATTCAGGCTTTGGTCGGGAAAATGGAACTTACGGTGTGGAAGAATATGTAGTAGCGAAGTTTGTGACGATTCGGACAGCTAAATAACTAGCGTATCAAAAAGCAAAAAAATAACCAAAGAAGCTAGATTCTTCCCAGCTAGTTTCTTTGGTTATTTCTACGTTATTTCTGTTGTTCTTGCTTTCGACATTCATGATAGACATGATAGAGATTTAGTTCATATTCTTTTTTGGCATTCGTTACAACAGTATCTAAAATCAACCCAGTAACTAATGAAAGTAAGGCAAGGATCATCAATCCGGTACTTAAAATAGCAGAAGGTACCCGTGTGATAAAGTGAGTCAGCATATACTCTCGGATCACTGGAACACCGGCAAATAAGCCGAATACAAAAAAGAAAAAGGTCCAGATGCCAAAAAACATCAATGGTTTGTAGTCTTTCCACATTTTAACGATCATAATGATCACTTTAAATCCATCAGAAAATGTATTCAGTTTCGATTCACTGCCTTCTGGACGGTCTCGGTAATCGATTGGCAATTCGACCAATTTGAATTTTTTGTCTAAGGCATGGATCGTCAGCTCAGTTTCGATTTGGAATCCGGAACTCATAATCGGGAAACTTTTGACAAAAATACGATTAAATCCTCGATAGCCTGTCATGACGTCTCGTATTTTTGTTTTATATAATCGTGTGATTGTGTTTTTCACTAAATTGTTCCCAAAATCATGAAACGGACGTTTGTTTTCGTCAAAGTAAGTCCCATTTGAAAGTCGGTCTCCAATTACCATATCCGCTTCACCTGAGCGAAGTTTATCCAGTAATCCATGCACCGCTTCGGCAGGATAGGTATCATCACCATCCACCATGAGATAGTAATCTGCATCAATATCAAAAAACATTTGCCGAATGACATTTCCTTTCCCTTGTCTTGGTTCTTTTTTGACGATTGCCCCACACGCCACGGCAAGTTCATAGGTGGTATCAGTCGAATTGTTGTCATATACGTAAATCTCTGCTTCCGGTAATTCTCGTCTAAAGTCTGCAATGACTGTTGAAATCGTCGCTTCTTCATTATAACAAGGAATCAGAACAGCAATTTTCTCTTGTTGTTCCATTTTTCACTCTCCTTAAATCATAGAAAACAAAATCTCTATTAAGAATACTGTATCAAATTCTTAAATGCTAGTACCTAGAGAGAATTTTCACTTCTTTTTGTTTCTATTGTAAAAAGCCCCGTATAAAACCACTATTTTTATGTTAATGGTGATAGCTGAGGCTTCGCTTTATTAAATCAATTCATTCTTTTTTCTTGAAATCTCTAACACGGTGCCGGTATACGCATCCGCTAAAAATTCGTAGCAAATGATTTCACCATCTTCCAGGCGGGAAATCCCTCCACGATAAGCTTTGGAATGGATCGCAAATTTTCTAGTCGGTTCTTTTTCAAATGAGATCCAAGACCCCTCGATGGAGCCTTCTTTTAAGAATGATTCTTTGACTTGTTCTAAGACTTGATCGGCTGATAACGTTTTCTTACGTTGATACAAAACCATTGAAGTGATGCCACTGATTAAACCAAGTCCGATACCTATAGCAAGACCGTTTTTAAAATTATTTGACTCACATTCTTCAGAATACATACGTCTTACCTCCTTCTTTGTCCAAAAAGATTATCTTCATTTATTCTACCATACTCTGTGTTTTTCTTAGAAATAAATAACCGCTATCAATTAAAATAAGCTATAATAAATGTGAGTGATTGACTAAGAGTAATACAAATTAGTCAGTCAACTATAAATTTGAGAGGAGCATAGTCTGAATCTTAGGCGAACTTTATTATGGATGAAAAAACATTTCAACGAATCAAAGAGTTAACAGAACTTCAAGGAACAAGTGGTTTTGAACAAGACATTCGTGCGTATATGGAAGCGCACATGGAACCCTTAGTGGACGAATTACAACTAGATGGTTTAGGTGGAATCTTTGGCTTACGCCAACATGAAGAGGCAGATGTCCCACGTGTGATGGTTGCGGCTCATATGGATGAAGTAGGATTTATGCTAACCCAAATCCAGGACAACGGTTTATTCAAAGTTGTACCTTTAGGTGGCTGGAATCCGTATGTGGTTTCTGCTCAACGTTACACATTGAAGACTTCTTCTGGCAAAAATTACCCATGTATTTCTTCTTCTGTTCCACCACATTTATTACGTGGAACAAGCGGCCAAAAATCAGTGGAAGTGACAGATATCTTATTTGATGCTGGTTTTGAATCACGTGAAGAAGCAATGAGCTTTGGCGTATTGCCAGGCGATACGATCGTACCATTCGCTGAAACCATCAAAACAGCTAATGGCAAAAATATCATCAGCAAATCATGGGATAACCGCTATGGTTGTACAATGGTGTTAGAAGCGTTAGAAGCGCTGCAAAATGAAAAACTAGGTCATACATTGATCGCAGGAGCAAACGTGCAAGAAGAAGTTGGTTTACGTGGGTCAAAAGCTTCTGTCAACAAATTCAAACCTGATCTATTCTTTGCAGTCGATTGCTCAGCAGCAGACGATACGGTAACGAAAAAAGGGACATTCGGACATCTAGGTGAAGGAACGTTGATGCGTATCCAAGACCCAGGATTGATCATGTTACCACGCTTGCGTGAATACTTATTAGACGTGGCTGAAACAAACAACATTCCATATCAATACTTTGTCTCAAAAGGCGGCACAGATGCAGGTGCGGCACATACGCAAAACGAAGGAATCCCAAGTACGGTGATCGGAGTCGTAGGACGCTACATTCATACACATCAAACAATGTTTAGCATTCGTGACTTTGAAGCAGCAAGAGAGATGTTGATCCAAACATTAAAAGGATTAGACAAATCGACTGTCAATACGATCGTTTACGGAAAATAAGAATACATCCTTTAAACGAAGTGAAACGAGAACCATGGATCGTGGAACAGAGATAAGCGAAGGATAGTATAAATAGTTAATAAGTTCAGAAATAGAGGAAGTCCTATTATTGGGCTTCCTTTTTAGGTCTTCTTGTTTTGTCGTCAGTCAGTAAATACGGGGGAAATCGGTGAATCGTTTTTTTGGTTGAAGCACCTGAATTTTTTGAATACAAAAGTGAGGACTGGTTAGGAGTTGGTGACTTTTAAAGAAAGGTGTATAATTTAAATATAAGAAGAAAAGAGGGACAGCAATGATTATTCCAGAAAACTTAGAAGAATTAGCAGGTTACGTTGAAAAAGGGAACAGTGTCTTTTTCTTTACCGCAGATTGGTGTGGCGATTGTCGCTTTATCAAGCCTCAAATGCCAGAAATAGAAAATGATTTTGCCGCATGGCGTTTTATTGAAGTCGATCGTGACAAATACATAGATGTAGCCGCTGAGTGGAACATTTTTGGAATCCCAAGTTTTGTAGTGATCAAAGACGGTAAAGAATTAGGTCGTCTAGTGAATAAAGATCGGAAAACAAAACAAGAAATCGAGGATTTTTTAAATCGTGTGACGAACGGCTAACATCTGGATATTTGTTAGGAGGGATCAGGATGGAACAAGAATATAAAAATATTTTGGTCGGGATCGATGGAAGTGAGCAAGCACTTTCTGCCTTTAAAAAAGCAGTTGAGGTTGCTCGAAGAAACGACGGAACCGTCTATGTAGCAAATGTGATCGACCAACAATTTTATAATTTCATGGGCTATGTCCCAATAGATCAAACGCTAGTTGACCAACAAACAGAAGCAGCGAAACAAATGATCGAAGACTGTAAAGCTTATGGAAAAACAGTTGACTATCAAAAAATCGAAGGAATCGTTGCTTATGGTTCTGTTAGAGAATCAATGGCAGTCAACTTACCAAAAAAATATGCGATCGATTTGATCATGGTCGGTCAATCAGGATTAAATGCGGTTGAACGATTTATGACAGGTAGTGTTTCCAGCTATGTCATCCGCCGAGCACCATGTGATGTCTTGATTGTCTCTGATGAAGTGGAAAAAACAGAAAATAATTAGTCATGAATCAAGTGAGAGTAGGACAACTGGCTGATGTGTGCTCCAAAAGTTGTACGTGAAGACGACAAGTTTTGCAAGTTTTAGGTGGGCTCACAGCTTGTCCTAGTCTCATTTTTAAAATTCCATGATTAGTTAAGGGGAAAATAAGTATCGTATGCCATGCCAATTAACCCTGAGTTTCAAGTTTTTTTGGTACAATGGCAGAGTCTATAAGAAATGATAGTAAGTAATGGTAGCATTGACACAATCAGGCCTAATAGGGGTGTTGGAATATAACGGAATCATAACGAAAAAGATCAGTCATTGCCAAATTGTGAAACACGCTTCCTCAAAAAGTTTTGTGTTTTGGTGATAGCAAGACCAGATCTGGATAAAGAGCTAACTGGCGGATTTCTTGAAACGACAACGCCTTTTATGGGGTGAGAAAACTAGTCAAAAGGATTTTTTTCCAAATTTTCTTTTTTCTTATTGCTTTTTAAAACGCTTTCTTGTATTATTGTTATAACAATAGAACAATGATGGAGGTGAAAAAATGAAGAAACAGCTTTTCAAAGACAGTGGGAGTTCACCACTATATAGCCAAATCTCGGAAGATCTGCGGTTTAAGATCTCATCGGGAGAATGGGCAGAAGGAGAAAAAATACCTGCTGAGCTTGAACTGTGCGAGATTTATAATGTTAGCCGAATCACGATTAGAAAAGCGATCGATGAACTAGTACGTGCCGGTTATCTATACCGTGAACGAGCGAAAGGAACATTTGTATTAACAAATGACCACTCGGATGAAAAACAACATTATACGATGGTTCGAAGCTTTACTAAAGAGATGGAAGAGTTAGGAAAGCAAGCAAAAACACTTTATGCAAAAGTGGACTTGATTTCAGCCACGGATAAGATGGCAAAACAACTATCTATCGAAAAAGGATCAAAAGTCTTGCAACTTCGAAGGATTCGCGGTACCTCAGAAGGGGAAGCTTTCGCCTATTTCGTCACACATATCCCGTATATCTATGATTTTTCGTTGGATAGCGACGATTATTATGACTCATTCTATAATTATTTGAAAACATTCGGCATCCTTATTAATGACAGTCGAGAATACGTCGAAGCGATTGCTGCAACGCCTGAACTACAGGCCGTTCTTGATATTGAAAAAGGAACGCCTATCTTGAAACGTGTTAGAATGACTGCGGAAAGAGACGGCCATTTTAAAGAAATCAGTGATTGTTACTACATTGGTGATAAATACCGTTACTATGTCGAACTGAATTGAATAAGCAAAAAACGGGAAACTTTTCTGGTAATAAGCCTTACATTTCATCAGTTTTACCAGAAAAGTATACCGGAAATTAACAAATAGCAAGCATGATTATTTTTTAGAAATAAAAAATAGTTTGTAATGTCATAACATAATAACAATAGAGGAGTTGGAGAAAATGGCAATATCATTTATTAGAGTAGACGATCGAATTATTCATGGACAAGTGGTAACAAGATGGATGAGTGAAAGAAAATGTGACGGTGTCATCGCGGTCGATGATCCTTCAGCAAATAATCCAGTTTTATCTAAAGTACTGAAAGCAGCAGTCCCAAAACCGTTAAAAGGATTTGTCATGACTGTTGATAAAACAGGACAGAAATGGGAAGAGATCGCAAAAAGCAAGAAAAACTATTTCCTGATCGTCAAAACACCAGAAACACTTGTAAAACTTTATGAAAACGGTTCAGATTTTATTTCTCTTTGTCCACAGTTGAATGTTGGTCCAATGAGTGCCCGAGAAAATGCGCAAAAAATTGGTCCCAATGCAGCAGTGACGCCAGAATAAATTGCTGCCTTTGAGAAATTAGATTCTTTAGGTATGGAAATTGAATTTAAGCTAGTCCCAGATTCAAAAGGAACATCATGGAAAGAAGTAAGTAAAGAAATAAACTAATAAATTTTGTAAACAGGGGGGAGAAATATGTTATTTTTTCAAGCATCAATGATTGCGATCCTATGTTATTTGGGCGCTTTGAGTACACCTTGGCTGTTCGGTGTTACCGGTGGTTGGTATACGTTGACACGACCATTGGTTTCAGGTTTCTTAGTTGGAATGATTTTAGGAGATGTTAAACAAGGAATTATTATTGGTATTGCTGTTCAAGCTGTTTATATCGCATTGGTTACACCAGGTGGGCAAATGCCAGCTGATTTAAATTTCGTGGCTTATCCAGCCATTGCGTTAGCGATTTTATCACGTTCTTCGACAGAAGTAGCAGTGACAATGGCAACCACAATTGGTGTAATTGGAACGATCGTTTTCAATTTTTATCAAGTAGCAAACTCTTTTTGGAACCACAGAGCGGAAAAAGCGATAGAAGAAAAAGATAATCGGGGCTTTTTTGTCAATACGGTTGTCGGACCACAAATTCTCAACTTTGCATTGCGAGCAATCCCATGTTTCTTAGTGGTTTACTTTGGTTCTTCCTTTGCTTCCCAACTGTTGGCAAGTATGCCACAATATTTGATCGATGTGATGAGTGTTCTAGGCGGAGCGCTACCAGCGATTGGGATCGTAATGCTTTTGACAGCTGTTGTAAAAGAAAACATCTTATTACTCTTCTTTGTATTCGGTTTCATCTGTGTTGTGTTTTTGAAATTGAATATGATTGCTTTGGCAGTGGTTGCGGGTGTCGTAGCGTATATCTATTATCAAGCAATTTCAAACAATAATGGCAGTGAAGCCATGGCAGCGGATGGCGGATATGAAGAGGAGGAATTTTAAATGGAAAAGCAGACCTATCAATTATTAGATAAAAAAACACTAAACAAAGCCTATGTAAGATGGATGATGTACAATCTGGTCGCAATGAGTTTCGAATTTCTGGCAGCTTTCGGGTTTGCTTATTCGATGGAGCCTATTGCAGAAAAACTATACAAAAATCATCCTGAAGAAAAGAAAGCATTACTTAAAAGACACTCTGCTTTTTATAATACAGAACCACAAGTAGGCGCATTGATCAATGGTGTGGTGTGTGGATTAGAGGAACAACGAGCGTTGGGAGCAGAAGAAATCGATGATGGATTTATTAACGGCTTGAAAGTCGGTTTGATGGGACCAGTCGCAGGTATTGGAGATTCCATGATTCCAGGAATGCTGATTCCCATTTTATTATCAATAGGAATGGGGCTAGGTGCTGGCGGAAATATCCTTGGTCCGATTTTCTACATTGTTTCTTTCAATGCAATTATTATCGCAGGAACACGCTTTTTATTTTTTAAAGGCTATGAATTAGGGGCCGAATCTGTCGATGTATTCGTAGGGAAAAAAGCCCAACAGATCACTCAAGCATTTTCTGTTCTTGGCGTAATCGTGATCGGTGGTGTTGCGGCTAGTTATGTGAAATTAGAGTTGCCGATCGTCATCAAAATGAGTGAAGCGTCTATTGACATTCAAAGTTTGATTGATGGGATCTTCCCAAGTCTGCTTCCATTATTACTAGTTATTCTTTCTTGGTTTTTGATGGCTAAAAAAGGAGTATCGCCACTGAAACTGATTGGCTTATACTTTTTAGTTTCTTTTATCGGCGTAGGCATCGCACAATTCTTTTAATACTTGGTAAAGGGATGATGAAATGAAAATCAATGTTTTATTAGTTAGCCATTCTGGACTTGCGGAAGGAATGAAAAAAGCAACCGAATTTATTGCGGGTGAACAAGCAAACTTTTATGCTGTGGAATTAAATGCAGATGGGATCGAGAATTACCGTAAATTAATCAAGAAGACAATCCATCAAGCAAAGAAAACAACAGAATGGATCATCATTAGTGATATACCTTCTGGATCGCCTGGAGCAAATGCATTAGACATTGCCGTGTCTGAAAATTTATTGTTCAAGATGTACTCTGGGATGAATTTAGCAATGGTTCTAGATACAATTTTGTCTAGGGAAAATAAAACCAGCGAAGAACTCGCTCAGGATGCGATCAAAACGGGGCAAGAAAGTATTGTCGATATGTTGGACGAGGAAGAGAATGAGGAAGAGTTTTTCTGATTTAATGTTATGACAATATGACAAAAAGGAGAGACAACATGGCTTATAATTTGAAACCAGAAACAACGATTAAAAATTATTCAGACACTTGGGAAGGCTATGAGTCAATTTTTAAACAATTGCGAAAAAACAGTACAGACAATACAGAGCAACGGATAGTTATCGAGTGCTATCCAGGAGTTGATCTTGATGAAATAGAAGACGCTCTTAGAAAAGAATGTCATGATTATTTGCTGATCCGATCAGATGACTATGCTTATGATGCAGAAACAGTGACGGAAATGATTCAAAAGACATTAACTGAGGATCGCGTTTTTGGCGTGATGTCCCATGCAGAATTGACCGAGTTTTTCCCGAGCTATGAACGGGAAAAATTACAAAAAAAGATAGCAAACACAAAACAACCTGTGATTGTATATGGAACAGGAGCTTCTCTTTTAGTAGAAGAACCAACAACTTTAGTTTATGCAGATTTAACTAGATGGGAGATCCAACTGCGTTTCAGAAAAGGGATGCCCAACTGGCGAGGAGCCAATGAAGAAGAGGATGCATTGAGAAAATTCAAACGGGGTTATTTTTTTGAATGGAGAATGGCAGATCGGTTGAAACAAAAATTATACAATGATATTGATTTTCTTTTAGATACCAATAAAAAAAATGAACCAAAAATGGTTTCAGGAAAAGATTATCGTCAAGCCTTATCTGAGGTAGTCTCCCAGCCATTTCGGTTAGTTCCTTATTTTGATGCGAGCGTTTGGGGTGGCCAGTGGATGAAAGAGCAGTTTAATCTGGATCCTTCCGCTGAGAATTATGGATGGGCGTTTGACGGCGTTCCAGAAGAAAACAGTTTACTTTTGCGTTTTGGGGCTACGGTAATCGAGATACCTGCGATCAATGCAGTTCACCAATTTCCAGACGAATTGCTTGGGAAAAAGGTGCGGGCCCGTTTTGGAAAAGAATTTCCAATCCGCTTTGACTATCTAGATACTGTGGGTGGAGGAAATCTCAGTCTGCAAGTTCATCCAATGGTCGAGTACATCCAAGAAAAATTTGGAATGCATTATACTCAAAATGAAAGCTATTATATACTTGATGCCAATGAACGATCAACGATTTATTTAGGTGTCAAAGAAGGGATCAGTAAAAATGAATTATTTGCAGATCTTAAAAAAGCAGCAACAGGTGATTTTCGCTTTCCAGATGAAAAATATATCAATTGTTTCCCAGTAAAAAAACATGACCATTATTCGATTCCTTCTGGGACGATTCATTGTGGCGGACCAGAGACAGTTGTATTAGAAATTAGCCAAACACCCTATATCTTTACCTTTAAATTATGGGATTGGGAACGTGTCGGACTAGATGGGATACCACGTCCTGTCCATTTAAAACACGGGGAAAAAAATGTCCAAATTGATTATGACACTAATTGGGTAAAAGAAAACTTGATCAATCAAATCGAAGTGATCGAAGAAACCGACAATAGCATAATCGAAAAGACTGGGTTGAACGAGCTGGAATTGATTGAGACGCGAAGATATTGGTTTTCAGATATGGTAGAAGTTAAAACCAAGGAAAGTGTTAATATGCTGAACTTAGTGGAGGGAGAAAAAATTACCGTTGAAAGTCTGACGGGAGCCTTTGAACCTTTCAATGTCAATTATGGAGAAACATTTATTGTTCCAGAACAACTAAAAGAATACAAACTGGTCAATCAAGGAGACCCTACTAAAAAAGTGGCTGTGATCCAAGCATTTATCCGAGGATTATAAGAGGTGTTTTATGGAAAAACATGAGTTGAATGTCTTTTTTGATCAAAAAAAGAAACGTTTTGTTTACAGCGAGGACATGTTTGGACCAGTGGGAGTAGAACACAGATATTTAGCAGATATTCGTCATAGTTTATTGAATGATCATGTTTCCGGACCAGAAATCGTTTATACGATCGCAATGGATATAGGAAAAAAGAAAGATCAACATGCCCTTCAACAAAAAGGTTTGTTATATGGCATAGTCGAATATGCTGCTGGTAAACTTGGAAATGAACCGATCAAAAGTCAGGGACACCGACATGCAATTTCGAAAATAAGTCACATGTCCACCCCAGAAGTATTCGAGATCTTAGAGGGACAGGCTCTGATCTATATGCAAGAAAACCTCGAAAAAAACGCTGGAAAATGTTACGCCGTTGAAGCAAGAAAAGGGGACATCGTCATTGTTCCACCAGGATGGGGACACTGTACGATCAATGCTTCGACAGAACTAACTATGTGTTTCGGTGCTTGGTGTGTCCGAGATTATGCCTTCGATTATACAGTTCTAAAAAAGCAACAAGGATTCGCTTTTGTGCCTATTTTTGACCATAGAAACAACCTGGTTTGGAAGAAAAATGATCATTACACTTCTGCGGAATGGCTCATCAAAAAGCCCAGAGAATATCACGAATTTGGTCTTAAAAAAAGGATACCCATCTATTATCAATATGAACAGAATCCAGATCTTTTCAACTTTGTTAGCCATCCAGAAAACTACAAACAACAGTGGGAAGACTTTATTCCATGAGCTAAATATCCGTTACTTTTTGGTGAAAACTATATATAGGCATTTATAGGGTTAGCGATTGTAGACTGATTCATTCATAAAATGTGCAAAGTAACAAAAATGGATGCGACTCCAAATAAAATAGCTTGAGTAAAACTCTTTTCGATAAATTGCTACGTGGTGACCAACTACATAGTAGATTGAAAAGAGTTTTTTGTCGAAGGACGATAAAAGTTTATACATAAGAGCTGGAACCGTAAGTAATCCATTGTTTTATACTGAGTCCATCTATTTAATGAAAAAGTCCTATTAAAGAAAATAGGAATCTTCTCTCTCGATCATTTTTAAAATAGGAAGTCAAAAAAAGAAACCTTACTGATGACTTTATCTATAGTCCCCAATCTACATATAGGTTGATGAATGAAAAAAAACTCATGCATAAAAACCATTTTTTTGTTAAGATAAATGTCAGCAAAGGATAATGGAGGAAAAAACATGATTTTTGCTTATAATAAAGCGCACGTGGGAGATACCTTGATGGTCATCGTCTCAAATGACAATGGAACCGAAAATACGGTCATCCGTAAATGGAATGTTGCTCAAATCAAAGATGAAACAGGACAAATCGTTGGCTGGAATTTTTTCCATATCTCCGACCATCTTACGATCGAAGGTAACGGACAAGTCAAACTAACAGAAGAACAAATTGCACAGTTGAACCGCTTGATCAAAGAAGCTGGTTTTGAAGAAACGTTAACAGAAGAAAATGAACCAAAAATCGTTGTTGGCTACGTCAAAACTTGCGTACCACATCCTGATTCTGATCACTTATCGATCACTGAAACACAAGTAGGTAAAGAGGAAGTCTTACAAATCGTTTGTGGCGCTCCGAACATTGAAGCAGGACAAAAAGTCGTTGTTGCCAAACCAGGAGCTATGATGCCTGATGGAATGATGATTTGGCCAGGAACATTACGTGGGGTTGAAAGTCACGGAATGATTTGTTCGGCAAAAGAATTACAATTACCAGATGCACCGAAAGAAAAAGGGATCCTTGTTTTACCAGAAGATGCAGTGATTGGCGAAGCATTTCCAAAATAAGCAAAAAACAGCACAGTTGCCGAGCAACCGTGCTGTTTTTGTATAGGAAATTAGTTATTAGTTACCAGAGTTCTCTGATTGACTTTGTTTTAATGCGGATTGATCAATTGTTAATTGAATCGTTGTTGTTTTCTTTTCTTTTCCGCGATAGTAAGTGACCTTCACTGAATCGCCGACTTTTTTCTGATACAAGACAGATTGTAATTCTACACCAGAAGAAACATCAGTATCATCGATTTTTGTAATGACATCATATTGTTTCAAGCCAGCTTTTTCTGCAGGTGTCGCCGGTTGAACGCTGGTAACAATCACACCATTTGTCACAGATTCAGGAATTTTCAAGATTTGTTCTTGTTGTTGGGTTGAAACGGCTGAAAGGTCAACCATTGTGATCCCTAGAGCAGGACGGGTTACTTTTCCATCTTTTTCAAGTTGGTTGATAATATTTACTACATCGTTACTTGGGATCGCAAAGCCCATTCCTTCCACGCTTACACCTGATGAAGAAGCAGAAGTACTTGCAATTTTACTTGAATTGATCCCGATCACTTGACCTTCAATATTAACTAATGGACCACCAGAATTACCAGGGTTAATCGCAGCATCTGTTTGGATCGCATTGATATTGACCGTTTGATTTGACTCGTTCGTGCTGGTTACTTGGCGATTCAATGAAGAGATGATCCCCGAAGTCACAGAGTTGGCATATTCAGAACCTAGAGGAGAACCAATTGCGATCGCCGGTTCACCTACTTTCAATGAATTAGAGTCACCAAATGAAGCAACTTTGTTCACTTTATCTGCACTGATTTTCAAAACAGCTAAGTCAGAATAAGCATCCGTCCCGACTAATTCAGCTTTGACTTTTGTTCCATCTTTTAATAAAACTTCTAGTCCTTGTTGTCCTTCTACTACGTGATTATTCGTTACGATATAAGCGGAATTGCCACTTTTTTTGTAGATGACACCACTACCTTCACTAGAAGCCTCTAGATTGCTATCATCAGAACTTTCTTGTTGTTGTTGGCCAAATAATTGACCGAAGCCGTTGGTCCCTTGATTTTGGCTTTGAAGATTGATAACAGATACCACCGCATCTTGGACTTTATCGACCGCATTCGTAATATCTGAATCGACATTGACTTTGACATTCTCAACGACAGTTTCGCCCGCTGAATTTTGATGACCACCCGAATTTGACGCTGCGTTTCCAGAACCCATGACAGCATAAAAAATACCAGCCGTTACCAAGCCCCCAATAATTCCACCGACTAAGCCTAGACCCAGCTTACGCCAGATTCCATTATTCTTTTTCATTTTTGGTGTCACATCTTTTCTCTCCATGTGATCTGCCTCCATTTATCATTTTCTTCTATCTCTAAGTATAGACTTATTTGTTAAGATTAGTCTACTTGGAGACTATGAACTTTTTATGAAAAACTTTAGGAAAAATCATTGCGTTCAGATGAAAAAATAAGAAAAAAGTTTTCCACAAATCCTGTGTAGAAATCAGCGGAAAACTCGCAGAAAAACAATACCCTTTTTTATCCACAAGATGTGGACAACGTGGATAAATCGGTGCAAAACATACGTTTGCTTAAGAAATACTTATAAAATAAGCCAGAATCATCGCCTTTTCTGTGGATAAACCTGTGGATGATGTGCATAACTATGTGGGAATCTTTAAATAAATAAAAAATAACTCGCTTTTTCTTTTAGCAAACATTTCGTTATAATAGAAAAGAAGGAAATACGAACAACGAACAATGAAGAGGAAAAATGAAGGAGTAAAGCAATTGAATATCAAAATCATTTCAGTCGGTAAACTAAAAGAGAAATACTTGATCCAAGGAATCAATGAATACGTCAAAAGGCTGCAAGCATACGCTAAAATCGAACGAATCGAAGTCCCCGATGAAAAAGCACCTGAGAACTTGAGTGAAGCTCAAATGCGCCAAGTCAAAGAAAAAGAAGGCGAGCGGATCTTGAGCAAAATCAAAGAACAAGAATACGTCTACGCACTAGCAATCGAAGGGAAAAATCCAACCAGTGAAGCTTTCGCCAAAGAAATCGACCAACTAGGAATCCAAGGGAAAAGCCAGATCACCTTTGTCATCGGTGGCTCACTCGGCTTAAGCGAAGCCGTCATGAAACGCAGCAACGCCCAAATCTCATTTGGAAAAATGACCTACCCCCACCAACTCATGCGCTTGATCCTCGTCGAACAAATCTACCGTGCTTTTCGAATCAATGCGGGTGCTCCATACCACAAATAATGATATTTTTTAAGAGAAAAAATTATCCCTATTTTAAATAATAGCAATAGGTAGTGGTAGGGAGAAATTTATAAATAACTTTTTTATTTGCTTTGGTAGCCAAGTAAGTTGCAAAAGAAAAATAGATACTGTTAAAAAGATAATGTAGACATAGAAACAAATACGTAAAATTTTAGTTAGAATAATGGCAAGGAGAAAAAATATGATAGATGAAAAAAAGTGTTTAAAAAATCTATTGGAGGATATGGATGATATTGAAGAAAGGCTATCTAAATGGACTGGGAAAGCAAATATATTTCAGATACTTAAGCTATCTAAAAATGAAATAAGACATAGTAATTTTTTAGCTTTTTTGTTTGCTCCAAATGAAATCCACAATTTATCTGATGAGTTTTTTAAAATGTTTTTGAAAAGGTATATAGATTCTAATGATGATACCAAAGCTGCTATCAATTATTTTGATGCTTTACTTAATAGCTATGAAGATTTAATTGTTTACAGAGAAAATAAGAATATTGATATTTTATTGGTATCGGAAAAAAATAAAATAGTGGTGTGCATCGAAAATAAAATTCTGTCTTCGGAGTCTGGAGGGCAACTTAATAAATACCAAATATATATAGAACGCAATTATTCTAACTATAAAAAAATTTTTGTTTTTTTAACTCCAGATGGAAATGAACCCACAAATCCTAGTTGGGGCATAATTACTTACAAGAATATCGTTGAAGAGAGTGTAAAATATTTTGTGTAAATAGAAAAAAGGAAGTCCCTTCTGTAGAATAGAGTTACCACAACACATTCACAGAAAAGAGGACTTCCATATGAACGATTTTACTACAGAAATTATGGAAATACTAATCAATAAAGGTGATTTGGATGATTTGTTTCGTCGTCACCTAGAATTGGCTATTAACGCTTTATTACAAGCTGAATTAACGGTATTTCTTGACTATGAAAAGTATGATAGAGCTGGATTTAATTCAGGTAATTCCCGTAATGGGAATTATTCGCGCTCTTTTAAAACAGAGTACGGTGAATTGAATTTAGTAATACCTAGAGATAGGAATGGAGACTTTTCTCAACAAACTTTACCTGCTTATAAAAGAACCAATGACTCTTTAGAAACCACTATTATTCAGCTAGTTCAAAAAGGAATTACTATGTCCGAAATCTCTGATCTAATCGAAAAAATGTATGGTCATTATTACACACCACAAACTATTTCAAATATGAGTAAAATTGTGTCTGAAGATGTTTCGGCATTTAAAGAAAGAACTTTAGAAGCTAAATACTCAGTCATTTTTATGGATGCTACTCATATTCCCTTAAAAAGACAAACCGTATCAAAAGAAGCTGTCTATATAGTAATTGGTATCAGGTTGGATGGAACTAAAGAGGTTCTAGGATTTACTATAGCTCCAACTGAATCTGCTTATGTTTGGAAAGAGATTCTTCAAGATCTAAAAGACCGTGGTTTAGAAGAGGTTTTGTTAGTCGTAACAGATGGTTTAAGTGGTATTGACGATAGTATTCATAGTGTTTATCCAAATGCTCAATTTCAACAATGTTGTGTCCATATATCTAGAAATATCGCTCATAAGGTTCGTGTTAGTGATCGACAAGAAATCTGTAGCGATTTCAAATTAGTTTACCAAGCAAGTTCAAAAGAAGAAGCAAATAATCAAATAAGGTTTATGATAGATAAATGGAAAAAGCAGTATCCACGAGTGGTTAAATTGCTCATGAATCCTGCTATATTAACCTTTTATAATTTCCCTCCGTCAATCAGAAGAACTATTTATTCAACTAATTTGATTGAAGGTTTTAACAAACAATTAAAGAAATATACCAAAAGAAAAGAGCAATTTCCTAATGAAGAATCTCTGGAGAGATTTCTAGTATCTCAATTCAACAACTATAATCAAAAGTTTCTATGCCGAGTTCATAAAGGTTTTAAAGAAATACATGATACATTAGAATCAATGTTTTAACTTGATCAACAGAATGGGCTTTTCCATTTACACATAATTATTGACACAACCTATTCTGTAAACTTACAAATAAAAGCTTATTCTTCAGCCACCTTCGGGTGGTTATTTTTTATAAAAAAATGTAAAAAAATATTGATACATAAATAAATTAGTTGTAGTAAATAGTTTTAGAATTGAATTTCTCTATCCTTTTTAAATAATTTTTTAGACAAAAAACAGAAAGTGTCTAAAGAAAGCTTGACGAAGAAAATAATTTTTAATAACTTATTTAAGGAAATTTTTTGAAGGAGAAGATAAAAGTGAGAAAAAAGATTATTATTAATGCTGGAGTAATTATAGGATTGATGTTAGTAATTTTCTCCGGAAAGCAATATGCTGATAATATTTTATTATGGGGAGGGGAAGATAATATTGAAAAGATCAACAACAATTTAACTATATTAGACACAGCTCTAGAAAATAAAGAGCAAAAAATTAGTATTTTAAATTCACAATTGTCTTCAAACAACCAAACTCTTGAACAACTAAGAACTAATATTGAAGTTTCCAAACAAAAAGTGGCATCTTTAGAAAACGACAAGAATCAATTAGTATCAGAGAAAACTAATTTAGAAAATCAATTGTCAGCAAAAGACTCTGAATTGCAAGGAAAACAAAATGAAATTAATGCGAAAATAGACGAAATTAACCAAAAAGTAGCTGAAATAAATCGATTAAATAGCGATTGGAATAATCGTTTACAAAATGAAAAGAACAAATTTAATGAAGAACAATCTACTATTAATAGTTTAAACCAGCAAATTAATCAAATGTTGAGTGAAAAAAATAACATTCAAAATCAACTGCAAGCTACTCAGCAAAAGCTAGAAGAAGAAAAGTCAAAAAATAGTAGTTTGAATAATTACATTGAAAAGCTTCAAAAAGCTAAAAATGATGTAGAGGATACCGCAAATAAAGCACAACAAATTGTAAATGAACATACAATCCAATAGATATAGTTTTAATTTAACAAATGGTATGTTTGGAGATAATGAGATAGAATATAAATGTCATAATATTATACAATCTAAACACCGTTTCCTTTTCTATTTTTGATGACATCAGTATATAGCTACTCGAAAGAGTAGTCTTTTTATTATTCTCGCTTATTATTGATATGAAAATTTCGATTTGACAAAAGGTACCGAATAATTTTGTAATATGAATTATTATCAAGAAGTAATTATGATGATAACATATGGAAACTAGTTAGTAATAATAACAGGTGATTAAACTTTTGAACGACTTGTAATTCTATATTTTTTCTTTTAAGTAAAAAATATAGGTGATTTTTTTTGACTTCATATTTATAATAAAGACACGTAAATCAATTATTTTTCATTTTACTTTAACTAATAATGTTTATTTGGAGGGATTATTATGTTAGATGATAGATTGACGTGTTCTAATTGTGGTACATTATTTTACTATGAGGAAGTTAGAAATATTGTAAAACATAGAAAAAAAGAAATGCCTATACGTTGTCCAAATTGCAATGAAGTTATTAAGCGAAAGTTGTCTCATGGTTATTTTGTCAGCTACGAACTATATGAAGAAAGTAAAATAAATCTGAAAAAAAAACCAAAATACTATAAAAATTTGAAAACTGGAGCTATTATAACTGAAAAAGAATTTAAAAATTTAGTGACTGAAGAAGAAAGCAGGTTTTATAATTTGTCTGGTAATATTTGCCCTGGATTTATGGATCAGATTATTGAAAATGAGTCAATTGAATCAATTGAAAACTATGTTCCTGTTGACTTACCAAAATAGAAAAAATAATCCTGTTTTTACAGTGAATTATTTTAATTTTGATTTTCAATAAAAATATATTACAATAATAATCGTAATAGCTAATGAAACAATTTCTCAATCTTTTTACCACTCCAAACAGGGAGCGTCAATAATTTTGTGTAAATAACTCGTCCTTCTGCAAAATAATGGGTTACTCAGTAAACATTGAAGCTAATGTATCCGTCACTTGTTGGAAGCCTTTATGGCTTCTATTTAAGAATTTTTGATTGTATGTATCAAAGATGGATACTAGGAAACGCTCTAGTGATTCTTCATTTTGAAACTGCTCTTTTCTGCGGCTGTATTTCTTGATTTGTTTATTGAAAGATTCGATTGTAGAACCAGAAGGAATGGAGAACACTTTTGAACTTTACAACAAAACTACTGTTGATAAATTAATTCCAATTTTAGTTCCAACTGATTTAAATGGTCATGATGTTTTACTTCGTTTTAACGGATTTTTAGGTGAGGATTATAGATACCTAAAAATTTCTGATCCTCAACCTTTAACAGAATAATAAAAAACGTGTAATCAATTATTTGATTACACGTTTTTTATTTCAATCTTCGTTGTAGTAGTGGTTGCGACATACCGAAAGGTAATCTTCATTACCTCCTACTACAATCTGTTCACCTGAATAAACTGGAATACCATCAACAATACGAGCATTCATTACAGCCTTTTTATTGCAAAAATGGCAAATAGTTTTAATTTCCTCAATTTTATCAGCAAATGTCAATAATGCTTCGGATCCCTTGAAGAGATTATTTTGAAAATCATTCTTCAATCCATAGCAAATTACTGGTACTTCCTCATTCATTACGATAAGTGATAGATCAATAATATTCTCTCTACTTAAAAATTGAGACTCATCGACCAAAATACAATCAACTTTTCCGTACTGATCAATAATCTCCACTAATTCTCCGTACACATCCATTTCAGAAGTAATTGCAATAGCTGGTTTCGAAACACCTATACGACTCTCAACTTTTCCAAATCCTGATCGAGTATCTATTGCGCTTGTCATTATGATAACTCTCTTCCCTTGTTCTTCATAATTATGAGCCACTTTCAGTAGCTCAATACTCTTTCCACTATTCATTGTTCCATATCTGTAAAATAATTGTGCCATTAAATTTATTCCCTTCTTTTACAATTCAATTATTCCTTAATTCCATCTGCTTTTATGCAGCTGCTCGTTTATTCCTTGATATGTCTATAACATCTACTATCCCTAAAACCAATTTATAAGCCATTAGAGATGGTATTCCTGAACATCTCTCATATTGTTTTTTGAGTGGTATATCATCTGAAAAACTGAAGGAATCATGAAAATAGCGACATACTTATCATTTAGAGTTCTAACTTTAAATGCATTTACTTCTTCAGTCAGCACTTTAGTCATGTTGGACATGGTTTGGGGCGTGTAGTGATGCCCATACATTTTCTCAATCAAGTCTGCGATTTCCGACATGGTAATACCTTTTCGGAAGAGGTGAATGACGGTCTCCTCTAATGTGTCATTCGTCCGTCTATAAGCAGGAACAGTCTGTTGCTTGAACTCGCCATTGCGGTCGCGCGGAATCTGGAGATGAAGTTCCCCATACTCGGTCTTGACCGTACGGTCATAGGAGCCGTTACGAGAATTACCCGTGTTAAAACCAATGCGATCGTACTTTTCGTAATCGAGGAAAGCCGTTAACTCCGTTTTGAGAAGCGTATTGACAGCTTTTTCCAAATGGACACGGAATAATCCATTCAAATCGCCTTTGTTCGCTAGAGTCTTTAGGATTTCTGTAGTAAAATCGTTCATATGGAAGTCCTCTTTTCTGTGAATGTGTTGTGGTAACTCTATTCTACAGAAGGGACTTCCTTTTTTCTATTTACACAAAATATTTTACACTCTCAACAAAAGTATCTTCGATTAATACTTGCTCAAGTTATGTGCAGCTACGAAAAAGTAGGTACCGAGGTACTTTCTTTTTCGCAGCTTTTTTTGGACTTATGAGAAGTACATTCGCTGGAAGAATACGATATAAAACGAGCTTTTTCACTAAAGATATTAATAGAGTGAAAGAAACAAGCTTTTGTTGTCAGTTTTTTCACTTTTCTAAAAATGAAAATAAAAAATTCTGGAAGTGGAGAAGAATTTTGCTTGCTATACTTTGTCTTGTAGAAAAGAGGTGGACAAAATAATGCAAGCTCAAATAAGCGATTTTCCATAACCTTGGTAGGAATGACAAATTAAATAGGAAAGGGAAGTAATAATATGAATAAAAAAAAGTTATCTCTATTCGGTTTTTTTGCCCTGACAGCTTCCATGGTTTTGACTGTTTATGAGTATCCGACCTTTGCAACATCACAATTACATTTGGTTTTCTTTCTTCTTTTGGGAGGTATTTTATGGTTTCTACCAGTTGCTTTATGTGCTGCAGAAATGGCAACAGTTGAAGGATGGAAAGATGGTGGGATTTTCAGTTGGGTTAGTCAAACTTTAGGAGAACGTTTTGGTTTTGCAGCTATTTTTTTCCAATGGTTTCAAATTACAGTAGGTTTTATTACAATGATCTACTTCATACTAGGAGCGCTGTCGTATGTAATTAATTTTCCAGAGCTTAATACAGATCCATTTATCAAGTTTATTGGTGTATTAGTCATTTTCTGGGTACTGACTTTTTCACAGTTGGGCGGGACCAATCGTACCGCTAAAATTGCTAAAGCAGGATTTGTCATTGGAATTGTTATTCCTTCGATCATTCTCTTTGGTTTAGCAGCAGCCTACTTTATCGGCGGTAATCCGATTCAAATGGCTATTAATGCGAAAGCTTTTATTCCTGACTTTTCTCAGCTTTCAACTTTAGTAGTATTTGTATCTTTTATATTGGCTTATATGGGCGTAGAAGCTTCAGCATCACATATTAATGAGCTGGAAAATCCCCAAAGAAACTACCCATTGGCAATGTTTTTACTAGTGATTTTGGCCATCGCCTTAGATGCAATCGGCGGTTTCTCAGTAGCAGCGGTTATTCCACAACATGACTTGTCTCTCAGTGCTGGTGTAATCCAAACATTTGAAACGCTTATTTTACATTTTAACAGTCATTTACATTGGTTGGTAAAAGTGATTGCTCTCATGATTGCCTGTGGCGTTATGGGTGAAGTTAGTTCTTGGGTAGTTGGTCCATCACGAGGGATGTTCGCAGCTGCTCAGCGAGGTCTGTTACCAGTTTTCTTCCGGAAAACTAATAAACAAGACGTTCCAGTTCCGTTGATTATGATACAAGGAATTATCGTTACTATTTGGGCAGCAGTCTTAACTTTTGGTGGAGGAGGCAACAATTTATCATTCTTAGTAGCAATCTCCTTAACTGTTGTCATTTATCTCGTAGGATATTTACTATTTTTCCTAGGTTACTTTGTATTAGTTTTTAAGAAAAAAGACTTAAAACGAACTTACAATGTACCAGGAAAAACTGTTGGCAAAACGATTATCGGTGGAATTGGTTTTATTTTATCAGTGTTCGCATTGCTTATCTCTTTTGTACCACCAGCTTCAATTGCAGCTAGTGAGCACCGAACATACCAAATCATACTACTTATTAGCTTTGTAGTGACTGTTCTTTTACCTTTTATCATTTATGAAGTACATGATAAAAGTGCTCACACAACTATTGAGGAACCTACTCACGTGAAAGCTGAAGACGTTAATCCCGCTGTTTATCCAGCTGCTAGAGGAGAGCACCACGTTACAAAAAATGATGAACATATTTTAAAACATTAGGAGGAATTCATTATGTTATACGGAAAAGATAATCAAGAAGAAAAAAACTATTTGGAACCAATTTTTGGCTCTGCAAGTGAGGATGTTGACTTGCCTAAATATAAGTTAAACAAAGAATCCATTGAACCACGAATTGCTTATCAATTAGTACAAGACGAGATGTTGGATGAAGGAAATGCGCGATTAAACTTAGCTACTTTTTGTCAAACGTATATGGAACCTGAAGCAGTGAAATTGATGACCCAAACGTTAGAAAAAAATGCAATTGATAAATCAGAATACCCACGAACAACGGAAATTGAAAACCGCTGTGTAAATATGATTGCTGATTTATGGCATGCTCCAAATAATGAAAAATTCATGGGAACTTCAACGATCGGCTCTTCAGAAGCCTGCATGCTGGGTGGTATGGCCATGAAATTTGCTTGGCGTAAACGTGCTGAAAAATTAGGTCTTGATATTCAAGCAAAAAAACCTAACCTGGTGATCTCTTCTGGTTACCAAGTTTGTTGGGAAAAATTCTGTGTATATTGGGATGTGGAACTGAGAGAAGTCCCAATGGATGAAAAACATATGTCAATTAATCTAGATACTGTCATGGATTATGTGGATGAGTACACAATTGGTATTGTAGGTATTATGGGTATTACTTACACTGGTCGTTATGATGATATCAAGGGTCTGAATGATTTAGTTGAAGCTCACAATAAACAAACTGACTATAAAGTATACATTCATGTTGACGCTGCATCGGGTGGCTTTTATGCACCATTTACTGAACCTGATCTAGTTTGGGATTTTCAATTGAAAAATGTTATCTCAATTAATTCTTCAGGTCACAAATATGGTTTGGTATATCCAGGTGTGGGTTGGGTCTTATGGCGTGACCAACAATACTTACCAGAAGAATTAGTATTTAAAGTTAGTTACTTAGGTGGAGAAATGCCAACTATGGCTATCAACTTCTCTCATAGTGCAGCACAACTAATTGGGCAATACTACAACTTTGTACGCTATGGCTTTGATGGTTATCGTGATATTCACCAAAGAACTCATGATGTTGCTGTTTATTTAGCCAAAGAGATCGAAAAAACTGGTATTTTTGAAATCATTAATGATGGATCAGAATTGCCAGTTGTGTGCTATAAGCTGAAAGAAGATCCCAATCGCGAATGGACACTATATGATTTATCTGATCGTCTGTTAATGAAGGGATGGCAAGTCCCAGCCTACCCATTACCTAAAGACTTGGATCAATTAATTATTCAACGCTTAGTTGTTCGAGCAGACTTTGGAATGAACATGGCTGGTGATTATGTACAAGATATGAACCAAGCAATTGAAGAGTTGAATAAAGCTCATATTGTTTATCATAAAAAACAGGATGTGAAAACGTACGGCTTTACTCACTAAAATTCTTCAGAGAAATATAAAAGAAGTTAATTAACTAATAAAAGGAGTTGTGATTACCACACAGCTCCTTAAATCTATTTGAATAAATATATGATATTCATTTGTTACACTCTCAATCTTAGCTGTTGTTCTATTCATCATTACTCTTATTGTAAGTAGTTCAGTCAAATTTGCTTGTTCAATTGATCGATAACAGTATGAATTGTTTGAAAAGTAATCGGATATATAATTGTTTTCTCACTACCTAAGCCTTCTTGGTATAAAGAACTATCGCAAAGTATAATCCGCTGAGTACAAAAGAAAGTGTCGTCTACTATTTCTCTAAGTTGTTTACAAATGATATTACTAATAGAAAAGTGTTTTCCCAAAATGTCTTCTAACTGTTGTCGATAGTATAAATACCTAAAGTCTGACGGAGCTACTATGAACACTTCAATTGGAGATTTCCGTTTATGCTCATTTAAAAGACTTAAACTAATGGTTAGTTTACGAATAGAATTCTCATTCCAACGCAGAAATAAATTGTTTTGTTTTCGCCATTGTTCAAGAATTTCATGAACTTCTAAGTACAAAGCGCGTTGCTCTTCATTTAACAAGTAAGTCTTATCAGGTTGAAATATCTGAATATCAGCCCAAAGTGAGCGGATAAACGGGAGAAGTGCTTTATCAAAAAGTATCTGATTTTCTTCAGATATATTCAGAGATAAGATAAGTTTTTGACTGAGCTCAATCACCAAAGGGTTATCTGCTACATGGTTTTGATAAACAACGTTCAAGTCTTTTTGTAACAATTCAAAGTTATCGCATAGATAATTTCTAGAGTTGAATAGAAAGTAGATATAAAGGCATTCATCTTCGTCATGACATAAAGAGAAAGAAAGTTGCTCTAATCCTTTCTGTATTAGCTGAAACAAGGGAGTATGTCGGGCAACTCTTTTTTCTTCCTGACTAAAATATATTGGGTTAGTCTTAGATCTCTGCAAACCGATAGCGATACCTAATAAAATAAATTGTTTTTCAACTGTAGGGTAACTTCTTGAAAAAAAATGTTTTTCTACATAATCAATCAATTGTTGACCGCTTTGAATAATTGATTTATTTAGCTGGATCAACTCTGTCCGATTTGTCTCATAGATTATCGTTAGTAACAAACTTCGATAATCCTTTTCAGGAATTTCAAAATGGCCATCAGCATTTAAGTACTGCATTTGTTTAAAAAAATTAATCAACTCATTTCGTAAGTTGTAAACTTTGCTTAACGAAATGAAGGTAGTATCAGCTATATTACTCCAATTGTGTTCCCCTGATAAATAATGTCCTAGTACATTGAAAAAGTCAGAGCGCTGATAGATGAGTTGAGTGAGTGCCAACCTCGAAAACGAAGAGTCGAATGCGACTGTAAAGCTACTTCTAGATTTCTCCACTGAAATAATTTGCTGATGGAGTATGTCGGTAATGCATTCCAAGTCGTTAGTGACAGTGAGTGGGCAAACGTTCAATTGATCTGCTATTTCGCGAATCTGAATGGTCCCTTTTTCGTGTAATTGCTCACAAATGTAAACTTGACGAAAAATACTTTTCTCCAGATAGGTTTCCAACATAGTACTCCTCCTAGTCATTTTATACATAACTATTATAACTCTACCAATCGGAATAGTCCTGTAATATATTGAATCAAAAATATAAATTATAAAATAATTAGATGGGGTATTTGGTTTAAGTATCCCTTATATAGTAATAAATTTATAGGTGTGATTCTCGAATTAATACCCGAAAATGTGAGAGAATTTTTATGGATTTTTTAGGATACAAATTAATTATTTTTGCTTTTATCCTGATTACCAGTCCAGTACTGTCGGTATCCCATTTTGCAGCAAAATCATGTTGATAAAGTGACAAGAAGACTGATGAGATATATTATCCAAATTGAGAAGATAATTAATCGGATTCTTGAGTATACCCTACTTTTTAAGAAAGTAGGGTATACAAGCGTATGAATAAAGACATAACTTTCCCTGTGATGGACGTTCGGCTTGTTCCAATTACCAAAATACAGGCGAACGATTATAATCCCAATCGAGTAGCGTCTCCGGAAATGAACTTATTGGAGCTTTCTATCATTGAAGATGGCTTTACTCAACCATTAGTTTGTTATTACAAGGAAAAAGAAGAGAAGTATATCTTGGTTGATGTGCTTCATAGGTATCGTGTTGCTAAGGAAAGACTCAACTTAAAAGTTGTACCGGTAACAGTTATTGATAAACCCATAGAAGAACGTATGGCTTCAACAATTCGACACAATCGTGCAAGAGGGACCCATGAAATAAGAGGAATGGAAATTGTCATCCAAAGATTAGTAAAAAATGGATGGTCAGACAAGAGAATATCCAAAGAATTAGGCATGGACATTGAAGAAATTTTTCGCTTTAAGCAAGTGTCTGGTGGAATGGCAACAGTTTTTTTGACAAATTTTATAAGGTGCAGAACTTCTTTCCGTATGCTATTCCGATTGTCCTTGACAATGAGCCTCCTCGGATGTGACGATCTTCGGCAGGAGCTAACAGTTAAAGTTAGACTGCCTCGCTAGCGTTAGCACATCCGAGCTCATTATCAAGGATTCGCTGCGCCAATCTCTGGTTACGGTAACCAACCGGTGTCTCGTAGCCAAGTGTACCGTGCAACCGAAGGTGGTTCCACCAATTGACATAGTCAAATAACTCCAAATCCAATTGTTGTAAGGTTTCAAATGTGTATTGATAGACAAATTCTACTTTCAACGACTTATAAGTTGATTCAGCTACGGCATTATCAAAAGGACAGCCTTTATGACTCAATGATCGATTGATGTCAAAAGTTGTTAATAATTCATCAATAGCTTGGTTATCAAACTCTTTTCCACGATCAGTATGAAAAATCTCAACCTCTGTCAGAGGTTGTTTGATACGGCTAAATGCTTTTTTACTAGAACGGCATCTTTATGTTCTCCACAAGAATAGCCGAGAATTTCTCGATTGAACAGATCCAAAATGAAACAGACATAATTCCATTTTTTCCTGACTCGTACATAAGTCAAGTCTGTTACGATCGCTTCTAATGGGTTGTCTCTTAAGAATTTACGATTCAATACGTTTGTCGTTTTGGCTTCATTGCAAGTAGAATGATGTACTTTAAAATAAGCAACAGTATAGCTCGATTTTAATCCTCTATTTTTCATGATTCTACTAATTTTTCGTCGGCTGATCTGAATGCCTCGTTTTGATAAGGCTTTTTTTATTTTTCTTGAGCCGTAGGCCTTTCGGCTGCGGATAAATTCTTCAGCGACTACTTCTTCAAGTTCTGATTCGTCTTTCTTTGGTTTTGATTGATAATAATAGGACTGACGTGATAGACCTAATATTCTGCACATCGCTGATATAGGGTAAAGATGCTTATTCGCATCGATTACTTGTCTCTTCGTCCGAATATCAGCGCTGCTTGCTTTAAAATATCATTTTCCATTTCTAATTGCTGGTTTCTTTTACGTAGTTCTAACAATTCTTTTTGTTCAGGCGTAAGATTATCTTTTTCTTTGAATGAACCACTCGTTTTAGATTGCTTTACCCATTTGTCAAATGCTGAAGCCGTTAGTTCATATTCTCAAATGATTTCTACACGTGGCTTTCCAGCTAAGTAAAGATTGACGATTTGTTGCTTGAATTCTTGTGAAAAAGTTCTTCGTGTTCTCTTAGACATAAAAATTCCTCCTGGTATGTTTTCTTCTAGTCTACACACCTTAATTTTTATGTCTAGTTAATTGTAGCCTATCCAGCATTTCTTATGTTTAGTTGTGATGTCTATTCAGTTAATTGAAACAAATAATATAGCAATGAAATAGAGATAAATTCAAATATATATTATATCCATGAAGCCCAATCTTCTTTAATAGAAGATTGGGCTATTTTTATGGCAAAGGAGGGAAAAGAAATGTTTCAAAATAAAGGACAACGTTATATCACAAAGGGAGTAATGGACAGTTTGCCGGTGGAATTACAAGCTTTATGTTGGAATCTAATCGATCAAAACGTTCAAAAGCAATTTCCTTTAGACTATCTTCAAATTTTTGAATTTTCTACGGAAAAAGGAAATCAAAAGTTGGTTCATCGTCAAGAAGAACCGGAAGAAAGAAAAGAGTATCTGATTTCACCTAAGCTTCGTTTGAAATCAGTGTCTCAAAAAATATGGGTCATTGATTCGGGTGAGTATCAAACGATGTTATTACCAGAAGAATACTAATATCTAAAAGAAAGGAGAGAAATGACTTGTTAGAAACGTCTATCGAAGTACTGGAAAAGTGTGCACAGCTAGTCACTACTCCTGAAGAGTGGGGCTATGAATCCGTTACGATGGAAAAAGAGGAAATTGAAATGGGTATGCTTCCTGAAGATGTTACTCTACCACGTTTAGTAATGACACATCTTTATATTTATTGCGCACCAGAAGATGGAAAAGACTATGTAGTTTATTTCATTACAGATATTACCAGCCAGCGAGAATTTGTTCGCGGGTTACTGGTAGAAGGACGTTTGGTTTGGAGTCAGATTGGAGGAACCAATGAATAAGATCGATTATTTGAGAATGATTGCGAAATGTTTAGAAGATATCCTTACAGCGATTCATCAAATTCTGAAGAAAAAAGGAGAAAGAATATGAAATATTTTCAACTAGTATTGACACTTATAACAGCAATGGTAATTGAAGTGCTTGAACAAAAATTAGCATAGGAGAAAAAGAGATGATTGAAAAAGAATTAGTGACCACACAAACAGAAGTTTGGCGAGATCCTCATCATACCCATCGCTATGTTTTCAAACGACAATGGGCGATCAAAGGAAAAGAAGCGGAAGATAAATTAGCAGTAGTCATTACTATTCGTCCAACAGATACAGAACCATTTACGAATGATTTGAGTATGTTATTAATCGAAAAGAATATCCGACAATTAGGATTTACTGGTTTTATTGCTGTGAATCTTTTTTCGTATACAAAAGCGAAAAGTCCTCGGGTATTTCCTCGTGGAAATGATGAACAATCTTTGGAAATATTAACAACTGTTTTTACAGAAAAGAAAATCAATACCATTATTTTTGCTTGTGGTTCGATTACAGCGACGAGTCAAGTGGCTTATGAACAAGCAAAGACTATTTACGATCAATTGAGTGCGAAACAAAAGAAGATGACCAAAGTATTGATAAATGCAGAAGGTAAGTTATCCCACCCACTAAGTATTCATGTTCGTAATGAATGGCAATTGGCAGATAGTCAATTATTATTTCAAGAAAAATAACATTTTATTTTCTCATGTTACTTATAAGTAGTTTTACATGCTTTTTGACTTTAAAAATACATGTGATGATACATGTTATATGAATTATCAATGTACCCAGTAATATGCTATTTTCATTATGTAAAAAATAACAGGGGGTGTGTAGATGGAGATTGATGAAACTTGTTTGAGTAACTCTTATAAAAGTATGAATGACTTTTTTGAGGAAATGGAACTGGATTCAGAATTGCTCTATCAATTTTATCTTGCTTTTCGAGGGCAACAGATTTCTTTTCCAATGAAAATGTACGATCGTGAGTTAGTTAGAAAAAGAATCGAAAACATGATAGAACAGGAAAAAACTGTAGATATCCGTCAATTGACAGAAGTTTATGGTTTCTCTGCAAGATGGATTCAAAAAGTAATTAAACAAAAAGAAAGGAGACGAGTACATGGCTAAGCTGATTGTATTAGGTGGTTTAATTTACGGTGGATATTGGTTATATAAGTATATTCTTGCACATCCGAATATAGATAAAGGAAAAGTAATTAAGACAGTTGGGGTAATCATAGTTGGACTCATAGCTCTAACTAAGAAAAATAATACTAATAGCCCAAAAATAATGAGAACTTATCGCTGTAGAGGATGTGGAAGGGAAATTTCTACTAGTTTTAATCCATCTGAGAGTCCTCAAGGAAGAGACCGCTGCCATACGGGCTATCGACATTATTGGGAAAGAATCGATTAAAAGATTACCATTTAGATCAATTAATTGTCTGATAGAATAAGTACGTGAGGGAGAAATTGAAAGGGGGAAATATAATGAAAAAATGGCTGTTATTACTAATAGGAATGGGAATTTTATTCACTGGTTGTACATCTGAGAATACGAGGACTAAAGCGACTATAGAAACTGATACAACAATTGAGACAAAAAAAAGTAAAACGCAATCAACTGAACAAACTACAACAGAAATGAAGCAATCTGTGGAAACAAGTGCAAGTTCAATCACTGAATCTTCTTCTGAAGAGGTTAAGAATACTTTGTGGGATACGAATAAAGCTTCCAAATTAGAAACTTTTGTCACACAATGGGGAAAGACATTAGGTCAAGAATATAAAAGCTACAATCTTCAGAATAATGTAAGTCTGTATGGCACTCCTTTACCACAAGCCGTGATTAATGGCGATTGGAAAATGGCAATCAATGAAGCACCAGTTACCGTACAATGGTCAGAAGATGGAACTGGTCATGCAGATTTCAATTTAGTAGCAGTTTATTCTGATGTAGAAACTGGGGAATACCTAGGACAACACGTATATTTCTTTGGTTTTGAAAATGGACAACCTAAAGTTTATCTCACTCAACAAAATCAAGGTAATGAAAATAATTATTTGTACTTTAACGAAACTCAAAATCAACAGCTAAAACAAGGATTTACAGATATCGTTAATGGACAAACTCCCCAAACTCCAGTAGTAGAAGAGTCTACTCAACAAGCAACAACTACAACGACACAAGCTACAAGTAGTTCAGGAATTTCAAGTTGGGAAGCTGCTAAAGAAACTGTACTAAATAATAAAGCGTTATGGATTTATGAGTCTCCAGATAAAAATGAAGCAAATACTAATATTATTGAATCCACCCAATATAGAAAAGATTTAATGCAAGATGAAAATGGAGAATTTTATCCAGTTGATATTTCTACTGATGATATTGGAAATACGGTAATGAATGGAGGAAAACAATTCCGTGTTTATACAGATGGAAGAATTTCTCAACGTGTTGGAATGACTAACAATTTTCAAATGATTAAATAATATTATAGACTGAGAATAGTAGTTTTAAAGAAATATGTACTGAAATATTAGAAACATTTCTGATGAAGTTACTAGTATAGAAAATAATTTCGTACTTACAGGGATTGAAGCGTGTATCAATGTATTGGTATGCATGGGTATAATCACATTTATCCTTAGAAAAAGTAATTAAGAGTGATAATTAAGAGCCCCTGCTAAATAAAACTTAGTAGGGGCTCTATTAAGTTTATTTGTAACATTAAAGTAGCTAAGCAAATGCATTATAAGTACCCTGATACCTTAATGTAATACTAGGTATATCAGTAAAGTATCAGCTAAGATAGTCAATTAATTATTACTCAGTTTCGGTTTCAAATAGATGCCTATCTAAGTCTATTTCTGGCGATAAGAGCTGCCATTCCCACAAATTTGAAGGCAAAATTAAAGTATTGAGATTTTTTGTTTTTGAGACACGGTAGTGAATGATTTCATTTGGAGATAAGGTCATTGATAATTTTGATTTAACAGTATGAATTTTATTTTTAAAGGAGCTCCAGAATTCGATATTCGAATGAATGATGCTCATATTTTTCTTATTAACAATGATATACGTTTTACTTTTTTCGGAAATTTCTTGACTCTTTCTAATCTTTTCTATTTCTTGATATAAATCCCCTGTTACTTTTTTAAATATCCCTTTTTTTTCCTTAGCAACATGTTTTAGCCCATCCCATTCACCATAATATAGAGAGTTACGCTTATTTTTTATATAGAGTGTGTAATAATTTCCATTAGGAAAAGGAACATCTTCCGGATAATCTAAATTTACTTCTATATACAGATTGGAATGATTGTTTTCCTCTTCTTGTTTTTCCACTTTCTCTTTTTCCTTCTCTTTCTCTTTTATTTTAGTGGGATCTAGTGGACAAGGAACAATTTTTTTAGTACTCCATAATTCGGCTAAAATAGAGGAAATATTCATTAGTGAGAGAGTTTCTGTCTCTTTTTTTAGAAGAGGAATTAAATACTTCTGTGGTGACCAACCAATTTGTCCAAGCTTAAAGATCCCATTATCATCAGTAATCGATTCTATTTTCTCTAATACAAATTGTGCATCGTTAGTTAATTTATAAGGCTTAGATTGTGTCATCATGAAATTAACTAACTCTGAAATTAAGTCCTTAGAGAATTCTTCATATTGAAAAAATTTCTTGATAGTGACGTCATCAAAGGTTATGGCGTATTTCATAAATTTATTAAGAAGTTCAATATAACCTACCTCGGAAAAAATTTTATTGTTTGCTGGTACATACTCTGGAGAATTTGTAATCCTGAAGAAATCAAATTCTTGCTTCGCCACGCTAGTAAAATTTCGTTTTCTATTTTTTATTTTATTCCATTCTGGTTTCGCGCAGTTTTGAAAAGCCGAATCAAAACTTAAGCTATTGTCACTTTTATAAGGTAATTCAAAAAATTCTTTAACGATTTCAACGAATTGAAATTCATAAAGTACATGAAACATAATAAACATCCTTTCAAAATATATATTGCCCACCAATTGCCCACCATCTGCCTGATGATTCAATACGATGACTGTGATTAAATTAAATTGTTCAAAATATAAGGTATATTGTTATTTTAACAGATACTTTTTCATATTTGAATACTCGGTAAAGAAAGGAGATTTATTTTATGAAAGAACAAGCTAGGAGTACAAAATATCCAACGCTTGTGATTGATTATGTAATGATTTCATTTGTTGAAGCAAACGTAGCTGAAGTTGGTAGATATTTATTTGACTATTCCATTATCGAAGAACTTGAACTATTGGAAAGTAGTATACGTGGCTTTAATAAAGTTCTTACAAATGGCTTTTTATTTCTCCATTATGAAAACAAGGGAGAGAAAGCAGTTGTCTTGCTAGAGATTCGTTCAAAAGGATGTCGATATCTAGAATGCCAAGTGAATCATCAATGGACACAGTTCTTTTTTAAACTAATGAAAGTAGGAGAAAATATTTCAATCAAAAGCTACAACATCAAAAGACTGGATATAGCAATTGATGGGTTTACTTCGGATACTTTAACTACAAAGCGAGTTCAACGATATCTCAATCAGAGGTTAGTTACGTCGCGCTTTCGTACATGCAGAACAATTCAAGAAACTAGAATATCCTCGTCTGACATAATCGGTGATAGTATCTATTTTGGAAAACGAGCGAGTGATATCTCGGTAGTCGTTTATGATAAAAAATTAGAGACGAAAACACAAGATATTTGGTTCAGAACAGAGTTAAGGCTTCGACATGACTGGGCAAATCGTGTTATTGCAACGTTGGTTGAAAATTCATCTGAGTTTTCCTCTTATATATCAAGCATTTTAAAACGTAATTTGCAATTTCGCTCTCATACGGAGAATTATTCAGAAGTGAGACGTAGAAATTTAGCAACTTGGTATGAAAGATATCTTGAATATATATGCCAACAAGAACTTCATTGTGGAAAAATGAAATTTCTAGCTTCATGAAAGTGGGAGTTAGCCAGTGACGTTATAGAAAGAAGAGGATTAAATGAATGATTTGAATTTCGATTCTTTAGTAGCAGAGCTATTAAAAGAAGAAAATGGTCAGTTTGTGGTGGACTTAAGTATCTATTTTTCAGAAAATACCCAAGGAAACAAGGGTGATTTATTAGAACAGGAGGAAGAGAATGAGAAGAAATACAAAGAAGGCTAAATTTTTTATAGCATTAGTCGAAAAATATCAAATGAGTCCTTTTTATTCGTTTGAGATACTTAAGGAGATTTATTTGTATAAGGTAACTGATAGAGAAGTTTCTGGTCTATTAAATGCTCTTAAAAATGATGAGCTACTGGAAACAAACCAGAAAAGAATAACAAGAAGCGGACGTGTTCAATATATATGGAAGCTTACGAAAAAAGGTATGATTGAATATCATCGTCTCATGGAATTATAACGATTGGAGGACTATTTTTTATGGAGGATTTTATTTTTGAATTAGCTATTGGGCTTGTTTTTTATTTCAATCAAAATGGAAAAGAGGCAGTAAATAAGAAAGAAGAATAAACTTGGTTTAGGAATTGGAACTGATTGAACGTTTTGCATATTTTAAGTATTTAGGAAAGAAAACGATTCTTAGTCGATTTTCTTTCCTTTTTGATCAGTGAATATTTTACTGTAAGTACTTAAAGTTATAGAAATGGCTAGGAGGAGGAATCAAGCATGCGTGTGGCTTGTTATGATCGAACGTCTGTTTACGAAGAGGCGAAAATCAGTAATGACGCTCAATATGATGCAGTGAAAGAGTATGTTTTAGAGGAATATGAACAAATTCCCCAACGATTTTCAGATAAGGGAGAATCTGGGGGACAAGCGGATCGTCCAGCTTTTCGACAGCTTAGAGCTTGGGTTTGTGCGTCAGAAGAAGAGGGGGTGATCTATGTCTGGCGTTATGATCGATTGGCACGTCAAGCCAAAATAGCCTTAGAATTTATTGAATTGTGCCAACAACATCAGGTTCAAGTGTATTCGATTTCTGAACCTCTTCCTGCTTCTTTCTCGCACGCGTCAACGAATAAACTATTTGTGCAATTATTGTTCACTTTTGCAGAACAACAACGAAACGTCATTATTGAAAATGTTCGTGCCGGACTTGCCTATAAAAAGCAACAAGGGCAATATCTATCTTCTGCGGTTCCATATGGGTATCGTTTAGTGAATGGGAAAATCCAACAAGAAGCACACGAAGCAAAAGTTGTCCGCCATATCTTTCAACTTTATGTAACCCAAAATTATGGCTACAAAAAACTGTGTCAACGATTGACGCAACAAAAGCTCTTCTTCCGCGAACGTCCTTTTCAGCCCTATCATATTTATAGTATCCTAAAAAATCCATTGTACTATGGTGAAATCAAAGGAGGATCTTTGGGGAAGTATCTAGGAACCTTTGAACCGATTCTCTCGAAAACAACCTTTCTACAAGCCCAAGAGATTCGACAATCAAGGCGTACAGCTAAAAAAGATACGTATCCGTACTTATTACGTCAAAAAATTCGGTGTCCCTTCTGTGGTCGCCATCTGAGTTCGAAGTATCAATGGAATACAAAGAAGACGAAGACGCTTCATTATTATCATTGTACCGACCGAAGCTGCCAAGGAATCTTTCTTCGGGCAGAAAGGGTTGAGTCAGAAGTATTGGAAAAGATCCAGGCTTTTTTTCAACACGAAGGCGTCTATCAGGCTTTGATTGCCCAATTGACGCAACAGTTAGCCGAAAAGCGAAAAGATGACAAACGCAAAGTAATCCAACAAAAGAAACAAGAAGCACAATGGCTCAAGGCATTTGAAGAGGGCAATTGTTCACTAGAAGAACTCAAGCAACAACTGCAAGCTCTTCAAAATCCGATGTCTACTTCTTCGTTTCTTTCACTCCAACAGTGTGAAGCAAAAGTGAAAGAATGGCTTCAACTAAAAGACCTCTCTAGTCGACAATTGTTATGTGACTATGTTTGTCGGATTGAGGTAACAAAGGATAAAACAGTCTGTGGGATTTACTTCCGGCAAATGACACAAAATATTTTAGAAAGGAACGAATGAACTATGGAAATGATACAAACCAAACGAGTCGCATTGTATATTCGGGTAAGTACCCAAGAACAAGTTTTAGAAGGACATAGTATTCAAGCACAAGAACAAAATGGACGACAGTTTGCCGAACGGATGGGCTATGAAGTGGTAGAAGTTTATGCCGATGAAGGGATTAGTGGGAAATCCACAAAAAATCGGTTCGCCTATCAACGAATGATGAACGATGCTCGGAACCATCGTTTTGATCTACTAGTGATTTGGAAATTGACCCGTCTCGGACGCAATATGTTAGATGTCTTACAAACCGTCGAGGAACTGTTGCGATATGATGTGGGGTTACATTCGATCTCGGAACAATTTGACGTGACTACTTCGACAGGAAAACTAATGTTACAACTCCTTGGGAGTTTCGGTGAATTTGAACGCAACCAAATTGCGGAGAATGTTCAGATGTCAATGCAAAGCTTAGTGAAAGATAAAAAACGTTATGCAGGAGGACGACGTTTAGGCTATGTCAGTGGTATTGACGCGAACGGTCAAAAACAATTGGTCATTGAACCAGAAGAGGCGAAAATTGTTCGTCTGATTTATGCAAAATATTTAGGTGGAGCAGGGTATCGAGCGATTGCCAATTTTTTGAATCGTCAAGGATATCAAACAGTCAAAAAGAATGCTTTTTCTACCACGGCAGTCAAAGATATCTTACGCAATAAAATTTATGCAGGGTATTTAGAATATGCGCGCTATATCAATTGGGAAACCAAACGACGGAAAGGAAAAAATCCGAAACCGATTTTAGTGAAAGGAACCCATGAACCGATTATTTCGGAAGAAGATTATCAAAAAGTACAAGAACGCCTTGCTTTAGAAGGAAAACAACCCAAATGGAATCATACAGGAGAAAATGTATTGACGGGGTTGTTACGTTGTCCAGAATGTGGGTCACCAATGGCAGCGAGTAATGTCACAAATACCCTAAAAGATGGCACAAAGAAACGGATTCGGTATTATTCTTGTTCAGTTTTTCGAAATAAGGGAGCAAGTGTATGTCATGCCAATTCGATTCGTGCCGAACAAGTGGAAACATTTGTCGCCGACCGATTAAAGGAGATCGTTCAGCTACCAGAAGTTCTTCCCCGATTGGTGGCAATGTTAAATGAGGAAATGGTGCGACAAAGTCAACCGTTGGAACAAGAACTCGTGGTGTTACTGGAACGAAAGGAAGAATTGAAGACTAAAATTGAAAAATGGGAAACTGCTTTGGAAGATAGTCCCGAATTGTTTCCGATGTTAAAAGACCGCTTAGACGAATTGACTGAAAAACGACGACAGTTGCACATTCGAGAAAATGAAATCTTAGGGATCTTTCAACAACAAGGAGAGCCGATTCAAGTCAAAGATGTCCAACGGATATTGACTAGTTTGGATCGTTTTCTTGCCCAGAGTGAGAAGAAGCAAATCAAAGCCTTGTATCGTACCTTTATTGAGAAAATAACCTTTGATCCTAAACAGAAGGAGATGTTGGAAATTACGATGAAATTCACGCATGCCGTGGTACAACAATTGAATGAGCAATATCAAATAGCCGTATCCAAAACAAAGGATACGGCTATTTTTGTGTTAAAAACACCCTTTACGTTAACGATCTAGTCTAGGTTATATCAAACAACGTTAGAGGGGCGCTAACGCTTCTCTAGCGATTTGAAATCGTTAGATGAGTCGTTAGGGAGGTGCGTAATTTATTTAATGAGAGAATGATACTTTATTGTGTGTTGCATATATTAGAAAATATGTGAGATAATCTTCTCAGAATAAAATCTGAGGAGTAATGTACATGATTTCTAATAAGAAAACTAACGCGGATATTATAGCAGAACAATCTTTTTACGAGTTATTTGGAAACGGAGTGTATTTATATAATCGAAAGAACTTAACAATTGAAGCTTTGATGGAAGAAGCATCCAGTTTTTGTAATGAATCAACTAATAAAGGAATTCGCGCATTATACGGAATTACAGACGGAAAAGCTGTAGGAACTATCGTAGAGAAAATGTTTAAATTATATTTAGCTCAAAAATATGATTTTGATATGGGAAATTCAGGAAGCGGAGTAGATTTACCTGATATAGATATTAATACAGATATAAAAGTTAGTTCTGTAAGACAACCTCAAAGCTCTAGTCCATATAGAGATGCTAAACAAAAAGTTTTTGGATTAGGTTATAACTTGCTATTGTTCGTGTATCAGAAAAAAGATATTAATAATGAACAAAAAGCTTATTTAGAATGGAAGGACTGTGTATTTATTGAACAAGAGTATACTTCTGATTTTACTTTAACATTTGATCTGATTAATGCGAAAAAGATGGGAGCAACACTAGAAGATATTGTATCAATTTTAAAATGTAAAAATATACCTGGAGAAGAATCTACTTTGAAAAGTATAGCGAATGAGATACTAGAAAAAGATATAAAACAAGGTCAAATAACAATTAGTAATGCACTTCAATGGAGATTAAATTATGGACGAATAGTTAGATATGGAAGTCTATGCCAAGAAAGAGGAGTTAATAAACTTATATGATGGAACAAACTTTGCAGTATAAAGAAGTTAATGGACTTTTTAAGAATAAAGGGGATTTTGTAGAATGGTTGAAATTCAAGGATAATATTTCTTTGAATCTTAGTCATAGAGAATTTGGTGATTATCAAACCCCTTCTGGTTTAGTAAAACGTGTATATGATGTATTGGAATATAAAAAAATAAGTTATTCAGAAATTATTGAGCCAACTTGTGGGGAAGGAAATTTTATTAAAGAAGCTTTAAGTCGTAATAATAGAGATGAATTAAATATAAAAAAAATAATTGGAATTGAGAAGCAACACGGGTATGTAGATGAATTAAGAAATTATATTATATCTAAAAAGTTATATGAAGAAGTTGATATAGAGTTATATGAAGAAAATTTCTTTGAATTTGATTTTTCTAAAACTACATTTAATAATTTGTTAGTAATTGGAAATCCTCCATGGATTACTAATTCAGAATTAACATCTTTAAAATCTGATAATTTACCAGAAAAAAGTAATTTTAAGAAAAGTAAAGGTATGGATGCCTTGACTGGTAAATCAAACTTTGATATTGCTGAGTTTATTTTGATTAGTCTTATTGATAATGTAAATGCAAACGGTAAGGGAACTATTGCATTTTTAGTAAAAAATATTGTTATTAGAAACATACTCAAATATTCAAAAGATATAGATTGGAATATAACTACTTTTGAAGTATACAATTTTGATGCTAAAAAAGAATTTGGGGTATCAACAGATGCATCATTAGTGTTAATAAGGATAGGAGAAGAAAAGAAAAAAGTAGAACAAGCAGTAGTATACTCAATATATGATTATACTAAGCCAATAAGTAAATTTGGATGGGTAGGAACTGAATTTGTTTCTAATGTTGATAAATATTTATTAGGTAAATTAGTTGAAAAAGGACAAGCAAAAGAAGAACATTTTATTTGGCGAAGTGGAATAAAACATGATGCTTCTAAAGTAATGGAATTATCTAATTGTCAAGAAGGTATTATTGCAAAAGATGGAACTGTTTTTAATGCAGATCAATCTTGCATATATCCACTATATAAAAGTAGTGACATAAGTAAAATAGAAAAAGATTCTATACCAAGAAAATTTGTAATAGTTACACAGAGGAAAATTGGAGAATCAACAGATGAGATAGAAAGACAGGATAAGAAAACTTGGAAATATTTATTGCGAAATAAAAATGTTTTAGATAATAGAAAGTCTTCAATTTATAAAGGAAAGCCTCAATTTTCAATTTTTGGAGTTGGGGAATATTCATTTTCTAAATACAAAATTGCAATTAGTGGTATGTATAAGATAGCAAAATTTTCGTTAATTGAACCTTATAAAGGAAAAACGGTAATGGTAGATGATACAGTGTACTTTTTGAGTACAGATAATAAAATTGACGCTTTAATAATATTTGGATTATTAAACAACCAAATTGTGAAAGCTTTTCTTGAATCTATAGTATTTACAGATAGTAAGCGTCCTTATACTAAAGAAATTTTAATGAGGATTAGTATTCCTAAGATTACCAAATATGTATCTTTAGAAGAAATAAATCAAGTATTAGAAATGCATCATTATGATTTCATTACTCAGAAGGAATATAATCGATTTATTTCTAATTTGAATTCTTAAATATTAAAAAAGGATCTATCGTATTATTACGATAGATCCTTTTTTAATATCATTCACTCATGATACGCAGCTCCGTATCACAAATAATGATATTTATAATATGTTGTAAGGAGAGTTAGATAGATGAGTAACAATGAAATAACCCAAAATAAAATAGAAGAAAGATCTTTAGAACGAGTAAAAGAAGTGATTAGACAAAATGATAAAAAATGTTATTTTGGTCTTAGTGTACCTGATATTGAAGAATTTAAAGAATTATTAAAAATAATAGAGCCTAATCCAAGTTCCAATAAATTTCCTGATTTTATCTGTAGGAAAGGTTTTTTAGAACATTTTGCTGTTACATCTTCTAGTGAAGGTAAAAAAGGGGCTATTCATAAGATAGAAAAGTCAAAATTTGAAAGTAAAAGTAGAAAAATAAGAAAGAATTTATCATCGGAAACACAAAAAGTTAAGAATGAATTTCTATATCCAGAACATTCTTATAAAGATTTAATTAATTCTTTTAAAAAAAATTTTGTCAATCATATTAAAAGTTTAGAAAAATATGACCCAGAAGAAAAGATTGGAATTTTTTTGATTGATTATGCCGATGATGGTGCGTTATCAATGGCAGAATTGAGTTTAGAAGGTGTAAATGGATTGTATGCTGGAGATTTAGGAAGACAAGAGATATTAGATAGCTACCGATTATCTAGGGATAAGGAACTTCTTGATTGGTTATACAAATTTAAAGATAAAATTCAATACGTAATTTTTCTAACAAATACCAATGTAGAAATAATAAAAATTGATAACATTCCTAATGTTCAGACGCTATTACCATATAAGTATGCAATCAGCTCTAATTTTGGTACTAAATTGACAGAATATTGGAGTCGAATTTAAAGATAAAATAATACCATGTATAAAAATAGATGCAATTAGTGAGCTTTTATATAGAGTATTTAATAAAGCTAAATACAAGAATAATTCTATTAATTGACTATAGTCTAATAGGAAATTTTTGTGTAAAAAAAGAGTGAATTTCTCTACTCCATTTTCTATATAAAGTTAAGAAAATGATGAAACAAAGTAAAGTTTAAATATATATTATATCCATGAAGCCCAATCTTCTTTAATAGAAGATTGGGCTATTTTTATGGCAAAGGAGGGAAAAGAAATGTTTCAAAATAAAGGACAACGTTATGTCACAAAGGGAGTAATGGATAGTTTATCAGTGGAATTACAAGCTTTATGTTGGAATCTAATCGATCAAAACGTTCAAAAGCAACTTCCTTTAGACTATTTTCAAATTTTTGAATTTTCTACGGAAAAAGGAAATCAAAAGTTGGTTCATCGTCAAGAAGAACCGGAAGAAAGAAAAGAGTATCTGATTTCACCTAAGCTTCGTTTGAAATCAGTGTCTCAAAAAATATGGGCCATTGATTCGGGTGAGTATCAAACGATGTTATTACCAGGAGGATACTAGTATCTAAAAGAAAGGAACGAAAGGACTTGTTAGAAACGGCTATCGAAGTACTGGAAAAGTGTGCACAGCTGGTCACTGCTTCTGAAGAGTGGGGCTATGAATCCGTTACGATGGAAAAAGAGGAAATTGAAATAGGTACACTTCCTAAAGATGTTCATCTACCACGTTTAGTGATGACACATCTTTATATTTATTGCGCACCAGAAGATGGAAAAGACTATGTAGTTTATTTCATTACAGATATTACCAGCCAGCGAGAATTTGTTCGTGGGTTACTGGTAGAAGGACGATTGGTTTGGAGTCAGATTGAAGGAACGATAGATGAAATCAACCCAAAGTTGATTTATAATTTAAAGAACAATTTCCAATCTTTAGGAATTGATGAGAAAACTGAATTAGTTGCAAATGAACGTGATCAATTGTTAATAGAAGAATTCTTGGATGCAAATTGGGAAAATCATGAGTTTTTTCAGCAGTTCGTAGCTCACTTTTTAGGAAGAGGAATAGGCCTTACACCAAGTGGGGATGACATGTTGATGGGCATGATTATGATGTCAAACTCTTTTTCTATGCCAATGGAATGGTCTTCGTTCATTTTAACTCAATTAGAGCGTACACAAACAACAAAAGTAAGTGATGCTTACTACAAAGCTTTGTTATCTGGTTACATAAGCACTCAGTTTGTCTCTCTGTTGCAAATAATCAAAGATAAAAAAATGACTGACTGGAATGAAGCTATTTCAAGAATTGCTGATTATGGACACACTTCCGGATGGGACACGCTTTTTGGTATTTTTTTATTTTTGCAGAAACTAGAGAAATCTTTGTCATGAAGAGCGGTCGTTGATTTTTATAAAAAGCGAGAGTAAGGGAGAATGGAAATATGCCGAAAAAAATAGTTGTTGCTTTAGGTGGAAACGCCATTTTAACAGATATTCCAACAGCGGAAGCACAAAAAGAATCATTGCGTCAAACAAGTGAGCATTTAGTCAGTTTTGTAAAAGAGGGCCACCAAATTATGATCACTCATGGAAACGGTCCGCAGGTAGGGAATTTGTTGCTTCAGCATGCCGCAGCAGATTCAGAAAAAAATCCAGCATTTCCGCTGGACTCTCTTGTGGCAATGACACAAGGAAGTATTGATTTTTGGATGCAAAATGCTTTACGTGAAGCATTGATTGCTCATAATATTGAAAAGCCAGTTGTTTCTTTAGTTACTCAAGTACAAGTGGATGAAAATGATCCGGCTTTTGAAAATCCATCAAAACCGATTGGTCCATTTTTAAGCGAGGAAGAAGCAAAGGTTGAAATGAAAAAAGGGAACGGGACCTTTATTGAAGATGCTGGTCGTGGTTGGCGTAAAGTTGTACCCTCACCAAAACCAAAGAGTATTTTAGAATACCCAATTGTAGAATCATTGACAGATAACGGTGTGATTACGATTGCTGCCGGTGGCGGTGGAATTCCGGTAATCGCCTCTGAGGAAGGATTTACAGGAATTGAAGCGGTTATTGATAAGGACTTCGCAGCAGCAAAACTTGCTGAATTAGTTGGAGCGGACTATTTGATTATTTTGACTGGGGTAGACAATGTCTATGTCAATTGGAATAAACCAGACCAAAAAAAATTAACCGACGTAACGGTCGATGAATTAAAAGAATATATAAAACAAAACCAATTCGCTCCTGGCAGCATGTTACCAAAAGTAGAAGCAGCAATTGAATTTGTTGAAAATGCGAAAGATGGAAAAGCGATTATTACATCATTAGAAAATGCTGGTAAATTATTTGATGGTAACGGTGATGTAACAACGGTAATAAAATAATTGCTTTAACAGTTTAGCGTGATAAAAATCTATACCTTCTTAAGTTGATTTATTAACTTGAGAAGGTATTTTTTTCTGAAAAATGATAATGAAAATCAAAATGTTCATTTCTATCAATTTTGAAGTCAAAAAAATAAAGTACAGCCCAGAAATTTGCTCTGTACTTTAAAAACTGGTTAAATGAAGATGAAATCGCTCCCTTATTTTTTAGTATTGGTGGAATTAAAAGGTACTTTTTAAACAAAAACTACACATAAAAAATAAAAAAAATAAAAAAAGTATTGAAATGTAATTGCTTTCAGTATATGCTATATCCATAAACGCGCGTTCATGGGATGTTCATCGTATAAAAAAAGGTGGAAATGAGCGTATCGTTTTTCTTTTTAACAAATCATGAACGCGCGTTTATGAGTTTGAATCAAGCTGCAATATAAGAAGGCAAACTGCAAGACCTTCATTTTAAGGAGAAGTGTTATGGGGAAAATAAGTTTAGGAATAGACATAGGAGGGACGTTCATTAAGTATGCATTAATAGACAAGCAACATCGCATCAAAGAGAAGTGGAAAGTCGAAACGGTTAAGTACAATACAGCCGACGAATTTTACGATTATATATGTTCAAATATAAGAAATGTAGATGAAATTGACAAAATCGGTGTAAGCGCACCCGGCCTTATTGATGAAGACTCGAATGTTAAATCCTATGCTGCTCCTAACGTAGCTATAATGTACGGCACAAATATCAATAATGAAATCAACAAAAGGACAAATAAAAAAGTGTCCGCAATCAATGATGCAAAAGCGGCAGGTTTATGTGAGTTTAAAATTGGAAATGCAAAGGGATACAAATCTTCAGCGTTTTTGATTATAGGTACAGGAACAGGCGGATGCATATGCGACGAAAACGGAGTTGTGTATGGAAAAGATTCGTTTGCGGGGGAATTCCATAATATGCCTTTTGTAAACGCTGAGATAGGCGGCCTTGATAAGATGGGTGATTATGCTTCGATAACCGGATTGGTTAATTTATACAATAAAAAAGCTAATCGGGAGGAGCAGGTTCAGTATGGAAATGAGGTTTGCAAGAAGTACCTAAACGGAAATGAATCAGCTGTGTCTTCAGTAGATGAATGGATAGGAAACATAGTGGCTCAATTAATAGTAATCACCGTTTTTTATAATCCTGAAGTGATATGCATCGGTGGAGGAATATCCGAAGAAAACTGGTTCATCAATAAAGTAAGAGAAACGTATAAGAAAACCTGTAGGGAGTATTTAGAAGCGGATTTTATTACTACCGAAATTAATAGATGCAAGCATAATAACGATGCCAACATACTGGGTGCTGTTATAAAAGCTTCTATCTAAAATACACAACAGTTTTGTTTCAAGAAAGAATGTTTGAAAATAAATTTATATTGAAAACGGAGGAGAAGATTCAGTGATATACGAAGAATTAGACAAATTCCAAGATGATTTCCTATGGGGATCGGCATCTGCAGCGTATCAGGTTGAAGGAGCATGGGACAAAGATGGAAAGGGGGAAAGTGTATGGGATGTGTACACCCGCCAACCGGGGACAACATTTAAGAATACAAACGGGAATATCGCGGTCGACCATTACAATAGATACAAAGAAGACGTAGCTTTAATGGCTGAAATGGGATTGAAAGCTTATAGATTCTCAATTGCATGGACACGTATTTATCCCAATGGAAGAAATGAAGTAAATGAAGAAGGCTTAAAATTTTATGAAAACTTGATAGATGAACTTATCGCGAACAATATCCAACCAATCATTACGTTGTACCATTGGGATTTACCTCAACATCTTCAAGATTTGTACGGCGGATGGGAATCAAGAGAAATCATTCATGATTTTAATGAATACTGTGTAACGTTATTCAAGAGATTTGGGAATAAAGTTAAGCACTGGGTATCATTGAATGAACAAAATATATTTGTAACACTAGGTTACGTAACCGCTATGCACCCGCCAGCTGTTAAAGATCAAAAGAGAATGCTTGAGGCGAATCATATAGCGAACTTAGCTAATGCTACCGTAATTGAATCCTTCAAAAAATATGTTCCAGACGGTATGATTGGACCAAGCTTTGCATTTGGACCAGTTTATCCATTCAGTTGCGATCCAAAAGATGTTTTATCCGCAGAAAATGCAGAGGATTTAAATTGCAATTGGTGGCTCGATGTTTATTGCAAAGGTAAATATCCAGTGTTCGCTTTTAAATATTACGAAAGACTTGGGATCGCACCCACTATTGAAGATGGAGATCTTGAATTGTTGGAAAGAGTAAAACCAGATTTTATCGGAATAAATTATTACCAAACAAGCACAGTTGCATTCAATCCGCTTGATGGAGTAGGGCAATCGGAAGGTATCAATAACACAGGTAAAAAAGGCACCACTAAAGAAAGCGGATTACCCGGAGTTTATAAAAATGCAAAAAATGCACATCTGGAAACAACAAATTGGGACTGGGCAATTGATCCTACTGGTTTAAGAATTGGACTAAGAAGATTGACCAGCAAATATAATCTTCCAATACTTATTACAGAAAACGGGCTTGGAGAATTCGACAAGCTTGAAGAAGACGACACTGTCAATGATGCTCACAGAATCGATTACTTGAGCGCACATATCAAGGCTTGTAAAGAAGCAATAACAGATGGTGTTGATCTTCTAGGCTACTGCACGTGGTCATTTACAGATTTGTTAAGCTGGTTGAATGGTTATCAAAAACGCTATGGATTTGTGTATGTGGACAGAGATGAAAATGATCAAAAAGATTTGAGAAGAATCAAAAAGAACAGCTTCTATTGGTACAAAAATGTTATTCGCACCAATGGAGAAGAGTTATAAGAATCGTTCACAATCAATGAATATGAAAAAACAAGGAGAGATAGACCATGAAAAAAATTTTACTAGTATGTTCAGCAGGAATGTCCACAAGTTTGCTTGTGACCAAAATGAGAAACTCCGCAAAGGAAAAAGGAATTGAAGTAGAAATAGATGCTCTTCCAGTTGCAGAGGCAAGTACGGCCGTTGATAATGTCGATATCGTTCTTTTAGGACCACAAGTGCGTTTCCAGAAAGGGACCGTTGAAAAACTTGTAAAAGGCAGAATTCCCGTAGAAGTGATGGACATGCGGCTGTATGGAATGATGAATGGAAAAGCGATTTTAGAAGATGCTTTACAAAAAATAAACTAGGAAAGGAGGCTAAAAAAAATGAGTTTTATGGACAAATTTCAAAGTGCTATAGAAAGATTGTTAGTGCCTTTATCTACAAAGTTGAACGCTCAAAGACACATATGCGCAGTAAGAGATGCTTTTATTTTATCATTCCCATTAACGATGGCAGGATCATTGATGGTGTTATTGAATAATGTTTTCTTGTCAGCAGATGGATTCATGTTTAAAATCTTGCAATTCGATAAACTTTTTCCGGGTATTGTTAAATTCCAAGCAGTGTTCGCTCCAGTTGTTAAAGGTTCAGCTGATATTTTCTCGATTCTGATTGTGTTTTTGATAGCCAGAAACCTTGCGAAACTAATGGAAGGCGATGATTTGTTGACAGGTTTGACCGCAATCTCTGTTTATTTCATCATCTATCCTGATTATTTCGATAATGAAGGAGTAAATTATCTAACAAATCAATATATGGGCGCACAAGGGTTGTTTGTAGCAATTTTGGTTGGGCTCTTGGTCGGCGAACTAATGTCTAGATTAGCAAAATCAGATAAGTTAGAAATTAAAATGCCAGAACAAGTACCTCCAGCAGTTGCAAGATCCTTCAAAGTGTTGATCCCGATTATCATCACGACGATTTTCTTCTCCGTCCTCAACTACTTTGTAAAAATGGCTGCACCGGGCGGATTACATGAATTAATTTATAACATCATTCAAACACCATTGACCAGAATGAGTCAAAGTTTATTCTCAGTGATTATTTTAGCATTATTATCTCAATTGCTATGGGCTATGGGAATACACGGACCAAATACGATTGCAGCTATTCGAGATACCATGTTCTCGGAAGCCGGAAACGCAAACCTCTTACATTATGCTGAAAGCGGTACTACATGGGGAGCGCCTTATCCGATAACGTACAGTGGTTTAGCTACTGCTTTCGCTGAATATGGCGGTTCAGGAGCGACATTGGGTCTAATCATTGCTATATTGATTTTCTCGAAAAATAAGGAATCGAAAAGTATTGGCAAACTTTCTTTTGTACCCGGTTTGTTCAATATAAACGAAATGGTTATCTTTGGTTTACCGATTATTCTGAATCCGATTTACATTATTCCATTTATTATTGCGCCACTGGTTAACATTATGATTGGTTATACCGCAGTTATGATTCTTAAGATTATGCCGCCGGTAACGATTGGTATTCCTTGGACAACACCAGGACCATTGATGCCTTTCTTGGGTACAGGCGGAAATATCGTCGCACTGTTTGTCGGATTCATCTGTCTTGCGGTGAGTGTATTGATTTACTCGCCGTTTGTAATCGCAGCGAATAAAGCAGCGATTATTGAAGATGAAATGGAGAATGAAATACAGTCACAAGAAGTAGTAGAATCGATTTAAAAAAGCTGCAGTACGCTGAGAACAAACCGAAAGATTCAAGATAGGAGATTTACACATGGAAGGAATTGAATTAACTGCTTTTAGTATAATCAGTAATGTTGGAATGGCCAAATCATTGGCTATTGAAGCATTAAGAGATGCCAGAAAAGGAAAGTACAATGAAGCAGAAAAGAAAATGGCTGAAGCATCGGAATATTTTGTGAAAGGCCATCATGCACATACTTCTTTGATACAAAAAGAAGCTGCTGGCGAAAAAGTTGAACTTTCGTTAATAATCATGCACGCAGAAGATCAATTGATGTCGACGGAGACAACTAAATTATTAATCGAAGAAATGATAGAAATGTTCAAACAGTTAAACAATAAATAAGTGAACATGAAAGAGAAAATATTAGACGAACTAGAATTGCTTGCTTACTTTACAGGCAGAATCTGATGCCAGCAGCAAAACATAGAGCACCCAGGATGAAATATAATCCTGGGTGCCTTATTTTTAGAACAAAACACCGGGGTGGTAGTTTGTTCTGCGGTTGAAGGCATTTGCTGATGGTTTCTGCATGAAAGGTATTGCCAAAAGTCTCCTTTTGCTGGAATCCTGAAGCAGGCAGAGTTTTTCGAAAAACAGAAAAAGATTGAAAAAAATGGACAAATAATATAGTGTTGCAGTATGAACACGAGTTTACGAACGAAAGGAGATGCCTTTATGATGAATAGTACTGAAATTGCAAAAATTGCCGGAGTATCACGCAGTACTGTATCCAGAGTGATAAATAATTATTCAAATGTCTCGGAAGAAACAAGAGAAAAGGTTTTAAGAGTAATTAAGGAACATGAGTATGTGCCACATGCTTCAGCAAGGATGCTTGCAGGAAGCCAAAATAAGGTGATCGGCTTATTTATTATAGACCTGATACATGAAGAAGTTGGACTAAAAAATAGAATTACCAAAAGTCCGTATTATCTAGAATTTACTAGTTCAGTGATAGAAACAGCAAGTGAGATGGATTACCTGGTTCTTGTCCATATTATACATAGCGTCGCAGGCTATGAAAAAATTAAAGAGAGTTTTTATAATAAGACAATTTCTGGTGGGATTTTCATAGGCCAGAATGACGACGATGAATCGATAAAAACAATCATTGATAGAGGGTATAAAGTTGTGCTGCTCGATCAATCAATCAGACCTGAAGATGCCACCTATAACCAGTGCATGATAGTGAATGCGGACAATTACAACGGCGCTTATTGTGCGACAAAATATCTCATAGATAAAAAACATAAACAAATCGCACATATTACAGGCGGTACGGTCAAATTCTCTTCTAAAGACAGGATAAGAGGATACAAAAAAGCATTAGAAGATGCAGGGATAGAAGTAAATAAGAACTTGATTGTAAATAGCGAATTTGTGGAAAATGCTGGATATGAGGCTGCGAAAAAATTATTTAATGGAAATAGTGAGTTTTCGGCTATTTTTGCCAGTAATGATAAGATAGCATTTGGAGCAATCAAAGCTATTCAAGAAAGAGGTCTCAAAGTTCCAGATGACATCTCTGTTATAGGATTTGATGATATTGAATCGTCTAAATATTTTAATCCGCCATTGACTTCTATGAAAATGAAGTTAGGAGAAATGGCTGATATCGCCACAAAGTCGATTGTTGCATCGATTGAAGGTGAAACGAAGCCATCTATAAATGTAGTACCTGTCTCATTAGTGGAAAGGGAGAGTTGTGGGATTTTGCAGTAGCAAAACTTGCTGAATTAGTTGGAGCTGATTATTTGATTATTTTGATGGAGGTAGACAATGACTGTGTCTATGTCGACTTGAAAAGTAAAGTACAGCGCCCAAAAATGCTCTGTACTTTAAATCTCAGCAAAAACAGGAATATTTCCCAAACATCTCCTTCTTTGAGTAATTATACAAAAATTATGCAGACTTCCTTTTTTCATGATAAGATAATTTAAAAAGTTTTTAAACGATTTCTCCTCCTCTTTTTCTTATATCGGGGGAGCATATTTTTTTGTAGACTAGGGGATTATAAGTTCAGCCATCAATGTCTAGCTCCCAAGTCCTGACCTAGTGAAAAAAGATAAATTTGCCCCATTGCGCGCTTCGCTGCTCATTCAGGGTCAAATTTCCTATTTTTTTCATAGGTCAAGGCGGACTTGTCCGCTTTTCTTATCGCGTTTTTCAATCCTTGTGAATTTAAAGTTAGGCTATCATATTCAAAAATCAAGAGTATTGACTACGGTTGTCCAATCCAGTAAAATCAATACATACAACGGTGTCATAACTTATAGTCAAAAGTAAAGCTGGAAAAAGGGTGAAAAACATGAAATATGGATATGCACGAGTAAGTACTCGCCATCAGGATTTAGCAGGACAGATGCGACAACTGGAAGATGAGCGTTGCGATCGAATCTATTTTGAAAAAATTACTGGAACCAAAAGTAACCGACCTGAGTTTCAAAAACTCCTACAGGAAATACAGACTGGCGATACGCTAGTAATAACAAAACTGGATCGCTTCGCTCGCAGCACTCAAGATGCATTGACCAAACAATTGAAGACATTCGATTGGGTTCGATCAAAGGTTACCTCTAAAGAACCATTTACACAAAATTATTGACGCTCCCAAGCTAAAACTCCTATTAATCGATCTACTAAAAATAAATAAAAAATTCTTTTCAATTTTTATTTATGGTATGACATAAATAAAGTAAAGTTATTCTTCTAGGTTAATCTTATTAATGCTCTTTCTCACTAGTGTTGCATGCAACACTAGTGAGAAAGAGCATTAAATATACTGCAAGGCAAGACATTTGGTAATTGAAGAATAACAAGCAAAAAAATAGCAGTCAGGTCTCTTGACAAAGTATAGTTGCTATTCTTTTTTTAGGCCCTACTTTAATGAAATTTTTGTTTGAAGAGAACGACTTCATTCCTTTGATTATTTCAGTTGAATTTAATAGAGAAGCCTGGCGTCTATTAAGAAATACTTTTCTTGATGAGCGTCAATTTTTTTAACGGAAATCTATCCTATACTAAATTCAGTAAAGAAAAAGGAGGAATCAAAGAAAGCTATTTTAAACAAACCAAAATTATAGGAGGAATAAATCATGACTGAAAATAAAGCTACTCAAGAAAGAACACCCCAAGAAAGATTGCAAGAAGAACAAGAACACAAGGAACATGTTCATCATACGAAAATTAATGCAGCGGCCATTGCGGATCATCTTTTAGGCAACATGCATACATTACATGTGAAACTGCACCAATATCACTGGTATGTAAAAGGAGCCAATTTCTTTACGTTGCATGAAAAATTTGAAGAGTTGTATAACGAAAATGAAAAATGGTTCGACAAACTTGCGGAGCGTCTAATTACTTCTGGGCATAAACCTGCTTCGACAACGGTTGAATTTGAAAAATATTCGATGCTTTCGGAAGATGCAGTTAATAAATACGCTAAAGCAGAAGACATGGTTGAAAATATTATCGAGGACTTCAGAAGCACTCGTGACCTAACTATTCGCGCGATTCGTTTAGCTCAAGACGAGGGTGACGATGCTTTAGAAGATACATTGATTGCTTTTAAAAATGACTTAGACAAGAACATTTGGATGCTGCAAGCGTTCATTGGTAAAGAAGCATTAGAAGATGATGACGCTCTTGATGAGGATGAAGATTAAGGTAAAAGTAGAAGCTGATTTAGGGATTGGAATTCTTTCCAGTCCTTTTTCCATTTTCTTGATGTGCATCAATTTTTTTGTAGTAAGAGACTTATATAATAAAAGCAGCGAATATAAACAAAATAAATAAAGGGGGAGAATGAATTGACTAAACATACCCATCATGAAATTGGCGACCACGCAGCCTGTATCCGCTTGGTTCCAATATTCAATCACTTAGAGGATAGCGCGATGAATTACATTGCTGAAAAAGCCCACACGAAACAGTATCAAAAAGGAGAGTTTCTGTTTCGTTCACAAGAAAAAGAGGATACTTTATATATTATCAATCGTGGGAAAATCCGTATTTATCGATTGGCAGACTCTGGCAAAGAGCAGCTAGTGCGGATCTTGAACCCTGGTGATTTCACCGGAGAATGGACCTTGTTCAACCCGGATGCAGTACACGAGGAATATGCCGAAGCAACCCGAGATACCGTTGTCTGTATGATTCAGCAAAAAGATGTCCAAGATTTTCTGGAACAATACCCAGCTATTTCTTTAAAACTATTGGCGGAAATGTCTAAACGGTTAGAAAGTTCAGAACGTCAAACGACACAAGTAGCCGTGGAGAGTGTCATTACCCGTTTAGTTTTGTTTTTGGCAGAAAATGTGGAACCTGAAATGGGCAACTCTCCCACCATCACCCTGCCGATGGCAAAAAAGGACATTGCTTCCTATTTAGGAACGACACCTGAGACCATCAGTCGCAAATTTGGAGAATTGGAGGACGAGGGATTGATTCAACAGCTGTCTGGGAAAAGGATCAAGATTCAGGATTTAGATGATTTATTGCTTTACAGCGAATAATCGGACACACTTTTTTCTACACGTTGGTGTTCTGTCGCTCTTCATTAACAACGGGACAGAACTCAGTGTTTTTGCTTCCATCTGTCCGTTTTTGGCTTTTTTAAGACAGAACGACCTTCATTCATTGGAAAAATAAAAGCACAAACATGATAACCCTCAAGTTTTTTTGTTTTATTTTTCTTTAAGATAGGGTTGTCGAACAAAACGTAAAAATAAGTAGGGTGAATGTGCATTGTTTTTGGGTGATAGTTGCCATCACGTTGTCAGCAGCGGGTGCATTCTTTGTCGTCCCTTTCACCAAGAACACGATTGGCGGCGAAGCAAAAACGTCTAACGTTGTTGAGGCAGATAGGTTAGCTATGGAAAAAGAAGAGGAAGTTGTAAAAGGAGCCGGCGTAATCGGACACGGAAAAGTGGCGTATTACGAAGCGAGTGACCAGGGAGATAAAAGTGTATTCACTGTTTGGTTTCCATGGAGCTTAGCCGGAATCTTGTTCAGCATCACCATGACTAGAATGACGCGAAAAATTGAAGAAATGGAGTAAATAGAATGGGATTCGTATTAGGCGTTTTGAATCCCCATGTGGTGGAGATTGGTTCTGTTGTGATTCATTAGTATGGAGTCATTATTGCAGCGGGCATATTAGCGGCTCTCGAGTTGAGCACCAAGGAAGCAAAGAAAAAAGGACTGGAAGAGGATACCATTATCGATATGGCCTTATGGGCAATTCCGATTGGACTCCTCGGCGCTCGGCTTTATTATGTGTTATTTGAACTTGGTTATTATCTGCAAAATTCAGGACAAATCCTTACGATTTGGAATGGCGGCATTGCGATTTATGGGGGATTGATTGCAGGAGGGGGTACGCTATATTGGTATGCAAAGAAAAAAGGTACTTCTTTGGCACTCGTTCTTGATATTTTAGCGCCCAATGTATTGTTAGCCCAGTCCATTGGTCGTTGGGGCAATTTTATGAATCAGGAAGCTCATGGTGGACTGGTTACTCGTCAATTCTTGGAAAATCTTTATTTACCTGAATTTATCATTGAACAAATGAATATCAATGGTACCTACTACCATCCGACTTTTTTATACGAGTCATTGTGGAGTTTGTTGGGCTTTGTCCTCATCGTCACTATACGGAACCGAAAACAGCTTTTGCGTCAAGGAGAAGTCGCTTTGAGTTACGTTTTGTGGTACTCAGTGGGTCGGTTCTTCATTGAAGGTATGCGAACGGACAGTTTATGGATTGGCGAGTGGATCCGCGTTTCGCAAGCCTTGTCTCTGGCCCTGTTTATTGGCGCGATTGTAGTATGGTTTATACGCAGACAAGATTATCCACCAATTTCTTATTATTCTGATGGCAATAAGGGGCAGAAAAAGACTATTAAGATGGTGAATTGAGCAAAAAGATAAAAAGAAGTGCAAAACTTAATATGTGTCAATTTTCGTTTGCTAAAAGTGAGCTATACTACAGTTGTAAAAAGGAAAAGGCAGTGTTCATTAATCTGCTGCCGATAAAATAAAAACACATAAAGGAGATAGGAATTATGGAAAAAGCTATATTGCAATTAGAAACGTTGTCTTGTCCAAGTTGTATGCAAAAAATTGAAGGTGCCGTAAAATCAGTTAACGGTGTTGATAAAGACAGCATTAAAGTATTATTCAACTCCAGCAAAGTCAAAGCCAATTTTGATTCAGCTGTCACTTCGATTGAAGAGATTCAAAAAGCTATCGAAAACGTAGGCTATCCAGTCCTTAAAGCAAAAGTCAAGGCCGCTTAACAGATTAAATGAACTAGGCAATTCTGGAAGAAAAGCTATTTTTCCAGGATTGCTTTTTTTGTTGCAATCCGATTCGAGGTGCTTAGAAACGATAAAAGAGAACTTTCTAAACTTGATGTCAGTCAATTAATTACTTAGGCAATTATCTTATACTGTGTTTATCAATAAAAGAGAAATTAAATTTGGAGGGAAAAAGCATGCAACAATATATATTAAGCAAGAAAAATGTTATCACCGTCATCAGTGGATTGTTAATCATACTCGGTTTCTTCAGTCACTTTGTTTTAGAAAACGTAGGACTTTCAGAGTGGTCTTTGATCATCGCCTCTGTCTTTGGGATTACGCCAATTGCCATTCAAGCGTTTCAAGCAATGAAAGTCAAAGTCATCAGTATTGATGTCTTAGTCAGTATTGCAGCGATTGGTGCGCTTTTTATTCAAAATTATGAAGAATCGGCTATCGTTACGTTCTTGTTCTTGTTCGGACATTATTTGGAACAGCGTACATTGAACCAGACACGTTCAGCAATCAAAGAATTAACCGACATGGCACCAGAAAGTGCCTTGGTCCAAACAGAAGACGGAGAATTTGAAGAAGTGGATGTAGATGATGTAGATGAAGGAGATGTTCTGCTTGTCAAAACTGGTGCGAAAGTTCCAGTAGATGGTACAGTCCTTACGGGTGAAGGGCATATCAACGAAGCCAGTATCACAGGAGAATCCGTTCCTGTCACAAAAACAGAAGGCAGTGAAGTCTTTGCCGGTACGATATTGGAAAATGGCACCATTCAGATTTGGGCAGACAAAGTCGGAGAAGACACCACATTCGGTAAAATCATTGAACTTGTGGAAGAAGCGCAAGATTCTAAATCAGAAGCAGAGCGCTTTATTGACCGCTTTTCTAAATGGTATACCCCAACTGTTTTGGTTCTGGCATTCATTGTCTGGGCAATGACCCAAAACGTTGAATTGGCGATTACGATCTTAGTCCTAGGCTGTCCAGGTGCATTGGTCATTGGGGTTCCGGTCTCCAACGTAGCCGGAATCGGAAACGGTGCACGCAATGGAGTTCTTTTGAAAGGAAGCGAAGTCATCAATGACTTCAGCAAAGTTGATACGATTGTGTTCGACAAAACAGGAACGCTGACTGTCGGGAATCCTGAAGTCGCGGAAACAGAAGTGTACGGAGACAATGTAGAAAAAGCCTACAGTTATTTAGCCAGCGTGGAGACTGAATCAGACCATCCACTAGCCAAGGCCGTCCTCCAGCATACCGGCACGGTAGAACTGTTCCCGGTAGAAGACACAGACGTCGTCAAAGGCGGCGGCATTGTCGCTCAAGTGGACGGACACCGCATCGCGGTTGGAAATGTGGCGTTGATGGAAAAAGAAAATGTGCAGTTGAGTAAAAAAGCGCAGAAAGACGTCAAACAATTCGAGAAAAATGGGAACTCCTTAGTATTGACAGCAGTCGACGGGGAATTGAAGATTCTGATGGGAATCCGCGACCAAATCCGTCCAGGAGTGAAACAAGACTTGCAGGAATTGAAGAATTTAGGCGTGAAAGATTTAGTGGTTCTTTCCGGCGACAACCAAGGCACAGTGGACCGGGTTGCGCGTGAACTGAACCTCACCGAGGCGCACGGGCATATGCTGCCGGAAGACAAAGCGGCTTATATTGAAAAACTCCAGCAAAAAGGGCACACGGTCGCCTTTGTCGGGGACGGTGTCAATGACAGCCCGTCCTTGGCGCTAGCAGATATCGGGATTGCAATGGGAAGCGGAACGGACGTAGCGATTGAAACATCCGATGTCGTTTTAATGAACTCGAACTTCAGCAACTTGCCCCACGCATTAGGATTAGTAAAAGCCACCGCAAATAATATGAAACAAAATATCGTGATTTCAGTTGGAGTAGTGTTGGTCTTGTTGACCAGCGTCTTCTTCAGCGAATGGATGAATATGTCTATCGGAATGTTGGTTCATGAAGGTAGTATCTTGGTGGTAATTTTCAATGGCATGAGATTAATGAAGTATAAGTTGAAAGGTCGGAAAGAACAAAAAGAAGTATCAGCACCTGCAGAGAAAGTAAAAATATATTAAGAATAAATTAGAAGAGGCTGAGACAATAGTCCATCCTTGAAATGACAAAAGCGGAAACTCAGATTTTTAAATCTGGGATTTTCCGCTTTTTTGAGTTCTTGAAAAAAAATAAGAGTATAGAGTATGTTCTTTATAAAATTAATTTTCGTGTAAATGATTAAAAAATTTAATAATAAAATTTAAATTCCTATTAAGTTGTAACACATGAAATTGCTTAAAATAATGTATTTAAAATCTTGATTTAACTAGTTTTTTTCTCTCGTCTTTTTTATAGATATGTATACCTTCGAAAAGACAAGAAATAAAATAGAAATACCTGTTTAGTGCAAAATGAGAAGAATCTTTTTTAATTCATAGTTTATAATTTATGGATTTCTGATTTAGTCGTAGGTGCATTTTTAATGATATCAGCTACCGGACAAGTACGATCAATAAATGCGATAAAATCTGAAATCTCTTCATCAGTATTATCAGCTTCAATATAAAATTTAGATACGATTGCAGAATAGCCTATTTTAGCTGCTTTATTTTTTCCTATAAAACCATCAGGATCTAATACTCCATCTATCTCTACACGGATATCGTTTAAATTTATGCCCTGCACTTTAGCGAAAGACCGAGCTACAATAACTTTACATGCTCCAAGAGAGGCTAATAATAAGTATTGGAGATGGTGCGAAGTAAGATTGATAAAAAATGGATAAAGGATTAGATTTAATACAATGTCTTATCACGATTCTAATGATTTGATGAGAGTGTAAAATATTTTGTGTAATAAATATTTCACAGAAAGAAAGAGAAAATTATGCATTGGTTATGGGTATTAATCGTAGGAGCTATTATCGGTTTGATTGCCGGAGCAATTACAAATAAAGGTGGATCAATGGGATGGATAGCTAACATCGTTGCAGGTTTAGTTGGTTCAGCAATTGGACAAGCATTGTTAGGTAGCTGGGGTCCTCAATTAGCAGGAATGGCTTTGATTCCTTCTATCATTGGTGCGATCATCGTTGTTGCTGTAGTATCATTTTTCTTGGGACGTTCAAGAGGTTAATCGTCAAATATATCAGCAATTTTACCTATTATCTTAAGGAGCAGCTTTTCGCTGCTTCTTTTTTTGTATAGATAAACTGCTTCTATCACTGATCATCGATGTTGTCTAACTGATGTCGCCGAATGCAAGCATTACCTTTGTCAGATTAAAAAATACTCGTTACACTTAATATAGAACGACGAAAGAAAGGATGATCTCAATGAAAAAAATGTACGAAACAGCAATGATCAATCGTGGAGGCCGTGATGGCGAGGTTGAGGCACCAAACGGAAGTATGCACATGAAGATCGACCGCCCAGGAATCCATAGTGAAGGGACAAATCCGGAACAACTTTTTGCGGCTGGATACGCATCTTGCTTCAACGGCGCGGTTCAACACATGCTGGAAGAAAATAATCTTGAGTCTGATTCTGAAGTCAAAGCACGGGTATCTTTATTTCAATTAGAAGACGGGGGCTACCAAATCGGGGTTGTTTTAGAAGTTTCTTTGCCAGGACTTGAGAAGGACCAAGCAGAGAAAATCGCAGAAGAAGCCCACGCATTTTGCCCATACTCTAAAGCAACAAGAGGCAATATTGATGTGGAAGTGACTATAGTAGAATAAGGGATTCTTAATGTTACTATAAATGAGATTATGAAAGATCCTATAAAGAAACGCTAGTAAAAGAAACATGTAGTTACGGTAATTAATAGCGGTATATGTACGATTGATCGAATAGAACAAGGAGGCAAAAAAATGACACAGCGGGTAGCAATAATGATTTTAGTGTTGCTGGTCATTGGCCTCCTTGTTTACTATGTCCTAAAGTTTAAGCATTGGAAGCAGCAACGGATACATCAGGATATTGAAAAAAAGTTAAAACGGTATCCTATTGTTCAAGCAGCTTGGGAAAAGGCTGAAGCAAAACAATATAACATTCCTGGATTAACAGAAACAAGAATGGTGGTGCCGGAAACCGGCGAAAATGAGGTTTGTCAATGGATGACGCCGCAAGGGTTGGCTTTTTCTCAAGATTTTGTGTTTATTTCTGCCTACTGCTATGACCATCAGCATCATTCTATTATTCATGTACTGGATAGAGAAACAGGACAGCCGATCAAACTGCTGATTTTACCTAAACGGCCACATGTAGGGGGCTTAGTATATGATACAAAACGGGAACTTTTATGGTTGACAATCACAGGATCTGCTACTGGACGAGTAGCCGCTTTACGTTTGATCGATATATTAGCAGATACATCTGAAGAGACGGGACAGCCAATCGCTTATTGGCTGACAACTGATCTCTCAGAGATTCCACAAGCATCGTATTTGACTCAAAACAATGATCAACTGGTATCTGGCAACTTCACACTAAAAGGTGAAGGACAGTTGACTTTCTATCTATTGCCGACGATAGCTGAAATGAAAACAGCAATTCGCCGCAAAGACAAAATCCAACCAACCGTGACAATGAGCAGAAAAACATCTGATAAGATTCAAGGTGTGGCTTTTTATGGCCATTATCTCTTAGCCAGTCGTTCTTATGGTCCTTATACCTCGGAACTCTTAGTGTCCGAGCGGGACTCTCCTAGCCGGATCCTAAAACGAATCAAATTTCCACCGTATTTGGAACAAATCGTTGTTGTAGAAGATCGTCTAGCAGTATTGTTTGAAAGTGGCGCCGCAGCGTATCGCGAGAAAGCCAATCCTGTGTTAGCCAATGTTTTATTACTAGACTTAGCAACGTTGCTTCATGCAAATAAGCGTCCCAAAAAGATTGCTGCAACTAAAAAATAGTCGGACAACTCAAGATGATCACTGTTGTTCATAAAGAACGACAAGAAAAATCATCTAGCGATGTTCGACTATGGGTTTATTTAGGAAGTATTTCTACTAAGATTCAATATGGCTATACAGATTCGGCGAAAAAACAAGGCAATGTTAAGTTTTTGAGAATCACAGATATACAAGAGGGACGTGTAAATTGGTCCAGTGTGCCTTACTGTGATATTAGTAATTCTAAACTAGTTGATTTAAGATTGGAAGAAAATGACATTTTGATAGCAAGGACAGGAGGAACTATGGGAAAAAGTTTCTTGGTTAAGGAAATAAGTGAGGAATCTGTTTTTGCTTCTTACTTGATTCGAATTAGGTTAGTTGAGAAATTATTATCAGAATACGTAGACTGCTTCTTAGACTCGCCATTATATTGGAAGTTATTAGAAAAAATTTCTTACGGAACTGGGCAACCAAATGTAAATGGTACAAATTTATCTAAACTACTTATACCATTACCACCTTTAGAAGAACAACAACGCATGACTACTAAAATAGAAATGATAAGAAGATCTATTCGTAGAATCAATTTTGAGTAAATATAACGGACCTAGCATCCATTTTATACCAGATGATGCTAGATCTATTATTTATATTTTATGGAATTTAATTGATTTGTTCTAGTGTTTTAATATTATTACGACAGTAAAAAAATAGTTTGATTCTTCTAACATGAATGACCATCTAGAAGTGGAAATGTATAAAAGATTTATTTTATGAAGTTTTCCTAATATCATTCACTCATGATACGCAGCTCCGTATCATAAGTGATGAGATTTTTAGGTTTTATTGACAGAAAAAAATAGAAAAAATAGGTGAATAACAAGTGAGTGAACTTAACCATTTTTCTGCGTCTACTCTAGCCGAGTTGCAAAAAGACGAGAAACATCCTTACTATGTCTATTGTTTGGTTGATCCTAGAAACAACCAGACTTTTTATATTGGGAAAGGAAAAGGAAATCGTATTTTTGCCCATCGTCAAGCGGCACTGAATATGCTAAGAAAATCAGATTTACTTGAAGAAAATGAGACAGTTAGAACATTAAAAATAAAAACAATTCAAGAAATAAATGGGATGAAATTGAAAATATCGAGCTATATACTTAGCTATGGCTTAACGGAGAGTGAAGCTTATGCAAGCGAAAATGCATTGATCAATTATGCTCAATTGATCCAAGGACTTTCGTTAACGAATTTAGTAAAAGGACATGGATCTAAGGCGATGTCAGTTGAAGAAATCGAAGACCGATATGGGTTTCAACCGATGTCTATAAATGAAATAGCGACGAATGAGTTGATTCTAGCAGTAAAAGTAAGAGATGCGTTCAATCTTTCTAAAGATGAGTCACAAGAATATCCAATCGATGACAGATTTCGTGATGATAATAATTTAAAATCCCGTACGCTAGGTAACTGGGTAATCGGCCGTGATAAGATACATCGGATTCGCTATGTTATAGCCGTTAATACAGGAGCAGATAATGCGGTTGTTGCTGCGTATAAAGTTTCTTCTCGCTATTCAGAGTCGAAGAAATTTGAAAATGGCTTGACTCGTTATGCGTTTCAGGCATTATCGAATAGAGATGATACGTTGAGAGAACTTAATTTATATAAACGATCTTTACCAGAGATTAAATTTGGTAGTGGGAGTGCAGTAGCGTATATTAACAATTAGAACAATGATTATTATAATCATTTCCATTTGTATTTTTGGTAGTAGTAGTTACCTGAAATAAATATAAATTTAAATATATATTATATCCATGAAGAGAGTGGGACAATAGTCAGAAAAAATCTGATTATTGTCCCATTTTTTGATTTTAAGGTACACAAAAATCAAAAAAATTTGTATGATTATAAATCCGTTTTTTACTCATATTCCAACATCTTAATAAATGGTTTTTACGTTTTTTTGAAAGAAAGTACGTTACTTAATGAAATTTGGCACGATAAAGTCTATCAATGGGTGTCTAGAGATAGGGGACTGTTTTTTGTTGGTTTCGGCTTATTTCAAGGGGCTACTGCTTAAACAGCGCTTTAGAGTGAATGATAAGATTGAGGTTCCAAATAAATCTTTAAATAAAAATAACGATATTTTGAATTATCAACTCGATGAAGCCTTCTCATGTCTATGTTATAGGTTATTAAATGACAAAACTAGTTGTTTTTTGATAAAATCACATACGTTATAAATTGAAATCTGTCAGTCGTTTAGAAGGGAGAAGGGATCAATGAAACCATCTATTCGTCAATGGATAGCTTAGGATTTAATAATGGATTTTGAGGTAACTAACTCATATGTTGAAAATAATCACACCTTTTCATTATTCAAAAGATGAAAAAAATAATGAATGAGTGAGAGAATAGAAAAAATATTTTCTTGCTGATTAGGTATAGTGTATTTCATGTTAGTTAAGAAAAATAAGTATGTCATAAACATAACTAGCAAGCTCTTTTAATATGAAATGATAAAAATGAGAGTGATTCACCCAATGAATAATCACTGAGTCATTTCAAATAGAGTGACGTATGAAAGGAGAAATAAAAATTGTTATGAGATTCAATCGAAAAATCATTTTGTTTGTTCTGCTAATAGCTATTGCAAGCACTTATTCCTTTATCTTTTTTAATAATACAGAAAAGATCGCAACGACAGGAGATATCGCTTTTCATTTTTCTAGGATCAAAGGATTGGCTTCTGTATTTTCGGGTCCGATCAATTTTACTACATTCAATAGTTATGGTGGTGGGGTCAACTTTTTTTATCCTTATCTAACCCTATTTCCAGCTGTGATCTTTTACTGGATTACCCATAATTTGATCTTAAGTTATATGTTATATGTTTGGGTACTGAATGTGTGTACAATACTCATCACCTTCTATTACGGACGGAAATTTTTTAAACGTGTAGATGCGGCATTTTTATTTAGTTGTTTCTATACTTTTTACGGGTATCGAATGATCGATATTTACCAACGTTCAGCGATTTCAGAATCAATTGCTCTGACGATTATGCCAGTGGTCCTCTACTACACGTATAGCCTTCTTTTTGAAAAGAAGAATTGTGTGATTCCTTTAGCTGTTAGTATGAGTTTGCTTATTTATACGCATGCTCTTTTTACGTTTATGAGCGTGATAGTTATTGGACTTTTGTTTATCGGTTCACTTTTGGCTAAACGAAAAAAGAAAGAAAATGTTTTGGACTTGTTTGTTGGAATGGCAAAAGCTGTCGGCTGGACGATTCTCTTAACAGCGTATGTTTGGTACCCAATGCTGCAGCAAGTCCTGCATCAAAGCATCAATCGTCCTTTCCGCACAAACCTTCAGGAGCGGGGAGTGAACATTTTTGAAAGTTTGTTTGGTGCGATGACTAATGATTTGACGACATTTACAATGGGAACGATTGGTGTCGTGTCATTAGTCCTTCCGCTTTTCTTTTTGAAAAGATTTGAACGAAGAGAAAGAGTCATTTATTTTTGTGCAGTAGCTACGTGGTTTTTATCGACGAATGTTTTTCCATGGTTTCTTTTCCAAAATACACCTATCCAATTGATTCAATTTCCTTGGAGAATCTTAGGGTTTCAAGTGCTTTTCGGATCATTGATCTTGGTGATGGTCTTTTTGAAATGCAGACCAGATCAGAAAAAAAGTATATGGTGGATTGGCGGAATCGTCCTCCTGCTTTTGACACTAACAGTAGTAACGAAAATAAATTATACGCAAAAAATCCAATCCTATAACGGTCGTCTGATTATGACAAAAAAAGAGATTAAGCATTACACGACTTCAGGGACAGGGGGACTTTATGATTATGCACCGTCTGATGCACTGAAATACAAAAAACAGTTGAAAAAACATGAAGTAAAAGTTGGGAATGAATGGAAAAGTAGTTCTCATAAAGCGTATGATTCAAAAATCATTTATACAGTGGAAGATGCGCAAGGGCAAAAAATCACGTTACCTGTGTTTGATTATTGGGGAACCGTTGCGAAAGTAAATGGTCAAACGACTAGCATAGAAAATGATGACGGGTTAGTAGCGGTTAAAGGAAAAGAAGGAACGACTACGATTGAGGTTTCCTCTACCTATCCGCCAACGATGATTCTTGCATTACTAACAAGCGTTGGAACTTTTTTATTTATCTTTATTCGATATTTGCTGAGAAGAAAAAATTTAGTAAAAAGTAAAATGGTCCTCCGATGAAGGGATCTAAAGTGAATGGCAGTGCAGAACAAACGTGAAAATGAATAAAGAAAATTTATAGAGTTGCCTTTTATTTTATGGGTGAATAAATTGTCTATTAGAGACACCATTTTCAGCCATTTTTGAAATAGCAACCAATGATCGTATTCCTCAACGATACCGCTAGAAACAAGGTGGACGTTGAGGATTTTTTTGTTAATTGTATCAGTCTATTTGTTTTAGCTGTTTCTCTTGTGCCTAATGGTTTAAGTTTTGCATATTCACAGCAATTACGTAGAATATCTGAACAAAGAGTTAGATGTATTTGATACTAGTCATAATTGATAAATGAGGAGGTGCGTTTTTCCGTGTCTTCTTATAGTTGATCAGTATTTTCTATGGCGAACTAATCCTTAGAAACCTACATAAAACTTTTCTTGAGTATCTGATTCTGATTTCGTAACAGTTAAACCAATTTTCTAGTTTGCAGATGAGGGATTGGTTAGAAATAATTTTTCAAATTTTCGGCATAATCTCAAGTTTGGTTTGTTAGAATGAGTGAAACAATCAAGGAGGAGTTTTATTAATGAAAAAGGGGATATTGTTGGCTGTGGGGTTGTTGTTTGTACTAGCTGGTTGTGGAACGGATCAGGCAAAAGATGCTTCAAGTAAATCGACAGACACTATTGTTACAAAAACAAGTAAGACAGGTTCAACAACGACGAAAGAATCTGATAAGACTGAATCATCCAGCTCATCAGAAACAAAGGGAAAAACAGAGTCCACGGCGACGAGTACATCAGAGTCAACTCAAACTACAACGGCTGAGTCTGCGACACCAAGTAGTCAGCCAGTAGAAAAAAATAGCTGGGATGCGAGTAAAGCGACTGAATTAGCTACGTTTATGTCAACTTGGGGTCAGGAAATGGGACAACAGTATAGAAGCTACAATGATCATGTGAATGCTAATTATTATGGATTGCAAGTACCACAATACATTTTTGATGGGCAATGGTCTATGGTGATTGATCAAACACCGGTTACCGTAGAATGGTCAGAAAATGGCAGAGGACAAGCGGGATTTGAATTAGTGGCGATCTACTCTGATATCGATCATCCAAAACCGTCTGGAGCTCATTTGTATTTCTTTGGTTTCCAACAAAATCAACCTAAGGTAATGGTGACTCAGCAAAATCAAGGAAACCCAAACAATTATTTGTATTTCAAAGAAACTGAGAATAATGAATTGAAGAACGGTTTCGAGCGGATTGTGAATAGCTAGAGGAGACGTCCTTCCAAACTTAGAAAGAAAATTTCTTGGAAAAGAGGTTGTGAAAGCATTGGTTAGCTCCAATAATAATAAGAAAAAATTTTTAGAAACAGTTTCTCGTGTTTTTGAAAAATTCAGACTTATTTCAAGGAGCTGATGCTTGAACACCATGGAAGAGAGGTTGTGAAAGCATCGGTTAGCTCCGATGACAATAAGAAAGAATTTTTTGAAACAGCTCCTCATGTTTTGAAAAATTCAGGCTTATTTCAAGGAGCTGATGCTTGAACACCATTTATCTGTTTCCAGAGCAAAGAGTGAGATGGATGTCTCAGTCTTTTTTTCTGTTTCTGAAAGGATAATTTGCTAAATAAAACAGAAAAATTTATGAAAAATTCCAATAATTACGTTATACTTATTATGATTTTTTGAAAGGAGTCACTAATGAAAACAAAGAAAAAATTGCTCTTATTTGTTATATTAATACTTATTGCGGGTCTTTATTCTGTGAATTATTTTAGGCATGCACAAACGATTTCTACGACAGGAGATATCGCATTTCATCTTTCCAGAATTAAAGGATTATCCTCTATATTCTCAGGACCAATCAATTTTACGACTTTTAATAGTTATGGCAGCGGTGTGAACTATTTTTACCCCTACTTGACCCTTTTTCCATCGGTAATTTTTTATTGGATTACCAATAATTTGATCGTAAGTTATATTTTATACATATGGGTGTTGAATGTTTGTACCATCCTATTGATGTTTTATTATGGTCAAAAATTTTTAAAGCGAGTAGATGCTGCCTTTTTATTTAGCTGTCTGTATACATTCTATAGTTATCGAACGATTGATATTTACCATCGTTCAGCGATTGCAGAAGCGATTGCACTGACGATTATGCCTGTAGTTTTGTATTATGCTTACAAAATGATCTATGAGAAAGCAACGGCTGCGATACCGTTAGCAATCAGTATGAGTTTGCTTGTTTATACGCATGTTCTCTCTACTTTCATGTGTGCGTTTTTCATTGGAATGATGATCATAGGCAAACTGATTGTGAATAAACTAAATAAGGAAGAAACCATTCGCTTGGTGTTGGAGATGTCAAAAGCTGTGGGAATGACGATTCTTTTAACAGCCTATTTTTGGTATCCTATGTTCAAGCAAACCATGTATCAATCCATCAATCAGCCAGGAAAAACAGATCTGCAAAATCAAGCGATCAATGTATCTGATAGTTTGATTGGGGCCATGAATAATGATTTGGCCTCCTTTACAATCGGAATTATCGGGATTGTTTCCTTGATTCTTCCGCTTGTGTATTTTAAAAAGCTAACGAGCAAGGAAAAAGTGATTTACCTGATTGCAGTAGCTACTTGGTTATTATCAACTAAGCTGGTCCCATGGGCACTATTGCAAAATACACCCGTTCGATTGCTTCAATTTCCTTGGCGGATATTAGGGTTTCAGGTACTTTTTGGCTCATTAATTTTATCCATTGTTTTTAATAGGATGATATTTGGTCAGAAAAAAAGAATACTTAGTATCGCAGCAATTGTTTGTTTCATGTTTGTTGTTTCGGCAGCCACTAAAGCCAATTATAATCACAAAGTGCCAACACTAGGTGACCATTTAGAGGTGAATAAAGACACTCTAGGTAGTTACATCACTGTAGGTGTTGGAGGGGTCTTTGACTATGCACCACTAGAAGCCATGAAATATAAGGAGCATGTGCAAAAGCATGAAATAAGAGTAGACAATAAATGGCAAACAGCAGCATATGAAGCTTCTGATTCCAAAATAGTCTATACAGTCAAAGGTGCTAAAGATAAAAAAATCACGTTACCCGTGTTTGATTACTGGGGAACTACAGCAAAAGTGAATGGGCAAAATACCAAGATTGAAAACAATGAAGGATTAGCAACATTTGAAGGAAAAGCAGGAACAACGGTAATTGAAGTTTCTTCTAAGTATCCCTTTACAATGATTCTTGCTTTTATTGTCAGTCTAGGAAGCTATCTTTTTGTTTTTATTCGTTTCTTAATCGGCAAATGTTTCGTTTCGAAAAAAATTGCGTAACATAAATATTCGTACTAGGACAAAAAACTGAAAGATTCGTTAACATCTAGTGAGATCACTAGGTGTTTTTTTATTCTTATTTAGTTCATGGTGAATTTCATCAATGATTATTGGATAAGGCAATCTTTCAGATTCGACAGAGATTCTACGCTTATAAGCATTCTTTTTCACCCAGTCAATGGTTAATACAGAATTTGAATAGATCATTATCTAGCAGTCTTGCTTTTAATGCATTGATTAACACTTAACAAGCAGAACCCCAGATTCAACATTCATTAGTTCGTTTATTAATTTTTTTTCATAACTAAGTTATTGCTAGTCAATTTATTGTAAAGTAACGTATGAAATAAATGGACTGATAACGTAGCTTCTGAAATTGCCGTTTGAGCTAGTGTAGCAATGAGGGATTTCAGCGTTAGATTGTTGCTAACAGAAGATGAATGGGGTGGGGGAACATGAAGAAACATTATTTGGCTTGTTTGTTGTGTCTGTTCTTTTTATTTGCTTTGCCAGTACAGGGTTTTGCAGTAGCAGGTGGACATGGTGGTGGCTCAACGAGAAGCGGTGGATCTGGCGGAAGTTTTAGTGGTAGCTCGGTCGGACATCATTTTTATGACGATCGACCAATTATCGGAAGATCACGAGGGTATTATCGATCGAGTTCATACGGTGACGTAGAGGACTATGTATTAATGGGGGCGTCTGTTGGTAGTTTTGCGGCGTTTGCTTTATTTAAAAGGAAGAAAGAACAGCACAGTGTGACCAGAGAGCTATTTTCTCGTATGCCTGGGAAAAAGAAAGCGAAGAAAAGATTGCTTTCAGAGATCGAAACCAGCTTCTTTGCGATTCAAAACGCTTGGGAACATGAAAAAATGGAAAAAGCCTCGCGCTATTATACGAAAAAATTATTTTTGGAGCATCAACAGGTCTTACAAAAGAACCAAGAAGAGGGTATTAAAAATCATACTAAAAAAATCGTCCTGCAACAGTTGGGGAACTATCGTCAAATAGAGGAAGACAGTTTCTCGATCCGAATTGATTTTAGTTGCTATGATTATACGATTGATCGAAAAAATAACCTGCTCTTATCAGGGTACAAGCATCAGCGACAATATTTTTCTCAGATCTGGTATTTCAATTATTCAGACAAAGAACAAAAATGGCAGGTAGATTATATTCAACCGATTTCATTGGGTTAAGGTAACGGTAGGAATGATTGGTTGAAACCAAGGTTGTTGGTAACAAAGCATAAATCAAAAAATGGCATAGAGGGGGAGCCGTGATCAGAATGAATCTGGTCGGCTCTCTTTTTTTGTGGGAATGTTTTTCTTTTTTAGTGAAGTACGGGGATATTCACAGGAATGTTAGCCAGCTGATGATATGAGCCTAACTATCAGGATTCGTTTTTCAACAGAACTGGTGGAGTAACTAAGAGGAGTATACCCTATAATAGCTAAAAGAGAACCTCACGTTAATTAATTTCCGCTACCTAGGAAAAAAGTAAGTTTGAAAGCGCATACCTTGGTAGCTACACTAAACGTGTAAGAAAAAAAGGGGAGATGGTAAAGATGGCAAAAAATATTTTGTTGATTTGTGGTTCTGGTGCTTCTAGTGGATTTATGGCGGCTGCTATTCGAAAAGCAGCGAAAAAAAGAGGGGAAGAGGTAACTGTGAAAGCGGCTAGTGAGTCGCAATTGGATGAACGGATCAATGAGATCAATTATCTGTTGATTGGTCCGCATTTGTCTTATATGTTGGCAGATCTCAAAGCACAAATTGAAGGAAAGAACGTGAAAGTAGCAGTCATTCCACAAGCAACCTATGGCACTTTAAATGGAGATAAGGCACTAGATCTGATTTTAAGTATGGAGGGCTAACGAATGATGAATAAAATTATGGACTTCATGACGAACAAATTTGCGCCAAAAGTAAATAAAATTGTCAAGAATCCTTGGGTCTCGGCGATCCAAGATTCGATCATGGCGGCTTTGCCATTAGTTTTTGTTGGCTCATTAGTCACAGTGGTTTCTCTGCTAAAAAATCTTTTTGCAGGTTTACCTGATTTTTCAATGATTAGTAATTTTTCTTTTGGGATGTTTGGTTTGATTGTTTCTTTTTTGATTCCTTATTATCTCATGGAAAAAAAGGGAAACAGCGGTCAAAAGCTGATTTCAGGTGCTACCGGATTAGTGTTATTCATGATGTTACTATTTCCCACAGTATCTGCTGAAGGAAATGCTACGTTTATTCTTTCTCGGTTTGGCGCTACAGGCATGTTTCTTGCGATTATTTCTGGTCTTTTTGTTGCCTGTGTGATGAATTTTGCTGCTAAAAGATCATTTTTCGATGAAGATACACCGATCCCTGATTTCGTGGTGGGGTGGTTTAATAGTTTATTGCCGATTACGTTTATCTTGATCGTTGGTTGGTTTATCACGGTACAAATGAATGTTGACTTCTTTGAAGTGGTCGTTTGGGCATTCAGTCCATTGGCAAAAATCGTGCAATCTTACCCAGGTTTTGTCTTATCCGTTTTTATCCCAGTCTTTTTATATACGTTCGGTATTTCAGGTTGGGTGATGATGCCGGCTATCTATCCTGTATATATGGCTGGATTAGCTGCTAATGCTGAGGCTGTTGCAAATGGTGGACAAGCAATGAACATTGCTACTCAAGAAACTTGTTATGCTTTTTCATCAATGGGTGGTGTGGGGACTACCTTGGCCTTGTCTGTGATGATGTTGCTGCTAAGTAAATCAGCACAATTAAAAGCGATTGGTAAAGCGGTCTTTATCCCTTCGATCTTTAATATTAATGAACCGTTGGTTTTTGGGGCACCGATTGCTTTTAATCCTTATTTGATGATTCCTATGTGGATCAATGCACTGATCGTACCAACGATTTCTTATGTGGTGATGAATATGGGCTTCGTGAATATTCCTAGTCAATCATTCTTGTTGTGGTACATGCCATATCCATTTACATCTTATTTAGCCACTCAAGATTTCCGTGCGGTCATCGTCTGTCTGTTGATCTTTGTTATTACATGGTTTATCTTCTTACCATTTTTTAAAGCATATGATAGTTCATTATTAAAACAAGAAAAAATTGCTGAAGAACAAGAAGCGGCGCAAGCAAAAGCAATGCAAGCTTCAACGGTTCAATAATTGGAGGTAGTAGTATGTCACAACAGTTTGTGGAAGAAACAGATAGCCTAAACGAATTATCGATGAATATTTTGATCCATGCAGGTAATGCTCGTGAATTACTGGTAAAAGGTCTGAATGCACTGGAGGAAATGGCGTTCGATGAAGCAGAAGAATTGATTCAATCGGCACATAAAGAAGTGGTGATTGCTCACGGCTTGCAAACAGATACGTTACAAATGGAAGCTTCAGGAGAGCAGATCCGCTATTCTACGTTGTTCTGTCATGCGCAAGATACGTTGATGACAGCACAAAGTGAGATATTGATTGGTGAACATATGGTGCGGTTGTTTCGGAACTTTTCAAAAAAATTAACTAAATAGGAGGTATTCCATGTTTAAAGAATACAAAATGCCAAAAGATTTTCTTTGGGGAGGGGCGATTGCTGCCAACCAAGCAGAAGGGGCGTATCAAGTTGATGGTAAGGGCATCAGTCTCGCTGATTTACATGTTTTCCATGCGGATAAAACAAATGCAGAAATTGCGGAAGAGCAGCATAAAGGAATGTCTTTGGCTCAGTTGAAGGCGAATATGACAGATGAACAAGGCTATTATCCTAAACGCCATGGGATCGATTTTTATCATACCTATCCTGAAGATTTAGCGCTATTAGCAGAGATGGGCTTTAAAACGTTTCGGACGTCGATTGATTGGTCGAGGATTTTTCCTACGGGCGATGAAACGGAACCGAATGAAGCGGGTTTGGCTTATTATGATGCATTGATTGATAAAATCCATGAGTTAGGGATGGAGCCGATTATTACGATGCTTCATTATGAAACACCAGTAGACATTACTTTAAACTACGGTGGTTGGCATAATCGGAAAGTGATCGATCTATTTGTAAAATATGGAAAAACAATTTTAGATCGTTACAAAGATAAAGTGAAGTACTGGATCGTCATCAATCAGATCAACTTGATCCAATTTGAACCATTCAATTCAACTGCTATACCTTATGATACGGTGGATCATTACGAAGAAGCTAGTTATCAAGCGATCCATAATCAGTTCGTTGCCAGTGCTAAAATCTATGAATATGGGAAAAAGCTCAACCCTGAAATGCAAATTGGAACGATGGTTGCAGATTGCACCGCCTATCCATTTTCTTGCGATCCAGATGATATCATCTTGGCTTTACGTCGTAATCGGATGGAGTATTTCTATACAGATGTGCAATTTCGAGGGGAATATCCTCAGTATGCGTTGAATTATTTTGCTGAAAATAATATCCACCTCGAGATCACTGAAGAAGACAAAGCCATTTTACAAGCGAATACGATGGATTATCTGGCTATTTCTTATTATTATTCGCAAATGGTCGACTCCAAGAAAAACGATTTGAACCCTGCATCGGTGACACCTAACCCGAACTTGAAAGCTAATCCATGGGGGTGGGCAGTGGATCCTAAAGGGTTGTATCATTCACTGTCGCAATATTGGGATCGTTATGGTAAAGCGATTATTATTGCAGAAAATGGCTTTGGAATGTATGACCAGTTGGAAAACGGCAAGATTCATGATGATTATCGGATCGATTATCTGGCTAGTCACATTGAAGAAATGAAACGTGCGATGTATGATGGAGTCAATGTGATTGCTTATTGTGCATGGGGGCCGATTGACATTATCAGCTGTTCATCTGCTCAAATGGAAAAACGTTATGGATTTATCTATGTGGATCTGGATAATGAAGGAAAAGGTAGTGGTGATCGAATTAAAAAAGATAGTTTTTACTGGTACAAAAATGTGATTGAATCGAATGGAGAAAATTTGTAAAGTCGCCAGTTTAAAGAATAGGTGTGATGCGAGACATGGATCTTCGTATCCACCTTTTTTTGAGATAGTGTGGCAAATCAATGGATAGCAACACATGTGTGGGGGAGATAGAAAGTGGCAACGAAAAGGCAAAGAGAGATTATCGCATATCTTGCAAAACGACAGCAGCATTGGGTCACTGCGACGGAACTAGCAACATTTTGTAACTGTACGACTCGAACCATTCGTAATCAAATCACAAAGATCAATGAGACAGAGCAACAAATTATTTCTAGTAATCAAGGGTATCGGATCAAACAACCTACCCAGGATAAGCAAGTGATCCAAACAACGAATGACCGGCAATCACAGTTGTTTTTGACGTTGTTAAAAAGCAATCATGGCATTGATCTCTATGATTTGGCAGACACGATGTTTTTCTCTGAGTCAACGTTAAAAAATGACATCCAGCTTTTACGTAACGAGATTCAAAACAAACAATTGAAATTAACGATCAAAGCCAATCAAATTTATTTAGAAGGATCAGAAAGTGATAAAAGGCGTTACATGATTTCATTACTGTATGAGGAAGGCGATTACCAGGAAAAACTAAAGTACCATGTCCAAGATATGATTGGTACGCTTTCGCTTATTGATCTAGAGCGAACCATCCATGATGTCTTGGCTTCACATAAAATCAAAATCAATCGTTATTCGATGAACAATATTGTGCTTCATTTTGCGATTAGTATTGAACGGATTCGCCAAGGAAATGATCTGAAAAGCGTGAAGGACTTTCCATTAAGAAATGATGCAACGGAATTTCAATTGTGTGTGGAGATTACTGAACTTCTTTCAAATACTTATCACATTCATTTTTCTGATGCTGAAGTCAAGCAGTTATCTTTACTTTTTATTGGATTACAAAATGAATATCTTACGAATCGCAAAGAGCTAGCCTTGTCCAAAATTGTTGAAGCTCGAGTGATCGAAACACTAAATGAAGTTTTAGAGAAAGTCAAAGAAACCTATTTGATTGATTTACAAGATGAAGCTTTTTTCAATAAATTAGCTATCCATCTGCAAAATCTTTATGATCGCTCTCAATATGAACGGTTCACCCGGAATAGCAGCCTTTTAGATATTAAAACAGCCTATCCGTTAACGTATGACATTGCGGTTTACTTGTCGATGTTGGTACAGGAAAAATTAGCGATTTGGTTTAATGAGGATGAGATTTCTTTTATCGCTTTACACATCGGGGCTTACTTAGAAAGCAAAAAAGAAAAAAGACCAAAGTTGCGAGTGCTAGTTGATCACAACAATTACCATGATTTTGAAGAAACAAACGTTCAAAATATTCGTAGTATGCTAGGGGAAGATGTGGAGATCGTGGCGGTTGATCATCATGAGGTAAGCGTACAAGAAAATGACGTGTATGTCTCTTCTGACCGTGACAGAGTGACTGAAATCAATGGCGCAGTATATGTCCATCCTATTTTGACGCGCAAAGATTTTGCAAAGATCCAAAAACGGGTGACTGCCAAGCGAAAAAGTAATTGGCGAAAACAGATGTTTCATTTGATTGATCGGTTTATTATTGAAGATCTCTATTTTAATCAATTTGACCCGACCGATCAGACACCTAAAATGATTCGGGAAAAATTGTTTGATCGATTGTTAGTGACAGGGTATGTGGAGGAAGAATTTTCCCAGAGGATGGAAAAACGAGAAGCGATGTCATCGACCAGTTTCCCATCAGGTATCGCAGTACCCCACTCGTTGGAACAACAGGCGAAAAAAAGTGCCCTTTCGATTATGACCTTGCAAGAAACTCTCAAATGGGACGAATATCCTGTTCAGATCGTGGCTTTAGTTGCGATTTCACAAGATGAAGCCAAAGAATTTAATGATTTTTTTGAAATGTTTATCGAAATCGTTTCTGATCCGATCAATGTGCGATTGTTAGCGGGTGCAGAAAATTTTACAGAATTCATCTTAAAAATGAAAATGTTGGTCGAAACGGAAGAATGATCCGTGAATGTTGAGGGCGTTGGTTTTATTCTTGCATGATAGGAAAGCTCGCTTTTGTCTTAGGGATCACTGCTAATCGATTATTGTCAAAGTAGCCGAAAGCTTTCTAGTGATTTTTGGTTACTTTGTTTTTTTGTGCTTGCAGTGATGGAAGGAAGTAATTTAAAACATCTTTCTGCTAACTTCCAATTGAACGGAGAAGTTTAGGATTGCCCGTTTTTCTCTTAGGCAAGCTGATTTCACGTAAAGTGGTGGAAAAAGAAGGGCAACCTATAGAATAAAATTGTGTAATAAATCTTAGATAGGTATAATGTAAGGCAAAAGGGAGGAATAAAACATGAAAATTGCAATTGCAGGAGCTGGAGCGATGGGAAGTCGTTTCGGTCTGATGTTACATCAAGGTGGAAACGAAGTACTATTGATCGACGGTTGGGCAGATCATGTTCAACAAATCAAAGAGCATGGGTTAAAAGCAGATTTCAATGGCGAAGAAGTAGTTGAGAAGTTACCAGTCGTTCTTCAATCAGAAGTAGGCGAAGAAGATCAGGTAGATTTGATCATCTTATTTACTAAAGCGATGCAATTAGAAAAAATGCTAACAGATATCCGTCCATTGATCAAAGAAGAAACGGAAGTATTATGCTTATTGAATGGTATCGGACATGAAGATATCATTGAAAAATTTGTTCCAATGGCAAACATTTATATTGGTAACACCATGTGGACGGCGGGCTTAGAAGGACCTGGAAAAGTCAAACTGTTTGGAAGTGGTTCAATTGAGCTGCAAAATCTTGGAGAAGGCAAAGAAGAACAAGCGAAAGCACTAGCTGAAAAATTATCAGAATCAGGCTTACATGCGAAATTCTCTGATAACATCCATTATTCCATTTACCGTAAAGCTTGTGTGAATGGCACGATGAATGGATTATGCACGATTTTGGATGTGAACATGGCAGGGTTAGGTCAAACTTCGACTGCGCATAAGATGGTGGAAACGATTGTTCGTGAATTTGCGGCAGTGGCAGAAGCTGAAAATATCCACTTAGATATCCCAGAAGTGATCGCTCATTGTGAATCTTGTTTCGATCCAGAAACGATCGGATTACATTATCCATCCATGTATCAAGATTTGATCAAGAATCACCGCTTGACGGAAATCGACTACATCAACGGTGCGGTTTCAAGAAAAGGGAAGAAATATGGTATTGCAACACCTTATTGTGACTTCTTAACAGAATTGATCCATGCGAAAGAAGATAGCTTGCAGGTAAAATAAAGGGGGATAATTGATGGAATAGACACAAAGCATGTCACCAAAGATTTTTCTGAACAAAGTACTAGCTGGTACAGCAACGGGGATTATCATCGGATTGATTCCTAACGCAGTATTAGGGGCGATTTTAAGATACTTTAGTGGTTCTTCTTTTGCGATGGCTGTTGCTCAAATGGCGGTCATCTTCCAATTAGCGACACCGTTGATTATCGGTGGATTAATTGCTTTGCAATTTGGTTTTGCACCGATGAAGATGATGGTGGTGGCTGGTGCCGCATTTGTCGGGTCAGGGGTGGTGAAGTTTACTCCTGAGCTTGGTGAAACAGGTGTGTATGTTGGTGCTGGCACAGGCGATATCATCAATACGATGATCACTGCTTCTATCGCAGTTGGGCTGATTTATCTGATTGGTGAACGATTTGGTTCGGTAGCGATTGTGTTGACTCCGATCGTTGTTGGTGTCGGCGCAGGAGTGATCGGGTTTTATCTCTATCCTTATGTGACAGATATTACCTCAGCTATCGGAACGGTTATCAATAATTTCACGACACTACAACCTTTACTGATGTCGATCTTGATTGGCTGTTCTTTTGCCTTCTTGATCATTTCACCGATTTCCACCGTAGCAATCGGAGTGGCGATCCAACTAGATGGTGTTTCAGCAGGAGCGGCAGCAATGGGTGTCGCAGCAACGACTTTCGTTTTGATCGTGAACTCGTGGAAAGTCAATAAATCAGGAGTGACGATCGCCATTACGTTAGGAGCGATGAAGATGATGATGCCTAATCTGTTTCGCAGACCGGTTATTCTCGTTCCTTGTCTGATCAGTGCAGTGATTACAGCTATTCCAGTTGCTTTGTTGTCTATTTCAGGAACCCCTGCCTCGGCTGGTTTTGGGATCGTTGGCTTAGTTGGTCCTTTAGCTTCTTTAGATGCAGGTCTAAATCCGGCTCTTGTTGTTTTGAGCTGGTTAGTCGTCCCAGTTGCGGCAGCATTGTTCACTCAGTTTTTATGTGAGAAAGTATTGAAACTATATGATCGAGCAGATGTGTTTGAATTCTTAGGCTAGTGAAACGGCTGATTTTTTGGCTGAGCCTGCTCCTTTGATAGTGAGACAAATCATGTCAAATAAAAAAAGCTTGAATTTTTAATTCCTTTTTTCGAAGGAGATTAAAAGTTCAGGCTTTTTTAATATAAAAAACGAAATTTTTTGTGGATATAGATCAGTGTAGGTATTTTTTTGCTTCTTAGTAGCATTATTTAGTAATATTGATAGTATTTATTTTTCATTAAGCGGTATAATGTTTTTGAATATAATGGAGGGGCGTAATATGGAGATAATGCAAGCGGGTATCAGAGTTCCAAAAAACCAATTGGTAGAAAAAGTGAAGGAATTACATTTTTCAGAAAAGATTGTTAAACATTTAAATGGGGCAATAGTGACGAGTGGTACCGTCATGGAAATTATAAATAAAGGAGAATACGTATTAGATATTCCACCGGAAATATTAAAGGGACTAAAAAATGGAACGTATCGTTTTGTCTCTGGGAAAGATGGAGTATATGCACAGATTGCTGATAAAAAAAGTGGCGAATTTGTTAAAAATTTGACATTAAAAAATGGAACAAGCGTTTGTTCAGCTTTGGGTCCTGCAGCAATAGTAGTAGGAGTCATGTTAGAACTTAAAAAAATCGAAGACAAATTAGATGATCTTAATTTGAAAATAGACGAAGTAATCAAAAATTTTGAAAATGATCGTTATGCAGGTGTAGTTTCTGCTAAAGAGAAATATGAACAATCAGTGTTAATAAAAGATCCTCAAATAAAAAAACAGTTATTAGTTAATGTGCTAAATGATATCACTACTGTGAAATATCAATTGTTAAAACAGTTAGAAGGAAAGGTAATCAGTTACCGAAAAAACCGTATGAAATTTGGTGATAAAGAAAAGTCAGCAAATGATATTTTGCAAAATATTTTATTTATAAATGAGAGTTTTAATATCCAAGTAAATTGCCTTTCAGATTTAGATGAATATGTTGCTTTGAACTATAGCTTAAATCTCCATAAAAAAGATTTGGAAAGCATTTTGACTAGAGAAATGGCGTTAAAATTAGATGAGTATTTTCAAAAATCAACCAATCCAATAACAGAAGCAATTGATGATATTCATACGTTGATTCATACTATCTCTGATATGATCGAAGCGGATCCTGAGTATATTTTAAGTGGATATGTAACGGACTAATGGGGGGAAAGCAATGTATAAATGTACAAATTGTGGACGAGAAATATCTGAACCTAAAAAACTATGTGCATATTGTAAAAAAGAAAAAAATAGGATAACGAACGTGAGTAAACGAGCGTTAAAAAAGACAGTAGAATTTACGAATGAAAAGACAGAAGTAATCGGCAACAAGTTCTCTTCTTTGAAAATAAAACAATTGAAGTCATCAATAAAAATAAATACAAGCATGAAAGAAACAGGTACTAAAGTCAAAACAGAGGTCACTGATACGCTAGCCAAAGTTACTGAACAACTAGTAAAAAAAGGAAATAGTCAAAAGAAAAAAAATAAAAAATAATCTTATCGAAAAATTCATTCTAAATCTATCAAAACACCTTCTTTGAGACTAAGAAATTCAAAGAAGGTGTTTTGTCTTATAGAACAACCAAATAAGTCAGCTTGTTTATTTGGTCAAAGAAAAAGGGAAGTCTTCAGCGTCGTGTTTTGTAGGATTAGGAACAATCCCCAACTGATAAGCAATCGTGCCACCAGTCAACAAGTCTTCATGTGTAAAGAAGAGTTTACGATAGCTAGTTTCGTTTCTTGTGATCTCATGGATGAATTGTTGTTGTGGGTGATTAGGGCTCGCTTCGATTGTTAAATGTTCACCATTAGACAACGTAAGCACAGCTTTGTCGACTAAAGGCATCCCGATGACATATTCACCTGTTCCTGGCGTGACAGGATAAAAGCCTAAACTATTAAAGATATACCAACCTGCCATGCTCCCATTGTCTTCATCTCCTGGATAACCGGTCGGGGTATCATCGAATGTTTGTGTCAGCAATTGTTTAATCAATGGTTGAGCCATTTCGGGTTTACCAATATAACTAAATAAATAAGGATAGTGGAAGCTTGGTTGATTGGAGATGGCAACTTGTCCAAACTCGATCGCTGCCATTTCGCTCATTTCATGGATCTCAAAACCATAACCGCCAACTTCAAAAGTCGGTGCTTGGTTACATAATTCAATCAGTTTTTCTTCAAATTGATCTGGTCCACCGTGAGCATTGATCAAACCAGCAAAATCATGGTAAACAGCAAAACTACTTTGCCAAGCGCTACCTTCTGCATAATCCTGACCCCAACGTGTGGAAGAAAACGGAGTACGGAATCTTCCTTCGGGATCTTTGGAACGCATGAAGCCGGTTTCCGGATCAAAGACATTTTGATAATTGAAAGATTGCTTTTGATAGTGTTGTGCGGTTGCTGCTTCATTCAAATCGGTGGCTACTTGGCTGATACAAAAGTCACTATAAGCGTAATCAAGGGTGTGGTTGATTGATTCGTGGTAAGTATTTGGTACATAACCATATTTTAGATAATCAGTCGTTCCTTGACGTCCGTAATTTTGTTTTTCACTTTGGATCGTAGCACCTTTTTTCATTGCTTCGAGAAATTCAGCCATTAAATCTTTACGGATTCCTTTAACCGAGGCATCAGCGATCACTGCATCAATCAATGTTCCTGGCATGAGTCCACGCTCATCTGGCGAAAGCCATTTTGGTAAAAAGCCAGTTTCACGATAGCTGTTCAAAAAGCCTTCAAGCATCTCTTCATATTTTTCGACAGCAATCAAAGAGTAAAGTGGATACACTGTTTTATAAGTATCCCAAAAACCATTATTGGTATAAAGTACACCTGGTTTTACACTTCGACTAGTGGTATCATAATGGATTTTTTGTCCGGTCGAGTCGATTTCATAGAACGTTTGTGGGAATAAAAATACACGGTAGAGATTGTGGTAAAACGTCCGTAACTGTTGCGGATCATGATGCTCGACTTTGATTCGGTCAAAATAGTTTTGCCATTGTTGTGAACTATTCAGCAAATAGTCATCAGGCGTTTGATGTAACTCTTGTTCTAGATTAAATGAAGCTTGTTCAGAACTGATGAAGGAAGTACCGAAACGAATGACTTGTTTTTTTACGTCGCCAAAATAAATCGGAACCGACCCAGCGTCATCGGCTGCTAACTGTGACAATTCCTTTGATTGGATTGGCTGTTCAAAATGTAAGACAAAATAGAACGTAAAATCAGGATCTTCGGCGCCTGAAAAATGAGTGACTTGTCCTTCAATCGTATAGGGATCTTTTAGAACTAATTGATGTTTACCAGGAAACGACAAAAGTAAACCGCTCTCATTTTTGTGGTAATCAATGGTTAGGACACCACCGTACATGCTAGGGATCAACGTGGAGCGAATACTATCACGTAATTGGTTGATTGTTAAATGAGTCGGACAGAATGTGCTTTCTTCTGGACGATACGAACTTTGTGCATGGAACAGGGTATTTTCAGGTAATAACCCATTGATCGGAGTGAAGACAAAATAGCTGAAGTCACCCATCCATGGACTTGGCTGATGAGTCAAACGGTAGCCTTGGAAGGTATGATCGTCAGGATGGAACCACCAGCTACCTTTTTGATCAGTTGTCTGTGGGGAAAAGTAATTCATCCCAAAAGGAACACCAGTATAAGGCTGGCAGTTCCCATTTGAGAAGTTCGCTTGATTGGCTGTACCGTGACGAGTATCAATCTGTTGAATGTTCATGTTAAATCTCCTTTGTTGAGTGTCGTTTAATAAATGAGACTGGTTGGCTCGTATCTTCGGGAATGTCATTTGTTTTGAGCCAAGTGATCAAAGCATTTCCTGCAAGTTCTCCTAGTTGGTGGAAATCTTGAGCAATCGTTGTTAATGGTGGATCAACTAAAGCGGCTGCTTGGATATCATCGAATCCAACGATCGAAAAATCATCTGGGATACGATAGCCTTGTTGTTTTAAATGATTCATCGTTTGAATAGCTACCAGATCGTTTTCGCAGACAAACGCAGTGACCTGATGTTCATTGATGTAGGTCAGTAACGTTTCAATCGTAGTGCCTTTTGCATCTAAAGTTGTATGAAACGGCAAATTGGCTTTGTCCAAAGCTTCCAGGTAACCCAAGTATCGTTGTCGGACAGATTGTGGATGCGCCTGTTCACCAAAAAGATAGGCAATCTTTTTATGCCCTTTTGAAATCAAATGAGCCGTAGCCAAAGAACCACCTTGGAAATTATCTGAAAGGACAGTTGGAAAAGGAAGTTCATAGATTTTTTTATCTAAAACAACAACTGGGAATTGTTTCAATGATAATTCAAAGAGCAGATCCAGATGTTGATCGGTCGCAAACGCATAATAAATCATTCCGTCAAATTCTTGCATGATTTCCTTCGCCGTTTTGTTTGCAAGAAAATCAACAGTCGTCATCATGACTTCTAACTGATTTTCTTGCATCACTGGATTTAGTCCTTTTGTAAAATCTCCGACAGAAAGGTCAGATAAAAAGGGAAGTAGGAACAGGATGCGACTATTTTTAATCACATCGTTTCTATTAAGATCACTAGTCGTTGCTTTGACAAAACTGCCTTTTCCTCTGACACGATAAATCAGACCTAATTGTTCTAATTCAGTTAATGCACGTTTAGAAGTGATTCGACTCACTTGATACTTGGCGGACAATTCCTTTTCGGTAGGTACCTGGCTGTCAACAGGTAACGAGCCATCAGCAATTGCTTGTTGTAAGTCATGAAAGATTTGTTGGTATAGTGGTTGATTCATAAAAGCACCTTCTTATAAGATATATCATATAAAGATCATAGCATAAAACCACTAAAAGTAAATAAGAAAAATCTCATTTTGAAAGCGTAGACAATTGCGAAGCGACGAGGTATAATCCTCTTATGATATATCAATAAAGAAAAGAGGAAAATAAATGGCATATAAAGATATACCAAAGTCAGTTCAACAGTTTATGGATGAAATTACTGCAAAATGTGGGGGAGAGCATGCAGATTGGGCAACGAATTTCTCTGCTGCCTTTGCTAATACATTGTTAACGACAGTCAAAAGACATGAAGACGGGACGACTTTCTTATTAACTGGTGATATTCCAGCGATGTGGTTGCGTGACTCCACCGCTCAAGTCCGTCCATATTTAGTCATTGCAAAAGAAGATGAAGACTTAGCTTCGATGATTAGTGGGCTTGTCAAAAAACAATTTGAATATATCAACATCGATCCATACGCAAACGCATTCAATGAAGAAGCAAATGGAGCGGGGCATCAAAGTGACCATACTGAAATGAATGATTGGATCTGGGAGCGTAAATATGAAATCGATTCCTTATGTTATCCTATCCAATTAGCTTACTTATTATATAAGAACACTGGTCGAACGGACCAATTGAATGATTCGTTTGTTGAAGGAATCAAAAAAGCCTTACATGTCTTCAAAACCGAACAAGATCACAATCAATCTCCTTATACTTTCGAAAGAGATACGACGAGGAAAGAAGATACCTTAGTCAACGACGGGCGTGGAAGTACAGTTGCACCAACTGGAATGACTTGGTCTGGTTTTCGTCCAAGCGATGATGCGTGTCAATATGGCTACCTCGTTCCTTCAAATATGTTTGCTGTAGTAGTGCTGGGTTATATTGAAGAAATCTTTACGAACATTCTCACGGAAGAAACAAGTAGTAAAGCAATCCTTGAAGAAGCCAAACGTTTAAAAGAAGATATCCAAAAAGGAATCGAAGACTATGCGTTGACTAAAAACCAACAAGGAGAAACCATCTATGCTTATGAAGTTGATGGATTAGGAAACGCTTCTATTATGGATGACAGTAATGTACCTAATTTGATTGCTGCTCCGTATTTAGGTTACTGTTCTACCACAGATGAACAATATTTGGCAACGAGAAAAACGTTACTAAGTAAAGAGAACCCTTACTTCTATGAAGGGAAATATGCAAAAGGGATCGGATCATCTCACACTCCAGAAAATTACATCTGGCCGATTGCATTAGCGATGGAAGGGATGACCACTGAAGATAAAGAAGAGAAAAAGCGGATTTTAGACTTATTAGTTGCGACAGATGCTGGTACACATTTGATGCACGAGGGGTTTGATGTCGATGATCCAAACAACTACACCAGAGAATGGTTCTCTTGGGCGAACATGATGTTTTGTGAATTAGTGATGGATTACTTTGATATTCGAGTAGCGAAATAGGAGGAATAAAATGAAAAAGAAAGTATATATCATTTCACACAGTCATTGGGATCGTGAATGGTACATGGCTTATGAACAGCATCATATGCGTTTAGTCGAATTGATGGATGATCTTTTGGAATTATTTGAAACCGATCCAGATTTCAATAGTTTCCATTTAGATGGACAAACGATTATTTTAGATGATTATTTACAAGTACGTCCAGAAAAGAAAGAAGCGGTGCAACGAGCAATTGATGCGGGGAAATTAAGGATCGGTCCTTTTTATATTTTACAAGATGATTTCTTGATCAGTTCAGAAGCGAATGTCCGTAATATGTTGATTGGAATGGAAGAAAGTAAGAAGTGGGGAACGCCTGTGATGCTCGGTTATTTCCCGGATACTTTTGGAAATATGGGGCAAACACCACAAATGATGAAACAAGCAGGACTTTCAGCTGCTGCTTTTGGACGAGGCGTAAAACCAATTGGCTTTGATAATCAAGTCTTGGAAGCAGAAAATTATTCTTCTCAATATTCTGAAATGTGGTGGAAAGGACCAGATAGCACAGAAATCTTTGGGTTACTGTTTGCCAATTGGTACAGTAATGGAAATGAGATCCCGGCTGAAAAAGAGAAAGCAAGAGCCTTTTGGGACCAAAAACTGGCAGATGCAGAGCAATACGCATCAACCGATCATCTGTTGATGATGAATGGAGTGGATCATCAACCGGTTCAAAAGGATGTAACAGCAGCAATCAAATTAGCGAATGAATTATATCCAGAGTATGAATTTATCCATTCCAATTTTGTCGATTATCTTGCAGCGGTGCAAAAGGACTTGCCAGAAGAACTTGGTTCCGTTGAGGGAGAGTTGACCAGTCAGGAAACAGATGGCTGGTATACGTTAGCGAATACTGCTTCAGCACGTGTCTATTTAAAACAATGGAATACTAAAGTTCAAAGACAAATTGAAAATATTGCTGAGCCATTAGCAACGATGGCTTATGAAGTTACTGGTAAATACCCCCATGATCAATTAGATTATGCGTGGAAAACGTTGATGCAAAATCATCCACATGACAGTATTTGCGGGTGTTCGGTTGATTCTGTCCATCGAGAAATGATGACACGTTTTGAAAAAGCAGATGAAGTAGGGAAGTATTTAGCAGAAGAAGCGATCAAACAACTTGCCCAAGCGATCGACACTAGCAGCTTACCAGCAAAAAGCTATCCTTTCTTAGTTATGAACACGGCTGGATCAGCAAAGACTGGTGAAGCAGAAATAACGATTGAGTTAGAAAGAAAATGTTTTGCAGAAGGAATACCTGAGAAATTATATGAAGAATTAGAAAAGCAACCACCAAAAAGCTATCATGTAGAAACATCCAATGGTGAAGAAGTCCCTGCATCACTATCAGAAACATTTGTGACGTTTGATTATGATCTGCCAAAAGATCGGTTTAGGATTCCTTACATGGCGAGAAAAATCACGGTCACTTTACCAGTGAGCGAAATGCCAGCTTTTTCTTGGAACACGTATGTATTAATAGAAGGAAAAGCTAAAGAAGAAAAAGAGACGATGATCCAAAACGATGGACGAGTATTAGAAAATCAACAAGTTCGGCTAGAGATCAAATCGAATGGCACCTTGACGTTGAAAGACAAATCAACGGGCAAACAACTAGATGAATTATTGACATTCGAAGATGTTGGGGATATTGGAAATGAATATATCTTCAAACAGCCTGAAAATGACCAACCTATTTTATCAAAGGAAATTGATCAAAGTACCGTAGAAGTCGTAACTGATACGAGTGAATTAGCACAAGTAAAAGTTACCCAGGAATTATTGATCCCAGTAGCTGCTGATGAACGTTTAGCAAAAGAACAACAGATGGTCATTGAGTTTCGTCACCGTAAAGCAGGTCGTTCAAAAGAAAAGCGTGTGTTAGAAGTAACAACTGTTATCACTTTAAGAAAAGATAGCAAAAAAATCGACTTTGAAACAAAAGTGAATAATCAAATGGATGATCATCGCTTACGTGTGTTGTTCCCAACAAAGTTACATGTGAAACAACATCAAGCTGATAGTATTTTTGAAGTGGTTACCCGTCCCAATGATGTATCAAGTAGTTGGGAAAATCCAACAAATCCACAGCATCAACAAGCGTTCGTTCATTTAGAAGGAAACGATTATGGAGTAACAGTTGGCAATTATGGATTAAATGAATATGAAGTAATCGATGACAGTGTGATTGCGGTGACTTTACTACGTTGTGTAGGGGAATTAGGAGATTGGGGATATTTTCCAACACCAGAAGCCCAATGTCATGGGGTACATTGCTTTAACTACAGTATCGAAGTGCATCAGCCAGAAGAAAAATTTGCTAGTTACCATCATGCTTATAGCGCACAGATTCCTTTTTCTACCACGCAAATGGCGATTCAAACAGGAACCTTGCCAGCTGAAAACAGCTATTTAACTTGCGAAGGGGAAACGTTTGCAATTACTGCTTTGAAACGAAGTAAATTTAGTGATAAAGTAGTGGTGCGTGGGTTTAATCTGTCCGGTCTTGATTCACCATTACAAATCACTAAAAATGGGAAACAAGGGGAATTATTGAATCTGCTAGAAGAAACAGTTGAGCAAACGATTGCTCCGACCGTTAGACCTTATGAAATTCGGACAATCGGATTCGAGGAGGAATAAGCAATGTATGGTGGAATAGAAGCAGGGGGAACAAAATTCATCTGTGCCGTTTCAAATGAAGGCGTTATCGTAGAAAGAGTAAGTATTCCTACAACTACACCTGAAGAAACACTAAAGTAAGTATTTGATTTTTTTGATCAATATGAACTAGAGGCGTTAGGGATCGGTTCGTTTGGTCCGATCGGTATTGATAAAAATGCCGATAATTATGGGTATGTTTTAGCAACACCTAAACCTGGATGGGGAAACTACAATTTTTTAGGCAGCATCCAAGAACGTTACGGGATTCCGATGGCTTGGACGACAGATGTGAATGCAGCAGCTTACGGCGAATTGCTAAAAGGAGCCGCACAAGGGAAAAAGAGTTGTATTTATTTGACTGTCGGTACAGGGATCGGTGCCGGTGTGGTCCTTGAAGGAGATATCTTTTCTGGACTTGCCCACCCAGAAATGGGGCATATCTGGGTAAAACGTCATCCAGAGGATACCTATGAAGGAACATGTCCTTACCACAAAGATTGTTTGGAGGGATTAGCGGCTGGACCTTCAATTGAGGCACGAACTGGAATCAAAGGCCAAGAACTTCCTCAAGATCATCCAATATGGGACATCCAAGCCTATTATATTGCTCAAGCATTGATCAATTATACGTTGACGTTAGCTCCTGAAAAAATCATTTTAGGTGGCGGAGTGATGAACCAAGACCATTTGTTGCATAAAATTCGACAACAATTCGTTGAGTTAATGGGTGGGTACATGGAAACGCCACAAGTAGATGAATACATTGTACGCTGGGGTCTGCCGAATGAGAGTGGAATTATTGGCAGCTTGCTTTTAGCAGAAAAAGAACATGGTAAACAATAAGGTGTATATATTCTATATATAGTAATAAAAAACGGCTAGAGGTGTGTCCCTAGCCGTTTTTTGATTGTGATCAGTAGTGGATTGCTCCTTACAATAGTGTCTTTACCATAAACCAGGGAGGGCTTTTGCTACAATGGTTTCTTGCGTGAAAGGATGAGACATGTGTAATTCTAACGCATGGAGCATGAGACGGTTCGCAGGCCGTGTTTGGTAAAGTGGATCACCGACAATGGGATGACCAATGTGAGAGAGATGGACCCTGATTTGATGGGTACGTCCGGTTTCCAAGACACAGTAAACCTGAGTCTGACCATTCACTACTTGATCAACGGAAACATGTGTGAGAGCCGTTTGACCTTTATAAGGATCTACCACCCGTTTTCTGCGATCGTGACGATCACGACCGATTTTGTCTTTCAAAATCAAATCCTCTTTGATTGTTCCCCAGACAAGTGCTTGGTATCGTCGATAAATCTTCTTTTGTTCCAACATTCTGCCTAGGATAGGTAAAACAAAGGGATTTTTAGCAAATAAAATTGCACCACTTGTTTCTTTGTCCAATCGATGCACGACATAAGGACGTTGCTCTTTTTTCTTTAAATACGCAGCTAAGTGATTCAATAAAGTATCATTTTCGGTTGGTTCATTCGGATGAGTTTTCATGCCGGCGGGTTTATTGACAATGAGTAAATGATCGTCTTCATATAATGGTTGGACGAAGGAAGCTTTACCCAATTGGACTTCTTGGTATTGATAATCGGTTTCTTCAAAACGTAACGTAATATGGTCACCAGCGTGGACTTCAAAATGAAATAAGGCAGGTTCTTGATTGATCCACACATTTTTTCTTATACGTAAAAAGTGGCGGACTTTTCTTGGAACGAGCCATTCTTGTTCTAATAATTCTCGAATGGTGGTTGTTGGCTGAGTGTCAGGTAACGTGATCGTGATTTCCATAAAAATACTCCTTTTAGCAAAAATGCAGCTCTATTGTACCATTTTTAAAACTTATTTAAGAAAAAAGTGACTAATTTCTGATACTTCTTATGCTAAACTATCGTCAAAACTTAAAAAAACAGTTTGCCTACATCTCAAGCAGGAAGAATGAAGAACGTACCTGTGGTAGAATAAGGCGATTCAATCAAATAGACAGGAGAAGAATAAATGGATTTTCAAAGCATTTTAAGTAAAATAAAAGCTGCTTTGATCAGTTTTTGGCATTGGATTAAACCTTATTTAGGGCGATTCCATCGATGGCGAAAACGTATATGGAAAAAGTATCATATCAATAAACTGATCCTATTGATTGGCTTGATCTGTGTATTGATCGTCAGTATCTATCTTTTTATTTTAGCAAAACAGGCAAATGTCTCCACATTAAAATCGGGGCTAAGTCAGTCTACCGTTATCTATGATAAAAAGAATGAAGAAGCAGGCACCCTTTATGCTCAAAAAGGGACTTATGTGGAATTGAATGCAATCTCTCCAGATATCCAAAATGCGGTTATCTCAACCGAAGATCGCAATTTTTATCAGCATCATGGATTTGATATCAAAGGGATCGCTCGGGCAGCAGTTCGGATGGTCCTTTCAGGTGGCACTTCTGGTGGAGGTGGGAGTACAATTACCCAACAATTAGCTAAAAATGCTTATTTGACACTTGATCAAACTTTTGACCGTAAAGCAAAAGAATTATTTTTAGCCATTGAAATTGAAAAGAAATACAGCAAAGAAGAGATTTTGACCATGTATCTCAACAATGCTTATTTTGGAAATGGGGTATGGGGCGTACAAGATGCTTCAAGGAAATACTTTGGGGTAGATGCTAATCAGGTTAATTTAGCAGAAGCGGCAACGTTAGCTGGGATGCTTAAAGGTCCGGGTATCTATAATCCGATCGATCATCTAGAAAATGCAAACAATCGAAAAAACACCGTATTGAGTGTCATGGAAGAAAACGGCAAGATCACGAAACAACAATACCAAACGGAAAGCAAAGTGGATATCAAACAATACGTGAAAGATACGTATGATAATTCGGAATCAGGCTATCGCTATCCTTATTACTTTGATGCCGTGATTGATGAAGCAGTCAATGATTATGGTTTAGATGAAGAAGATGTGATGAACAAAGGATACAAAATCTATACATCACTTGATCAAAATTATCAAAAACAATTAGAAACAACGTATCAAAACAATGCACTATTTCCGGCAAATGCTGCGGATGGGGCAATGGTTCAATCCGCATCAGTCGCATTAGATCCTAAAACTGGTGGTGTTGAGGCGCTGGTAGGGCGACGTGGGGAACATGTTTTCCGGGGATTCAGTTTTGCAACACAAATGAAACGTTCTCCTGGCTCAACGATCAAACCTTTGAGTGTGTATGCACCAGCGTTAGAAGCGGGATACACCCCAGCAAGTATTTTGAAAGATGAACCATTATCTTATTATAAAGCTCATAATTACGACGGAACGTACCGTGGTGAAGTACCGATGTATCAGGCAGTTGCTGAAAGTTTGAATCTTCCTGCTGTATGGTTGCTTCATGAAATCGGTCTTCAAAAAGGTTATGATAAAGCAGAAGAATTTGGATTGCCTCTATCGAAATCAGATAAGTATTATGGTTTAGCATTAGGTGGTTTAGCTAAGGGAGTTTCGCCGTTAACGATGGCTGGAGCTTACAGTGCATTTGCTAACGCTGGTAAAATGTACAAACCACATCTGATTACTAAAATCGTGGATTCAACGGGTGCAGTAATTGTTGATAAGACCAATGAAAAACCTAAACAAGTCATTTCAGAAGAAACGGCTAATCAAATGACTTCAATGCTGCTTGGGACTTTTTCTAATGGGACAGCCGTTGCAGCTAAACCGGCTGGTTACACAGTCGCAGGGAAAACAGGAACGACTGAAACCAATTTTGATCCTACCAAAGCTAACGACCAATGGATTGTTGGCTATACGCCTAATGTCGTGATTTCAACTTGGATGGGATATGAAGAATCTAGTGAATTGCATTATTTAGCAGGAACAAGTGGGAATGTGGTTGGTAAAGTCTTCAAATCGGCCGCAGAAGGCATTCTTCCTTATACCGAGCAAGAGCCTTTCCCTGTAGCAGATGCATATGCTACTGGCGGAAAAGTAGTCCCTGCTGATCAAGTCAATAATAATACGCAAACCAATGAGAACTCAGAACAATGGAAAGAAAATCTGAATAAATACGGGGAACAAGCTAAAGATGGGCTGAAAAATATCGGTGATATGGTAAAAGAAGGCGTAAGAGGTTTAGGTGAAGCTGCGAAAGATCTCTGGCGGAAATATCAAGGACAGTAATCCTATGAAAAACGATAAACAAATGGTACAATAAAACTAAACGATCTATAGAAAAGAGGCTAACTATGTCAAATATTTATGATAGCGCAAATCAAATCGAACGCGAGATTCGCGAATTGCAAGAATTCAAAGCTTTAGAAGAAGCCTATGCAAAAGTTAAAGCAAATGAAGAAGCACATCGTCTATTCAAAGATTTCCAAGCGATGCAAATCGAATTGCAAGAAAAACAAATGAGCGGGCAAGAATTTAGCGATGAAGATGCAATGAAAGCGCAAGAAATGGCAATGAAAATTCAAACAGAAGAAGTGATCAATGATTTGATGCAAAAAGAACAACAATTCAGCACGATCATCAATGACTTGAATCGCATCATCATGACACCAGTTAGAGATTTATACAGCGAATAATTAACGTTGTAGAAAATAATTTAGCCAGAACAAGCAAAAGCAACGTAAAACAAAATTGTTTTGCGTTGCTTTTTTAGTATGAAGAAATCAGACGGGGATAACTCATAGAAAATTAGCTTATTTTTCATTGTTTAATAAATAATTATTGTTAACCTAGCTATAATAGCTGATTTTGTCTATTATAGAAGCGTAGAAATGTCTATTCAAGTAGTGAATTTCTCTCATATAAAGCAAGGAGGTGGAGCGATGAAACACAAAAAATTTTCTTGGAAAGATTTTTGGGAAATCAGTGGCTCGTATCTTTTCACGATTATTTTGCTACCCGCATTTTATTCTTTAACTACAAATCAGCCATTAACAAATGTTTTTAGCGACCAATATCTGATCGATATTCTTCTCTTGTTTCTTTTTGTGATCTTGCCATTAGCTATTTATAAAGGTGTGCGGTATCGAAAGTAAGATATGAGAGATATTTGATGTTTGAGCATGAAAATAGTTAGTCATTGCAGTAATCGTCTGAAGTACCGATGAGTCTAAATAAGAAGATAGGCAACTAAAGTAGGTTAGACCAATAGAGAGAAATAAAGTAAGGTACTGCTAAAATTAATTTTTAGCTTGACCATTCTTTTTTTTAATGGTAAAGTAATTGACGTTGCTGAAAAAGAGAAAAAGATCGTGAAATTTATTTAGAAAAATTCATTGACATTTACTTTTTAAGGTGATAAGATAACTAAGTCGTAAAAAATCAATAGCTTACGAAGCTTGATTTCATCGAAAAAAACTTTAAAAAGTTGTTGACAAATAACAAACGACGAGTTATGATAAATGAGTTGCTGAAACACTTCTGAAAAACGAAGTTAAAAAAACTTTAAAAAAAGAGTTGACAAACAAACGTCGCTCTGATATGATATAAAAGTTA
>NZ_JBFOFI010000006.1:0-213618 GCF_040887215.1 Enterococcus sp. C63 | reverse complement strand
CAACTTTTATATCATATCAGAGTGACGTTTGTTTGTCAACTCTTTTTTAAAAGTTTTTTAACTTCGTTTTTCAGAAGTGTTTCAGCAACTCATTTATCATAACTCGTCGTTTGTTATTTGTCAACAACTTTTTTGAAGTTTTTCTCGATAGAATCAAGCTTCGTAAGCTGTCGTTTTTAACGACTTAGTTATCTTATCATGTGTTTTTAGAAACGTCAAGAACTTTTCTGCTATTTTTTTAGAAAGTTTCATTACGCTGTTTCTTAAATCAACGTTAATAAATTTATCACGTAAACCAAGGTACGTCAACAAACATTTTCACTTAATTTTTCAAAAGAATATTCAAGCAAAAGATCATCATTCGCTTTTACTTCAAAAGAAGCATAAAAAAGTTTGCATTATCGAATATAATCCATGATAAACTGAACGTTTCATCCTTTAAAGAGGGCCGGTTACCATAAAAAAAGAAACTTGAATTTTTTTCAAGTTTCTTTTGGTGTCTAATTCTACATTAAAAGAAAGGAACTCCTTCCACTTCGTAAGTGCCAAGGACAGAGCGCATTTGATCTGGGTCTTCCCAAAGATAGCCTTTACCTAAGTCTTCACTTTGACTTTTTTGCTCAGTTTCAAAAACAAACAATGGAACATTTTCGTGATTAATATGTGTATTGGTCAACTCCATCAAATTAATTTTGCTAACATCAATATGAACGATTTCTTTTAAAAAGCTAAGTATGTTTGCTAACCCCGTCTTTTCTTCTGAAAGCTCTGCTAATGCAAACTCCAGCTTGTCATCAATTGAATGGACTAAAAATTTTTTTGATCCATCCTCCAAATGCAACATGATTGTACCAGCTACTTTTTTGCTTGCCAAAATTTCCACCTCGATCAACTTGTTCTGTGGTTTACATAAAAATTCTAGCACATTTTCAGAAAAAATACACTTTTTATTTCTTATTTTCTTTCTGTTCTAGTTCTTCTAGTGCTTCGTCCACCCATTTTGGTAGTTGTTCCGCAATCGTGGCAAACCCGATCTTTTTATTTTTATTCGTAAAGTATCTTTTCCTTCGATAAGGAATAACAGGGCTCTTCTTCTCCAACGTACGTAACGACAAACTAATTTTTTTTGAATATTCATCAATATCAATGATTTGAACAGTTACTGGTTGACCAACTTTTAACAATGTGTGAATACTTTTCGTGTAACCTGATTGTACTTCTGATACGTGAATCAAGCCTTGTGTTTCCTCGTCTAAAGACACAAATGCACCATAAGGCTGTATTCCAGTTATTTTTCCTTTAATTATTTGTCCAATTTTATATGTCATGTACTTCCCTCTCTTTGCATTTATCATTATACTGTAAATGATTTAAAAAAAGAAGTTTTGAAAATACTCAATAGAAAAAGGGGTCCTTTAGATGAGTGAATTTGACAAGAAAGTTTCAAGAAGACATACCGATAGCGTAAAATGGGATTCAATTAAAGAAACCTATCAAAGAGACGACTTATTGCCTTTATGGGTTGCAGACATGGATTTTTTATCACCTGTTGGAGTAAAAAAAGCTTTTGAAAATTATGTTTCTCAAGGTCTTTTTGGTTACTCTACCGTTTCAGAAAAATTATATCACGCAGTCATCAATTGGGAAAAACAACAGCATCAGGTATCTTTAACAAAAGAACACATTGTCTTTACTAGCGGTGTTTTATCTAGTTTAGCTGTTGCAATTCAAACTTTTACTGAACCAGGTGACAGTGTGTTGATCCATGACCCCGTTTACCCACCTTTTTCTGCAATCGTCGAGAGTAATCACCGTCAGCTTATACGGAGTCAATTAATTGAACAAAACAATAAATTCATGATGGACTTTCAAGATATGGAAAAAAAGATCGTTGAACAACAAGTAAAAGTGGTAATCCTTTGTAATCCCCACAATCCAGGGGGGCGTGTTTGGACTAAAGAAGAATTATCACAACTAAGCGAACTATGTTTGAAACACAAAGTGCTGCTTTTTAGTGATGAAATTCATCAAGACTTAGTTTTTTCAACGAACCATTTTAACTCGATGTTAACGATTGATGAAACCCTAAGTCAGTCTTTAATCACGTTTACTTCGGCAACCAAGACCTTTAATTTAGCAGCGATTAAAAACTCAATGGTGTTTATAAAAAATCCTAAATTAAAAGAACAATTTGAACAGCGGTTACTAATGAATCAGCAACAAGATATAAATACTTTTGGTCTAATCGGCACACAAGCTGCTTACGAAACGGGTAGAGAATGGCTTAGTCAACTGCTTCCTTATATAGAAAAAAACGCGGCCACTGCCACTTCTTTTTTTGAAAAACATTTACCTCAACTAGGTGTGATGACGATTGAAGGAACGTATTTGATGTGGTTAGATTTTTCTGCTTATGAAGCGAATGACGAGTTGCTAGAACAAACATTGATTACCAAAGGAAAAGTTGTTTTAAATCCTGGCATCTCATTTGGTCCTGCCGGTCATGCTCATATGCGATTGAATTTAGCTTGTCCGGAAGAAACACTACTAGATGGATTGATGCGGATAAAAAAAGCCTTCACATAAAAAACAAAAGCACTTTTGACGACTTTTAAACGAGGTTCTATTCTAATTAGAAATAAAATAAACCAACTGGGTCAATGATTGAAACCAGTTGGTTTATTTTGTGATTAGTTAATAATTAAAATGTCTTACTATTGCGAGTGATTATTCTGATACTTCAACTTTCTCGATCACTACATCATGTACTGGACGATCTTGTGGACCACGTTGTACGTTAGCAATTTCATCTACGGTAGTCATGCCATCAATCACATGACCAAATACAGTATGACGGAAATCTAGCCAAGGTGTCCCACCACCTTTGTATGCTTCGATGATTTCAGCCGGGAAGCCTGCACCTTCTAATTGATCTAGCATATTCGCTGGTACATTTTCATTATTCACGATAAAGAACTGGCTACCGTTTGTATTTGGTCCAGAGTTAGCCATCGATAACGCCCCACGTAAGTTGAACAACTCACGACTAAATTCATCTTCAAAACTTTCACCATAGATGCTTTCGCCACCCATACCTGTACCAGTTGGATCGCCACCTTGAATCATAAAATCAGGGATGACACGGTGGAAAATTACTCCGTCGTAATATCCTTTTTTAGCAAGTTCAATAAAATTTTTAACTGTTTTAGGCGCTAATTCTGGGAATAATTGGACCGTAATGTCACCACGGTTTGTTTTTATTACTGCCTTTGGTCCTTTTTCATTTTCTAAGCTTAATTGTGGGAATACCATATCTTTTTCCTCCTAAAAATTATTCCTTCATTGGTAATAATAACATATTCTCTCTATTCGCTGTTACATGAAACTTAAGAAAACAAAAAGACTCATCCTTATGTAAAAATGATTATATACTTTTTATCAAATGATAGATACTTTTCTGCGTTTCTCTGACTTAAAAAATAATCCACGAGTATTTTTAAATATGTGAATCAGTAGATTTCACGAGAGATCGTTTTCGCTTCTGCCCCAACCTCCTTAAGAATTAGAAATAAATCATTTGTTTGAGAAGTATTCTCAATTAAATTCTGCTATAGTGTGGGTATGAGGAGGAAGTTTTCTATGGAAATCTATGATATTACAATTATCGGTGCAGGACCAGTAGGGATGTTTGCAGCGTTTTACGCAGGTATGCGTCAAGCAAAAACTAAGATCATTGACAGTTTACCTCAACTAGGTGGGCAATTAGCAACGCTTTACCCAGAAAAATATATTTATGATATTCCCGGCTATCCCGCCGTGAAAGCCAGTGACTTAGTAGCAAATCTGGAAAAACAGTTAACCACATTCAATCACTCTTTTCATTTGAATGAGGAAGTTCTTTCTATTACTAAAGAAGATGAAATAATTGAGATCACAACTACTAAAGGAATCCACTATTCAAAAGCAGTCATTTTGACTTTAGGAAGCGGTTCTTTTCAACCTAGAAAATTAAATGTACCAGAAGCAACAACTTATGAGCATCACGGTCTCGATTATTTTGTGAACGATTTAATGAAATATGCTGGTAAAAAAGTAGCAATTGCAGGTGGTGGTGATTCAGCAATTGATTGGGCGTTGATGCTAGAACCGATTGCGAGTGAAGTTTATCTTATCCATCGCCGGCCAGAATTTAGAGCTCATGAGCATAGTGTAAACTTATTGAAAGCTTCATCAGTCAATCTTTTAACTCCCTATCTCATTGATGAATTATCTGGAGAAAATGGGGAATTGACCGCTGTTCGCTTAAAACAGGTAAAAAGCGAGGAAACAATTGAATTGCTGATTGATTCATTGATTGTTAATTATGGGTTCACCTCAAATCTAGAACATCTTTCAACATGGGGACTTGAAAGTACCAGAAATGCAATTTCAGTAAACTCAGATATGTCAACCTCGATACCAGGCGTTTATGCTGCTGGCGATATCTGTTCTTACAAAGGAAAAGTAAAATTGATCGCTACTGGATTTGGCGAAGCACCTACAGCTGTCAATAATGCATTACACTTTATTAACCCTAAAGAACGCACACAACCTGGACATAGCACCAGTTTATATGATAAAAAAGTTCCTCCGAAATAGGATAGCTTGTATGATTTTTGACCATTTTGTCCAAAGCAGAGGAGACAACATTTGTTTCTTGCTTTTTTATTTGGTAGGCTAACAATATAGTTGATTCACAGAAGCAAAAGGAGGAAGAAAATGGTTATCAAAACTGAAATGCTAGAAGAAAAAGCACGTGAATTGCTCAATGAGCGTGGAGTAACCCTTGAAGACATTGCTGAGCTAGTGATGTTTTTACAAAAAGATTACATTACTGATCTTACTTTAGCAGATTGTATCCAAAGTGTTCACGCTGTCTTAACCAAACGTGAAGTCCATAACGCGATCATAACTGGGGTTCAATTAGATATTTTAGCAGAAGAAAATAAATTGATGTCACCGCTCCAACATATCATTGAAGATGATGAAGGACTGTATGGGATCGATGAAATACTAGCCTTATCAATTGTAAATGTCTATGGGACAATCGGTTTCACTAATTATGGCTATATCGATAAAGTAAAGCCTGGTATTTTACAAAAATTAAATAGCCATGACGGAAAAAATGTGCATACTTTCTTGGATGACATCGTGGGTGCAATCGCTGCCTCTGCTGCCAGTCGTCTTGCTCACCAAGAGCCAGAAAAACGCAGTCGTTTGACTCAATAAGAGGTTGTGAAAGAAGCGATCAGCTCCGAGCGAATAAGAGAGGATTTTTTAAAATAGCTTCTCATATTTTAGAAAATCATCGCTTATTGCTGAGGAGTTGCTTCTTGAACACCGTGAATCAGAGGTTGTGAAAAGAGCGACTTGTCCTGAGTATTAAGGATGAAAATCTCGAAACAGCTTTTCATGTTTTGAGATTTTTTGACTTAATACCGAAGGACAGCTCTTTGAACACCGTTTAAAGCAAAAACCCGAGACAATCTCCTTGTCTCGGGCTTTTTTTATTCTGTTGAAACAAAATAGGCATTATGATTTGTTCTATTCTATGTTTGATTTTAACTTCTTTTTAGCTCTCTTTTTCCAATGATCACAAAAAAAGCAAAAAAGAGTTCAATTAAAATAAAAAATAAAATAAAACTATGCATAAAAAATTGTTCTGGTAAGACGTTAATGATTGGATCGGTTGTCGGATCAAACAGCCAATCGTCGTTGTTAAAAAATGTTTCATGGAACAAGATAAAAAAGCGATCAAATCCTACCAACATAAAAAAACCAAAAACAATCGGTACGAGCATTCCAATCTTAAACGGTTGAACTAAACGCCAAAAACGCTTATGACGTTTCAGATAAAAGAGATAGTAGATACTAGGTATCAACGTCAACAGCAGCACAAAATAGTTAAGTAAAAAAAGTTTTTTGACTTCATAAAAATGATGTGCCCCGCTTGCAGAAATAGGAAAATTTTGCAAACTTAATTCCTTCTGAAAAGGATTATTTAAATAAGCCATTAATTGATCAAAATTTTTCAATAAAGTTTCTTGATCAAGCGTAGTATGATCCAATATGTTGAGATATTTGATGTCTAGTTCGTAGAGAAAGCGAAAATTGATTGTTATCGCGATCGCCAGACTGATCAGCATGAAGAATAGACAAACCAAACCAGCATATTCTCCCCACACCCATTTTGTTTTTCTCATTCTAGAAACTCCACTCATCTAACGAACGGAGAACGTGTGTAGCAGGTACCGGTAATAAAGGTACATCCTCAGCTTTCGTAAATCCTGAGAGCACCAACAACGTATCAATCCCATTTCGAATCCCTGCTTGGATGTCTGTTTCATAGTTGTCTCCAACCATGATGACATCTGCTTTCATTAAACCTAATTTTTCTACCGCCTTATCCATAATGATCGCTTCTGGTTTGCCAATATAAATTGGTGGCGTCTGCGTAGCTGTTTCCACAAACGAAATAACCGATCCTGCACCTGGCAGCAACCCACGCTCAGTTGGAATATTTTTATCTGGATTTGTTCCAATAAATGTTGCCCCTTTTTGGATCGCAAGAGTCGCTTTGACTACTTTTTCATACGTCAGATAATTATCTAGACCGACTACTACATAATCGGGATTTTCTTCGTCCCAGACAAATCCTGCTTCTAAAATCAAATCGATCAAACCAGCTTCACCTATGGCATAAAACGTGTTTCCTTTCCCGGCAGCGTGCATAAAATCGATCGTTGCTAAAGAAGCTGTATAAACAGTTTCTGGGCTAACGTGTATATCAAATTCATCTGCCAAGCGATTTGCTACTGCCTGTGGACTTTTTGTGGTGTTATTCGTAACAAACAGAAAAGGCTGTTTTTTTGCCTGAAGAGCCTCCACAAAACGTTTCCCAGCAGGTATAGGTTCAGTCCCCCGATAAATCGTTCCATCTAAATCAATCAAATATCCTTTATAATCCATCTTTACTCTTCCCTTTGTCTTATCGTAAAATTAGTGTTGGCTTTTGGTTTAGTTGATGTTTTTTCAGTCTTTTTTTGTTCTGTTTTTCTTTTTTTGATGACCGGTTTTTTGTGATTTGAAGAAACGGGTCCTTTTTTCTCATCAATGTACGCACGATGTTGGTTTTGATTTTTCTTTTTTCTTCGGCGAGGAGTATTTTTTTCCTTCTTACCTCCGATTTGTTCAATCACAAAATAAGCGCAACCAAAATTACAATACTCATACAAATAATCTTCCAAAGCATCAATTCGTTGGTCGGGATGAGCACGTCTGTTATCTACTCGGAAAAATCCTTTTAATCTTAATTGTTCATAGCCCCAGTCACCAACGATATAGTCATAACGCGACAAGACTTCACTATATCTTTCGCCAAGTTTTTCTGGATTGAACCCCTCTCGATGATCCTTTACTAGGCGATAGTGCTGTTCGCCAATCAAAAAATTCTTCTCATCGATGAAAGTAATGATTTCTCCTTTTACTTTCTCCGGTTTGGGTTCTTCGATAATTTCTTCTAACACGGCGGTGATTTCTTCTGTCACCGTATGGTCCTCGACATTTTTCGCTGTCTGTTTTTCTTTTGTTTTAGCTTCAACGGCGTGTTGCTCTTTTTGTTTTGCCGACATGCTTTCACCACCTATCGTTCCTATTATACCTTGTTTTTATTTTATTGGATAGTGAGCATTTAAGTATTCCCCTACTACGCTACGAATAAATTCCGGAAATAAAAATTCATTTTCACCAGCAATCTCAATCGTTGGAAAGAAAGGTACAAACATAAAATGATCCACTGTTGTAAATGTATATCGACGCTCGTTATCTATCGGCTGATTCAGCCAGTGAACTTGATGATTCACTGCATCATAAGAGATCCCACTATAAACCACTTGTCCAAAAATTTTTCCCCGAAATCCCATACCTCTGATTGGGTAATTGCGTAAAAAGGCACGATTTTTTTCGATTTCTAATACCAATCGAATCAAATCACTTCCTTTAAGTGTGACATTCAGTAAATGCATTGGATGAGGTAATGCCGTATGCAGTTGATCCTGATTGATCAACCCTGCTGGTAATCCAGTTAAAAACAACCCACTATTTAGCATTGCGCCTTGTGTTTGCCCACGATACTTGACTGCTTCTAACGCCTCATAGATAAAAGAATGTTCTGCAAAAATATCTACTGATAAATCATAAGGTAACTTGGCTACTTTTTTTGCCGCTAATAGTTCGTGCCCTTTAGTTAAATAATCTTGGCTTTCCTGCTCATCTTCAATAAACGTCGTCATCGTTTCTGTTGGGATAGCCCGAGCTGATTTTTGGATGATGTTTTTATGCTCATCAACGGTGAGGTGAACCTCTCCAACGTATTGTCCATATTTTCCCGCTGCTGCAAGCTGAACACCATTAACGATTTGACCATCAATCAGCAAATGATGCGTATGTGAGCCTAAGATTACATCGATTGACGGAAGTTCTTGGGCAATCTGACGATCGTCTTGGATACCTAGATGGCTCATCAATACCAAGATGTCTACTTTTGGTCTTAGTTCTTCCACCAATTCAGGTAAAATATCATAAGGGTTTCTGATATCCCAACCATTTGGACTATATGTTAAGGGAAAAGGAGCCGTCAAAGCCAGTAAGCCGATTTTAGTCTGTTGAGGAGTTTCAATGATCTTATACTTTTTTGCCCATTTCGGCGGTTGCAACAGATGTTTATCAAACAAATTATCCAATAAAATATCAAAGTTTGCCTGATCATAAAGATGATTCAATTGATCCTTGGCATTACCCACGCCTTCATTATTACCTATCGTCACAGCATCATAGCCTACGTTATTCATTAGTTCAACATTGGCTTGTCCATCGGTTGCTTCTGATAGCGGGTGCCAGCGATCAACAAAGTCACCTAAATCAACAGTGATGGTCGTGGTATTTTCTTTTTTTTCGTTTTCACGCTTTTTTTGCTCAATAAACCTTCTGATTTTAGGCCAGTTTTCTAGATGCGAGTGTAAATCATTCGTATGTAATAGAACTATTTTTTCCATCTTATTCTTTCGCCTCACTTTTCTTTATCATACCATAGGCTTTTTCTTTGTTCACTTTGAAAGATTTTAAAGAAAATCAAATTCCTCCGCTGTGAATAGACCCCATTCTAAACGTTAGCCTTGTGGATAATATCGGATTAAGCTAATAATCAGTCTATCCCTAACTAGCGATTTAGGGTAGAAAAGTAATGAAAAAATACGTTACAGCAAAACATGATCAATAGACATAATTCTATTGGCATTGCCCATTCATTCGTCAGCTAACTTTCAATCAAATCGACAGAAATAAGCCGTAGAATTTCCAATATACGCAGGACGAATGTCGGAATTCTTCGGCTTATTTCTTAAAACTAACTCTTCTATCACTACTTCTTCAGTAATAATCAAGTAGTAATCAAGTAGCAATCAGTTTCTCATTTTTCTCTTTTCAGACAACTAATTGAAGTTTTTTTAATCAAAAAATTGATTAGATGCAGCTATCCCGATTTGTAGACGATCCAATGGTTCGCCAAACATTCCTGCCCAGCCATCATAGCCAGCGATAGAGGTGCCATCATCACAACATACTCCTAGCCAACCAGCTCGGGCGGTCGTTTGAGAACGGTAGTAGGCTTGCGATAATGTCTTACCTGTAGGTGTTGTATAGTAAAGTTGCACACCATCGATGGCTTCACCAGGATTTCCTGCACATCCATTGACCATATCATTTGGATCACCTTTGCTGACCCAATCTAACCAACCACTTTTTACTGTATGGACTCGATAACGAATCGTTCCCGCATCTACTTTGATATAAAGCATGTCATGTTGATTATTTGGCAATCCTGAAAAACCATTGGAATCTACATCATTGAAATTGGTAATTTCTCCTAACCAACTTCCGCCCAAAACACGTAACCCATAGTGAACATTGGTAGAAAAACTTCCCCCATTATTTACCCCTGGTGAATAAGTAAATAAAGGATTGGATTTCGCAATCCCGATTTGCAGACGGTCTAGCGGTTCGCCAAACATCCCCGTCCAACCATCATAACCGACGATCGATGTTCCATCATCGCAACAAGTTTGTAACCAGTCAGCACGAGCGGTCGTTTGTGAACGGTAATATGCTTGTGAATAAGTTTCTCCAGCAGGTGTTGTGTAATAAATTTGTACACCATCAATCGCTTCTCCAGGATTCCCTGCACATCCATTGACCATGTCATTTGGATCACCTTTACTAACCCAATCTAACCAACCGCTTGTCATCGTGTGTACTCGATAACGTAATGTTCCTTTATCAACCTTGATGTATAGCATATCGTGTTGATGATTCGGTAATCCTGAAAAACCATTAGAATCTGAATTGTTAAAGTTAGTGATTTCTCCTAACCAAGCTCCCCCCAACACTCGTAAACTATAATGAACATTTGTCGAAAATGAAGGTGGCGTTGGGTCATTAGTCATTCCTGTTGAACTTGATTGATTAAAACCGCCAGAAAAACGCCAAACTTCATAATAATGAAACCCATTTGCAACGATATAATTTTTATCAAAACGTAATTCTTGAATCGCAGTATTTTTTTCTCCTTGCGTATAGTAACAAGTTGAAGTGATGTTTTTACCACCACCAGTAATCACACCTGTATGTCCAATCGCACCACCTGAATCAGCCATCGAGAACCCACCAGAAAGTAAAACAATATCCTCATCTTTCAGCTGAGAGAGATTGGAAGCGTTTGAATTTCCGACTAAAACTAATATATAACCACATCTTTGGAGATAACCACCAAGGGTAACCGTATTATATAAATAGCTATAAGGAATTCCAGAGCTGTCTTTGACTGCTTGAGTAATACTTCCAGAACAATCTGCCGTTCCATCTGTACCGTTTCTTGAGCCAGTCATGGAATAGGTTATCTGTCCACGATGTTTATTGAACCAATCCACGACTTTTGTTCGGTTTAATTGTTGGTACCAGTATCTAGCTTGTTGCGCTCTTGCTGGTTGGTTTGCATTTGCCGGTCTTTCATAATATTGAATGAAAATATTCGCCAGTTCTTCTGGAGATTTGTTACTTGTCTTAAATTGTTGAAACGTCATAGATATATTATAAAATTGTTGATTGTTTGCTACCTCCCACTCAATACGTTTGCATTGAGAAATGACGTCTTTGTAATTTAATCCATTCGCATTTGCCCAATTGATATATTTAGATGCTGGTGTCCATTGCACTAGTCCGTATCCACCAGACATATTTCCGACAATGTCGCTCTCCCATCGGTCGGCAATAATGCCACTTTCTGATTGCATGTTCCCTAATAATCCAGCAACTGCGGTTTTTGACCAACCTTGACTGACCAAGTAATCCCAAATTGTTTTTGCTGTTTCAAATTGTCCCATAATAGTTGTTCGCTCCTTACTTTCAATCATTTTTTCATATTAGTTGCGCCTTTAAATGTACACAGTTTATTACTTACTGTTATCTTTCATCCTCCTATAAAATTATTTTGATCATTTGATTCGAATCACATAGATATGTGAGCTATTTTAGTGATTTGTGACAGAAAAAATAAAATCTTTCACTTTTTTCTAAAAAGCTGTGCCTAGGTTGCTTTGTTAGTAAATAAAAAAGTCATTATCACGTAGTATCTCGGTAAATTCACTTTGATCCTTCCTAATCGTTCTCTGTTTCGTTATTGTTTTGGTTTCATTTTGTCTTGAATTGATTTTAAAATCCCCTCAAAATAAGTCGTTACTTCTGACTCAGCAATATTGGTCAAAATGCTCCCAATCTCAGTGAAAATCAGGCAAGTCGTAAAAACCTTTACTAACGTAAATTCAAAATGAACGCCGTTTTGGATCAACACAAAATCAACGACTCCCGTCAGGATCAATAACACAAAATGACTGAGTTTTTTCCAAAGTCCTCGCCAACTTAGCGTTGAATACCAAACATGATTGACTTTTGCTTTGAGCCAACCTGTTATGAGATCTAATAGAACCACTAGAAAAAAACTGTGAATTAATGCTTGATCACTAGTAAAGACTTTCGTTAATGCCGTCATACTAACACCTCCTTTTAAACGTAATGACTGCGAAAGAAATGCCCTCCATAACAGACATTAGTTTGCAGTTTTGAGTCCCTTGCTTTTAGCTTTCATCATTTGTTTGATACACTATTCTTCTTTTTACATTGTCAGACCTTCCTTTCACTACTTTGCTAAAGATTTTTGTTTCCATTTAGATATGTTGGAAAATAATAAAATTTGTGACAAAAAAAAGAATCATTTGAGCAAAATCACTCAAATGATTCTTTCAACTTTTCACTGTTCTTAAGTCAATTTATTCGTTCACTATTAAATTTAGAGCTGTCATTTTATCAAGTTCTCTGCTTATTCAAAAAAAGAATTTTACAAAATATTCGTTGTGAATATTTGTAAAATCCATATTTTGGACTAAAGTTAAATTTTATTCCAGGCTTTTTTCTTGTCATTTATTTTAATTATTTTTTACTTCTTCTGCTTTCTTTAAAATCGCATGTGTCAATGTTTCAGAAAAATTGATCTTCAATTCTTTGCCTAATTTATCTGCCCACTTAGGAATAGACACATTTTTACGTTCTCTCTTTTCCATGTCCAGATACTCTTTTATATTAACTGAAACAAGCGTGACAAATGAATCCTCTTTATTGTATGTATTCGTCTGCTCAAAAGGGAAATAGTTTTCTACATTAATATTGTTTACACTTGAGCTAGACGGCAATTTATTTTCTTCCTCAATATAATAAGACAATTGTAGCCCAAGATAGTCACTAGCCATCTGCATACCGTCGTTTATATCATTTGCTTGTGTTCCGTTTCCATCAATATCAGGAAAATGTATAAAATAGTATGGTTCTTTATCATCGGTCATTAAATAAAAAACAGCTGGATACGTTAATACCATCAATATGTACCTCTTTCGATTATTTATTTTTAGGTCATTGGTATGAAACTGTATCTTTCTACCAATAACAATTATACTCTCTATAGCTATTTACTTCTCTATAAAATACAAATAAAGTACCTAAAAAACTAAAGAGGCTCTGGTTCATTAGACAAAAAAAACGTAACAAGTAGTAAAGTACCACCTATCACGCTTTTAAGATTCGTTTTAATCAGACACATGGCGGATCCTGCTTAGTGCTGCTTCCTTCCAGATCTGACACGCTTCACAAGCCCGCCATTGTCCTAGCCTTTCGGCAAATAATAGTATACCTGATTTTTTTTTATTTGGCTAGCCTTTTTTTAATTTCTTTTTTCTTAAGCGCAACTCTCTAAAAAAATCCGTTAAAAGTTGGCCACATTCCGTTTCCAAAACGCCTCCTACTACATGGGATTGGTGGTTAAAGCGTTCATCTGTCAACAAATTCATTAATGTTCCCGCTGTTCCGCCCTTTGGATCATAAGCACCGAAGTATACTTCTTTGACTCGAGATAAAATCATCGCACCGCTACACATAGGACAAGGCTCGAGCGTCACATATAATTGGGCTTCTTCTAAACGCCAACTTCCAACATTTTGACAAGCTTCACGGATCGCAATCATTTCCGCATGCGTGGTTGCGTCTTGCGTGGTTTCTCTTAAATTATAGCCTCTTCCAATTATTTCATCATTTAAAACAACAATAGCCCCAATTGGTACTTCCGCTAATTGTTGGGCTTTCTGAGCTTCTTCAATGGCTAAACGCATCCATTTTTCATGTTTTTCATTATCGATTTCCTTCATTTCCAATCGATCCCCTACTTTTCGTTTTCTTGCTTAACTTTAGCATAAGTCAAAAAGGTTGTAACTAGCTTTTTGTCTTATGGTAAAATAAAACATGAGGTGACTTTGATGGACTTGACAAAACTGATAACACTTTATCCTAATGCACAGAAAAAAAATTCCCCTGCTTCCGATAAAGGAATTCTCTCTTTAGCAATTGATGATTATTTTTTATGGATCGATCAATCGACGATTTCGACACAAGAAACAAATCTTTTGAAAGCGTTATTCCCTGTAGCTACTGTCGAAGAGAATCATCCGTGGTATCATTATCTATTTGAAAATAAACCGCTAGTAGCAGAAGAAAGCTTTCGCATGATTCAATTTCACATTGATCCAAGAGGAGAATTTCTTAAGCGCCAATGGCAAGAAACAATCGGTGAAATGTTTTTCCACTTAGAAGATTTTTTCTTTTATACAGAAACCGATGCTGTACTGATTGAAAAAAAATATCCTAGTTATCTAGAAATTTCTGAGCTAAGAGGTATTTTTCTTTCATTAGATGCAGACTTTGAAATTACTACCCAAGTATTTATTGGCTCATTTCATTTGCCTTCTCCCAATTTTTCAGAACTGTTTTTTGAAGAGCGGAAAATATTTTTTGAAGAAAAAAAGCACTTTGCTTTACATGGTGGCGCAATCTCATTATCGGAGGTGGCTTTACATCATTATACGAAAGGAACAATGAACAACAATCAGTTAATTGCAAGTTATCAGGAGATGGTCAAACGGACAGAAATGGAAGAGATCATTTCAGTGTTATGGAAAAATTTAGGTAATATTAGTTCGACAGCTAAATCACTCTTTCTTCATCGAAATACATTGAAATACAAAATCGAAAAATTCCAAGAACAAACTGGGTTCAACTTAAAAGAAGCAAATGATTTACTGTTTTGTCATTTGCTCTTACTGCAAGAACAAACACATTGAACACAAAAAGCGAAAGTATTCGTTCATGAGACAAACCAATAAGGTTTGTCCCATTTTCTAATACTTTCGCTCTTTTTGTACTTTTAACTTTACTTTTTTTGTTGCATCACATGATTTTATCAACGTAATGGAGTAAACGGTCTTTCACATCTTCCGTTGATCCTTTTAGAGAATCTCCGTAGACAGAAATTTTCTTTTTGCCTGACTTGATCTTCGCCAGGATTCCCATCAAAGAATCTAAATCACTATCCGATAAATGTTCAACGATATCTAGTAGCTTTTCGTTTCCATCAAATGTCTCATTAACGAACTTTTTTACTTTTGCCCGGTTCGTCAAATGATGGATTTTTTCAATGACTTTTCCCGAAACAACTACTGCTGTCGTTACGCTTGCTGCTGCTGCGACACCTAATCCAATTGTTACTTTTGTTGATGTTTTCATCATTATCAGCTCCTTTTATCTATATTAATCATAGCATAGATAAAAAGATAAACGAACTATTTACCCTTTTTCACTTTCAATATCGCCGAAAGATAAAACGCTACCACCAATTTTTCTGATCATCTATATGAAAGGACGCTTCAGCATCGTTTCATCCATTTACTTAGGGGAATATTCAATATTTGTTAATACTTCAGGCAAGTTCTCTTCCAACTCAGCCAATTTATTCCAAATCAATGTCATTGTTTCAAAAAATTCATGAGAAGATCGATCTGAGTTCAAACTGCCTAATGCATTGAGCCAAAGTAATTCTAATAAGTAAGGCTCTTTGATCCCAGTATGTTCTTTGACATATTCTGAAAACGCACGTTTAAATAAGGAAGCCATATCTAACTCAGACTTAATCACTACTCCACGAATGCTTTCATGGATTGAAAAGAACTCTTTTAGTAGATGGACGATACTGAAGAAATCATCAATGACATATTCTGATAAATAGAGATCAAAACAGATCGTTATTTCTTCAAGTATTTTTTCTTTTAATATACGTATTGATTTAAAGTGGGCATAAATCGGATAAGTGGAACAGCCACAAAAAGAAGCTAAACTCCTAGCTGTTATCTTTGATAAGCCATTTTCTTCAGCATATACCATACTTTTAAAGAGTAAATACTCTTTGCTAAAATTTGTTACTCTACTCATACAATTCTTCCTTTCTCACTTTTGATCATTTTTTTTAAAAAGACATTATTTTTAGTCATCTCTAAATTAAAGGCATTATTATTTAGAGGACAGTACTAACCCCCCATTAAAAATAACAACATAACATCAAAAAAATATATTTAGGTACAATTTCAACAAGAAGCTTATTTTATTAATAACTTTCTTCAGTACTCAAAACCCAACATAACAAAATCAGCTAAATAACAATGTTTTTGTTATATAAATTGATTATTTAATCTGTTATAACTTGACAAAATGAGCGAAAAAAACAACAATAGAATAAACGATTGTTATATACCATTTAAATAACAACATGTACATACAACAACTACTACTATGTGAGAATAACATACATTAAAAACTCTTTCCACTCACAGTTTATGTCCTCCCATGGACAAAAAATAAAAGGAAAAGGAGCCACTTATGTTAACGGACGCAAAAAAGAAAGAATTGTTAGTATTCTATACCATTGTTCAAACCAATAAATGTTCCTTACGTGAATTATCTCAGGTTCTATCAATCCCTAAGAGAACGATCAAAGAAATCATCCGCAAATTAAACGGGACTATTTTTCAACAACTAAGTATCCCTAGATTCATTTACTCAACTGCCAAAGGCGAATTGAAATTAGATTCACAACATAAAGATGAAAAAATGGCGATCTTTCATTATATAAAATTGTTTTTCCTACGCGAATCAAATCGTTTTAATTTTTTATTGTTACTTTTTGATTCGCCACACAGCCGTGTTTCAAAAAAAATATTATTGGAAAAGTTGTACATATCTCCTTCTTATTTAGAAAAACTAACTAATCAATTAAACAAATCACTTAAAAAGTTCCATCTGCAAATCATCTCTCGCCAAAATTGTTACATTTTGAAAGGCGATGAATTATCGATTAGAATTTATATGTATTTCTTTTTTTCTGATGCTTTTCAGGGGATTGATTGGCCTTTGACAAATATGAAACTTTCCCAAGTAAAGCATACTCATTTATCCAATGAGCTTTTGATGACCAAGAAAACATCAAAGATACAAGAAAAAGTTTACTTATTAGTGGCAATCTTTTTAATGCGATCTGCTCATCATCAATTACCAGATGCTAGCCTCTTAGAAAGCTATGAAACAATGAAAATTTTAACTTCTACAAAAGATTTTAGCGGCGAATTGAAAAAACAATTGTCCCAATCCTTGCCTGAAAGTCTTGTCCAAAATGAAGTACTATACTTTAATTTTTTACTTTGCTATTTTTTTCCTAACCTCATTCCCGAACAACAAAAAACACTCTTTGGCTATGAGTTTTCTAAAAGTAATCATTCGCTTTATCGACAAGTTTCTTTTCTGATCAAAAAAATAGCTGAGTCATTCCCTTCGATATCTGCTGGTGAAAAGAAATATTATTACCATTATTTGATTATGATGCTGACGACGTTTATTTTTTTATTCCAAGAAAAAATCGATTACTTCCATGCACTTTATTATCCTTCTGAAAATATGAAAATCGATGCCTCGGATCAACGATTAAAAAAAATACAAATGATCATCGCTGACACGTTTACTTCTCAACCAAGCCAAAATTTACTGCACGAACATCTTAGTCGCCTGATCTATACACTTTTAAAATCGGAAGAAAATAAAAAATTAGCGATACATCTACAGATAAGCAAGGTCTTTTCGGGAAACTACCACATCGAAAAATTATTAAAAAATATTTTTAATCATCAGTTTTTACAAATCACCGAAAACCCTGAAGAAGCTGATTTAATCGTCACTGATTGGTTCGATACCCAACAACAAACGGCAGATATCTTTTATCTTGACCCTGAACGTGAAGATGAACTTTGGCTCCATTTATTCCATCTGATACAAAGACTCCACCAAAAATAATCCTTTTGTTTCCTTAAGCTGGAAAATAGCTGAAACAAGCCAAAAAAGTATAGGACAACCTGTTGTCCTATACTTAACTATTATCTTGATAGATAAACCTATCTTATTCAACTCTTCACGTTTGAACCAGGTCAAAGCGGTTTAACGATAATTACTTACGATTTTTCATTGCTAGTAAGGACCTTAATAATGTCCCATGTACTAGTCTCTACGATTACCACCGAATAATAAGATCAAACGAAGCAATTGTAAGAAAGTGGCAAGTGCTGCAGCTACGTATGTCAATGCTGCGGCAAAGAGTACGTGTCTAGCCATTGGTACTTCTTCTGCTGTCAGAAGACCACCTTCGCTTAGAATTTGAATGGCTCGTCTGGATGCATTAAATTCGACTGGTAATGTAACTAGCTGAAACAAAAGCGCAAGTGAAAAAGCAAAAATACCGATGTTGATCAATGTATCATTCCAGCTCAGTAAAACACCAATCAAAATCAATGGAAATGAAATCATCGAACCAAAATTAGCCACTGGAACCAGTGCGGCACGAATCTTTAGTGGCGCATAACCAACAGCATCTTGTACCGCATGCCCACATTCATGGGCAGCAACACCAATTGCAGCTACCGAAGTAGACTGTGCCGTTGCTTGTGATAAGCTCAACATTTTATTTCCTGAATTATAATTATCGGTCAAATCTCCTGCAATTTGTTGGACACCGACATCATTAATTTGTTGACTTTGTAAAATGTATTGCGCTGCTTGAGTACCCGTCACGTTATTCTTACTTCTGATTTTGTCATATTTACGAAAAGTACTGTTCACATAAGCTGAGGCAATACCGGAAATAACTAATCCGATGATCACTAACAAAAATGTAGGATCAAAAAAGCCATACATGCCATATCCATACATGATAAATCCACTCCTTTTTATTTTAACTTATTTTACCATGAGTGATCTAAAAAGAAGGTGAAAATACCTTGAGTGTATTAGAGCTTTTTAACAAATTCTGATTTTAATTTCATCGGTCCAAATCCATCGACTTTACAATCAATGTTATGGTCGCCTTCCACTAGACGAATATTTTTCACTTTTGTTCCTTGTTTGATGGCACCAGATGCACCTTTCACTTTTAAATCTTTGATCACTGTCACACTATCGCCTTCTGCCAAAGGATTACCATTAGCATCAAGAACGATCAAGCCATCTACTTGGTCCTGTTCTTCATTTGTCCATTCATTTGCACATTCAGGACAAATAAATAATCCTCGATCTTCGTAAGTGTATTCAGAGCCACATTGTGGGCAGTTTGGTAATGTCATCTTCTTTCTCCTTTAAAAATAGCGTTGAGCATTATTGTAACGGATAACGTGTCTTTTGAAAAGAGAGACTTGTGATTTTTAAAACAAAGTTTAGTAAAAATCATTTTTACAACGAACACCTCTCTCTTCTAAAATAGTTACTATCTTTGATACGCATGACAAATCTCTTTGATTTCGTCATAAATTTCTGCCACTTCCGCTAAATCTTTCGCACTTGCACCACTTGCAAGCGGGTGGCCACCACCATGATGCTTTTTCGCTAATTCATTAATGATCGGGCCTTTCGAACGTAACCGTACACGGTAATATCCTTCAGGTTGTTGCACAAAGATTCCCCAAGCTAATACCTCATCAATGACACCAGGCAAGGAAACAACAGCTGCTGTTTCAGAATCATCAATTCCGTATTGCGAAAGGAGTTCTTGTGATAAAATCACTTTTCCTGCGCCATTTTCATCAACCTGGATATTTTGGTATAAATAACCTGAAAGTTTAGCAACTTTCATCGGCATTTGTTCAATTTCACGATTCAATGCACTGGCATCAAAAGGATAACGTCTTAAATCTGCTGCAATTTCCAACGTCCTGGCGGTTGTAGCTGGATATAGGAAGCGTCCTGTATCTCCTACAATCCCAGCATAAAGCAAACGCGCTGCACTGGTATTCAACGTTAACTCATTTGGAAACATGAGGGCAAACTCCGTAATCATCTCACTACAACTGCTGGCTTTCGTATCGACCCAGACTAGATCACCATACGGTTCATCATTTGGATGATGATCAATTTTTATCAATTTCTCACCTAACTTAAAACGATCATCACTGATTCTAGGTGCATTTGCTGTATCAGTGACGATGACCAAAGCTCCTTCATACACTTGATCATCAACTATTTGCATTTCTGCTAAAAAGCGCAAGCCCTCCACAGTTTCCCCGACTTGGTAAATTTCTTTTTGAGGAAACGTTGCTCTTAAAATCTCTGCTAAACCTACTTGAGAACCTAAAGCATCTGGGTCAGGACGTTGATGTCGATGGATGATGATTCGATCATATGTTTTTATTTCTGCTAAAATTTCAGATTGGACAGTCATTATTTCCCTGCTTTCTATGAACGTTCCATTACTTGGCAAACAACGATTGCCTTGGAAACGATCGTATTTTCGATATATACTTCAATGTCTAGTTTGGCTGATCTCCGACCAATTTCAAGCACTCTCGGACGAATATCCAATTCGCTTTCAAGTTGGATTAAACGTAGATAATGGAGACTCATCTGTTCGATCATGATATTTCTGCGTTGATTTAATACCATGGTTTTTTGTGCAACATCAGAAAGGATCTCACTTAATACACCAAATGAAATCGTACCGACCCCATTGACCATTTGAGGGGTAACCATAAATTTAAACTTTGGATTTGCCAAAAGATTCCCGTCTCGGTCTCGATCGATCGTTTGGATTCCTCCTGAGATTTGGTCAGAGATCGTATCTGCAATTTGCGGTTGTCGCTGAACTAACTGCATGGCTTTCATCACATCTTGCCGAGTAATCAGCCCTTCAAGTGTCAAATCATCCGAAACGACTGGCATGACTTCTAAACCATCCCAGATCATTTGATGGCTAACAGAAGCAACACTCATGGTTTTTTTCACACTGATCGGGTCTTTTGTCATGACCCGCTCAATTACTTGTGTATCTGCTTTACCAAGTACATCTTTAGCAGTAATAATTCCCATCAAGCGCATGTGACGGTTCACTACTGGAAATCGTGAATGGTGCGTTTCCTCTGATAGTTTTTGATAATCGGCGATCGTATCTGTTTGTAGCAGGTAGTGTGTCTTTTCTGCTGACATATAGATATCACTGACAAGCATAATGTCTTTTTTAATCAATTGATCACTCAAAGCACGGTTGATCATCGTTGCTACGGTAAAGGTATCATAAGTCGTACGAAGAATCGGCATCGCTAATTCGTCTGCTAAGCGAGCAATCTCGGGGGTAGTGTCAAATCCACCAGTAATCAGCACGGCGGCTCCATCTTCTAAAGCTAATTTTTGAACTTCCGAGCGGTTACCGACGATCATCAGTGATCCTGGTGTGATATAGCGTTCCATCGCATGTTTCGTCATCGCACCGATCACAAATTTATTCAATACTTTGTCTAATCCTGTTGCGCCTCCCAATACATCTCCTTCAATGATCCTGACGACTTCCCCAAACGTCAGTCGTTCAATATGTTTTTTCAATTTCCGCTCAATCCGGATTGTTCCGACACGTTGGATCGTTGAAACTAATCCGATATTTTCAGCATCCTTGATGGCACGATAGGCCGTTCCTTCACTTACGTTTAATTCTTTTGCTATACTTCTGACTGAAATACGATTTCCAACCGGTAAGCTTTCGATATATTCTAAAATCAAGTCATGTTTCGTCGCCATATCTTTAACCTACACTTCCAGCGTTTCAGAAACGCTCATTATTTTTCCTTCGTTCCCTGCCAACTTCTCAATAAATAGTTGAGGGTCTTGTTGGATAACAGGAAATGTATTGTAATGGATAGGAACGACTAGCTTAGCGCCAATCCGTTTTGCTGCTCTCGCTGCATCTTCTGGTCCCATTGTAAAATTATCACCAATTGGTAAAAAGGCAACGTCAATGGTAAATTGTTCGGCAAGTAAAGCCAAATCACTAAAATCAGCGGTATCTCCTGCGTGATAGATCGTTTTTCCTTCCGCTTGGATCACAATCCCACTAGGTTCGCCCATATAAAGCGGTGTGCCAGCTACCTCATAACTTGAGCTGTGCTGAGCAGGAACAAATTTTACGATCCCAAATGGAAATTCATATTTTCCACCAATATTCATCCCATGTCCTTTGGCACCTAACTGTTCCGCATAATTTGTAATCTCAACAATGCTGATAATCGTTGCATCATTTTGTTTAGCAATCGGCACCATGTCTCCTACATGATCGTTGTGCCCATGAGTAACTAAAACCCAGTCTACTTCTACCTTATCCACTGTTAAATCTGTTAACGGATTGCCTGTAATAAACGGGTCGATAATCAAGCGTTCACCATTTTTCATTTCGATCGACACACATGAATGTCCGTGATAAGTAATTTTCACTTTTCTCACTCCTTTTACTTTCTTTCATACATTAAATAAACCGATTTCATTTAGAGAATAATCCTAAATAATAGTACAGTACATACGTAATCATTGTAACAGATAATACAGTTTGTACCAAGTGGCAAATCAGCTCAAACCACTCTAAGTACGCTACTCCACTAACTCTGCATACGTAAAAGGAACTATTTTTTCGAAGTCTGTTCTAGCGATCTTAATGCTTCTGCCAATTTCGCCACTTGACATGACCAACATTTGTTTTTCTTTGAAAGATGCATCAACTAAAAAAAGATAATCTGGGTGTTTACGATAAATGCCGATCGGTGTATTTGCACCATGTGGATAACCAGTAGATGCCATCACAAAATCCATTCCGGGAAAACCGACTTTGTGATCACCAGAAATTTTCCTGGTTTTTTTGTAATCTAAATGTTCCGACAATGGAACAACGGCAATGATTACACCTGTTTTATCCCCTTTCAAAACTAATGTTTTACAAACACTGTTTTGATCAATCTGTTTTCGCTTGAGTATTTTTTGAAAATCATTCAATTCTGTCTGATTAAATGTCAGAGCTTCGTAAGAAATTCTTTCTTTTTCTAAATATTCTTCTACTTTTGTTTTCATCTACTATCTTCCTTCCATTTCCATCTCTTTTATTTTACAAAAAAATAGAAAAAAAAGAACGAGCAAGAACTTTGGTTCAACTGATACAAAAAATGGTATGGAAAAGTCGCCTCTTTAAAAGATTACGACCTTTTCCACACCATTATTGTTTCAATTATTTTTTGCCTCTACGTTGTGTTGCTTCCATGATCACTGGTAAAATCACTGGACGACGTTTTGTTTGTTCAAATAGGTAGCGTCCTAATTGATCTCGAATGTCTTGTTTTAATTTACTCCATTCAAAGTCGTTACTTTCCAAGTGTTTTTCCACGATTTCTTCGATCATCGTCCCACTTTCTTTCATCAAATCACGACTAGCTTTGACATAAACGAAACCGCGAGATGTGATTTGTGGTTTTGAGACAATTTTCTTTTCACGGCGACTAATAGTAACTACAGCTACAAAAATACCATCTTCTGACAAGATTTTACGGTCACGTAACACAATATTACCAATATCACCAATTCCTAAACCATCGATCATCACATTTTCAGCACTGATCGTTCCAGCGACACTCATCCGTTTATTTTTATATTCCAACACATCACCACGTCCTGTGATGTAAATGTTTTTGTAAGGGATCCCGACGGCATGAGCTAAATCAGCATGAGCAGCTAATTCACGATATTCACCTTGAACAGGAATAAAATAAGTTGGTCTCATCAAATTAAGCATCAACTGAAGATCGTTAGGGTTCGCATGTCCAGACACTCGCATGTTCTCAGAGATCAATTTGACCGTACCACCTGCACGATAAATGATATCTTCTGTTTTAGCTACCATCGTTTCCATCGCAATACTTGGAGTAGTTGTGATATAGACTAAGTCGCCTTCTTCGATTTTGATATTACGGTGGGTTTTATTGGCCATTTTTTGCAATGACTTAATTGGTTCACCCATCCGTCCAGTTTCTAAAATGATGATTTCTTCTGGTTTGTATTTCTTCATGTCCTTCAAGGTCACAAGCAAATCTTCACTCGGAAGTTGTAGTTTTTCCAGACGCATTGCTGTTCGGATGATCCGTTCAAAATCTTGCCCTGTCAATACTACTTTTCTTTGTGCCTTTTCGGCTGCATCCAAGACTTGTTGAACCCGCTGTAGATTACTTGCCACACAAGCAACGATGATTCTACCTTCCCAATACTTGATCGTATCGAAGACTTCATCCGCAATCTGTAGCTCTGATGCTACAGGAACTGAGTTTTCAGCGTTCGCTGATTCACTAAGTAATGCCAATACGCCTTCTTTACCGATTTCTGCCAAACGAGCATAATCAGTTTGATACATTGGAATAGCTGTCTGATCGAATTTAAAATCGCCTGTGTAAACGATACTGCCCTCTTTGGTTTTCAAGTTGATCCCGACTGAGTCTGGAATCGTGTGGGTGGTTCGGAAAAAGCTGACGATCGTCTCGCCAAAATCAATCTCCGTGTGTTCATCGACTACATGGAAATCTTTGAACCCTTTCGCTGCATCATTTCGTCCCACACTCAATTTAGCAAGCTCGATCGTTAACTCGGTTCCAAATACTGGTACAGAGAGCTTAGAAAGTAAATAAGGTAACGCTCCGATCGCATCTGCATGTCCATGTGTCAAAAAGACTCCCGCTACCCGATCAATGTTTTCTTCCAGATACGTAAAGTCAGGAATGACTACATCAATACCTAACAATTCGTTTTCAGGATATTTTAAACCACAGTCTAAAACAAAAATATCTTCTCCCACTTCAGCGATGTACATATTTTTTCCATTTTCACGTACGCCGCCTAAAGGGATAATTTTAATGGTACTCACAAATTTCACCTCTTCTTATGATGTCCAAGTTTAAAGACATCGATTCTCTTCTTTAACTAAATAGATGATTCATCTCAATGAGCAACTCACAAAATTTTAGCTGACTTCTTCTATTGCTTAGCAAGAAAAAGCAGCTGATTGACAGTCCTCTTGTTTATCTTCTGCCATTTTTGAATAAGTTTCATTAAAGCGATGAATCGATTATTTTTAACACAAAAGTCGAAAGCAATGGATTCGACTACTCCCCATCATTATACAACAAATTAGATAAATCGCTAGCATCTGCTATTTTCAAGAAAAAAAGCCTGGTTTTATAAAGCACAACCAATCTTGCCTCAAGTCGTTGATTAAAACAGTCTCAATTTAACAAACTGTCTACTTTTATCCGTTCTTCTGTTACAAACATACTCCGTCTATTTTACCATATTTTTAGGAATAACTATAGTAGGATTTTCGATCTCAATAAAAGCTTTCTTACTACCAATCACTTCAAAGCTCTATTAAGTTCATTGACTTATAATTATACTTATCATAATTCGAGAGAGTACATCGATAGATTTGCTGGAACGCATACTAAAAAAAGACGGTAGAATTGGTATCGTGGCGCACCTCAAAAGTTCGTTTACTAACTATAAGAGGTGCAAAACACAATAAACCAAATCTATCGTCTTTTACAATCAATCTTCCTTAAGAACTCGCTTTGGACAAAACCAGAGGATCATTCTCAAAGTTTTAACCAAACTTCTCTTTTGGAGAAACTATTTTTTATCATCTTTTTTGGAGAATTTTTCTTTGACATCTTCAAAGCCTTCTTTGATATCATCGCCTAAATTACGAGCTTTTTCTTTGATATCAGCACCAAGTGATTGTGCTTTCCCTTCAGCTTCTTTGCTTTTATCATCTGTTGCTTTACCGTAAGCTTCTTTTCCTTTACCAACTACTTTGTCTTTTGCATCTTCAGAACGTCCTTTTAAATCTGCCATCTTAATTCCTCCCTTAAATTTCTCATTTCTAACTATCTAACTATCTAACTATTATCAGGGTATCATCAACTTGAAAAACAGACAAACAGTATGCTCTTAGATCGTTTTTTCAAAGGTTCCCCACACTTTAACTTCTTTGTTTTCAACCATTACTTGTCCTTTGGCGATCACTGTTTCGATGGCTAAAGTTTCTTTGTCAAGTATACATAAATCAGCATCGTTCCCTACTTTGATTGTTCCTTTTTGCTCCAGCTTTAACACACGAGCGGGATTGACTGTGATTGCTCGCAAGGCTACTTCAAGTGGAATCTCTTCTTTTTCTACCGCTTCTTTGATACCTACCAGTAGTGATTTTGCGCTTCCGACACCCATACCAAGAAAGTGATTTTTTTCATCAAAGTAAGGTAAACTTCCTTGTCCATCAGATGACATTGTAAAATGATCAAGGGAAACGCCAGCTTCGATCAACTGTTTTAAAGCTTTACTAAAGCGGACTTCCCCATCTGTTCGTTCCCAAAAATCAGGATCTTCGCTCGCTGTGAAGTCAATTGTCCCACCTTTTTTCGCAAACTCGATACAAGCTGTTAAAAGTTCTGGCGTGCGGTTGGCATGGGTAGGTAAAAATTGCGTAATCGGAATCTCGGTTTCCTCAACTACCCTTGTTAATAACTCTAGTTTACGTTTTCCTCCACCTAAATGGACATTGACGATACCAGCTTTACCAGACAACATACCTCCTACTCGGGCATCAGCAGTTGCTCGAGAAAATTCTTCAAATGTAGGCTGAGATGATCGATGGTCAGAAACAGCAATTTCGCCAATTCCGATGATTTTATCAATTGTCAAAAAATCTTTGATGATTGAATCCGTAACCGTTTTGAGTGGTAACCGATAAGAACCTTCATAGACGTAAGTTGAGATTCCTTCTGCTTCTAAGCCTTTTGCCTTACTGATAAGTGCAGTCATGTCACGACCTTCACCATCTGTTCCCAAACACCCAACAACTGTTGTTACACCCGCTGTCGTCAATTGACTTAAAGTTACTTCTGGCGTACGATTTTGAAAACCGCCCTCTCCACCTCCACCTAAAAGGTGAAAATGGCAATCAATAAAGCCCGGTGTCAACACTTTCCCACTACCGGAAATTTCTTCCACTTCTAACTCAGCATAGCCACCGGTCAACGCTTCTTCAAGCGCAATAATTTTATCTCCGGCAATCAATACATCCATGACCCCTAAATAATCTGGTGCATAGACCTCAATTTGACGAATGATTTTCATTTGACTTCATCCTTTCTGATACCGATATTTTGATTTTCTTTGTTTCAAAAGTAACTATTTTTATTATAAAAAAGCCGAAGAATAATGAAAATAAGACAAACTATTTTCAGTCTCTTCGGCTTGCTTTCTATAAGTCAACTTTTTGGCTAGTAAGTTTGAAAAAGCATCTAGTTCCTCTGTCATCAGAAAAAACACGATTCGTGGATTCTTCACTAGCCTTAACTTTATTGCTTCGCTATTGTAAGCCGATTGCTATCGCAATCATGATAAAGATAGTACCTAGGACAAAAAAGAAGCCTTGCATTTTGATTTGGAATCTTGCCCATTTTGCCCACTCGATACGTGCAACACCTAAGACACCAATCAAACTAGCTGATACAGGGGTAAAGGCATCCATAAATCCAGCGCCTAATTGATAAGCTAATACAGCTACTTGACGAGAGACCCCTACTAAGTCAGCAAGTGGTGCCATGATTGGCATCGTTAACGCCGCTTGACCAGAATTGGATGTCACGACTAAATTAAACAGGCTTTGGAAAATATACATTGCCCACGCTCCGATAGCCGCTGGTACTCCTGCTAAAGCTGTACCGATGCCATGTAAAATGGTGTTTAAAGCAGAAGGAACAGAAGCATCTGAGCCACCTAATACTAATAAGATCCCTTTTGCCATCCCTACAACGATTGCTGTTCCAGCTAGATCAGCAGCACCCGATTGGAAAGAAGAGGCAATATCATTGATCCGCATGCCATCCAATTTGAAGATTACTGCAATGATCCCTGCGACTAATCCCATAACAAAAAATTGTGAAGCAATTTCTGGGATATAATACCCTTCTTGCGTAACACCCCAAACGATCCAAACCAATACGATGAGCATTTCAATTAAAATCAATTTGTGTCCCAACATAAACGCTTTTTTCTCGTCGGTTGTTTTTTTCAAATGACTTCTGAAATAATCATCTGATTTATACGTCAATGAGCTTTCAGGGTTTTTACGGATTTTCTCCCCATAAATCATCAAATAGCCAGCAGATAACGCTGTGATAACGACCCACATGATCAATCGGAACGTCGCACCCGATAACACTGGAATGCCAGCGATCCCTTGAGCAACTGCTACACTAAACGGACTCATCCAGGAAGTCGCATTTCCGACTTGAGAGGCGACATACGTGACTGTTACTGCAACGATCGAGTCATAACCAAGAGCTATCACAAATGGGACCATCACCATAGAAAAAGGAATGACTTCCTCTGCCATGCCGAATGTCGCGCCACCGAATGAAAAAGCAAAAAATAATAGCGGTAAGGCTAAACGCTCCAGTCCCCTTGTCTTACTGATGAAAGCATAGATCCCTGCATCAATTGCCCCGGTGCGCATGATAATTCCAAAAGCACCACCAACAACTAAAATAAGTGCAGCGATTCCGACAGCCGATCCATACTTGTCTCCTGAAACTAACCCTTCAAAGACAAAATTCAAAAATCCGAAACCACCAAAATCATCGGTCCCCCATACTCGAGCCGTTTTATGGAGTTTTTTTGAAGTATCATAAATGCGTTCGCCAAATTGGTCATAAAGTACATCATCTGTTAAAGAGATTTCATCTAACTTTTCTTGCGTTAATTTCTTTTCACCTTCAGAAATCACTTCTTCTAACCCTTTTTCAGGGACTTTTAATTTCTCTCTTTCCGTCGGATCATTTTGTAACTTCTCTAATTGATCAAATACATAGGAGCGATCCAAGGCATAAGCATAACGAAATGAATCTTGGCGTAATACAGTTCGCGTACTTGTTTCTCCATTTGCATCTTGGTATTCGATATCTTGTGTACTAAATTTTCCTGCTGGTACAATAAATGTCAGCAACCAAGCAAGGATGACCACTCCAAAAATGATGACATAAGTATGGGGTGTCGTCATTTTTGTGAGATCCCGTTTGGATTTCCCCGAAGACACTTGCTTCTTCACTATGAAGTCTTCCTTTCTATCTTTAAATTTTTATGAATAAAACAATCAATATCAGATTAGATTATACAGCAAAAAAACGCTAAACACATTAATTATCTATTAAAGCAATCTTTTTTATTTTTGTTAAAAGCAACCAAAAAAAGTTAAATAATTCTCTTGTATTTTGTGATGCAAGGATATAATCAATTAGTTTCATATGATATCTTTACTTGTTTTATTATTTATGAAGAAAAACCAATTATATTTTATCATTTTTAAAATATGTATATTTTTTCAACATTCGATATAAATAGAATTTTTTATTCATTATTTATCCGAAAAAAAACGAATAAAAAAACAGATAGTCTATTAGAAAAAATAGCTGCTTCAGACTTTTTTTAATCTATAAACAATCTTCATTGCAATAATCATAACTAATGTACTATAATTGCAATGTAAAGAGTTTTGGGGAAGACTCTTTCATCAACGTGTATTAAGAGACAAAAAAGAATTCAAGTGAATTCTTTTTTGTCTCTTCTTTGTGATATTTTGCTTGTTTAACTATTGAAAAAAAGAGGTTACCTTGCTCTACTTTTTACACTAACACTTAGAAATCGCCGAATGTTCCTAGTTTTATTCAAAGGTGTCCCTTTTTCATCTACTTCAAGGCAATGTTTCCATTCATTCTATTTTTACGTTCCCTAACGAATCAGCTGGCAGACTGTAAAATATAGGGTTTGCTGCAATAGTAATATGGTAGCGATAGAGGAACTATCACAAAGAGCAAGCTCAACTTCTGACAATGATAAAGCGGTATCATTCATTTGTGCATGGTTATCCAATACTAGGTCAGCAAATTCAAACAGTCGCAACCCATTACTGTGTTGTGATTTGATACTTCGCGAGAGATCAAATCCAGTAACAATAATCAGTAAATGACCATTTGACTTTATCCATTGAGCTAACTCCACAATACTTGGATCCCTGCCTTCATTGGAAAGAAGTAGAAAAATATCTGCTTGTTTGACAGAGAGCTGATCAATGATCGCTTTTCCTGTTCCTTCCAAAGTTTCATATATCCCATTTGCCGGATTTTCAATTAACTTGCCCGGTATCATTTCAGGTAAATGCTCCCAAAACTCAAATGCTATCCCGCTTAGTGTACGACTAGCAAAGATTTGTAAACGTCCACCTAATGAAACTTGACGAGCAATTAAAGAAGCAGCTTGAACCATCAAGGGTTCTTCGATTCTTAATTTCTTTTCTAGTTGCTGATAATAATCAAAATAGCGTAAACTCATTTATTTCTCCACCTTTAATTTCACAACAAAAACAGCAAGTGCGCTAAAACATAAAAAAAGAAATCAATTAAGACGTATCAACCTTTTGCTTGAAAATGAAAGATAAAAAAAGGCATTGAGCATACTGCCCAATACCTTGACATAGTAAATAAACGAGCTACCGACCATCGAAAAACCGACACAAGGGTAGAAATCTCCCCAGAAATTAGGTACAATAAATACGGTCGATGCCTTGCATTGACTATGGCAAATGATCGGTCAGGGTGTATACGTGTGACTGGTCATTCCCTGATAGTTAGTTGCCGCTAACTATTAGGGAGCCTTTTTTTATTCTGCTGTTTCTATCTTCAATCATTTTAAGTAATCTATCAGACAAGTGCAAGTCCGAAAAAATAAAAAAACCATGGTCTGTTTTCTTGACATATAAATCAACTTTTTTAACTGAACAAGAATCCTATCACGATAGGATTCTTGTTTTTAGATTTATTTTTTGTCAATGATAACAGCCAATATCTACTTAAATAAATAAATTTGCCATCCACAATTAAACATGTCATGATCATTTTTTTGTTTAGCCTACCAAGATGACTCTCCCCTACTGCTTTTCGCTAACTCCCATTCCTTAAATGGCATACTCAGACCCTAAAACCAGACAAAAAAGCAACCGCTCATCCAAATAAAATGGATTTAATCAGCGGTTGCTTTGTTCTAACGAAAAACTCAAGCGAGCAATAACCGTAGTTGCAAGCTACATGGATCAACTTTCTTAACTCACTGCTTTTAGCGTTTATCTGATCGTTTTGTTCTGCGATGAGAAGCCGTGTGTCTGCCTTTTTTGCCGATATGGACGCCTCTAAAAAAATAAGGGATAAAGATGATGAAATAACCTATGATAAATATCAAAGCAAAAATCATAGCTTCCCACGCACCTAAAGCAAGTTCAAGCATAACACTTAAAATAGAAATTGTTGCTAAATACCAGATAAAAATCAATAATTTCTCTTTTTTTCTAGCCATTTGAATGAAAACATATCCACAAATTAGCACCAATGGAGTCAAAAACAACCAGTTATTTCCTTCCATCAGCCATTTCAATCCATCAAGAAGTGTTTGACCGATTGTAATCAATTTTCCCATACAAAGCTACACACCTTTTCTGTATTTAAAAGTCAATTTTGCCATAACTCTTTTATATTACTACATAATAAGAAAAATGACGTTTATTTTAATAGCTAACAAAAAGTATTTTACTAAAATTTAAGCAACAAACTAGATAAGACCAAGTAAAAGTACCTTAGTTTAGAAATTATAACTCTTTACTAAGTTGTATCAGATACTCTTTAAGGGCAGCGCCGATTTCTGGATGTTGTAACCCATAATCAATATTGGTTCGCATGTAACCATATTTATCACCAACATCATATCGTCTCCCTTTAAAATTTCTTGCATAGACTTTTTGATGGCGATTTAATGTATCAATCGCATCCGTTAATTGGATTTCATTGCCCGCACCTGGTGTTTGCGTTTCGAGTATTGGAAAAATGTCTGGTGTTAATAAATAGCGTCCAATAATGGCAAGGTTACTAGGCGCCTCTTGAGGAGTAGGTTTTTCTACCATTTTTCTTACTCGATATAACCCAGTTTTTTCTTCCTCTCCAGGATCAATGATTCCATATTTTCCTGTATCTTCTGGCAAAACTTCCATCACTGCAATCGTTGATGAATGAGTTTCCTCGAAGTCCATCATTAGCTGTTTTGTCAAAGGGACTTGATCCACCATCAAGTCGTCCCCTAACATGACAACAAATGGTTCATCTCCTACAAATGCTTTGGCCTGAAGAACTGCATGCCCTAATCCTTTAGGGTAAGATTGTCGGATAAAATGAAGATTAACAGCTTCCGTTTCCTTGATGGTACTTAATAAATCGAGTTTTCCCTTCTCACGCAGATTTAATTCCAATTCAAGGTTAGCATCAAAATGATCTTCGATAGGACGTTTTTCTTTCCCAGTAACAATTAAAATATCTTCAATCCCAGATTTTAACGCTTCTTCAACAATGAATTGGATCGTTGGTTTGTCAACAATAGGAAGCATTTCTTTAGCCATTGCTTTTGTCGCAGGTAAAAAACGCGTGCCTAAACCACCTGCAGGTATGATTGCTTTCTTAACTTTCATACACCCCGTCCTTTCATTTCAATATAAGCCCTTAGCTTAATGAAAATTCATTCTCTATTTTACCATCTCGCAACATGATTTCTTTGGCTGCTTGTTTGATGTCTTCTCCATTATATAATACATTGTAGATTGTCTGTGTGATCGGCATCTCTACCCCTAGTTGTTCCGCTAATTCAACCGCAGCTTTAGTGGTAGAGACTCCTTCAACCACCATTCCCATATTCTCAAGTACTTCTTCTAATTTATGTCCTTGACCAAGCAAATTTCCTGCTCGCCAGTTACGAGAATGAACACTTGTACAAGTCACGATCAAGTCACCTACACCACTCAAGCCAATAAATGTCAATGGATTGGCACCCATTGCCACTCCTAGACGGCTAATCTCCGCTAATCCTCGAGTCATGATCGCCGCTTTTGCATCATCACCAAAACCTAATCCATGGATGGCACCAGCACCGATAGCAATGATATTTTTTAAAGCCGCACCCGTTTCAACTCCGATGACATCATTATTCGTATAAATTCTAAAATAATCATTCATGAACAGATTTTGCACATAGATTGCCGCTTGCTGATCAATGCTTGCAGCAGTAATGGTCGTAATATCATGAACAGCAACTTCTTCCGCGTGGCTTGGTCCAGAAAGCACGACGATTGCCTTTCTTTTTTCCTCTGGAATCTCTTCAGCAATAACTTCAGAAATGCGTTTATGTGTTCCTTGCTCTAACCCTTTACTTGCATGAATGATGATTGGTTTAGTATTCATTTTCTCAATCAATTCTTGAGCAACTGAACGAATGGCTTTCGTTGGTACAACGAATAAAACCGCATCGACATCCTTCACTGCTTCTGCTAATTCTTTATAACCGATAATCGTTTCGGAAATTTTTAGGTTAGGTAAAAATTGTTTATTTGTATGATACTGATTAATTTCATCGATTTGTTCAGGAACATTTCCCCAAATACGAACATCATGTCCGTTTTCTGCTAAGGTTTGCGCTAAAGCAGTCCCCCAAGAGCCTGGGCCTAAAACTGCAATTTTTTGTTTCATTGATATTCCTCCAAATAGTTGATAGTAACTATTATAGTATAGATACTCTAAATGTTGAAAACTATTTTTCCCGTTTTAACAGTTTGTTTAACACTTGACATTGTTGTATTAAGATACATTTTAATTTTATGTCATTCAAAGCGTTATAATTATCGTATAAATAATCATTGAATCAACTAGAAAGGGGGGCTAGAATATGTGGTCTGTTACACCGCCATTTTAATTAATGTTTCAGTTATTTTTATTCCAGCGATATGGGTTGCATCGTTTGTCCCATCACTTTTGTACGATCGTTACTAAATGATAAAAGAAGAAAACACCACAATTCAGATTGAACTGTGTGTTTTCTTCTTTTGTTTATTCTCTCATCCTGAACAACTGAAAATAACTATTTAGATCAGAGCATGTAAAATGGTTGCGTGGCTTATCTTATATTTTGATTCTGACAATTTTATGTAAAAAAATCAGAGTGCGCTTTATATGTGTATGTCCTCATTACATCCTCATTGTAATAGCCCTGACATACTGCACTCTGACTCTTTTTTTATTTTGTTAACTTTATTAACTGATCTTCAGCCATAATGCTAAAGCCACATCAGGTTCCCAACCGATTTGTCCCATGTGGATGTTACGACAACGGTAAAGATTTCCTTTATAGGTCACAATATCACCAATATTATATAATTTCCCAATTTTCCATTCTTCTGCTTGATTATCTGCTGTCGTTTTCGCTGTCACTTGTTGACTTTTCTTAGAAATACCAGAAGAATTGACTGCTGCGATTTGATAAGTGTATGTCGTATCAGACATTAATCCCTTGTCTATAAAATCTGGTGTCATCGAGGTTGTTAATAGAACGCCATTTCGATAGATTTCATAGCCGATGACCTCTTCTTTCGGATCATTTGCAGACCAACCGAGTGTCACAGAGTTTTGCGATACACCTTTTACTACTAGACCAGTTGGCATCGAAGGGGCTGGTAATTGTGAACCAGCTTGTGTTCTGATCGTTAATACATCAGACGATGTTGAGCGATTTCCTGATGTATCGACTGCTTCAACCGTAAATGAATAGGTTGTGTCTGGGGATAAATTGCTCACCGTATAATTGGTTATGTTACTAGTGCCAATGAGTTGTTTGTTTTGATAAATATTATAATGAGAAACACGCACATTATCAGTAGAAGCTGACCAGCTTAATGAAATGCTTGATTGCGTTGAAGTTCCTTTTAAATTTTCTGGTTTAGAAGGTTTCTCAGTATCTGGTACTTGCTCTTTGAACAATCCTTGATAAGCATTCGCAAACGACTGATTATAGGCAATCCCAGCTTTATTTCTGCCCTCGTCCCAATTGACACTCCATGTCATGATTCCTTTTAATGGCGTTTGATCTTTTGTCATTTGTTCAAACACTTGATAGACCTTTGAAGGATCTTTAACATAGCCATTCGCTGCGGCATCTTCGTTAGCTGGGATCCCTAATGCTAGTTTACTTGCAGGAATTTGGATAAAGCCACCGCTTCCTTCATTAAATGATTTTGAAATCCCGTACAAAAATTCATACTTTTTATTGTCATTGTTTTGGGCAATCCATTCCGTCCCAACACTGATCCCATCGCCTGCTTGATTATACAATTGAGGGGCAATAAAGTCATATTCATTTTGTAAAGCTGTAATGTATGGTACATATGCCCCATTTGTTCTTAAGTATGGAAATTCAGGCGCCATTGAGATAATAAAATGTTTGTTTTCTTTCTTGTAATGCTCACGAACGATTTTTAATGCCGCCGGAATGACTGTTTGATTATCCCCAGCAGCCACCGCAGTTTGTTCCAAATCAATATCTAATCCATCAAAGCCATATACTTCTACTAACCGAATGATTTCATTCGCAAAAGCTTGTTCCTGGCCACGATGTAATTCAATATGTGAATCTGCTCCTCCTAGAGAAATAATGACTGCTCGCCCTTGCGCATTCAATGTTGCTACTTTTTCACGAAAGGCCTGATCCGTCATATTATAAGGTTTAAAAGTAGGAATCCCTTCTCCTTTCATAAACGAAACCGTCACTACATTGTAAAAAGGATTTATTTTGGCCAAATCAATGTCGGCTGGACGACCTCCTTGATAGCCTGCGCCTTGTTCCGCTTGCCAGTTATGATAGTATCCGACTGCAATTTGTTTATTCGTGAGGTCAGGCATCGTGTCTGCTGCATCAGCTGCAAAAACCGTCGTACCTCCACTTACTATTGCACTAAACACGCCTACAGAAAATAATACTAGTTTTTTCTTCATCAAACCGCCTCCATTATTCTTTATTACATAACATATTACACCACCAATTAAAACGATTACAATTATTTGCATAGTATTGCAACACCCAAATAATCGATTACGCACTTTTTCTTTAAAAGCGCGCAAAAATGACGCTTTATTTAAATTTTATTACATTTGTGATATATTTAAAAAAACATCTACAATATATATAAAAAAACACTAGGAGGATAAAAACATGACTAACCATTCGTCTCTGATTCGTAAGTTAAGAAAAGAACGTGGCTTAACACAAGAACAGTTGACACGAGGTATCTCACAACGAGGAACCCTTGCTGCGTTTGAATCAAGAGGAACAAAGATCAGTTTTGAACTATTAGTTAACTACCTTGAACGAATGAACATTACTTTAGAAGAGTATCAATTTCTTCTTAATAGCAATTCACTTACGAATAAACAAAAATTAACCAACTATCTCATCTCATCCAAAAAAATCACTCACGAACAAGAATTAGAACTACTAAACGAATACGAAAAAACAGGCAGCATCTACTATCGTTTGATTTATGCCCAACGAAAATTGATTATGAACTACCTCTACGACCATACTGATACCACTTTGAAAATAGAAGAAGAAATTTTTGTGATCAAAAATTATCTTGAAAAAATTGAAACCTGGGGACATTTTGAACTAACGATTTTTTCAAACTGTTTGTTTATTTTTGATGATCAATACATCATCCATCTCTTTCAAACCAGTGTATCAAAAATGAAAACGTACATAGACGCTACCTACTATTCAGAACTTTTCTCTAATTTTATTCTAAATGGTTTACGCCTCTCATTTAACCGTCATTCTGCGATTCTTAGAAAACTTTTTCTATGCGAACTGAAAAGATTAACGCAAAATCACAAACAGTCAATTGATCTTGCCCAGTATAAATTATTTGCGGCTTTGGATCGATTAGCAGATGGCGATCATTCAGCCATCCCGGAAATCGAAAAGGGTCTTCGTTTTTTTGAGTGGTTAGATTTGACTAATGCTAAAGAATATTTTAGTAATCTCAAAAATTCATTGATTGAAAGCAGTTTACAAAACAAAGCTAATTAACAATTACGAACCGGAAGATGTTATTTTTGTTGTAATGCTAGACAAACAATCTAAGCTTATTGTTCTCCCCGTTATACTAAATCCATGAAAAGAAAATCTTTTCATAAAAATTATTTGGAGGAAAGTTATAATATGAAAAAAAGTTCTTTATTAGGGTTAGGTTTGGTTTTAGCAACGACAGGATTGACAACATTATCTTCCGTCAATGTTTCAGCACATGGTTATGTTATCTCGCCAATTAGCCGTGCCTATCAAGGTCAATTGGATAAAGAAAACATTGGCTATGATTTCGCAGTTCAAAAATATGGTCCGATCATTAATGAACCACAATCACTAGAAGCTCCTCAGGGATTCCCTAAAGGTGGACCAGCAGATGGAAAAATCGCTTCTGCAAATGGTGCAAGAGGATTTGAATTAGATAAGCAAACTTCTAGTCTATGGACGAAACAAAATTTAACAGGGGGAGCGACAAAATTCACTTGGAAGTATACGCAATCACACCCAACTAGTAAATGGCATTACTATATCACTAAACCAGGTTGGAATCAGAATAAACCACTTTCTCGCAATGAACTTCAATTGATCGGCGAAGTCCAAGGAAAAGGTGCGCAAGCTAGCACGAGTCCAACTCACACCATTACGATCCCAAATGACCGGATAGGGTATCATGTGATTTTAGCAGTTTGGGATGTAAGTGATACATCAAATGCCTTCTACAATGTCATTGATGCGAATATCCAACCTCGTAGTATCTTAAATGATTTAAATGAATCCTTAAATGAATCCATGTGATTCTCTTTAACTGAACAATCAATCATTCTTCATTTTCTTTACTGTTTATTGAAAACATTTGCTCATTCTTTCCCACGATGGGTAGTTCTAGTATTGCTAGGCTCAACATCGTGGGATCTTTTTCGTTTCACTTTTGCCACTCATCAATAATAAGAGCGTATCAGAAAGAAGTTATCTTTTATCGAATGCTTTTTCATGATATCGAACTGAGTTTACTTTTTTAGGAACCATACTTTTTTTGTTGCAATAACAAACAATATTTAACCCTCTTCTCCTATCGTTTTATACTATTTTTGTGAAAAAATTTATTTCACATAATAAGCAATTGATGGAGGGAATCAAGATGAAAAAAAGTTTAGTCGTAGGATTAGGTCTCGTTTTAGCAACAACTGGTTTAACTGCCTTATCGACAGTTAATGTGGATGCTCACGGTTATGTGGAGAAACCTATCAGTCGTGCCTATCAAGGAGAATTAGACAGTAGGCAGAATTGGCATGCAGCTCTTGAAAAATACGGTGAAATAATTACTGAGCCACAATCACTAGAAGCACCTAAAGGATTCCCAAATGGTGGACCTGCAGATGGAAAAATTGCTTCCGCAAATGGTGCCAAAGGATTTGAATTAGACAAACAAACTGCTACTATTTGGACAAAACAAAACCTTTCAACTGGTCCAACGAAATTCACTTGGTCTTATACTGCCGCGCATAAAACAGCTAAATGGCATTACTATATCACGAAAAATAATTGGAATCCAAACAAACCATTATCCCGCGATGAATTTCAATTTATAGGTGAGGTAGACGGTCACGGGAAAGATGCCGACACAAATCTAACACACACGATCACTATTCCAGGTGATCATCTCGGTTATCATGTCATCTTAGCCGTTTGGGATGTGAATGATACTTCAAATGCCTTTTACAATGTGATTGATGCGAATATCCAACCTCGTAATCTCTTAACTGACTTATCAAACAATTCATAAAAATTCTTCTATCAACATATCAATACACGGATCAAATCGCTCACTTGATCCATGTCATAACAAAAAAACATACCAGCATGAACCGTTTATTTCACTGACAGACGATTCATATTGGTATGTTTTATTTTATTGTTTTACGAAATCGTTCCTCTTAGAACTGAATGTGTCGCTTAATACTCAAATTGACGGTAATATCTTCTGATTTCTAAGGGGTGACAATTTAATTGCTCGATATGCGCATCGATTCGTTGCGTCACCGCATGCATCAGCAAATAAGAAAGGACACGTCCACGATAACTTTCGTCAATTCCTTCAATTGGATAGTCTTTTGTATCAATCAATGTATAATTTGCACAGATTTTTGGTAATAGGTTTGCGACTCTTTCTGCAAGTACACGTTGTTCATCTTCTCCTAAGAACAACGTCACTGGTGTCGTTTCTTCAATCACTTCTAGCGTACCATGTAAAAATTCAGCAGCGTGGATCGATTTAGAAGGCAACCAACTTTGCTCTTCCCAATAACACATCGCATAAGAATAGACAGCGCCCCATTGGTTCCCAGCACCGATAAAATAGTGCATCGAATCATGACGATGTTTTTCAGCAAACGCTAATCCAAAAGCATCTGCTTGTTTTTCGGCTTCGGCTAAGCCAACTGCTAAGTGCTCTTCTAATTGTTGATAATAGGTTTCGTAGTCTTCAAATTCGCCATGATTATACATCAAACGATCTGCGACCATAAAGAATTTGATTTGTTCGGTTCCAGGTGCAGGATAAGTGATCGTATGGTCACAAAGTTCAGCGAGAATACTCTCTTTTGTATCAATAAACCCGATCAGTGTCGCACCCACTGTTTTGATTTCTTTGACCGCTTGCACGACTTCTTGCGTGGTACCAGTAACTGAAGACAAGACAACAATTGATTTTTCTGTTAGGCGTTTGTTGCCAGTTGTGTAATATTCTGCTGCATGTTGGACATAAACAGGCAGGTTACTTTTACCGTTCATATAAGTCACAGCTTGCATCGCTGACGCGTAGGTTCCGCCGATTCCTAAATAATAAATTGCATCGAATCCCTCTCCCAATCCGTCAATGATTTGTTCCACTTGCGGACGTAAAGCTAGCGCCCCATTGATATCCTCGATTTGTTTTTGTTCATTGAATTTTAACATAGTCTCCACCTCTTAAATTTTACTTTTTAATACTTCATCAAAATCATCAAAAATTCTTTGACCTAAATCGATCCCTTTGATAGTCGCAATTTTATAAGCCAAAACTTGGATCGGTACAACTAAAGCTAAAACAGAAAGATCTTCTTCGCTAGTGATTCCCAGACTAAGCTGATTCTCAGCAGTTTCTCCTTCAGTCGTTACAACAATGACCTGTCCAACATATTGTTTCATGTATTGTGCTAATCGCTGGGAACGTTTTTGACTATCACTGTTGGTTTCCAGGAAGAATAGGATGTGACCAGGATTGGCTTCTAAATACGGACCGTGCATGTATGCCTCTAATTCAAAGCCTTGGGAAGGTTCCCGAACAGTTTCCGTAAACTTGGTTTCAAACTCTTTCGCTGTTCCCCAATTCGGTCCATACCCGATCGCAATAAATCGTTTTGCTACACGAAAGAGTGCTTCATTTTTTTCAAAAAATTGTTCTGTTTGCGCAATGATCTGAGGAATTTTCATCACGATTTCTCTTAGTTGAACTAGTTTTTCTTCTTTTTGCGCTGCTGTTATTCTGTCTTTACTGGTTCCAATCGCTAGACCTAAGAGAATCAACTGAAGAACGGTTGCTGAATAGCCCTTGGTAACAAACCCCACTTTTTCCACGCCCATATTCAAGTCAATCACTTGATCCACTTCTTTGGTGATCGGACTTTGATCATCTCCAGTTAAAGCGATCGTCCGTCGTTTTGATGATCGGATCTTTCGAATGGCATCGACTGTCGAAGCACTTTTCCCACTTTGAGAAACAGCGATGACTGTGTCAACTTCTTCTGACAATTTCCCATAATGATTAAAATGATAAGGTTCTTGGATATCCACAGTGATATCTCCATAGCTTTCTAGTGCCGGCTTTGCAGCAAGACAAGCATTATACGAAGAACCTGTCGCCAGAATCAGAACGTGTTGCATGTTTTGATAAGACACATGAAGTGACGAATCATTCTTTTCAAGAATCGCTGATAAAGCTGTTTTTTCTTCATGAATATAATCAAGCATTGTGACCATCTTGTTCTCTCCTTTTCTAAAAGATACCAATCCATGAACCAGCAATCCCAAAAATAGCTAATCCAATCAAAATCATCAATGGTTTGACTTCTTTTTTCAATAAATAAAAGACTGCTCCAAAGGCACCTAAACTTAAAATATGAGGAACGATATCATCAAAAATACTTTGGATCGTGACGGCATTTTCACCTGTTCCGATTTTCAAAAGAATATTGATATCGATCATCGTCGCAGTCATCCCGCCAACTACCATCAATCCAATGATTGAAGCACCTAACGTCAAACTTTCCATCATTCCGTTTGCTTGGATTTTCTTTAAAAATCCAGTACCTAGTCGATAGCCCCAACTTGTTGCCAAGTAACGAAACAAAACATGAGGGATATTGAAAATCAAAAGGAATAAAATTGGTCCTAAGATATTTCCTTGTAGTGCTAGCGAAGTCCCAACACCCGTCGCAATCAAACGCAACGTTCCCCAAAAGAATGAATCGCCTAACCCTGCTAAAGGACCCATTAGTGAGGTCTTGATACTATCGATAGCTGTTACATCAAACTCTGGGTCATTTTTATTTTCTTCTTCCATCGCTGCATTGATCCCTAAGATCAGGGTCACGATATGTGGTGTCGTGTTAAAAAATTCTAAGTGTCGTTTAAGCGCTGCTGACATTTCTTCTTTAGTATGATAGAGCTTTTTCAAGATGGGAATGATGGCAAAGACATAGGCCATATTCATCTGTCTTTCATAGTTCCATGAAAATTCCATTTGAAATGAGCGCCAAAAGACCTGATTCAATTCTTTTTTGGTCACTTTGTGTTCTTCTTGATTAGAAGTCTTCATCCTCTTCTACCTCCCCTGCTGAAGTTTGAACGGATACTTGACGTACGTTCATGATATTGACGACAATGACGGCTAAGATCGCCCCAAAGATGGCAATACCTGTTACTGGAATCTCTAAGTAAGCTGCTACAGCAAAGCCTAAAAAGAAATAAGGTGCTACTTTTTTATTGATCAATAAACGTGCCAGCATGGCAAATCCAAGTGCTGGAATCAACCCAGTTGCAACGGTCAAGCCGTTTTGCACAAAATCTGGTATTTTCGCTAAGAGATTCCCGATCGTTTGACTTCCGACTAAATAAGAAATCATGACTACCAGACCAAGCATCAATGACAAGCCGAAACCAGCTAGTAAGTGCATGTGTTCGACCCCTTTATAATTCCCATCCTCCGCATAACGATCTGCTCTGTGGTTCATGATCGGAATCAATAGTCCTAAATAAACATTTTTTAAAATAAGGGTAAGTGTCGCAATTGGTAAACCTAATAGTAATGCTGTTTCTGTTCCTGCTCCTGCAGTAATGGCAAATGCAGTTCCTAAGATTCCACCGGTCACAACGTCTGGTGGAATCGATGCTCCAACTGAAAATGAACCAATAAAAGCTAATTCCAAAGTTGCTCCCATAATAATACCTGTTTTTACATCTCCCAAAACAATCCCTGTAAATAATCCCGTTACGATCGGACGAGAAAGCAGGGAAGTTCCTAACGCATACTCTGATTGCGCAATAAAGGCAACCAGACCTAAAAGAATTGCTTGTAGGATCATCTTTTATTCTTCCTTTCTCATAAGACTTCCTTTGCTGCTATTTTTTTATCTGCTGGTACTTGACGAATTTCTACTTCTATCCCATCAGCGATCATTTGTTCCAACAATTTTTCTTCTTCAGGTAATACGTTGACCGCTTTACCTAGACTCCGCGTTCCTTCCTTTGCTTTAATCCCACCTAAATTGATTTGCTTGATCTGTGGACAAGCTTTTGCTAATTGATACGCATCTTTCACAGACTCTACTACGATAAATAGTTTATATTTATCCGTTACGCCACTTTGTAATGCAGCGATCGAATCTTCAATCGATTTGATCACTAGTTTCACTCCTTGTGGCTTTGCCAGCTTAATGGTTGTTTTGCGTATTTCATTGTTTGGCACATCATCATTTGCGATCAAAATACAATCTGCCCCAATTGATTGTGTCCAAGAAAAAGCGACTTGACCATGCAATAAACGATGATCGACTCTTGTTAAAATAATCATTTCCAATCCCTCCTAAAATTCTTCTTCTTCCATTTTTTTTTCGATACTTTCATTACAAAATTGGATCATTTCTTTTGAATCATTCAATACCTGATGGATCAATTCAACGATTGAATCAGCTGTCTCAATTTTTGTGGCAATCTCAATCAACAATGGCAGATTCAAACCAGCAATCAAGTAGATATTCGGTCGGTTAATGTACTGCAAAAATTCATTGTTTACACTGCCACCAAATAAGTCAGTGATGATAATCAACTCTTGCCCTTGATGATCGTTGATCAATTGCTGCACTGATTTTGCTAAATCAAACGTTTCAGTTCCATAGCAATCTAACGCTAGGATCGAATGCGTTTTACCAAAAATAAGTTCCAAAGAATCTAAAATCCCTGAAGCAAAACGTCCATGGGAGGCTAGAATAATTGTTCTTTCCATGTTTCCACCTCTTTCTTACTCTCACTACAAATAAAGCAAGATACGTGCCAACATAGTGGCGGTATCTTGCTTACGATTAAAATTCTTCTTCTGAGCCTATTTTATCCTCTACATTTTCGAGAATATCATAAATATAAGCGACTTCTGATGGTGGGATCGTGACACTATAATGTTCTTCGATGACACTAAATGCTTCTTTGATTCGATCCAAGGTTTCTTTTTGACACTGTAACAACTGTTCTTGACCATGGTAACTTTCAATCGGGATCTGCCTGATCAATCGCTCGATCAAACAACTGACATGGACAAAAAGGGCGATCTTTTGTGGCGTCGTGATGTTCTTATCAAAACGCATCTCCAATTCACGCATAAACAACTCGATTTCTGTCATCACTTTTTCTGTATCAAGGATCGTCACCGACTCCAGTACTTTTTCTAATGAAAAATTTCGGACAAATTGCTGATCAAAGTTAGCTTGTTCTTTCAATGAAAAAATAGGAGCCAGCCATTGAACAAGTTCATCCATTTTCTCTCCTGAAATCAATGACTCTAACGAAAGATATGGCATCGTGTCGATTTGAGGATTCGTTGTCCCAATGATGCCAATCACATCGTACATCGAAAAAACCGATTCCGTTAATTTTCTTTGTGTTAATACTTGGTATTCATAAGGGATGATTTTAAGTGCGCTGTTTGCTGGTAAACTTTTTTCAAGTAGTTCACTCATATGGACAGCCGTTCCGATCCCCGTCATGCAAGTGATCAGTAATGCTTTTTGTTTATTTTTTTGAGGGTAAATGATCGTCCACTCTGCTTCCAAGGAGGCCACCGCTTCCTTGACTATTTCTTCCAGATCAGTCATTTTTTGCATTTTTTCTCCAATACTGATAACTAATGGTGTTGTCACATTATTCAAAATAACGATTGGGGCAAAGACCTGATCTTTGAATAGTTGATGGATTTCTTTTAGCGAGCCCATATCAACTAAAATAATCAGTCCATTAGAGATATCATGACGATTACTGTAATCGATCATTTCATCCGCAATTTGTTGGGGTGTCACATCTAAGGGCATATCAAAGGATTCAAACAGATCATTTCCCAACAGTCGATTAGCGACGTTTGCCATACTACTAGCGGTAGCATAACCATGAGCAGCAATGATTGCTTTAGGCACACTTTGTTCTTTTGTCCATTTCGTCCGTCTCAAATAGATCGTTAATAAAATATGATCTAATAAAGTAACTTCTAAATCTAACTTAGCTTGTGTCAATTCCAAGATCCGATGGGCGTAGTGATAGTTTGCTGGATACATTAGTTCTAACTGGCGGTCTAGTTCCTTGATCAATTGTTCGATTTCTCCATCTTCTGGTAACCACTTTACTGTGCTTCTTTGATAGAGATAATAACTTAGCGCATAGACGCTGTTACCATCAAACTTGATCTGATAGGCACTTTCCATTTGTTTTAGCGTTTCTCGAATGGAGTGCAACCAGTAGACTAGTAGTTCATGTTTTTCTTGGCGACTCGTTTCAAAGAGTAAAAAATCAAATAAATAAACGACTTCTTCTTTTAATTTTTCCTCACAGTTACTTACTGTTGCGCCATTTTTCTTAAAGGTCAATAATAGTTGTTCAAAGCAGCGGATCATTCGCTCCTGTTCTGGTTGTCTTTTTTCAACCAAATGAGCTAATTCTTTTTTCTCAGTGATCCACACAGCTGATTGGGCTGGACTGTCTTGATGGGGAACCTTCAAAAGATATCTTTGTAAATGTTGGAGTTTGATCGATAGGCTCTCTTCCTCTTTTTGTTCAGCGAATGCTTTGGCTACAGCTACTTTTACGCTATTTTTCAATTCACCGATGTTTCCCGAAAAACTTTGGTTCGTCAATAATGACAGCACTTGACCACTCACTTTCATTGGTCGCTCGATTTTTCTTTGTTCATTTAAGAAAAAAGAATAAATCAGCTCCAATCGTTCTTCTTTTCCACGAGCACGTAAAGAAGGCAGATCAATCTTAAAAGGAATCCGACGCATAAAAGTGGGCAGAAAATGTTTGGTGACTTCTTCAGTCGTAGCAAAGAAGAGCCGAACATCGACTTTTTTCCCCTGATTCGTTTCTCCCATTCGATAAATAATCCCTTGATCCAGATACGTAAACAATTTTTCTTGTCCTTCAGGGCTAAGTCGATGAACTTCATCTAAAAATAATAATCCCCCATCGGCTGCCTCAAAAGCGCCAACCTTATCTTGTGTCGCACCGGTGTATGCTCCACTGACATGTCCAAATAAATTACTCGTCAACAATTCTGGATTGTCGGCATATTGGGCACAATTTAACGTCACGAAAGGCGCATTTTCTGGTAAGAGATCATGTTCTAAACAGTATTGATAAACGATATTGACTAAGAAGCTTTTCCCTGTACCACTTTCTCCAGTTAATAGCACAGGTAGCCCACCATCTGGATAAAAAAGAGCTGTTTTGATTTGTTCAATGCTTTCTTTCAAGCTTGCTTCGTGACCGATCACTAAAGAAAAAAGATCTTTACTTCTTGAAAAAATAGGCTGTTCAGCCCTAATTTCTTCAGTTGAGGCATAATACGTTTTACTTAAAGCAAAAAATTGCTGTTCAAAAGCCATTTTATGAAAGTAATAGACCGGACGAGAATTGATCTTAACCAAAATGCCAGCTTCATTTAATTGATTAAGATAATGACTGACCGTATTACGTTTCACTTTAAAGTATGCTGCTAAATATTTCGCTGTAAAAACATCACTTAATTGTGCTAAATCGATAAATGCCGTTTGATTTTCTAAATAATCTTGGATTTCTTCTTTTAACATTCTCTCACCTCTTCTCCATCATAGGAAACGCATTCATTTTGTCAATAGCTATTTTTATCTAAAAAGAAGGAGAAACAAACGAGATTCGTCAATGACTTTTTTTGCTAATTCACTTCAAAGTTTCATTTATGAAAAGGCTTATTCACTTTTCATTCTAAATTTCATAAGATACAATGTGAGAGTACCTACTTATACATAGGAAAGTACTCGTTTAAGACAAAGGGTCATCAATGTAAAATAGACAGAAATTTCTTGCAACTGACTCCCCTTTCTCTTAAATCCGTGCCTACCGTTTAAGTAGCTAAGAAAGAAATTCGAGAAAATTTATTTGGCTTTTTCTTAAAAATTCTCTTAGCTAATGGTAAATATATTTTAGGAGGAATCATATGATTCAGTTATTGCGTTATGCAAAAGATTACCGTAAACAAATCATTCTGGGTCCCGTTTTTAAATTCTTAGAAGCTGTCTTTGAATTGATTTTGCCATTATTGATGGCCTCATTGATTGATAACGGTCTAAAGATGAATGATCGTGGTGTGATCATCCAAATGGGGATCTGGATGGTCGTGATGTCAGTTGTTGGATTGATTTGTGCGATTATTTGTCAATATTATGCTTCAATAGCTTCACAAGGATTTGGTACTGAGCTTAGAAATCAACTAATCAAGAAAATCAATTCCTTTTCACATAGTGAATTAAATCATTTTGGTACAGATACATTGATCACTCGAATGACGAACGACATCAACCAACTCCAATTAGCATTAGCCATGGTAATCCGTTTATTGATCCGTGCGCCATTTCTAAGTATCGGTTCAGTCGTCATGGCCTTTGTGATTGACTGGGAAATCGGCTTGTTTTTCTTAGCTATCCTACCGATTTTTTCAATCATTTTATACTTTATCATCAAAAAAACAATTCCACTGTACCAAAAAGTCCAAGAAAAACTGGATCGTTTAAATGAAACGGTTAGTCAAAATCTAAGCGGTGTTCGTGTAATTCGAGCATTCTCCCGCACAAAAACAGAAATTGATACTTTTGATGAGGACACCGATGAATTAGCTAAAAACTACTTACGTGTTTCAAATATCTCAGCTCTCTTATCACCGGCTACCACATTGATCATGAATATCGGTATTATTTGTTTGTTGACTGTTGGTGGGATCAAAGTCAATATCGGACATTTGCAACAAGGTCAAGTCCTTGCGTTGATCAATTACATGAATCAAATGTTACTGGCATTGATCGTCGTTTCTAACTTGGTCGTTATCTTTACCCGGGCCGAAGCTTCAGGTAATCGGGTCAAAGAAGTCCTAGAAACTGAGACCACACTGACAGATGCAGAAGATGCCTTGACACCGAATTTCCAATCCGAAAACATCGTTCAATTTGAACATGTCGACTTTCGTTATACTGAAAAGTCAGGATTATCTTTACAAGACATTACTTTTGCTTTGAAACGAAACACGGTTTTGGGGATCATTGGACCAACCGGTAGCGGAAAAACAACCTTAACTCAATTGATTCCACGTTTCTATGACGTCAACGCAGGTTCCGTCGCTTTTGATGACGTAGATGTTCGCTCATGGAAACTTGATCCTTTAAGAAGCCAAATCTCACAAGTTCCTCAAACCGCTGTTCTATTCACTGGAACCATCCGTGAAAACCTTCAATGGGGAAAAGAAGATGCCACAGATGAAGAATGTTGGGAAGCTCTTAGAATTGCTCAAGCAGAAGATTTTGTTCGACAACTTCCTAAAGGATTAGAAACAAAGGTAATGGAAAACGGAAAAAACTTTTCTGGCGGTCAAAAACAACGGCTAACGATTGCACGTGCGTTAATTGCCAAACCTGAATTATTGATTTTAGATGATTCTTTAAGCGCGTTAGATTATCAAACCGATCTTAACTTAAGAAAAGCATTACAAACCTCACTAGATACGACAGTCATTATTATTTCTCAACGAATCCGCTCGATTCAAGAAGCACATAAGATCCTCGTGATGGATCAAGGAAAGATCGTTGCGCAAGGGAAACATGAAGATTTATTGAAGGATTCCGTTGAGTATCGCGAAATCGTCGCATCACAGGAGGAAGAATAAGATGAAAACAAAAAAATTATCCTGGAAAACCCTCAAACGATTCGTTCCTTACCTTACAGCCTATTCAAAAGATATCTGGTTTGCGATCCTTTTAGGGATCATCAACGGGATCGCTACTGTGGTAATGACTTTACAGATTGGTCAAAGTATTGACCAAATGATCGGCGCAGGTCAAGTTCGATTTGCTCAATTGTTCCACCTCTTATTATTATTTGGCGGGATCGTATTGATCAACGTGATCAGTCAATGGCTGATCCAAGTCTTAAGTAATCGCTTGGCTTATCTTTCCGTAGCAAAATTAAGAAAAGATGCCTTTGCACGTTTGAATAAATTACCGCTTCGTTACTACGATCAAAATTCACACGGGAATATCGTTAGTCGTTTTACCAACGATATGGATAATATTTCCATTGCGATCTCTGCGGCGTTTAACCAAATGTTTGCCGGTGTGGCCATCATCGTCTTGTCTTTTATCTTTATGTTACGCCTTAGCCCGTTATTGACACTCGTCGTGATCTGCTCCACACCGATCATTTTTCTTGTGAGTTGGATCGTTGCCCGTGCATCACAAAACGACTTTGACAATCAACAAAAGATTATCGGGAATATCTCTGGCTTTGTTACCGAACGGATCGGGAATCAGAAAATCGTCAAAGCCTTTCAACAAGAAGAAATGAATCAACGACAATTCCAAGCATTGAACACTGATCTCTATCAAAAAGGACAACGTGCCCAATTTTCTTCTTCTTTGACGAATCCGTCTTCTCGTTTTGTGGATCACTTAGCTTATCTTTCGATTGGATTAGTTGGTGGTTTACTAGCATTAAGAAGTGGCTCAGCCATTACAGTCGGTGTGATCTCTAGTTTCACGATCTATTCTAGTCAGTTTTCTAAACCGTTTATTGAACTTTCTGGAATCACGACACAGATCCAAACCGCTTTTTCTGGATTAGAACGTGCCTTTGAACTCATCGATCAACCCGAAGAAACGCCAGATGAACCTAATGCTTATGCGTTGAATCCAGCAACAATCAAAGGTGAAGTAGCGTTCAATCATGTATCCTTTTCTTATGAACCAAGTCAACGATTGATCGAAAATTTCAGTTTTGTTGCTAAACCAGGGCAAACGATTGCGATTGTAGGTAAGACTGGTGCTGGTAAATCCACGTTAGTTAACCTGTTGATGCGTTTTTATGATGCGACAGGTGGAACCATTACGATCGACGGGTATGATATTCGAGATATCCAAAGAGATAGCTTGCGAAAAAGCTTTGGAATGGTTTTACAAGATACTTGGCTCTTTGACAGTACGTTAAAAGAAAATCTACAGTATGGCAATCCAGATGCTAGTGATGAAGAAATCAATCAAGCACTCAAAGCTTCGTATATGTATGAATTTGTGGAACGCTTGCCTGAAAAGTTAGCAACAAAAATCGGCGGACAAGGTCTGAAAATCTCTGACGGACAAAGACAATTGTTAACGATCGCCCGTACAATGATCAGCAACCCTCCCATGTTGATCCTAGATGAAGCAACTAGTTCAGTCGATACTTTGACGGAAAAGAAAATTCAAGATGCCTTTTTAACAATGATGGAAGGCAAAACGAGCTTTGTGATTGCCCATCGTTTATCGACAATCAAAAATGCCGATCAAATCTTAGTCATGGAGCAAGGCGCCATCGTTGAGATGGGTACTCACGATGAATTACTACAAAAAGACGGGTACTACCATCAACTATATCAAGCGCAGTTTACTAAAAATAGTTAACTCAATCAAAAAGTAGTTGTAATAAATCAGTGTAACTGTCCCTCAAGAGCTAGTTTTTCACTAACTTTTGTGGGACAGTTATTATTTTATTAGAGAAAAGCATTAAAAGAACCTATTCATTCACTCCTAAAACATGAACAACGTCTTTGCGACATGACTCACTTTATATGTAAATGGTTATCAAAACTATACTTCTTCATAAAAAAACAAAAGCAAAACATTTCATCCCTAGCTCATCTTTAAATAGCTTAGCTGCCCAAAACTTCCTTACTACCAACGGTTTTTATTCTATAATTGAAGGTAAAAGAGAAAGACCATAAAGTCTCTCATATTTTTTTAAAGCTAAAAGAAACTCCTCTTCAAGTTGAGTTGCACCAATTAACCTAATCCCCATAAAAAAATCTGTTAATTGCTTAGGATTAGCTGTACGCTCGACCAAGCTATTCAGTAGCAAATCGTCAAACCTTTCGTGTACCTCTGTTTTTTGTGGTGTCACTAGTCTACCTCGAACCATCTTTAATTTTTCTAAATATTCTTTTGAATAGCCGCTTTCTTTTCTTTCTAGCATTAAAAGAAAGAGAACATGATACAACGTGCAAAGTGAAGAGAGAAAATTTTCGTTATCACCCATTCTTTCTACTTTCGAAGCTTGCATTTGAATAAATTCTGTTGTAAAAAGAAAAGCCAGTGAAGTAAATGTGACTATTTCAAAACGACCATATTCTGCTACTTTTTCTAGATGGTTCATGATCGCTTTGATATAAACCTTATCATGTAGGGTAAACTTTCTTTCATCATTCGGTAGTAAATGCCATTGATAGCCTTTAGCTATTAGATAATTCCGCTTATCAACAATGCTTTTTGTTTTTTTGATATCTAATTCTAAATTTCTTAATCGGTCGTCAATTGGTAACTTGACATCTTCCAATTGACTAAGTAGCTGATTTAACTTTTGTCTTGGATGATTTCCGTTTATTTTATTTAAATAAAATAAACATTCGTCTAACTCAATGTTCATCTTTTTTAAAAAAGCTAATAAAGGAATCAATGGAATCTGATTTTTACCACTTTCGTATTTTACTAAAGATTCTCTAGAAGTTATTTTATGTGCTAACTCTTTTTGAGATAACCCCCTTTCCTTTCGAAATTTACGTAGTAATTCATGAATTTCCATTCGTCGTTCACTTCCTTTTTTAAATTCAATGTGACTATTGATACCATATAAAATAATTTACTCGTTTTCATTCTATACTATGGATACAAGCAATAAAAGCGCTTTAAATAATAGTAAAGGAGAAAATATCAGGAGATTTGTGAATATAGTTATTTGGTGATTATGTTTTATTCACTAAATTGTTATAAAGTGCTTATTTTTACTGCAAAGTACAAAAAAGAAATGTTATGTAAGAATTCACACGACTAAGAGTAACTATTTTTTACTTAAACTGGATCATCGAAAGGAATTAAAAAAATATGTTAAAAAACAAATTCATTATAAGTCTTATTGCTGTTATAACTCTAGCTTCCTTTATCATTCCTAACTTTTCTATGATTGTCAATGCAGAGATGATTCAAGAGACTGACTATGTGCCAATGACACAAACGATTAGTACCTATTTTGAAAGTAATCCAGTGACGGTTCCTGGTATAAATTCGAAAGAAGCTACATCAATCGTTAAAAATATGGTCATTTTGTCTGAAACAGCAAAAGAAATTAGCTCGAAAGAAAAAAACAAACTAATGGACGTATTTTCATCTAAACTTGACTCTACTATTCAATTACATGTTTCAGAAAAATATTTAACATTGGACAATGCTACAGCGTTACAAATTATAAGTGAAAATGGAGAAAATAAAGATTATTATTCATTGACTGTACCAATCACAAATGAACACTATAATCTATTCAGCAGTGTTACGGTAATCTTTGATATGATGTACAACATTAAGGGAGTCCAAGAATCTTTGATCACTCAATCAGAAAAAGATACTTTCGAGATTAGAACATTTTCCAATGGCGAAGAAATGACTCACCAAATTCTTGAAGATAAATTTATACCAAATAATGAATTGAAAAAACAGTTACAAGAAGTTCAAAGTGAGTTTCTTCATTTGAAGCAAGCCCGTGGAATGGCTGAAAAAGCAGCCTGTCTAGCAATTGTTTTAGGAATAAGCCGTGCAGTTGCTAACATCATTGCCCCTACATGTGCTGCTGCTTGTCTTGCAGTTCCATTAGTATGTGCTGCTTGTATAACAGGTTTTGTCGCTCTTGCTGGTGGTGCCATCGGTGGAGTAGTCGCATGTTTTAAATTATAAACTGGTTGTGTTTATGATAAATATTAATCCAAAAAAATTGATGTGTTTCATTTTAATTATTTTTAGTTTACCTACTATTTTATATGTCTATACTCAAATGGCAACATCTAAAGAAGGTTTATATGAAGTGGATAGTATTTCTTTAGAAAAAATAATGAATGGAAAGGATACTTTATTTGTTTATGTAGGGAGACCTACATGCCCCCAATGTAAAGAATTTGAGCCTATTTTGCGAAAAGTACTAAACAACCAGCACCAATCTATGGGATATTATAATACAGATAACGCTCGTAAAGAGAATGAGGATAAGTTGGAAATAATGGCTGACAGCTTAGGAATTAATTCTATCCCGGCCATAATAAAAATTGTGGATGGGAAAGTTATTGATCGAATAATTGGCCTAAAAAATGAAAAAGCAATCGAGGAGTTTATCCTAAATGGCTAAAAAGAATTGGTACAAAGAATTGTTAAAGATATCACTGTGTATAAATATTATTATGACACTTTTCCCTAATTTTAGATCTGGAAGTGCTGTTTTCTACTTCAATCTTCAAATTGGGCTTGCCTATTACTATCTTTCATTAACAAAGCCCTCTAAAAGTGTCACAGTCCTTTTGACCATCATCAGTAGTATTCTAGGTGGTATGGCCATATATCATCTCTTTCAATCGTTGTTCACTATTTTATAGAAATAAACGTCTCCTTTCTTACAATAAATAAGCAAAAGAAGCAACCTTCTGGGATGGGAAGGTTGCTTCTTTGGTTTCTGAGTTGACTATTTTGCGTGAAGAATCATACTTCTTAAAATCTTTTTGTATGGAATACTACGTCCGACGTAATACATCGCAATGGTTTGAATAGGAATCCAAACGACTGTTTTTAATAACCTTGGTGCCCAGACGATCCAACTAAATAATGGAACATGATACATCATCGCTAGCCACAAAGGGGTCAATAGCAAATTAATGATCAGCGTGACCGAAAGTGTAGCTAATAGCGAATTTTTCCAAGTAATCTCTTTTCGATAAAAAAAGAAACCATAAATTGCTCCTTCAATAAAGGCATTCAAAGTAAAACCAATGAAGAAAGCTGTTTTTGAAAATAACGCCATTCCTACTAAGTCAGCTAATACACCCCCAATTCCAGACCAAAACGGGCCAAATAAAATCCCCATGATCATTTGTGGAATAAATGTGACACTGATCTTCACAAAAGGGGTTTCGATCGATACCAAACGGGATAAAGTGACCATCAAAGCAATCAACAATCCCATGATAGCGATCATGCGTGCGTCTAATCGATTTTTCTTCATTTCTTAGCATCTCCTTTAAGAGCTGCTACATCCTACATGCAGCGAATGCGAAAATAAAACCGCGAACAACTTGTCCTTCGTCAAAGAGGCAACATCCCATCCTCTCAGCACTTAACGCTTTATTTTCTACTCTGTTTATTTTTGGGAAGTCATTCCCAGCAAAACTATAGCATAGATCACACACGACTGTAAATAAAAAAACATACATTCCCGAATAAAAAGTAATTCATGTTCGTGAAAAATCACACATTCAACGAACATAAATGGACGATCAATAGCAAATAACGAATTTTATTCCAGAGACAACGGTCGATTCTCTAACTCATGAACTACAGTACGGAAATCCAGAAAGCCAGCTTCTAGTCCTCGCAACAGTACTTCTGCTGTTCCAATATTAGTTGCTAAAGGAATTTCGTAAACATCCGATAAGCGGATCAGTGCAGTCACATCCGGTTCATGAGGCTGTGCAGCCAACGGATCTCGCAGAAAAATCACGAGGTCTAATTGATTCTTCTGAGATCATTGCACCAATTTGTTGGTCACCACCTAAAGGACCGGATTTAAAGCGATGGACTTTTAAGCCAGTTGCTTCGGTGATTTTACCACCTGTTGTCCCAGTTGCGAATAATTCATGTTTTTCCAGGATTGCCTTATAGGCGGTTGTCAACTTGATCATCAAGGGCTTTTTGCGGTCATGAGCAATTAAAGCAATTTTCATATTGATCATCCTTTCCTCTCTCAACATCTTGTTCCTACTCTATTCTACCTCAAGGTGTAGCATATTGCCCAAAAAGACAATCAATTCTTGTTCAAGTTGCCATTGAGCATAGATAACGCTTTCATTTATACTTAATTCAACATTAAAACTAAACAGAAAGCGTGGAATGAATCATGGTAGAAATGGCACTGAAACATGTATACAAACAATATGACAACGCAGAAAATTATTCCGTAACGGATTTTAACTTAGCAATCGATGATCGTGAATTTATTGTCTTTGTTGGACCTTCTGGTTGTGGAAAATCAACTACATTAAGAATGATTGCTGGGCTAGAAGATATTTCGGAAGGAGAATTAAGCATCGGCGGTAAAGTAATGAACGATGTAGCACCAAAAGATCGTGATATCGCTATGGTATTCCAGAACTATGCGTTATACCCACACATGACTGTATTTGACAATATGGCTTTTGGGTTGAAGTTGAGAAAGTATGACAAAGCAGACATCAAAAAACGGGTAGAAAATGCTGCTGAGATTTTAGGGCTTACTGAATATTTGAAACGTAAACCTGCTGCTCTCTCAGGTGGCCAACGTCAACGGGTTGCTTTAGGACGTGCCATCGTTCGTGACGCAAAAGTTTTCTTGATGGATGAACCATTATCAAACTTAGATGCAAAATTACGGGTAGCGATGCGTGCTGAGATCGCCAAACTCCATCAACGTTTAGAAACAACAACCATCTATGTAACTCACGACCAAACAGAAGCAATGACGATGGCAGATCGTATCGTTATCATGAAAGATGGCTTTATCCAACAGATCGGTACGCCAAAAGAAGTGTATGACACACCAGTCAATATGTTCGTCGCAGGATTTATCGGTTCACCCGCAATGAACTTCTTCAACGTTACTTTAAACAATGGAGTAATCAGTGACGGTCATGGCTTAAAATTAAAAATCCCTGAAGGAAAAAACAAAGTCTTAGTTGAAAAAGGATATGAAGGGAAAGAAGTTGTTTTTGGTATTCGCCCTGAAGATATCCACAGTGAACAAGTGGTGTTAGAAGCACAACCCGAAGCAGTTGTTCATTCAGAAGTTGTTGTATCAGAATTGTTAGGTGCAGAAACCATGCTTTATACCCGAACAGGTACAACTGAATTTATTTCAAAAGTCGATGCACGTGACTTCCATAAACCAGGGGAAATGGTCGACTTAGCATTCAATATCAGCAAAGGACATTTCTTTGACAAATCAACTGAAGAAGTGATCGGATTGCCATAAAAATTAAAAAATCAGCTTTTGATGTAAATTTTGGCAGAAACTATGCCAAAAGCTAGAACTATAAAAAATAAGCCGAAAGTGCTGTGTTCATACACAGCACTTTCGGCTTATTCATTTTAAAGGAGTTATCTCTAGTTAAAGAGGAAAAACTGATTGATAATGGTACTTTTTTCAAGCCATTTTCTTGATTGATTTCGTTGAAGGTGTCTTCTGACTTACTTGCTTAGCTTTAGTGAAAACTGGAATATCAAAGTATTTGCTCAATGTTCCGGCTACAAAATAAGCAATATTGTAATCGACTAAACTATGGATCAACCCACCAATCCCCATTAGGATAAAGACTGTATAAAAATAGCCTTCAGAATAATAAGTTTCTGGCATGTTCCCTACAAAGAAAAAGACACTAACCACTAACATTTCCGCAATCGAATGAATGATACCTATCACAAAATTGAAACTTTGGAAGCGCCAGTTGGCTAAAGTAAATTGGCCATTTTTTAAAACGATTTCTGGTTTCTTTTGCAAATACCAAGAACCAATCACTGCAAAAATCAAATGAGATAATGCACGCAGCGCAATAATTACTGGTGTGGTCAAAAAGAAGCCAAATGTTGTACCCAAAGCAACGGTAATCGCAATTCCTGGTGAAAAAAACATCGCAATAAATATGGGTACATGAGAAGCCAAAGTAAAAGAAGCAGGTGGAATCATGATTTTTGGCATAACCATTGGAATAATAACCCCCATAGCTATCAACAAGGCAGAAATAGTCAGGGATCGTACTGATTTTTTTTTCATTTTTTTCTCTCCTAATGTGTCTTGACACCTTTATGATGTCTTATTTTAACTTTAACAACAAGATGTGTCAAGACACATCAATCAGAAAAATGTTGAATGAGCCTTTTTCATGTATTCAATTATCCGACACCAGATAAAGTAAATTTTGAATGAAGCTTATACAAGAAATATGTTTTAAACTACAGTCTCTGCTAGCTACATCATCTCCTTTTATTTTTGTCTATATAGATGAAAGACAAATACAAAAAAGAAGTACGCTCTATGTACATGTCAACAACAATATTTCCTGGAACCCTATTTAGCCCCAGTATCATTCTAATTCCCTACCCTAAGGTATACACTAAAACAACGAGATACACTGGGCTCACCCTCTTGAAGTATAGTCCATTTTAATGGTTGCTGATTTTAATACAAAAATAAACCCGTCCACCCTCACTGAAGTTTATGACAGGTTTATTTTTGGTTGTTTTACTTCAATCAAAAAAATTTTTTTCTTTTTTATAAGGATAGCTCCACCAAAACAACAGTATAAACACGATAAAAAAAATTACTTTTAGATAGGCAGGAACATCCCTGAAATAAACTCTTACTGTTTTTCCAAAATCATCATGAATGAATAATCTAATGAAATTAGATACACAAAAAAATAGTGTCAGTCCCCAAAAAATCAATCTCTTTGTTCCTTTCATTTTCTTACACTCATCCTATAAGAAAATGAAGCTAGCAGTCTTAACAGTCCAATGAGCTGCGGTTCTATTCCACCCATGATTCACTAACCAATTTTCTGCACCTTGTTCTAAATTATCTTGCCATTCGAATAAGTAATTAGTAACATCACTTACCGTTTTTTCACCTGTTTTAGCTACTAACCATTTGACAATCTTTTTAATGACGGCAATTTTCCAGCGAGGAGTTGGTTGTCTATCGGACTCGTATTTTTCTTTTAATATTTGTAATTGCTCCACTTGGGATAAGTGAGCACCGGATACTAATCGTTCAAATTCTGCTTTCTTTTCATTTGATAAATCGTTGTAGTATTTATCAAATTCGTTTGTGGCGGTAAAGTTCGTAGCTTTTTCTGAAGCAAATACATTGGTAACAGGGGCAATTGATCCGCCAACGGTAATCAATGTTAACCCCAAAACAATCGATTGGTTCATTTTGTTCATTAACTCACCCTTCTTTCTCCTTAGTAATCAAAATCAGTTCTAAAAATTCATCGTGTTCATTTATGATTATAGTATCGTTTTATTCTAAAAAAATTTATTTTCATAAGAAACTATTTTTCGGTCTAAACCGTTAGCCATTCTTAAATACATGAACGATTATGATCTTAAACTGAGATTACAGGAATCGGGTTACAGTAGTCATTTACTTATTTTTCAATTAGTGATGACCATCCAACTCATTTTATTGGACTTAGATAAACAAAACGCCTAAAAGCTAGCATGCTAGACTTTTAGGCGTTTTGCTTTCTTTATTGAATTAGATTAGAACTTAGTTTTTCTCGCTCAGCTCTTCCATTGCATTACTTAATGCAGCAAATTCGGCTAATGAGAGAGTTTCTCCACGACGTTTAGGATCGATGTTAGCTTTTTCTAAACTAGTCGTTAACCAAGCTTTCGTTGCTTCATCTTTGCCATATGAAGATTGTAAGTTATTCCATAATGTTTTTCTTCGTTGCTGAAACGCTGCTTTTGTCAATCGGAAAAATGCCTTTTCATCAGTAACCGCTACAGCTGGTTGCTTTCTTCTGGTTAGTTTCAAGATAGCTGAATCGACATTCGGTTGTGGAACAAAAACAGTCTTAGGTACGATGAAAGCAACAGATGCTTCCATAAAATACTGTACAGCGATTGATAATGAGCCATATGCTTTTGTACCAGGCTTAGCAGAAATACGGTCAGCGACTTCTTTTTGCATCATCACAACCATTTCTTCTACTTGCAGATCTGATTCTAAAAAATGCATCATGATCGGTGTCGTAATATAATAAGGTAAATTTGCAACAACTTTGATCGGTAAAGCTTGTTCAAAATAGGTTGTTGCTGCCTGATCTAAATTGGTTTTTAAAATATCTTGATGAACAACAGTCACATTAGGATAAGGAGCTAACGTATCTTTTAACACAGGAATCAAGCGATCATCGATTTCAAAGGCAACGACTTGATTGGCATTACGTGCTAGTTGTTCCGTCAACGCTCCAATACCTGGACCAACTTCGATGACATTTGTTTGTTGATCGATTTCGCCAGTTTCCACGATTTTTCTTAAGATATTTGGCTCTGTCAAAAAATTTTGACCTAAACTTTTTTTAAATGAAAATCCATGTTTCAATAAGATTTCTTTTGTTCTAGAAGGTGTCGCAATATCACGCTGTTCACTCATGTTGTTCCTCCACTTTTTTCATTGCTTGGGCAAATTCCTCTGGTGTGATTCGAAACATTTTCAAACGCTTCTCCAGTTGTTTCCCATTGGTATAACCAATTCTTAATTCGTCCCCTAGTTTTTCACGTTTTTCTTTTGCTTGCGCTCCCGCTATTAAACCATGAGAAATCAACACTTGTCTAGTAATTTCCGTTTCGTCTTCCTCAAAAGATGGGGTGATTACTTTTTTCAATGCTTCTAAGATGGCCTCATCACTAGCATGTTCAACGCCAAGACTTCCTTGTTTTTTGGGACGTGCTTGTTGACGAGGTAAGAAAGCATGTTTTGCCTGAGGAACGACTTCCATGATCGTCTTGCGGATTTTCTCACCCGAAAAATCAGGATCAGTAAAAATGATTACACCACGTGTTTCCTGCGCATGTTCAATCTGCATGAGTATTTCATCATTGATCGCTGAACCAATCGTTTCGATCGTGTCGACGTCGACTACTTCTTGGAGTCTTCTAGTATCGTCTTTTCCCTCAACGACTACAATTTCTTGGATTTTTAATTTAGTCATTTTCAGCGATCCTAAATAGACGATGAGCATTTTTCCAAGTTTGGAGCGCCACTTCTTCTACCGGAAGATTACGTAATTCGGCAATTTTTTCAACTGTATAACGGGTATAACCTGGCTCGTTTCGTTTCCCACGATAAGGTACTGGAGCTAAGTAAGGCGCATCCGTTTCTACTAGCAATCGATCGAGTGGAACATGAGTGGCTGCTTCTTGAACATCTTGCGCTTTTTTGAAAGTCACGACCCCACTAAATGAAATGTGCATTCCTAAATCAAGAAATCGTTTGGCCCATTCAAAATCGCCACTAAAACTGTGCATGATTCCACCAATATCACGAATATCTTCTTCTTTTAAAATTTGATAAGTATCTGCTAACGCTTCTCTGGTATGGATACTGATCGGCAGATTCATTTCTTTCGCAATCGCAATTTGTCTACGAAAAACTTCAGCTTGCACTTCTTTCGGATCTTCCATCCAGTAATAATCTAAGCCGATTTCACCTAACGCTACCACTTTTGGCATCGTTAATTGCTCTTGTAATTTTTTCTCAATGTCTTTAGTATAACTTCCTGCTTCAGTAGGATGCCAACCAATAATACTATATATGTTTGAATAATCGTGACTAAGCTGTAATGATTTTTCGATCGTTGGGGTATCGAAACCTACTACCGCCATTTTTGTCACGCCCAACTCTTTGGCCCGTTCAATAGTTTCAGGAATATCATCATTAAATTGTTCCGCATTCAAATGGGTATGAGAATCAAATATCATTTTTTATCGCTCCTTTTCTTCATTACTTTAGCATATAAGTGGCTATGGCAGAAGTAGGAAAGACAAAAATCAGGTCAAATTTATTGAAATGCAAATTTCTAGTTGTAAATAAAAGGACTTAAGCAAGTTTCCTCTCTTAAGTCCTTTTACATGACTATTAAATTAACGCGCTTCTTGTTTTTTCTTGTAATAATACACTGGGATACCTAGTAATGTGACAACGATCCCGATCATTGCCAAAGCTGTTTGAGTAAATAAAGTCATCCCTAAAATAAAGACAGCGCCAAAGATTGCAATCAATGGAATCACTGGATACAAAGGTACTTTGTATGGTCTTGGTAAGTCTGGTTGTTTTTTTCTTAAAACAAATACACCGATAAATATCAATAAGCTAAACAGCCACATAACAAAAATTAGCATATCAGTTAAAAAGTCGAATGAACCTAAACTCATCATAATGCACGCAATCACTAATTGAAAAAGTGCTGGAACATATGGCACTGTGAATTTTTTTGATAATTTCGTTAACTGTTTACTAAAAGGTAACTCACCTTCCAAAGCCATCGCATAAGGAATACGGATTCCGGTCAACGTGTACCCATTCAGTGCCCCATAAACAGAAATCAAGATACCGATCGTCACGATCTTTCCACCGATATTTCCAAAAATAACCGCTGATGCATCAGATGCTGCATTAAGGTTACCTGCAATCTGATCAATTGGCAGAGTTTTTAAGAAAACAAAGTTGATCAATAAGTAAACCACTGTTACAAAACTTAACCCTAAAATAATTGCTTTAGGTAAATCTTTTTCGGGACGTTTCATTTCCCCCGCCATTGCGCCGACACCAAGCCAGCCATCATAAGCGAATAAAGTTGCTAGTAAAGCACTACTTAAGCCTTCTGCAAAAGACACATCTTTCCCTGCTTCGAATGGGAATAGTTGGATCGTTCCACTACCTGGTGTCAACAGTCCCCAAATAACGATGACAGCTAATGGAATCAATTTGATAATCAGTGTCGCAGACTGGACAGTCGTACCCACTTTTGTTCCTAGTAAATTCAAACCAGTAACAGAAATAGCAGTAATAATCGCAATTAATAGAAGATAATCCGTAGATATTTGTAATAAGTTCGTCATTTGTGTCGCAAAAATAATCGAAAGCGCCGCAATATTCGCTGGAAAATAAATCAAGCTTTGGGACCAACCCAGTAAAAAGCTCGGTAATTTTCCATAAGCGGCTTCAATATATTTGACTGCACCACCCGTTTCTGGGATTGCAGTTGCCAACTCAGCTACCGTTAGACCAGCACAGATCGTTAAAAATCCTCCTAATAGCCATGCCAATAAGGTCAAACTAGTCGATTGTGTACTTGCCGTAACAGCCGCTGTTTTAAAGAAAACTCCTGCCCCAATTACAGTTCCCATAACAGTTGCTAATGCGCCAAATAAGTTGATCTCTCGTTTTAACTTGCCTTTCATTCACATTCCCCTTTTCCCCGCAGTTTTTAATATAATTTTCAGTATAACGGAGAATATTTTGTTTTACCATCATTTTTTTCAGTAAATTTATTGAAAGATACCACCTTAGACCTATGAATCCTCCATTCACCTCAATTATAATTAATGTAGGTTAGATAAAGGAGGACCAATTATGGAATTTAATCGTTCTTACCCAAAACTGGCATCTTTCCTAAAGGATCATTTTGCCATTTCCAGAAAATCACCACAACAATCACTTTGGCATTGGTTCACGCTGATTTTGTTCGGGACATTTATTCTTGCTACTTTCACTCAACAGTTGCTTTTGTTGTTTAGCTTGATTCTGTTAGTTGCACTGATCAAAGGTCCCGGAATGATTCTATGGGGAGCCATTTATGCTTTTTTAATCAGCCTTTTCCCTCCTCTAGGTATCATTTTATCTGCGCTTTTCTTTCTATTGAATCTCAGTACTTTCACCAAAAATTGGCGAGTCACTTTAGTTGCTGGTTTCTTTTATTTTTACCCTGCAATGATCATATCGTTAAGGACGCTCTCACAGCTCGATAATCCTTGGTTCCTTTATAGTAGTTTATTCGTTGGATTAGTGCTACTCCATTTGATGTTGCAAAAACTTTACCAACGCTATGGGATTGGCCGAACGATTTTTTGGTACATTGTATCGGTACCTTTTACTCTTTTAAGTTTCTTGTTACCAACTCGTTTAAAAGAGCGATTCAAAAAAATACCCTCAAAAAAATAGTGTCAATTTGTATAGCGACCACCTAAAGTTAGATTTTTTGCTCTAACTTTAGGTGGTCGCTTTAATGTATCTATTCCAGGCAAAACATACTAAGATTAATATTTACGTTTGTTACATTTAGTAAACTGATGGGATGCTATTTACACAGTAAACTCATCATACTCTAAAAAATAGGAATTCTTAAATTTGTTGTGAAAGAGAAATCATCTCAATTAACCCTTGCGCAGCTTCACTGCCTTTATTCCCTGCTTTCGTCCCTGCTCGTTCAATTGCTTGTTCAATGGATTCCGTGGTTAATACCCCGAACATCACTGGAATATTGGACTCCAGGTTAATATGTGCGACTCCTTTGGCTACCTCATTGGAAACCAATTCATAATGAGTAGTTGCACCTCTGATAACTGTCCCCAACGTAATCAACCCATCGTAACTGTCCTTTTTGCTGAGCTTTTTGGTAATAAAAGGAATTTCAAAAGCTCCTGGTACCCAATAAATATCAATTTGTTCTTCTTTCACACCGTGCCTTTTTAAATTATCCAATGCTCCTTGTAATAATTTTTGATTGATAAATTCATTAAAACGCGCGACTACAATTCCGATTCGAAGATCCTTTGGAGAATAATTTCCTTCAAAAATTGTCATTTTCTTGCTCCTTTATTTTTATACTGATAAGTAATGGTGAAACTTATCTTTTTTTGTTTTTAAATAGGCTTGGTTTTCCTTTTTCGGAACGGTTTCAATTGGTACCCTATCGACAATCGTAATTCCATCTTGTTGTAACTCTATTACTTTATCGGGATTGTTTGTAAGTAAACGAATGGACGTTACACCAATTGATTTTAAAATTTCTGCTGCAAAGTGATAATCCCGTTCATCCGGAGCAAAGCCCAATTCAGTATTTGCTTCATAAGTATCCAATCCTTTTTCCTGCAATTGATACGCTTTTAACTTATTCCTCAATCCGATTCCGCGACCTTCTTGACGAAGATAAAGAATAGCTCCAGTCCCCTCTTCCTCGATCATTCTCATCGCTTCATGTAACTGTTCCCCACAATCGCAACGCTGAGACCCGAAGACATCACCAGTTAGACATTCCGAATGAACTCGGACTAATGTAGGAAACTGACTATTTTGAATATCTCCCTTTGTTAACAATAGATGCTCCCGTTTTTCTTCGTCTTCATAAATAGTCAATTTGAAATCACCATAATCTGTTGGTAAATTTACGGTTATATGACTATTTTCTTCTAAATAATTTACCAACTCATCAATCGTAATTAAGGGTAATTGCCATTCTTCAGATAAACGGGTCAGATCTTTCATTCTTGCCATCGTTCCATCTTCTTTCAGAATCTCACAAATATAAGCAGCCTCTACACTATTAGCTAATTTGGCTAAATCAATTGCAGCTTCGGTGTGTCCTCGACGTATAAGCGTTCCGCCATCTACACTAATCAAAGGAAAAATATGTCCTGGTCTAAGAAAATCACTTGATTTCGAATGAGGATCAGCCAATGCTTTAATAGAAGTAGCTCGATCAAATACTGAAATACCAGTCTTCGTATGTTTATGATCCACACTAATCGTAAAAGCTGTACCAAACGCATCAGTATTATGAGTTGTCATTTCTCCTAAAGATAAGCGTTGCGCAATGTCATTAGAAATCGGCACACAGATTAATCCTCGACCAAATTTGGTCATGAAATTTACTGCCTCAGGTGTCACATATTCGGCTAAACCAACCAAATCTCCTTCTGATTCTCTATCTTCATCATCAGCTACAATGATTAATCCGCCCTTTTTCAAGGTCTTTATTGCTTCAGTAATATTCCTCATAATAAGTCCTTCTCCTTGTACATCTCAAATTTATTTCTCTGTGCCTTTACATATTTCCCAACGATATCCGTTTCTATATTCACAAGATGTCCTACACCTAAATTCCCCAGATTTGTTAAGGATTTAGAATGTGGAATCAGGCTAACAGAAAAGCTTGCTGTTGTTGTTTCCGTAACCGTTAAACTTACTCCATTAATTGCAATTGATCCTTGCGGAATGATTTCACCTGCATATTTGGTTGGATAAGCAAACGTCAAAATTAATGCGTTTTGATTCTCTATTTTCTTGATCAACCTTGTAACAGTATCAATATGTCCCGAAACAAAATGTCCTTCAAAGCGTTGTGTCATCAAAACTGCTCGTTCTAGATTTACCCTCTCTCCAACTTTTACGGTGGAGAAAGTAGTCCGTTTAAAAGTTTCAGGCATTATTTCAGCTTTAAAAAATGTGCTTGAAACCTCAATAGCAGTTAAACACACGCCATTGACTGCCATGCTATCTCCAATTTTGTAATCACTTAGTATACTGTTTGAAGCTTGGAAAGTGAGTTGGATCATTTGTTGGTTTCGTCTAATTTCTTTGACTTTTCCTTGCTCGGCGATTAATCCTGTGAACATTGCTTTCGTTTCCCCCTAACTCGAATGTCTTTTCCAAGCTGTTCAACTTCCAAAAATACTAATTGTTGTTCTTTAGAAACTAAACGTTCACTATGAAAGGACATCGGACTTTTTCCACCAAAAAGTTTGGGCGCAATATAACTGATGACTTCATCCCAGAGATTTTCTGCTAAAAAAGCATCATGAATTTTCGCTCCACCTTCTATATACAGCGACTGAACACCTCTTTTTCTCATGGTCTCAATAAAGAAGGTAAAAGAAAACTTAGGCGTATAAAAAATAGTTACATGGGGAAACAGTTCCTTTAGCTTAGGGTTTTCCGTAAATATCCAGACTGGATTTGTTGTCGTTTGAAAAAGATTGAGTTTAGGATTTTTAAGAATCCGCCCTCTACGATCCAAAACAATGCGCACTGGTGGAAAGTTAGTTACGATATCAGGCAACAAAATAGGGTTATCAACTAGAACGGTTTCGCTTCCCACTACGATTCCTTGATATTCTCCTCGCTCTTTCCGTACTCTTGAGATTGCCTCTGTACCTGTTATTGAGTACCGCGAACCTTCCTTTAAAGAAATCTTTCCATCTAGTGTAATAGCTTGTTTTAATGTGATATAGGGACGATCCCTTTCAAAAAAATGGTTATAAAAAGGGTTCAGTGCTCTACATTTCTCTTCTTCTACACCTACAATTACTTTGATCCTATGATTTTGTAAAAATTCTTTCCCTTTTCCTGCTACTAAAGGATTTGGGTCAAGCTGACCTATGACTACCGTTGAGATACCAGACTGAATAATAGCTTGCGTACAAGGCGGCTGTTTCCCTTGGTGGTTACAAGGTTCTAAGGTAACATATAGAGTTGAATTAAACAGTTCTTCGGGGGAATCACAATTTTGAATAGCATTTACTTCAGCGTGGGACTCGCCATATTGTAAATGGGCACCTAGTGAGAGTAGCTTTCCTTCTTTTACAATCGCTGCTCCAACTAATGGATTGGTAAAGGTATTTCCCTTTCCTTTTTTTGCCTCTTCAATCGCAGCCATCATGAAAGACTGGTGCATATCAATTCCCCCTTTCAACAAAAAAAGCCCTGCGAAATTAATCACAGGGCATAACTAAATAAACCTAAAGATAATCGATTTTAATACAAATAAAACCGATCTTCAGTCGATTTTTCTTCTCCCATCCAGACTTTAACTGTCGGTGCCAGATTCTCACTGGCTCAACCACAAAAATGTGGGTCACGGACTTCGAGTAAACTCGTCACCGTCGGTCGGGAATTACACCCTGCCCCGAAGAAATATTCAATTCGTTTAGAGTATATTCTTAAAACTTAATGGTGTCAACCTAAAAAATAGAGAGAAAATGGCGTATGGACGTCCTCGTTTATTTAATGCTAATCATATGATTAGAACAAGTATTACATATTTATAAAATAGTCTCCTAAAAATTGATTCATTTTACCTAAATATCAGCTTTGTTATTTTACGTCTTTTGAAATCGTTTACAAAAACTTAGTTATCTCGATTGTATGAAGTCACAATCTGTGACATCATGATAATAGTCATATTCCACAATTTCTGACTAATTGTACCTCTTTTTATGTTTAACTATAATTAAAAAGGAAAAAGAAATATAGGAGGTTTTTATGGAATTTGGAAAACTGTTAAAACAAGAAAGGAAGAAAATGAATTTGACCCAAGCGGATTTGGCTGAACAGTTAAATGTAAGTCGTTCAGCGATTTCAAATTGGGAAATTGGTAGAAATTATCCCGATATTCAAACAATTATTGATATATCTAATGTTTTAGGTGTATCTCTTGATTATCTTTTGAATGAAGATCAAAAAATAATGGAAGCTGTGGATAATGATTTAACAAAGAAAAAAAAGATAAAAAAGATCTCTGTTATTTTGGCTGGATTACTATTAGTGGCTATTGGGACTATCATTTTTCTTTTATATCAAAAAAAACCTACGATAAGTTTTGTTAAGGATGTTCTTCCAAAAAATTCTGAAATTTCCACCTTAAAGAAACATGAAATAAAGGAAGTTTTTCTTGAAGACCATCAATTAAAAATTATTTTACATATCACAGGAAATGAAGCTGGGTATTATGTAGAAAGTGGTGCTGACGAAATGACAGTTAGCCTCTATATAACAAAAAATAAATCTTTGAAATCAAATAAACTTATCCCATACGATGGAGTGTTTACTATCGATTTAATCGAATACCCTCGCTTAAAAAATATTTATATCGCTTATTCTCCTAATTAATTTATTATTAATTTCGTCAGTTTAAAATCAAGTTAATAAGTCCTAATTTTGATAAATACTGTCAATAGTCATTCAAAAATGTCGGTGTGTCCAAAACGACATTCTTGAATGACTATCGGCAATCTCATCTTTCAACTCCCACAATTTTAAAAATATAAAATTTTTTTCTTCTGCTTGATTGCTTACCCTATTTAAACATTCAGTTTTTCCAGATCCCCAAGTTCCATTTAAAAAAAATGTCTTTTTTTCTTTAATTAATTTTGAAAAAATTTTTACTGCTTCTGTAGTATCAATTCTTTCTAACTCTATTTGCTTTATGACAATCCCCTCCTAAGAAATAAATTTCCCAAGTGTATCTTTTTTAATATATTTCAGTTCATTAGAATTATATATAGTAAAAATAGTTTGCGATTCACATAGCTGCCAAATAAGAATTTAGCACAATTTGGTACTAATACTAACTAGCAATTTATTTCCTATTGCTCAACTTAGTTATGGTACTATACGTTCTAAAGTTACATTATTTATCAGCTTAATCTCTTCGTTTCTCAATTTTCAATTTTAATCATGCTTTTCATTAGGTGCTCAATTTCGTTGACTGTATCTGTAAATGAAATGGATTTCGCAAACGTGTTAACTGAACGATATTTTTCCCACTGTTCTTCCAAGTAGTCATTTCCTCTGATCTTTTCCATTTCTCTTTCATAATAAAAAGACAAAGATTCGGTATCTCCACGTTTTGTGAATGTATTTCGAACACTTTTATATAACTCTTTCGTATCAATATTTTCTAATTTTGGTATGGTAAATAAGTCCTAGTAATCTTTTACTCTCGAATTATCTGTACCAAAGCTGAACGTAGCACTTAGCTTTTCTGCAATAATTTGTTCTGTTGGATAAGCTGGAATCTCCACTTTTTTATCTTCAAACATTAATTGGTGATAGTGTGTATCTACTTCAGGATAAATAGAATCTCCTGTTGTCACGTCCATTTTAAACGGCACACGCACTTTCTCTAAATTAGCCACCAATTTAATTTGAAATCCAGGATAAAAATCGGCTTCTCTTGTTTCCTTCATTCCTTGAATAGAGAAAACAATACCTTCTTTCGTGGGCTTCCTAATCAAATCATTAAAAATATTCTTCAATTTTTCTTCAGTTAATTTGCTATTTCTAAATGTCGTGTCGATATCAATTGTTGTCCTTCTATCGATTCCATATTTTGATCCTAATAAAAAGCCACCTTTCAAAATGAAGTCATTTTTGTACTTTGATTCAGAAATTTGTTCAATTAAACGATCCATCATAAAATGCCGTTGTACTAACTGTGCATTTAGCCCTGTACTCTTTGCTAAATTTCTGGTTTTTGATGCAAATTGTGTCGGTGTCATCTTTTCCCTCCATTAATATAAGCTTTGCATGTGGTATTTCATTTCTTTTTCTACATGTAGTTTTGTCATATAATCTCTTAATTTGCTCGGATCTCTCAATGGCTCTTCCATGTACTCTTTTAATGCTGCTAATTTCATTTCGTATTCAATTTCATATCTCGGATTCCAAATATCACAAAGTGTACGCTCTTTATCATACATAGTAATAGGATTCCCTTGGAAGGAAGTTCCCTCTACTTTTCCTAGCTCATAAACTTCTTTCTTCACGAAATGAAATTGTAACTGCTGCTCTTTTGTAATTGAACGATCAACATTGTATCCATGGGGAAAAGTTAAATGAATGAATTTCGGCATATTCGTAGAAAGCTGGTAAATATCTAAAGTCGTTTCATGAGAAAAGATTCCCCTGGAAAATCGTTGCTGAAGCCAAAATAAATCATCTATTCCATGACCATCCTCTACATAATAACCACGATCAACTTTGATCAATTTTCCTTTATTCACCAATCTTTGTACAGTAGTTGCTGCGATTCCAAATTTTCTGGCTTCCTTCATAGATAAATTTCCATCGCGAATAGCCAACAATTCTTTCAATTTATCTTGCATTTACTTACCTCTTCTTTCGTTACAAATACACTACTTTAATTATATCATGGTAGTTTAATTGTAACAAGATGAACTTTGATGTCGATGAAATTCGCCAACATCTTTTTTATGATGTAAAAGGGTAAAAAAGACACCTGGAATCCTTTAGAATTAATTTGACGAATCAATTCATAGGAGGATTCAAAATGTCTTATACTCAGCTTATCGAAGGATTTTAAATATTCTAAACCTAACTATCTATTCCGAGGAAAATGATTTAAACAAAAAAATATAATGGCAAATTTAATTGATTGGCAAAGATACTCTTCAATACACGCCCGAAGAATATCCACATTGTTATTTGTCGTCTCCTCTAGGATCATTTATTAGAAGGACAATTATTGCGACGATTTATGATTCGTCCTATTAAAACCAACCAAATAAAAAAGACAGAAAGAAGTATTTCTTCTTTCTGTCCAAATTATTCTAAGATTATTCTTTACCAACATCATTTGACTGCACTACTTTTTATGATGATTGGCTCACCATTCACGCTTACTGATTATTGACCTAAATCATATGGATGTTCATCTTACCCAATTTCTGAACCATTTGGCATTGATTTTGGCGCTTCGACTACTTGTAACGTGCCATCGGGTGCTTCTGCAGAAAGAATCATCCCTTGACTGATTTGTCCACGCATCTTACGTGGTTTCAAATTCGCTACGATCACTAGTTTTTTGCCGATCAATTCACTTGGATCAGGATAAAATTCAGCGATACCTGATAAAATTTGACGGTCTTGGTTATCTCCCGCATCTAAACGGAATTGCAATAGCTTATCTGCTCCTTCAACTTTTTGACAGTTGATGACTTCAGCTACTTTTAATTCCACTTTTTCAAATACATCAAATTTGATTTGTTTGTCTTTAGTTGAAACAAGCTCAGTTTCTTCGGGGTCCCATTTCACTGATTCTTCATTCGTTTGGGTTCCTTCAGACATTTTCGCTTGGATATAGCTGATTTCTTCTTCCATGTCCAACCGTGGGAAAATTGGTGTACCTTTAGCAACCACTTTTGTTCCAGAAGGAAATTCGCCAAAGTGCAAGCCTTGAAGATTCATCGTTTCTGGGTCTAGTCCTAATTGATTAAAGATTTTAATTGGCGTTTCTGTCATGATCGGTTGCAATAAGATCGCAGTGATCCGTAATGATTCTGCTAGATGGATCATTACACTCGCTAATTCTTTTTTCTTGTCCTCGTCTTTGACTAAAACCCATGGCTCTGTTTCATCGATATATTTATTTGCACGAGAAATCAAGACCCAAATTTCAGCTAATGCCGTATTGAACTCCATTTTTTCCATCGCATCATGATATCGTCCGACGACATTTGCAGCTGTTGTTGATAATTCACTATCAAAAGGCGTCACTAAAGAAGCATAGTCAGGAACGATCCCATCACAATATTTATTGATCATTGCAACGGTACGATTCAATAGGTTTCCAAGATCGTTCGCCAAGTCATAGTTGACCCGAGAAACAAAATCTTCTGGTGTAAATACGCCATCTGAACCAAATGGAACAGCACGAAGTAAATAGTAACGTAACGCATCGAGACCATAACGTTCAACTAGCATCTCTGGATAAACCACGTTTCCTTTTGACTTAGACATTTTTCCGTCTTTCATCAACAACCAACCGTGACCAAAGACTTTTTTCGGTAACGGTAAATCTAATGCCATCAACATGATTGGCCAATAGATCGTATGGAAACGGACAATTTCTTTTCCAACCATATGGACATCTGCCGGCCAATATTTTTGGAATAAGCTATCATCATCAGAACCGTAACCTAATGCAGTAATATAGTTGGATAACGCATCGATCCAAACATAAACGACATGTTTAGGGTCGTCTTTCACAGGGATCCCCCAACTAAATGTCGTTCTGGAAACAGCAAGATCTTCTAACCCTGGTTTGATAAAGTTATTGATCATTTCTTTCTTACGAGATTCTGGTTGGATAAATTCAGGATGCTCTTGGTAATACTCTAAAAGACGATCAGCATATTTGCTCATACGGAAGAAATAAGATTCTTCTTTGACTAATTCGACTTCATGCCCACTTGGAGCTTTCCCACCGATTACATTTCCTTCTTCGTCTTTATAAACTTCTGCTAATTGTGTTTCAGTGAAAAATTCTTCATCCGAAACAGAATACCAGCCTTCATATTCGCCAAGATAAATATCGCCTTGTTCAACTAGACGATCAAAGATTTTTTGAACAGCCGCTTTATGATAATCATCCGTTGTTCGAATGAATTTGTCATAACTGATATCCAGCGTTTTCCAAAGTTTTTTCACATCCGCAGCCATCTTATCGACATAGGCTTGTGGTTCAACACCTAATTCTGCTGCTTTTTTTTCTATTTTTTGACCGTGTTCATCCACCCCAGTTAGATAAAACACATCAAAGCCCATCAATCGCTTATAACGTGCAACTGCATCACAGGCAATCGTTGTATACGAATTACCAATATGCAGTTTGCCACTTGGATAATAGATTGGCGTCGTAATATAAAAAGTTTCCTTTTCTGCCATGGGGCTCTTCCTCCTTTATCGCATGATGCGAATTCATTTCCTTGCTAGTATACCATAAATCAAAAAGACTGCGACGATTTTTTCGCTACCCTCTAACAAATGCCTTTCCTCTTTATTATTTTCCTAGTAAAACATGCTATAATAATTAATAGTGTGTGAGAAGAAACCTAGGAATCAGTAAGTTTCGTTTTTAGTAAGCAGCATGTTTACATGTAGGTTATCTCTCACAATGTCACGGAATCTTGTAGCAGTTCCGTTGTTTTATTTTGACGAAACATAGCTTCGACTTAATAGCTGCTTATAGGAAGAATACATCGTTCTCCCTTCTAAATAAACCTTTTTATAACAACCCAAAAGCAAGTGGATCTGAAATAGGTTGTTTATGTTTACGACTAATAGACAGTTCATTGTCCAAGAAAGGCTGAAATTTTATGCAAAAAAAACATCTTTATTTTACAATCAGTATTGCACTGCTTTCAGTGTTACACTGGCTGTTCAGCTATTTTTATATACGATTATATGGTTATTTTAACCTCCAAGGAAGCTTGAATCAGTTTCTTTTATTTACCCAAGTTTTTCGTTTTGTTCTCAATTTTTATATCATTTTTTGTGGGTATGTAACGCTTCGTGAAGAAAATAGAAAACTGTTACTGATCTATTTACTTTTCTTCTTGTTCAATTTACTCCTACCGTTTTTATTCCCTATCTAAGTATAGAAGTCTTTCTCCAAGGAAAACTTTGGTTTTTTTTTGGAGTCTGCTAAAATAAGATAAAAGTATATTTAAACAAGAACGTCATCAGGAGGTTAAAAGATGAAACAATTTGCTTCTAAAGAAGAGGAAAAGTTATATTATGAACATGAAGCAAGTGAAGCTGATTTTCTTGACTGGTATCAAAAGCAAGAACGCCCAGAATATGACAAACCTTCTTTGACTGTTGATATCGTGTTGATGTGTTACAACAAGGAAGAAGATCAGTTAAAAATTTTACTGATCCAAAGAAAAGGGCATCCCTACCGAAATTCATGGGCTTTACCAGGTGGTTTTGTCCAAAAGAATGAATCCACTGGTGAAAGTGTCTTACGTGAAACCAAAGAGGAAACGGGTGTCGTGATTTCTCAGGAAAATATTGAGCAGCTACACACCTTCAGCACACCGAACCGAGACCCTCGAGGCTGGGTCGTGACTGTCAGTTACTTGGCTTTTATTGGTGAAGAACCGTTGATTGCTGGTGACGATGCAGAAGAAGTCCGATGGTTTACCTTGACACGCCAAGGAAACAAAATCCATCTAACGAGTGATGAAGTTGCTATTTCTTTAGATTTACTGACAAGTGAATCTTCTGGCAAAGATACTTTAGCATTTGACCATAGTGAGATCATTACGAAAGCATTTAATCGAGTGACAAATAAAATGGAACATGAACCACAAGTCTTACAAGTATTAGGTAAAGATTTTACGATCACAGAAGCCCGAAAAGTATTTGCAAAATTTTTAGGGATCGATTTTAAAATGATTGATCATTCAAATTTCAAAAAAGCGATGCTGCAATATTTTGATGAAATTGGTGAACGACCAGTAGGAATTGGTCGTCCATCCAAGATTTATCAGTTGAAGCCTGGAAACTATGAATAAGGTGAAGATTTCAGAAAGCTGAAATACCAAAGATTTTTATTCGATTTTTCTGCAATCAGCAAATACCTGATCAGTCACCCATTAATGACCATCTGATGGATAAATACTTCTCATAAATAAATAAGCCGAAGAATTACACAAAAGCAATGCTTTTGGTATTCTTCGGCTTATTTTAGAGGTTAGCCAGAAAGGTCATTACCTCCTTGTTTGGTTTATCATAATTAGTGAGCTTTTCTTGAGAAGAAAATTCCTAGAAACAAAAACAGCAAGTGTTTTTTATCAACAAGGCGATCCCTAGCGCTCCTACCAGTTCATTTATTCAAAAATCACTTGTTTCCCGATTTTTTCTAGTTCTAGACTTTTTTTAATCACTAAAGGATCGGTTTGTTCATTCATATTGATCAAAATCAACGTTTTATTATACCAGTTTGCTTTATACCTCAGCTTAGTCACTAATTTATACCAATCTTGAAGTGAGAAGTCTGACAAGAAAGTTTCATTAGGGACAGCTTCTACAAACAAATAGTCATAATAACGAATCAATTTGCCAGATAACTGTTCCAAATAATTTTCTTTTTGAAATTTTTGTTTTAAATAAAGATCCATTACTTTACGCTTTTGTTTTTGATAGTTCTTCGATCGTTCCAAACGAGCTTTTCGTTTCTGAGCTGCCCGTCCCTTAATCCCTAATTTTCTCTTAGCCAGCTGCATTTCTTTTTCAGTTTTTTTCAACAACGGTAATGGTACATCAACTGGAGAGGATGTCTCGATTAGTTTTTGCGGATCATAAGCCACACCAATCCAACGACGAGACTCTGTTATTTCTTTCGCTGAAACCTCACAGAGTAAAGAAACATAAAAAGCTTCATTATAACGTGAGGAGATCGTCGCTGAACGAATCTCTCCTTCGATTGGTCGATGGAGGTTTACCTGAATGAGTTCTTTCTGTTTTGGCAGTTTTAGATACTTATCTTTCAAATAAATTGTGCCTTTTTGATTATTTGTTGTATAAGACTGCCACATACTTTTTTTATTTTTCAATTTTGGAAAGCTGGCACGTTTTTTAAAATAATTACGAAACGCACGATCTAGATTTAGTTGTGCATTCGCAAGCGCTAAGCTGTCTGCTTTTTTTAAAAAATCATATTGCTTTTTTAAAGAAGCAGGAGTCAGTGTATAATCGATGACACCTGTTTTAGCGTAGCTTTCCTGACGGGCTTTTAGTAAGTGGTTATACGTAAAACGAACACAGCCAAAATTTTGAACAAACCATTGCTTTTGTGAAGCCGTGGGATAAATTCGGAATTTAAAGGCTTTTAGCATCAGCACTTACCTCCTAAGACGTCACAAGTAAGCTCGCTTCTTTTTGCCGTTTCAATTTTTTTGCGTAATAAGCCACTTCTTGCTCTGTCGCATAGACAAAATGCTCTGGGGCAATTTCTCTTAATGTCCGTTTTTGCCCATCTTCTGGTTCTGGTTGATACTTGATTCTTTTCCGCTGTCTTTCATGATCGGGATCTGGTAGTGGAATTGCAGATAATAAACTTTCCGTATAAGGATGAACGCCATGATGGTAAATCTCATCACTTGTTCCCATTTCCAATAAACGACCGTTGTGCATAACACCGATCCGATCACTGATATGTTTGACCATGGATAAATCATGAGCAATGAATAAGTACGTTAGTTGTTGTTGTTTTTGCAGATCCTGTAATAAATTGACCACTTGCGCTTGAATCGATACGTCTAAAGCCGAAATCGGCTCATCACAAATAATAAAACGCGGGTTAACTGCTAAGGCACGTGCAATACCGATCCGTTGTCGTTGTCCTCCTGAAAATTCATGAGGGTAACGTGTACCATGGCTCGGATTCAATCCTACCGTTCGAAGAAGCTCATCTACTTTTTCTGAACGTTCTTCAGGAGACTTGACCAATCCATTGACATCGATCCCTTCTGCAATGATGTCACGAACTTTCATTCGGGGATTCAATGATGCATAAGGGTCTTGGAAGATCATCTGAACCTCACGGCGAAACTTAGCCATTTCTTGTTTTCCTTTTAGCTTGGTGACATCTTTTCCATCAAAGAAAATCTCGCCATCGGTCGGTTCATTTAAGCGAATGACTGTCCGCCCAGTGGTTGATTTACCACTGCCTGATTCACCAACTAAGCCAAAGGTTTCCCCTTCATAAATATGAAAGCTAATATCATTGACTGCGTGAACTTCATTTTTCTTTCCAATATTGAAATATTGTTTTAGACCATTAACCTCTAGCAGTTTTTTTGGCATTCGTCATCCCTCCATTCGCTTTTTGCTTTTCTTCAAAAATCGCCCAACGACGTTTGATTTCTTCAGGTGGCTCTACTTTTGGTGCTTGAGGTGCTAAAAGCCAAGTTGCTGCTTGATGTGTTTTTGATAATTCAAAAAATGGTGGTTCTTCTTCTGCATCAATCTGCAAGGCATATTCATTCCGTGGATAAAAGGCATCGCCTTTAGGTGGATTCAATAAATCAGGTGGTGAACCTGGGATCGCATAGAGTCGTTCATTCGCACTATCTAAGGTCGGCATCGAACCTAACAAGCCCCAAGTGTAAGGATGTTGCGGATGATAAAAAATTTCTTCCGAGGTACCCACTTCAATGATCTTTCCGCCATACATCACCGCTACCCGATCCGCTACATTTGCTACTACACCTAAGTCATGTGTGATAAAGATAATCGAGGTATCGATTTTCGTTTGGATTTCTTTTAGCAGTTCTAAAATCTGGGCTTGAATCGTAACATCTAATGCAGTTGTTGGTTCATCAGCGATCAAGATCTCCGGGTAACAGATCAACGCAATCGCAATGACGATCCGTTGCCGTTGTCCTCCTGAAAATTGGTGAGGATAACTGTTGATCCGTTTTTCAGCCTCAGGAATCCCGACTAAGTTTAGTAATTCCAATGCTGCTTTTTGTCCTTCTTTTTTCGAAACTTTATTGTGTTTTCTCAAGGATTCAGCCACTTGTTTACCAATCGTCATCGTAGGATCGAGAGAAGTCATTGGGTCTTGGAAAATCATTGCGATTTCTTTCCCACGAATTTTTTGCATGGCTTTTTCTGATTGATCGACAATATTTTTTCCTTTGAATAAAATCTCGCCCGAATCGATCGTAGCATTACTTGATAACAATCTCATGATACTTCTGGTAGTGACTGATTTCCCACTACCAGATTCTCCAACAATTGCTAGAGTCTCGCCTTTGTTTAAATGAAAATTGACACCGCGGATCGCTCGGACTTTCCCAGCGTACGTATCAAATGAGATTTGCAAATTTTTAACTTCAAGAACTTTTGTCATATTCCTCACTCTTTCATTTTAGGGTCAAAGGCATCACGTAATCCGTCAGCTAGTAAATTGAAGCCGATCATGATAACAGACAACGTTGCCGCAGGGATCCATAATAGATATGGCAGGTACAAGAAAGTTTTATAGCCATCACTCAGCATTGTTCCCAATGAAGCAGATGGTGGCGTTAGCCCCAATCCAATGAAACTTAAAAAGGCTTCAAAGAAAATTGCCGATGGAATACTAAACATCATTTGAATAATGATTACACTGGAAATGTTCGGTAAAATATGTTTGAAGGCAATTTTCAATTTCGATTCACCTAATGTCATACCAGCTAACACATATTCTTGATCTTTCAGTTTCAGGGTTTGCGCTCGAACGATACGAGCCATCGGAATCCAGTTCGTGATCGCCATTGCTGCCACGATGGAAAAAATACCTGGTTCAAAAACAACCAACATTAAAATCATAACTACCAGATTAGGAATCCCAGATAAGATCTCTAAGAAACGTTGCATTCCGTTGTCGATTCGTCCGCCTAGCAGACCAGAAATCAGCCCATAAGCAACACCGATCGTCACATCTAATAATGCAGCAATAAAAGCGATCAGTAAGGAAATTCGTGTTCCCATGAATAGCCGACTTAATACATCACGTCCTAGACCATCCGTTCCTAAAAAGAAATTCACATTTGCTGGAACATTTGCTTGGGCATATTTATCGACTAACTCACCACCAACCATCGCTTTTCCATTCAATCCATCGATATTTAACCCTGGAATACGTGGGGGTAGATTGATGTAATCAATATTTTGTGCCGTTGGGTTGTGTGGCGAAACAAAGATCGTAACGATCGAGATCAAAATGATCACTGATAGTAAAATCATCGAAACGACTGCGGCTTTGTTTTTCTTTAAACGTCGCCAAGAATCTTGAATGAAATTTAGCGATGGAGCTGCAATTTGTTCTCGTTCTTCTTCAGTGTTTTTTTGTAGCGGAAGAAATTTATCTGCAGGAATATCTGCTATTGTTTCATAACGTTTTGGTATCAGTTCCATCTAGCTTCGACTCCCTTCTGAAACACGGATTCTTGGATCAACTAAACCATACAGCAGGTCAACGACTAAAATCACAAAGATCAACATAAATGAGTAAAGGATCGTTACTGCCATGATCGTTGGATAATCATTCGTCGTGATCGATTTAACGAATTGCTCACCAATACCAGGGATGGCAAAAATATTTTCGACTACTAACGAACCAGTCATCAAAGCAACTGCTAACGGTCCTAACAATGTCATTAACGGGATCAAACTATTACGAAGACCATGTTTAAAGGCGATCTCCCAACGGCTTAATCCTTTGGCTCTCGCTAGTTCCACGTAATCGCTGTGTAATACTTCGACCATTTCTGTTCGGATAAAACGAGCTGAATCGGCTAAAGGTGACATAGCCAATGCAATGGTTGGAAGGATCGTATAAATGAAGCCGTCCCATTTAGCAATCGGCAGTACATGCAAGCGGATAGCAAAAATATATTGTAATAAGACTGCAAAAACAAAGTTAGGGATCGAGCGACCCAAAATAGCAACCAGCGTGGAAGAAGTGTCTGCCCAAGTGTTTTGCTTCATTGCTGAAATCGTTCCTAAGATCGTACCGATCACTGTTCCAAAAATAATCGCTTGTAGTCCTAGTTGTAATGAAGGACCTACTCTACCAGCTAATAAATGAGCAACAGGCTGATTTTTAAATTGGAAAGAGATACCGAAATCTCCTTGAAGTAAATTTGACAAGTAAATACCATATTGGACGATCACAGGTTTATCCAGTCCAACTTGTTGATTCAACATAGCGATCGTTTCAGGACTCAAACGCTCTTGGTTGGTATAAGGTGTGCCTGGTAATAATTGCATTAAGAAGAACGTGATTGTGGCAATCAACCAAAGCGTAATGGCCATAAAGAAGACACGTTTCAATACATATTTTAGATAACTATTCACTAATGTTTCCCCCTAGCTTTTGACTTCTGACAAATGTTTCGCTACATTATTAATGAATGAACCAAAGATAAAGGAGCAAACTGATGAAAAAGAAGTCTCTTCCCTACCTGATTGCTGGTGTCTTGATTCTCCTGATTATTGTAAAAAATAGTTTGAATCATCAACTAACACTCACTCAATTATCAAATGATTTATTTTTATGTGCGATGCCGTTTTTGATTATCGGCGGATTTTTATGGGTTTTTTCCTCGGGTTTCTTTGATCATTTTCAACGATCGATCTATTTAGCCCGAACAAGAAACCGCAAGAAAAAACCAGAATTTTCTTCACTCTCGTCTGCCAGCTATGGTATGTATACCTTTTGGCTGATCATTGCCGGAATCTTGCTTGCTCTTTCTATCGTGCTGGTGATTTTTTCGTTTCTATGATACGTAACCTTTAAAAAGTGGAGAGAGATTAAGACAACTGCCTTAATCTCTAGTCCGCTTTTTTTGTCTTAATGTTTGCCTATTCTTCTACATAAGTCCATTTGTAATCCCATGAAGCTCCTGCAGCGTGATGGACAATTCCTTTGATTTTTTCATTGACTAAGTGTCCTTCAGCTTTTTGATAAACTGGGATCACACCCATATCATCTGCCATGATTTTAGTTGCTTCTTGTAGATCCGCCCAACGTGCTTGCTCATCGCCCGCATCTTTATTCCCTGAGTCATCTACTACTTTGTCGTAGTCCGCATTACTCCATTGCCCACGGTTATAAGAGTTACCTGCAACAAATAGGTCCGTAAAGCTGCTTGGATCAGCATAGTCCGCTGCCCAACCGCCTAATACAGTATCAAAATCACCTGAAGACGAACGGTCTAAACGAACGGAGAATGGGACTGGTGTTGGTTTAACTTTTACGCCATCTAAATTTTCTTGGATTGAGTTTTGGATATACTCGATCACTTTTTTCGATGCATCATCATCTGAAGCCATCAAATTGAATTCAAGAGAATCAATGCCAAGTTCTTTTTTCGCTTTTTCCCAATATTCTTTTGCTTTGTCTTTATCGTAAGAAACAAGTTTGCCTGCTTCTTTCGCAAAATCTTCATTTGTTTCTGGATTTTTAGACATGTCCGCTGGGATCAAGCCAGTTGACACAACCGAGCCATCTCCTAGAACTTGTTTCACTAACGCATCACGATTGATTGAGTATGAAATAGCTTTTCTTAAGTTGACATTTTTAAATGGTGAATCAGCTTCACGTTGGTTCAACTCAATATAGCTCGTACGTGCTTCTTTGACTGACGTATATGCTGGATCATTCGCATTTTGTTGAGCGAGTTCCCCTGAAAGGATGACGTCATCTGCTTGTCCGTCTTTAAAGAGATTCAACGCTGTAGAAGATTCTTTGACCACGCTAACTTTGATTTCAGATAACTTCACTGCATCTTTATCCCAATAATTATCATTTTTCTTGTATGACCATTCAGTATCTGTCCCTGGTCCGTCAAAATCTGTTAAGGTAAACGGTCCATTGTATACTGCTTTATCGCTTGCTGAAGCGTAAGCATCACCGTTTTCTTCCACCACTGATTGTTTTTGCGGGAAGAATGATGGGAAAGCAAGTAAATATTGGAAGTATGGCGTTTGTTTCGTTAATGTGATTTCTAATTCATGATCGCCTACTGCTTTGATTCCTAATTCTGATTTATCTTTTTTGCCTGCTGTGATTTCTTCTGCATTCGCTACTGGAGCAAAAAGATACGCATATTCAGAAGCTGTGGCAGCATCCACTGTACGTTGCCAACCATAGACATAATCAGCCGCAACTACTGGATCACCATTGGACCATTTAGCGTCTTCACGCAATTTGATCTTGTAAGTCAACCCATCTTCACTAACTTCTGCCAGTTCACTCGCTCCAGCTGGTTGTGGTTTACTATCCTTATCTAAACGATAGATTCCCTCATACACATTATTTAGTGCAGTGAAACTAATTGTATCCGTTGCTAACGATAAATCTGCTGTTGGCATTTCTTGAGGTACGACTAAATTGAATACTCCGCCTCCATCTGTAGAGTTGCCACTCGCTGAATTACTACTTTTTGTATTTGCACTTCCGCCATAACAGCCTGCAAGTACCAGCCCACTCAAGGCTACAAAACTAAATGCCCATTTCTTTTTCATTTCCCGTACCCCTTTTGTCGAAATTTTCAGAATAATTAGTTTTTTCTGAGTTGTTTAAGAGTTTAATGAATAATTATTAAAAAAGCAATACTTTTTTCTCGGTTTTTTTTAAAATAATGTCATTATAGTGAAATATTTATTGTTCTTTTCTGAAAATACACTTATTTTATAAGGTTTTATTTCTACTTGATAAAAAAATAAAATAATTTTCATCAAAAAAAAATAAATCGTAAAAACAGCTATAATGTTCGGATTTAGCTCATAAAAAGATTATAATTTTTTATTCTAACAAAAAAACACTAATACTAGAGAACAAAATGGATCGTTCATTTCTCTAATATTAGTGTCTTAATTTATTCCGTTGGCTCCTTTTTGGCCACTCGTTTTGCTAACCAAATATCAGGCTGGTTCCACCCATTCGCATCTGGGATCACACCGATGATCTGATAGCCAAGTTTCTCATAAAATGTATAGGGATGATGATTGATATTTTTGATTTCTTGTAACTTTGCAAAGGTATCTTCAAATAAATCCGTTTCAACTAAATTTGTTTGTCCTTCAACATCATCTGTCCCTAGATAGATGACCAAGCCACCATATGAAGCGACTTCTTTTTCCAGGTAGGAAACCAATCGTGTCCCGATTTGTTGTTTGCGATGTGTGCTTGCTACTACCAAAGGATGTAACTCCCACCCTGTTTTGCCATATTGAGGGATCGCTCCAACAAAACCGACCAATTCCTCCCCTTCAATCGCCGATACAGCAATCCGTTCTGGAGCCATCAACTGTTCGACTTCTTTCATCGGCTCTGTTCCATACTCATCAGGCCAAGTCAATCTTAAAAGATCTGCAAGCTGATCTCGCAAGACAATATTCTCACGATCAAACTCACTGATAATCATCGCTATCCCTCCCTTTTCTGCCTATTTTAGCAGTACTAGAAAGAAAAAAGAAAAGTTTATGCTTAAGGTCGTGAAAAGAAAGGTCGTGAAAACATCGGGTAGCTCCGATGACAATAAGAAAGAATTTTTCGAAACTGCTGAGATAACTGCCATTTCAAGAATAAATTGATGAACTATCATTTCTTATAAAAATTGTTAATTTACTAATAGACTCCAATCGTTAACAAATAGCTTTTTCATCCATGGCTAAATAAATAGTATTATGATTAGGATCAATAACAACCCTTTACAAACAATCATGCAACGAATCACTAACGAATGGGACAGATTAGGAACATTAGTTTCCATTCAATCCCCTCACTTGCATAAAAAAGGATTCAATGATTAAACGCATCAGAATGTATGCAGAATTACTAAATAATGGAGGAGTCTTATGAAGGATCGGAAACTGTTACTATTTTTATCATTATCAATCATCTCAAGTCTCGCTGTCTTGAACGTGACAAAAGATATTCTGTATGCATTATCCTGTTTTGTTCTCTCATGGATATTGTATGGCATTGGGATGAACCGCAAGAACAAACAGTAAATTGAGGTTCTAAGAAAACTCAGCAAAAGACGACAAAGCATAAGGCTTTGTCGTCTTTGTTGTTTCTTCTCCATAGATGCTGGATATTAGCTAATGCTATTTAGTCGTTGCTTTTTCTTTTTTCATTTGTTTACTCCGTAATTGACCACACGCAGCGTCGATATCTGTACCGTGTTCTTTACGGATCACGCAATTGATGCCATTCTTTTTCAATACATCATAAAATTTCAGCACATCTGCTTTAGGACTGCGAGAGTATTGGTCATGTTCACTGACTGGATTATAAGGGATCAAATTCACATACGTTAATTTCTTTTTGTCTTTTAATAGATCCGCTAATTGTTGTGCATGCTCCGGACGATCATTGACTTGATTCAACATGATGTATTCAAACGTGATTCGTCGATTGGTTTTTTCAAGATATTCATCTACTGCAGCCATCAATTTCTCAATTGGGAAACTCCGATTGATCCGCATGATGGAGGTCCGAATCTCGTTATTTGGTGCATGTAATGAGATCGCTAAATTGACTTGCAACCCATTATCAGCAAATTCTTTGATCTTATTTGCCAAACCACTTGTTGAAACAGTAATGTGTCGTGCGCCAATTGCCAACCCTTTGGCATCATTGATGATGTGTAAGAAGTTCATGACATTATCATAATTGTCGAACGGTTCGCCAATGCCCATCACAACCACATGGGACACTCTTTCTCCTTCTTGTCGTTCATCAAAATAGTGTTGAACCATCATGATCTGTGCCACGATTTCTCCAGCTGTCAAATCTCGATTCTTTTTTAACAGACCACTTGCACAAAAAGTACAACCAATATTACAGCCGACTTGTGTCGTCACACATACAGATAATCCATATTCTTGTCTCATCAAGACTGTTTCGATCATATTTTTATCTGGTAATTCAAATAGATATTTGACTGTGCCATCCGTTGCTTCTTGAACCACTATTTGTTTTAACGGATTGATCACAAACTGATCCGTTAACTTTGTTATCAAGTTTTTTGACAAGTTGGTCATTTCGGAGAAGTCTTTGACACGCTTTTGATAAAGCCATTCCCACACTTGGGCGGCACGGAATTTTTTTTCGCCGTTTTCTAAAAACCAATTGGTTAATTCTTCGATTGTTAAACCATAAATGGATTGTTTTTCCAAAATCGTTTCCCTCTTTTTTTCAAAGTATCGCTACATACTATAACTGATTCTCACAACTAATGCAATAGTTCACAAAACAAAGATACCAAATCTTAGGCTGTTTATGGATGCTCCTCCTTTTTTAGCTATCGTTTTTTTGATTTTTATGAATAGGTGATCAATCTCATAAAAAAACCGAAGAACACCCAAAGTTATTTTTGGCGTTTCTTCGGTTTCATTGTTAGAACTGACAAGCACATACGCACTTTTTCTATGTTTCGTGATCCGTTGGCATCATATCCATTGGTTCTTCGACTTGCTCAATGAAGACTTTTCTTGGCTTACTTCCTTCTGAAGGTCCTACTACGCCATGTGCTTCTAATTCATCGACTAAGCGTGCTGCCCGATTATAACCAATTCTAAATCTTCTTTGCAATAATGAAATACTTGCTGTCTGCATTTCAATGACAAGTGCTTTAGCTTCTTCAAATAATTCATCTTGTGGTTGTTCTGCGGTACCGCCTGATTCTACTTCATCAGAAGGCATCATTTTTTCTTCATAATGTGCTTCTTGTTGATCTGTTACAAAGTTGACCACTCGTTCTACTTCGTGGTCAGAAATAAACGCACCTTGAACCCGTATCGGTTTGTTTTCACCCATTGGCAAGAAGAGCATATCGCCACGTCCGAGAAGCTTTTCCGCACCGTTGGAGTCAATGATCGTACGTGAGTCCGTTCCACTAGAGACTGCAAATGCCATACGAGAAGGAACATTTGCTTTGATGATCCCTGTGATAACATCTACACTTGGACGTTGGGTCGCTAAAATCATATGGATTCCCGCTGCCCGTGCCATTTGGGCCAAACGAATAATAGCATCTTCGACTTCATTGCTGGCAACCATCATCAAGTCAGCTAATTCATCCACGATCACCACGATAAATGGTAAGGTAGGATGTTTCGTTCCATTTTCCAAGTTTTTTTGTTGGACAAATTCATTATAACCAGTAATATTTCTAACACCAGTAGCAGCGAATTTTTCATAACGTTCTTCCATTTCTTGAACGACTTTCTGCAACGCTTGAGCAGCTTTTCTCGGGTTAGTCACAACTGGCGTCAAAAGATGAGGAATCCCATTGTACATGTTCAATTCCACCATTTTGGGGTCGATCATCATCAATTTGACTTCATGGGGTTTTGCTCGCATCAAAATGCTGGTAATGATCCCATTGATAGCTACCGATTTCCCACTACCTGTCGATCCGGCTACTAATAAGTGAGGCATTTTAGAAAGGTCTGCGGTTTGGACTCGCCCAGAAACATCTCTTCCTAATGGTACTTCTAACAGCTTATCTGGATGGTTGGGTTGTGCTTCGATGATTTCTCTAAATGACACCATGCTGATCTTGCTATTCGGTACTTCGATTCCGATCAATGATTTACCTGGGATCGGTGCTTCCATCCGAACATCTTTAGCCGCTAATGCTAATGCAATGTCATCCGTTAAACTGACGATTTTACTTACTTTGACACCCACTGCTGGTTGGACTTCAAATTTTGTCACAGAGGGTCCTAAACTTGCTTTGACGACTTTCGCATCTACGCCAAAACTTTGAAAAGTTTGTTCCAAGACTCCGATATTTTTCTCGATTTTTTTATACTCGTCACTTTGATCCGTCGTTTTTACCGAGTCCAGTAAATCGATTGACGGTAATTCATAATCTTGATTTTCCTGCTCTGCTTCGATTTCAAATTCTAATGCTGTCCCATCATCTTCTAAGCTCTCTGCTTCTAACGGTTCAGATGCAGTAGGCGTTGTGACCGTTGGCTCTGCTTTTGGCATATCCATTGTCGCAGATGGGACAGTTCCTTGAAAACTATCGATCGGTACAAAACTGAGTTGTTCTGGTTCATCATCTGCTATTTTTTCATAAGAAGGCGCAGATTTTGCTTGTTGTTCAGCGGAACGACGTTTTTCCAGCTCAGCAATCTCAGCTTCTGCCGCTTCTTTTGCTGCTAATTTTTTCTCTTCTCGTGCTTTCGCTCGTTGCTTTTGCCGTTCTTCTTTCGCCGCTTGTTTCTTCGCTTGCTTTGCAGGATCTCCTTCCAGCAGTTCTTGCATTCGTTCTCCCATCACTTGCAAGCTATTGACTAATTGATAGCCTTCGATATTGCTAAATAAAATTGCACCACTTATTAATAATAAAATGGCAACAAAGTAACTACCAGGTTGAGCAATCAAGAAATACGTAAAATTATAGAGTGCTGCTCCAACCATCCCACCACCAACATTACTGCTGACTCGAGCATGCTGGATGTCACTTGCTAACAGATCCCAAGTGGTTCCTAGAATGTTTGGTTCGCCACTATGGAGTTTTCCGAATAGATGGGCATGTAAAAAGAGAAGAATTCCTAAGTAAAAAAGAATGCCTCCAAACCACCGACGGCTTTTTCCGATTTTAAAATCGGTATTTTTTACAACGATCCAAAAACCTAAAATAGCTAATAATATACAGAGAAGCTGATAAGTGTTCCCTGCAATGATCCGAAAACCATTTGCCACTAAAATACCTAAAAAACCTAGTTTTAAAAAGCCAAATACGGCAAATAAGATCAATGCAAATCCGATACTGATCGCAAGAAGTTGTTCCTGCTGCTGTTGTTGCTTTTTCGTCTTTTTCTTTTTCTTTGCAGGACGTTTTTTCTTTGCCATTTTTATCCCTCATTTCATCAAGTTCCATTATACAAAAAAAAGCGAGGGAACAAAAGTTTTGTTTCTAAGTTTAAAGTTTTTCTTTTCGAACACTGTATTTATGCCAAATACTTTAAGAAACTTTTTCAAGAAACCAATGGCTAGATCATGAAACCCTAGCGAGAAACTATGATAAAAAAACCGAAATTCCACAAAAATCAAGAAAGTTTTTGGGAATTTCGGTTCATTCAATTCATTTGGTTCATTCAGTGAACTCAATGAAGCTGGAAAGTTTTATCCTCACTGCTTCTATTTTTAGATAAAAGCGATCACGCTTTATTTCCCTGAACGTTTACTATCAAAAAGGTCAGATCGTTGAGCCATTTTCTTTGATCACTTGTTGGTACCAATAGTAACTATCTTTCTTGTAGCGATCCAATGATCCTGCTTGAGTTTCATCTTGATCGACATAAACAAATCCATAGCGTTTTTGGTAGCCATTCAACCAACTTAACAGATCAGTGTAAGACCACGTACAATAGCCAAGGACTTCAGCACCATCTGAGATCGCTTCTTTAATCGCTTTGACATGACTTGAAAGGTAAGCGATACGATACTCATCATGGATCTTTTTATCCTCTGTCAATTCATCGTATTCCCCTAAACCATTTTCAGTAATCAATACAGGCATCCGGTAGCGACTCGTAATCCTTCTTAAAGCGATTCTCAATCCTTCTGGGTCGATCTCCCAATCCCAATTCGTACGTTCAACGAAAGGATTGTCGACTTTTTTGTACATCCCTGGGACGCCTGTTTCTTCAGAAGATCCTTTTTTCCCAGTGGTATTCATTTTGCCAGCTCCTACACCATCCAACGGATTAAAGGCATTAGTCGCTGTTTGATAATAGTTGATCCCCAAGAAGTCTGGTTTAGCAGATTCAAGCAGTTCTGCGTCTCCTTCAACCATTTCAGGTGCCCAGCCACGTTCTTCTAAAAATTTCATAGCGGCGATCGGGTACTTGCCCCACATGTAGACATCCATCCAGTAATGAGCCATCAAATCTTCCGCATTTTCTGCAGCTAAAATATTTTTAGGATCGCTGTTGATCGGATAATTAGGTGTGTAAGCAAAACTTGGACCGATTTTACCTGGCATTCCTAATTCATGAAACTTATTGATCACTGCTGCATTTGCTAAGTTAGCAATATGGTTCACTTGATACATCCGTTTCGGATCAGTAACACCTGGTGGATGAGCAGCTAATAAATAGCCTAGTGAAGTAAAAATATTTTGTTCATTCAAGCTGATCCAATAATGGACTTTTCCTCGAAAAGCATTAAATAATGTTTCAGCATAATTAGTGAAATCTTCAATGATTTGGCGTGATTCCCAACCTGCATACTCATCTTGCAAGGCTTGTGGAAGATCCCAATGATACAATGTCAACATTGGTTCAATCCCGTTTTCAATCAACTCATCGATCAGCTCTTCATAAAAAGCTAACCCTGTTTGATTGATTTCCCCACGACCATTAGGAAAAATGCGAGTCCAAGCAACTGAAAAACGATACGCTTTCAATCCTTGTTCTTTCATTAAAGCAATATCTTCTTTAAAGCGATGATAGTGATCAACCGCTAGATCGCCGTTTGTTCCTTTAAAAGTTTTCCCTGGAATACGGACAAAACGATCCCAGACCGATTCTCCTTTGCCGTCTTCTTGCCAGGCTCCTTCAACTTGATAAGCCGCTGAGGCTGATCCCCAAAGAAAGTCTTGGGGAAATTCAGTTAATTTTTGGTGTTCCATCAATCTCTTCCTTTCTTGCTTCAATCCTTACTAAAAAAGGATAACACGAAACCCCTTTCAATACAAAAGGAGAAATCAATCATTGAACAATTTTATGATCATTGGAATTTTTCAGACAAAAAATAAGCAAGAATTTTTTAAAATATGTGTTTCAAAAATTCTTGCTTATTCATTTGGCGCAGGTTAATTTCATAGGTTTTATCGTGTGAACTAAGAGACACTCAATGATGTTAGATTGCCTGTTTACTTCTGAACGGGTGTCACGTCTTCACCAAACCATTTGTCTGAGATTTGTTGGAATTCTCCTGTTTTTTCTAATTCCGCAATCCCTTCATTGATTTTCTTCACTAATTCCTTGTCTTTCTTTCGGGCACCCACGACAAAATCTTCGCTTTGATAATCCCCTTTGATCATATTGAACTGATCCAACTCATTTTTTTGCTTCAAGTAATAACCAGCATATACTTTATCCATCAATAACCCATCGATCCGTCCACTCTTCAAATCGATCAATGCTTCATTAAAGCTATCATATAAAACAGCATCCTGATTTTTTACAATATCTTTTAATATTTTTGGTTGTTTGATAAAGGCATCATAACCAGAAGAACCATTTTGAGCTCCTAGGATTTTGTCCTTCATTTGAGCAAAGCTGGTGATCCCTGATTTTTTCGTAGTGATCAGGACTTGTTCGTTTTGCATATAAGGTTTTGAAAATTGGACTTTTTTTGCTCTTTCAGCTGTTTTAGTATACCCATTCCAAATGAGATCAATCGTCCCATTATTCAATTCAAACTCTTTCATGGACCAGTCAATGGGTTGGAAAACGACTTTGATGTCATATTCTCTAAAAACTGCTCTAGCAAGGTCAATATCAAAACCTGTTAGTTTTCCTTCTTTATCACGAAACCCCATCGGTACAAAGGTGTCATCTAACCCGATGATGATCTTTTTTTCTGATTGAATCGTTGACCAATTGTCTTTATCTGTCTTTTCATTCCTACAACCAGAAAGAAAGACGATCCCTGCAACTATCGCAAGTAGCAAACTGATTTTTTTCATCAAGTGTCCCTCCTTCTTACTTGTTTGGGATGACCTTCACGAGTTGATCTCCCACATTTTCCGCAAACACCAAATCATGGGTTACGATGATTTGTGTCACACCTTCTGCCTTCAATGAGACGATCAAGTTTTCTACTTGTTGTCGCAGCTCAGGGTCTAAGGCACTTGTCGGTTCATCATAAGCAAGAACTCGAGGATTCATTGCCAAGGCACGTGCGATCGCTACCCGTTGTTTTTGACCGCCAGATAACTGATAAGGATAATTGTTGAGTAAATCACTGATCCCAAGTGAATCGGCTAATTCCTGTGCTTTTTTCGTATACGTTTCTTTCGATTGCTTCAACACCATTTTAGGCGCTAAAGTGATATTGTCGAAAATACTTAAGTGTGGGAACAGTTGAAAATCTTGGAAAACAACACCTACGACTTGCTCTTTCGTTTTCAATTCAAATGGGTCAAAGGCTACACCATCCAGATAAAATTCCCCACTGTCTGCTTTTTCCAATCCTGCTAAGATTCTCAAAAGTGTCGTTTTCCCTCCACCAGAAGGACCGACGATCGCCATGGTTTGACCATCTGGAATGACTAGATCTAACGCGTTGATTACTTTCTTTTCTCCAAATGCTTTACTTACTTTCTTTAATTCAATCATGTCCATTCCTCCTAGCGATAATAGTTTAATTTTCCTTCTACTTGTTTCATGATGATCGTTAAGATACCGGTTAGTGCTAGATAGATGAAAGCCACACCTAGTAATGGTAGCAATGTTGCATCACGTTCCATCGCAATCTTCCCTGCTCGCATAACGTCTCCTAGTCCTAAGATATAGATCAATGAAGAGTCTTTCACTAAGTTAATCACTTCGTTCCCAACCGATGGTAAAACGATTTTTGTCACTTGTGGGATAATGATTTTTGTGACGGTTTGAAAAGGACTCAACTGTAACACTTGCGCAGCTTCATATTGTCCTTGGGGAATCGATTGAATCCCCCCGCGAAAAATCTCAGCAAAATAAGCGGCATAATTTAAAACAAAAGCCAATAATGCTGCTTCAAAACGGTCAAAGACGATCCCGATCGTTGGCAATCCATAAAATACAAAAATCAATTGTAGTAATAACGGTGTACCACGCATGACCCAGACATAGGTCTGCAAGATATAACGAATTGGTTTAAAATGTAAAGACAACCCTAATGCTAAAATGATCCCTAATGGCAATGAACCAATCAAGGTAAAAATAAATAATTTCAACGTTGTAAGAGCCCCTACTAATAGTTGTGGCATGACTTCCAGCAAATAATTCATTTCTTTCTTCCTCCTTTTAAATAAAAAAATCCCCTTGACTCTCGTCAAGAGGACGCATCACACGTGTTCCCACCTCTGTTTGTTTCTTTTTCACAAAAGAAACCTCACGCAGTCATTCCAGAAAATGAGATAAAACAAAAGTAATTGTTGTTGGACATTTACTTCACACGAAAATAAAAAAAACGTCCTTCGGTCAAATGACCAAAGGACGTAAATTACGTGGTTCCACCTTTTTTTGTTAGTCCCTCACGGAAACTAACCTTATCTGGTCATCGAACAATGACCGCAGCTGTAACGGGCTTCCCGGATTTTCCTACTGTATTTCAGAAAATCGACTCCAAGATGTGTTTCACCATTAACTGCTATCTCTTTCCACCTGCCAGAGACTCTCTTCAAACATTTAATCGCTACTCTTCTTTTCGATGTCATTGATTTTAACTTACGTGTAATTTACACGATTATTTTTCTTTTGTCAATTATTTTTTTATAATGAATGAAAGAAAAAGAAAGGAAGCGATCAATCGATGGTTTTGGCTACTGAAAAAGAAGCCTATCAATTACTTGATTTACTAGACATTCCCTATCAAAAGGTGGATCATCCACCGATTACTTCTGTCAAAAATCTGCCTTTTACACTACCAGGACCTCAAGTGAAGAATCTCGTGTTAAAAGCAAAAAAAGGGAAACAGATCTATCTTGTTATCTTACCTGATGAAAAGCAGGCAAATTTGAAACAACTTGCAGAACAGCTGAATGAGAAGCGTTTGTCTTTTCTTTCAGAAGAACAGCTCCTTGATTTATTAGGGGTAGCTCCCGGTACTGTTACACCTTTTGCGTTGATGCATGATCAAGAAAAAGCGATTCAAGTAGTCATTGACTCAGCCATTGATCAAACCTCTACCGTAGGATTTCATCCAAATGTCAACACGACAACATTGATCTTATCGTTTTTAGATTTCATCAAGATTTTAGAATATCTTGAACATCCACCTATCTACGAAGATTTATAAGCACGGCTATTTGTGATAAAAAGCCCAACATACAAAAAATGAGGTTCCTCCTAAAAATTGTACGTAAAAACAACAATTTATAAGAGGAACCTCATGACTTATGTCTCAGACTAAGCTTCTTTCACACTCTAAACCATGTTACATAAACAGCAATCACTTGAAACCAATCACCATTTTTAACATACAATAGTGGTCTCAAAAACCATTACTGATTTTCACCGAATGACACATTACTTCTTCATTGCAGCTTTTAAAGCTGCAGCAAGCGGGCTTTCTTCCGATTCTTCTGCTTGCGTGTACTTTTTCAATAAACGACGTTCTTCGTGCTTCGTCATTTTTTTCTTTTGTTCTTTTTTATCTAACATTTTTTCGGTCGTCCCATCATATTTACAACGGAAATAAGCGCCATTTTTGCCTTCGATGATCTCCATTTTCCGATGACATTGCGGACAACGGTGGTTCGAGACTTTTGGATCTTTTCTTCTACGGTAATGACAATCTTGATTCGTGCAGACATAGATTTTGCCATCTCGAGTATTTTTTTCTCTAAGATTGGAACCGCAGTCTGGACATTTTTTCTGTGTGATCGAGAAATCTTGGTAAGATTGTTTACTTGTTTTGATTTCTTGTACCAATCGTTTTGTTTCTTTTTCAATGCCCCTTAAAAATTGGCTAGCTTGTTTTTGCCCCGCTGCAATTGCTTCTAAGTCTTTCTCCCAGCTTTCTGTTAAATCAGGGGTCACTAAGGAAGGATTGACTAATTCCAATAATTGCTTTCCTTTTGGTGAGACTTGCAAGCCTTGCGGTGTTCGTTCCATCAATTCCGATTTGATCAACTTTTCAATGATTTCAGCACGAGTTGCCGGTGTTCCTAAACTATGTTTTTCCATAAGTCCTAGTAAACTCGCCTCTGTCAAAGGCTTAGGCGGTGCCGATAGTTCTTTCTTGATCGTAAATTCTGGTTGGATACGCATTCCCTCCACCCAGTCCACTTCATTGCTCTCCTTTTGACTGACATCTTTCCAGCCAGCTTGAAGGACTTGATTTTGATGGAACACAAATTGTTCTTTGCCAAATGTCACAGTCACTTTTGTTTGACTGATTTTGTGTGGTTCAGCGAATAATCCTAAGAATCGAGTAACAATCATTTGATAGATTTTTTGTTCTTCGTTGCTAAGTTTCTCATAGCGTGGACGATTTTCAGTTGGTAATAACGCATGGTGATCAGTGACTTTACTGTCTTGGAAGACTTTTGTTTGTCGAACAACTGCCCCATTTTTTAAATACGGTTTCACTTCTGGAGAAAAATCGCTGACCGCCTGTAAACGCTCTTTCATCGTACTTTTCATATCACTCGTCAGATATTTGCTATCTGTACGAGGGTACGTCACGATTTTATGCGTTTCATATAAACTTTGGACCAGTCCCAAAGTTTTTTTAGCAGAGTAGCCATAACGTTGGTTTGCTTCTCGCTGGATCTCCGTTAGATCATAAGGTAATGGTGCCGGCTCCACTTTTACTTTTTCTTGGATGGCTGTCACAGTCCCTTTATTTTTAGCTAACTCTTTCACTAATGATTGAGCTTCTTCATGAGATTTCAATGCGAATTGATTTTTTTGAACCATCTTTGCTTGTTGTTTTTGCACATCTAATAAAATTGAAAAATAGGTTTGTGGTCTAAATGTCTCAATTTTCCGTTCTTGTGTTCTAACCAATGCGAGTGTTGGAGTTTGAACTCGACCAGCAGATAGATTATCTTGATACTTCACAGTCAGCGCCCGTGTCACGTTCAATCCTACTAACCAGTCAGCCTTTGCTCTAGCTAGCGCCGAATAGTAAAGTGCATCATAGTCTTTTGCGGGCTTCAATTGTTTGAATCCTGTCTTGATTGCTTTATCTGTTTGGGAAGAAATCCAAAGACGTTTCACTGGTTTATTGAAGCTGACATATTCCAAGATCCACCGAGCAACCAATTCCCCTTCTCTTCCGGCATCCGTAGCGATCACAGCCTCTGACACATCTTTACGTTGCGCCAATTGCTTGATTGTTTTTAATTGGTGACCTGTTTTAGGCAGTGGTTTGATTCCTAAATTTTTAGGAATCATCGGCAACGTTTCCATTTGCCAACTTTGCCATTCTTTATTGAGGTCTTCAGGCATTTTCAGCCCTAACAAATGACCAAGGGCCCAAGTAACGATCACCTTGGGTCCTTCGTAATAATTTTTGTGTTTTTGATTAGCACCAAGCACCTTGCTTAGGTCTTTCGCAACGCTTGGTTTTTCCGCTAGAATTAGTTGTTTCATAAAATTCCTTTCTGCTTTCTAAAGTGATTGGCTGATGATTTTTCAATAAGGCTAACCCTTTATATTGTTGAAGATCATCATCACATTCTTCACACCAGCGCTCGTCTCCGTCATTCCAGAAGGCACTTAGAAAGTTGCTTTTTGCATGGATATATTCGTATTTATTTTTGATTGCAAGCCATTTTTGTTCATAATTAACCTGTGCTTCTTCAAAAGAATCAAATGTTTCTTCTACTTCGATATCCTCTTCCCAATTCTCAAAGAACCACCAAGGCTCATTATCTCCGAACATTGTCACTACTTGATACATACTCGTGCTCCTTCTCTACGATTTTACTAGACTCATCTTAGACACTTTTCAAGAAAGTTGCAAGAAATTTCTCTTATAAAAGGGACATTTTATGAATTTGTCTATTTTAAAGAAACGTACTACTTATTTACTTGGTAAAGTGGCAATAAAGTCATTGATCATCCAAGAATAACTCTCTTCAGGAGACACAGTTGCTTCCTTTGTGAAATAACCTAAAAATCGTAAAGACAAATAGCCATGGATGATACTTCGCAATTCTCTGCTGCGATGCGTTTTTTCTTTTCGGGTCAAGTCAAAGGCATCAAATAATTGTAGAATGATCTGGTTCGTTTCATAGATTCCTTCTAACAAAATCTCCTCGTTGGTGTGAGGGACACTGATCAACAACTCGTAAACGGCCTGGTTCGCAAAAGCAAAAGACTGATAGACTTGTGCATAGACACGCAGCGCCTCTGCTCCGCTTTTTCCAACCAAAGAACGACGCAACGCATCGTTTAACTCTTGTAATAATTTTGCAGTTAATGCGGTCTTTACATCACGCATATTTTTAAAATGATTATAGAGGGAAGGAGACTTGACGTCTAGCGCCTTAGCCAGGTGTTGAAAAGTGACTTGTTGAACATCCATCTCTTCCGCTAGTCCACGAAAGCAAGCGATGATTTTTTCTTGAGATAGATTTCTTTTTTTCATTTCGTTGTTCCTCTCGTATGTTAACTACTTAACAACTTTAGTTTACCATGAAAAACGAACTTAAAAAAGAGGCTTCCATTGATAAACTACACATTGTAGTTTATAATAAGCGAATGTAAATGAAAATTTTCAGAAAGAAGGACATAACAGTGACCACACGCATCAAAGAAAAATTATTTAGGAAAAGAGAAACTTGGGAACAAAACTTATTTGTCTTATGGTTTGGGACTTTTATGGCAGGAATTGGGTTTAGCTTAGTTATGCCGTTTATGTCACTATACATAGATACGTTAGGTAACTATAGTACGTCGCAATTGAATTTTTGGAGTGGGTTGACCTTTTCTTCTACGTTCTTCGTCACCACATTGATTTCTCCTTGGTGGGGCAAATTAGCCGATCAGAAAGGCAGAAAATTGATGCTCTTGCGTGCTTCCTTAGGGATGGCTGTCGTTATTGCCTTGATGGGTTGTGTGACCAGTGTGTATCAACTCGTTGCACTTCGGTTGTTACAAGGGATCTTTTCTGGTTACATCAGTAATGCTACTGCCCTTGTCGCTACTGGTACGCCGAAAGAAAAAAGTGGTCAAGTCCTAGGAACATTGGCTACTGGTTCCGTCACAGGAACGTTGCTTGGTCCTTTACTTGGGGGGATTTCAGCCTCAGCATTTGGTTATCGTCCAACTTTCTTCATCACAGGAATCATTTTATTTTTCGTCTTTTTATTAAGTCTTTTCTTTGTTCATGAAACATTTGTACCTATTAAAAAGGAAAATATGGCTTCTGCCAAACAAATATTCAAAGAATTGAAATATCCCCATGTCGTGATTGGTATGTTCGTCACAACAATGATTATTCAAGCTTCGAATAATTCTATTAGCCCAATCATTAGTTTATATATTCGTCAATTACTAAATGGACATGGCAGTGTCACGCTGATTAGTGGGATCATTGCTTCGATCCCAGGAATTGCCACATTGATCGCCGCTCCTCGTTTTGGTCGCTTAGGCGATAAAATCGGGAGTGAACGTATTTTAGCCATTGGCTTAGGATTTGCAATTTTAGTTTATATCCCAATGGCCTTTGTGACGAATGTCTGGGAACTGGCTGCGTTGCGTTTTTTGATCGGTATTTCAGATGCTTGTTTGCTTCCAGCTGTCCAAGCTTTGATCACCAAATATTCCCCACATCACGCCGCCGGTCGGATTTTTAGCTACAATCAATCCTTCCAAGCAACTGGGAATGTCGTTGGTCCAATGATTGGTTCGAGCGTTTCAAGCGTGTTTGGTTACCGAGGAGTCTTTCTTTCCACTTCTTTACTTGTTTTAGTGAACTTCTTACTAGTACGTCGTAACACACAAGAAATCCATGACAATGAGCTTGTTGACTCATCAGAAACATCCGATACACCTGTCCTTTCTTCAGACAAACACACACAACCTCATGGACATTGATTGCTTACTAATAGTCAATCTGGATAAACAAGAACTATCGTCATATTCCAGATTGAAGAGGCCCCCAAAAGCTCAATTGGCGTTCCATTGCTTTTATTTACATTTGGAAACAAGGAGCAACGATTGATATCGATTTAGATTGATAAAATTTGGAAAATAAAGGACAAGGTGTCAATAATAGGAAAGATAAGTCTAATTTTGATGTTATAAATCAAAATTAGACTTATCTTCTTTTTGAGAAAGGATTATTGTTCCACACTCATAAATTTTATATTTTCTAAGTTATAAATGAATGATCATTTTACATATTACTGTCAATCCAAGCAGTATCATTACCTACTCGAAGATAAAGGTACATTGACTTAGTGAGCCCATTGCTAGACAAGGCACCTTTTACTCCACCATATGCTGAATAACCTGCTTGTTCTTTTTTTCTAAATATCCCACTAGAAATCGGAGACCAAGAGCCAAAACCAGCAAAGTTTACACCATAGATTCTATCAATTTGATCATATCCACCTTGCACACTTGTATAATCAGCTTTAAAAACTAATTCAAACCCAAATGAAAATCCATGGATAGCTGTCCCTTTACAAATAGAATACCCAGATCCGCTAGTCCAACTTCCACCTTCTCTCCAAGTACTACGTTTTTGATTTGTATTTTGAGAGTCTTCAATATCCTTTGCGATATTTTCTATTACACTATTTTTATTGACTATACTTCCCTCTTCATCATAAAATACTGCATCCGTAAAATCTACCTGAATCTTTTCAAATGTGCTTGTCGTTCTGTTATTAGTATAATTTTTTGTTTCAAACACATATTTGCTTATTCTTGAAGTTTTTTGTTCCAAATTATAAACATTATCAAGACTTAATTCTAATGGTTCATTGGCTTGTGATGAAATTATATCTGAAGCATGAACATTAGTAACACCATTAAAACATGTTAAAGCTGTAACACTTAATATTCCTAATCCAACCATCTTCCTAAAAAACATTTGCATTCCTCCTATAGTATATGATATTATTTTCCACAAGGTTATAATAACACTTATTAAAAAATATACAAAAAAACGCTCTCTTGTAGTAAAATAAAGCTTTTTATAAAAAGGAGAATAATTAAAATGGGGAATTTAATTATAAAACTTGTGTTATCTTTTAGACTTATTTTTACATTTTTAGTTATTATTTTAGTAGTCCTCTCTATCACTTATATTATAAAAAATTTGAAGAACAAAAAATAAAAAAGAGCGTGTTTGGCAATATCCAAAATAATTATTTTATTCCTAACAAAATTGATAAAAACACACCTTAAATTAAAGAGACCTCCAAAAGATAGACCAAAAAATCTAACGTTTGGAGATCTCTTCAATTTCTCAAGCTTTGTTATTTCCACGTTCTTTTAGATATTCTGAAAGTAACGCTAACCCTTTTTCTAATGTTTCTTTCTTACAACAATACCCTAAGCGCGCATGCTGAGGCACCCCATAGGCACTACCAGGGACCAGTAAGACACCAGTTTCTCTCAGAAGATCAATACAAAATTGCTCATCATCTTCTGTTATGTTCAAGCGAATGAATGACGTTGATACATGATTCGGTAACACTAATTGGACATTTGGTTCATCAGCCAGCCATTTTTCAACGATGGCCAAATTATCCGAAACGATTTTTTTATTTCGTGCAAGGATCTTTTCTTTATTCCTCAGTGCGTGAACCGCTAATGCATCTGACAAAACACCACCGCTAAGTACTAAATAGGTATGGTATTTTCTTAAACGCTCAATGATTTCTTGATTCGCTGCTACCCAGCCGATGCGTATACCAGGAACAGAATAAGTCTTTGACAATGAATTAGTCGTAATCCCCTTGTCATACAGATCCACGATTGAGACAAAATCTCCCCCTGCTAATGGGGCATACACCTCATCCATCAAAATATACGCATCGACTTTTTCGGCAATTTCGATAATTTCTTCCAATGTTTGGCGATCCAACAATGTACCTGTTGGATTATTGGCACTATTTAAACAAATCATTTTAGTATTTGGTTGGATCACATCAACTAATTTCACACTATCAAAACGCCATTCCTCTTCTTCTGTGAGTGGTACGAAATCAACAGTTGCACCTAAAGATTTGGGTAAGTCATACAATTGCTGATAGGTTGGCAACATGGAGACCACATGATCTCCTGGTTCAATCAATCCATACAGCGCCAAAAGGTTCGCCCCAGTCGCCCCATTGGTTTGAATAATGTTTTCTGAAGAAAGCGATTGATACAAAGAAGCGACTTCTTTTTTGAAAGTTGCCGTCCCCTCGCTCCACCCATAATCCAACGACGTTTTACTCAAAGATTGAAAAAAATCAGTAACTGTCGTTCCGTCTAACCCAATCAGTTCTTCTAACGTCAGTGCTTCGATGGAACTTTGTGCAAGGTCATATACTGCTTCTTTTTCCCACTTATTCAACCATTCTTCCAGTCCAAAATGTGTGATTTCCATCTTTTTCGCTCCTTTTGCTTTCTTCAATATTTTTGATTCACTACTTTCTATTCATCGATACTCAAACAAACCAAGAAACACTCGTCGCTCCTAGATGCCATGTAAATGAGATAAACGATCGGTTTCCGATTTTATTATACTCTCTTTTTAAAAATAACGCTTTCAAATAGATAGAACCGCCTGTTGAAAAAGTCGCCTGACACTGTTTTCTTCAGAAAAAATTATTAGACAAAAATCTGAAAACTCTTTGCTTCAAAAACCCCTTACTGATATTTCAGAAGACACTCTAGCAAAAAAAACCGAGGAATACCAAAAATAGGCGAAACTATTTTCGGATTCTTCGGCTTATTTCTCAGAACTAAACTTGTCTTAACTCTTTTCTTGTTCTTCTAACAAAAGAAAGTTGTTCAAAGAGCTGTTCGCAAGCAAGATTTACACATATTGCAAGACTTTTTCTTTATTGTAGGCATGATCAATCAAGCCACCACCAAGACACTCCATTCCATCATAAAAGACGACAGCTTGACCTGGTGTGATCGCCCGTACAGGTTCATCAAAAATCACTTCGGCACGATCGCCTTCTAATAACCGAACCGTTACCGGCACATCTTGTTGGCGGTAGCGGAATTTAGCTGTACATTTAAATTCCTTTGGCATTGGTTCATTCGTTGTAAAATGGATTTCGCTCGCATCAAGGCTTGTTGCATATAAGGCAGGATGATGAAATCCTTGTCCTACATATAACGTATTCGTTGCAAGATCTTTTCCGACTACAAACCAAGGTTCTTGTGATGCACCGCCACCACCAATCCCTAGGCCTTGTCTTTGACCGATCGTGTAATACATCAATCCAGCATGTTGACCTTTGACTTCACCATCAAGTGTCACCATATTTCCTTTTTTAGCTGGTAAATAATTACTTAAAAATTGTTTAAAATTCTTTTCGCCTATAAAACAAATCCCAGTGGAATCTTTCTTTTTAGCAGTTGCTAAACCTGCACGTTCCGCAATTTCACGTACTTGTGTTTTTTCCATACCACCTAGTGGGAACATTGTTTTCGCTAATTGTTCTTGTGACAATTGGCTTAAGAAATAAGTTTGATCTTTGTTGTTATCTACACCACGAAGCATATGTGCTACGCCATTTTCGTCACGCACTACTTGCGCATAATGCCCAGTCGCTACGTATTCAGCACCTAGATCCATCGCATAATCTAAAAATGCTTTAAATTTGATTTCTTTATTACACATCACATCTGGATTAGGTGTCCGTCCTGCTCGGTATTCAGCTAAGAAATATTCAAATACACGATCCCAATATTCTTTTTCAAAATTGACAGAATAATAAGGAATCCCGATTTGTGAAGCAACTTTCGCTACATCCTTATAATCTTCCGTAGCTGTACATACACCATTTTCATCCGTGTCATCCCAGTTTTTCATAAAGATCCCAATGACGTCGTAGCCTTGTTCCTTTAGTAAAAGTGCTGTTACAGATGAGTCGACACCGCCACTCATCCCAACGACAACACGTGTCTTGCTGTTGTCTTTCATGGTATCACCATCATTTCAATTAGATTTTCTGAAATCATCTACGAGTTGAAGGTCGCAACTTTTCAGTGCTTTACATTATACGATATATTCTTGAAAATTTCATCCCTTATTTATCAAAGTATCAGTATAGCCTTTTAATCACTTTTAAAAAAAGAAAATTGGAATCGTCTTTCTATCATTTGCTTTTGTTCAGTCGATTGCTCATAGTTAAAGACTATCCACATGAAGAAAATAAGCGTAAGGAAATAAAAACAAGTGACAAAGAAATAATTAACACTAAAATTTTTGCTATGACACCCCACTCTTAACTTATTCTTTATAGCCAAGAAATTTCGTTAATCAAAAGAACCACGTGAAAATAAGTAGCAAAGAAGTAATTGATCCCTAGTAATACCCACTTAATTTTTCCATCCTCGAGTTGTGCGGAAAGAATAAGTCCAATCAAGCCAAAGTAAGTCAGTAAAATCAACGCCCCAATTATCTCCCAAGAAAAATGTCCAGCTAATAAGTAATTCCCCCAAATAAAACAGGCAAGTGAAAATAGCAATGGTAAACTAACTATAACCATTTTTCCCCATTTTTTTTGTGAACTAAAAAATAGCATCGTTGATACAAATAAATAGCACAATCCTACCATAATTATTAACCAACCAGAGGGTTCAAAAATAAAAAGTCCTAAAACGATAAAAATGGCAAGTCCATGGACACAAAGAAAATGGACAATCACGACGAATCCTCTTAAGAACTTAGACCGGCTACCTCTCGAAAAAATCAAGCTGACTCCACTCAACACGCAACAAGAATAATAGGATAAGAGCAACCACGCTGCTTGTTCCTTTATAACGAATGGCACAACACCTAAAGCGATACAACTACCTAACAACCCCAACGAAACAATCGTACAGGTTTTACTATTTTTTGAAATCATCCACACAGCTCCTTTTTTATAGACTGGATCTAATTTCAATAGAAACATTTCTCTCACCGTTCATTGCTTGGTTCTTACTCATTTAAGTTCGTTTGCTCTTATTTTTACGCTCATTGCCAAAAAAATTTCACAAAGGTATTGAAAACGACAAGTATTTGCAAATGGGTAGCAAAAAAAATAATTGATCCCTAATAAGAACCATCGCCAACGTGTCTGTCGGATCTTCATTGATAAGTAAATTCCTGTAATACCAAGAATAATCATCAATAATTCTAAAAATAACCCTTCGATATCTAAGTAAAAATCATAAATATAGTACAGCGTTAGGAAACAACTAATCGATAGAATCATAGCAAGACATAGCCCTTTATGGTCAACTATTTTTTTCATCTTTTCTCCTTCAATAATTTTTAAAAATGCCAAACCGATTCAATTAAATCTTCGCCAAATATCAAACCAGTTATCAAGCCAGCTATACAGCCAATTATAGAGACTGATAAAATTTAGAAGGATCACTACTATTTTTAGATAATTAGATTTGATCTTGGTAGCAAAGAAAAGGCTAGCGCCACCTAATAACCAACACGTAATCCTCACTAACAATAGAAAATTAAGCTCATCTGTTTGGATATAGCCAACATAAGCAACACTAAAAGATAACGCTAACAAAACAAATGAAATGATGGTACAGGTTTTACTTTTTAATGGGATCATTTTCTTCTCTCCTTTTCATTCTTCAAACACATTTTTTAGTATTTTTAATAAGAATACTCATCTCTCCTAAACACTTGCCTTTGTCAAATACCTGATAGTTATAGACCAAAAATCCAAACGACGATATGGAAATAGGTTGCAAAAAAATAATTGATCCCTAAGAGAACCCACTTGACTTTTCTATTCTCGTTCTTGAGGTTCGCCGCAAGAATAAGACCAACCACCCCAGACAAACTTAGTAAAATCAAAAATCCAAGCGTACGCAAATAATCCCCAGAGGTAAGGTAACTGTAGTGGACCCTGATAAAAAAGCCAGCTGACAAGATCATTGGTAATCCTAAACAAATGATCGCTACTCGTTTCTGATCTTTTGTTTTCAGTAACCAGATAGATAGTAGCAAATAAACAATTAGCGCAATAAGCCAATCAAATCTTGCAATACTAACAAAGCCGATAAAAATAAATACGACTCCAAAAATACAAGCAAAATGAATGAAAGCTGCCCATCTTTTTAAAAGTTTTGAATGTACACCAGTAGAAAAAAGCAAACTGAGTCCACTGAGTAAACAACAAAGATAATAGATGAACACAAGACTGATCTCTATAAAAAGTCCGACTGACAAAGCCATTGGCAATCCCAAACAAATGATCGCCTCGCGTTTCTGATCCTTTTTTTTCAGTAGCCAAATTGTTAGTAGCAAATAGGCAATTAAATCATATCTTTGAATGCCAATAAAACCGATAAAAATATATAAAACCCAATAAAGACAGCCAAAATGAACGATAGCTGTCCATTTTTTTAAAGGGGTGGCATACACTCCGGTAGAAAACAACAAACTAAGTCCACTGAGTAAAAAGCAAAGACAATAGATTAACACTAAATTTACTTCTGAAAGATTGTGAAAAGATTTCACAATTATCCCAACAGAGCCCCTCATTACTAATAATGTACCTAGAAAAATGCTACAGACGAAGAAAATCATGGAATACTTCGTACAGGTCTTACTTGTTAGCGACAACATCCACACTACTCCTTTCTAACAAAAAACCTTTTTATATTCTAGCAAGCCACTTCCCTTTCCAGTACTCGATATGTATGTAAGACGTCTCACTGAAGAAAGATGTAGATATGGAAATACATTGCAAAAATATAATTCAACCCTAAGAGTATCCATTTGACTTTTCTGTTCTCGTTATTGATGTTTACTGAGAGAATGAGTCCAATTAATCCAGACAAACTCAGTAGAATCACATAACCAGTCCATTCCCAGCTAGCTCCAGAAGTTAGTAGCTCGTAATTGATTTTGAGAAAGAGCCCTATTGAAAACAACATCGGTATCCCCAAGCAAACGATTGCTACTCGTTTCTGACTTTTTGTTTTCAATAACCGGATGGACACGAATAAATAGGCCATTATCGCAAGGATAAAAATGAAACCTTGAATGATCATTAAACCAATCCAAAATAGACCAATGAAATAAACACAACTAAAATGACTAATTCTAATCAACCATTTTAACTCTTTTGAACGTACACCGGTCGAAAAAATCAAACTGATGCCACTAAATAAACAGCAAAGATAATAGAAAAAAAAGCCACTTACTTCTTGATAATGACTAAATGGAGCAAATCCATGCTCCCCTGCCATCCTACTCACTACTAGTAAAAAAATGGAGGAAATACTACAGGTTAAGAAAATCACTGTAAACTTGGTACATACCTTACTTGATAATGGCAACATTTACACTACTCCTTTCTAACAAAAAACCTTTTTATATTCTAGCAAGCCACTTCCCTTTCCAGTACTCGATATGTATGTAAGACGTCTCACTGAAGAAAGATGTAGATATGGTAATAAGTTGCAAATAAATAATTAATACCCAAAAGTATCCACTTGGCTTTTCCCTTATCGAGTTGCGTTGAAAGAATCAGACCACTTAAACCTGATAAATGAAGAATGACTATGTATCCAATGGTGTCCCATGACCATTCCCCCCCATAAAGGATTAGTTCGTAATTGAGCTTGATAAAAAAGCCAATTGAAATAATCATCGGTATCCCGAAGAAAGTGATCGCTAGCCATTTCTGCTTGCTTGCTGTCAGTAAAACGATAGCTAGGAACAAATAAAGAACGATTAAAAAAAGTACATGGAAAAGAAAAGCAAAAATAAAGAGAGAAAAACAATAAACACTACTAAAATGAATAATCGCCGCTGTCCGTTTTAAAATTTTTGAATGCGTACCTGTAGAAAAAATCAAACTGAGACCACTGAGCAAACAGCTAAGATAATAGAAAATCATCAGACTTCCTTCTGGAAGATCACTTAACGGAATAAATCCATTAACTTTACCAAGCAAACCAACAATCATCAACATCATTAAGAAAAAACTACCGATTAAGAAATTTCTTGAAACCTTTATACACGTTTTACTGTCTAGCGATAGCATTTGTACCACTCCTTTTTTATTTTCCTAACTAATTTTTTAAAAATGTAGCAAAAAATAGACCGATCAATCCTGACACCATGATAAGAAAGAACGGAACCAAAGTTTTAAGAACAAGATAATACATGTAAAACGCTATCACACACCCAAGAGACACTGACATGGATAGCACCAAACCAACTAGATAAGCCTTCATTCTCATCTTCTCCTTTTATATTAATGAACAAAGTAAAATAGAATTATCATAATCTGTGAAAAAAACATTTATTAAAAAAACTACCCTTTTACCATTTTTTCTAGAAATAATCGATTACAAAATCTAGATTCAGCAAAAAGGTTAAACTTATTTGTTTAAAAAATGTTATCTTAAATTAAATAAAACCTAAAATTTAATAACAAATAATCATTATACACATTAACTAGGTTACACTTTTTTATTACCCCCTTCTATAAAACCCTAAATAAAAGCTAAAAAAACAACAAAAATACTCTGTATTTATCATAAAAACAAAATAACAACGCTTACAATCTTATTTTAATTTATTCCATTCTAGCTGTTATGTCTTCGTATTTCACGTCAATAAAAAACAAAAATAACAAGTGTTTATAGATGCTAGATTATTTTTCATATGTTATTATTTTATCATAAAAATTAGGAGGAATACCCGTGAAATTTAAATTATTTTTTATTGTCACCTTTTTATGGACACTTTTGTTTGCTGTTCCTGTCACCGACGCCCATGGCGATACCACAACTGATGAACAACTGACTGAATACTATGATTTTTTCAAAAATGAATACGCTTCCTTTGATCAAACCTTTGAAGAATTCACCGCTAATTATTATCAGCAAACCACCTTGAAAGATACCTTGTCAGACGAAGACCAATTAAAAGAGTATCTGCAATCCGTCAACGACCAATATTTACCAGCAGAAGCAGAACGTTTAGCGAAAATTGCTCCGTTGTGGTCCTTTAATATCGGCAATTCATTAGACAATATTACTTTTGAAGAAAAGCCAACTTACGGAACCTATGATTTATTGAATACCGTGCAACCAGGGGACATTATTTTTGAGAAAAATCGGGCTGAAGTCCCAGCAACTCCCTACTTTCTTCATCATGTGATGATTGTCGAAGGAATTTATGAAGAAACCCATATGATTAATGGGAAAGCAGAAACTTTCCGATATATTCGGACTATCGAAGCGACTAGTAAAAGTGATGATCTTCCAGATAAGGCAGGTGGAGTGGTCTATGGAGTATTAGATGATCAACGATTTGATTATACTGAAGCAACAATTTTACGAGTCCCGGAAGCTACTGCTTTGCAAAAAAATGCAGCCATTCAATTTATGCGCAGTCAATTAGGCAAGCCTTATCATATATCAATAGATTTTCTTCAACATAAGAATCGTTTATCTTCCAGAGAAAATTGGTATTGTTCCACACTTGTTTGGGCTGCTTACATGAATGCGATCCCAGATGGTAGAATTGATGATAGAACCCCAGAATATTATCCTAATTTTCAAGGGATTGATTTAGAAACTGATGATTTACTTAATGAACCTGGTGTAACACCAAATGATATCTTACGTTCGGATAAAGTTGAAAAAACCAGCCCTTCCTTTGTAGATTATCAATATTACTTGCAAAATGTTATTAGCTCACCAATCGGAGGACCCGATGAAAAAGTAGCCGACTTTACTTTCAGATCCAATTCAAATATATACAACCTAAGAAATGACTATTACTTCATCGCCATCGACCAAAACACCCAGAAACCTTACCGAAGCACGGAATTAACTTTAGGTCGTAATGTTTTTGGGAAAGTGGTGGCGCAATTAAATGCTTTTGCCAACTTCCAGTTAACTAAAGAAGCCGAACAAAAATATGCAGATCCCAAAATCCCGGTGATTCCAAAAATGATTGCGACCGAAGACATCCCAAACTATGTGATGAACTGGATCAATACCTACACACACTGTTCCTTCGAGATCGTCTATTCTTCAGATATCACGACTGATTTCAATCACTTAAGTTACAATCCGAGTTAAACGAAGATCGATAAAAAAGCCCACCCAATCAAAGGGTATCAAGTCAATCAAATCATTCATACGCCACCGGCTTTTACTCAACAACGATTTGATTATACGGAGAACTTGTCGATCTATGAACTATATAACTTGAGCAACCCCAATCCTTTAAATGCCGATGTTGCTCATAATAAAATGGCGGGTGGCTGGTATTATTTCTACAATCATTTTTACGCCTTAGTTAAACTAGAAAATGGCACCTATCGTTATGCGACGTATTTGCGATTCCATGGTTCTTTTTCAACCGCCGTCGCTTACCGAAATGGCTACGGTCTGAATTATGATTACCATATGACCGCAGAAGCTAAAGAAAAATATGGCAAATATTACAACAATATCATCAAGAACCAAACTGTTGATTACGGGATCGATTGGTTGAATCAACATACGACAGAAAAAACTTTGATCGTTTATTCAAAAGATATCGCGCAAGACGTGAGCAAACTAAATCAAGGTACCGCAACAGTCGCTAAAGGGTATAATGACAATGGTCAATATGTCTATTGCATTTTATAAGGACTAGACTGAACAAAAAAATCACTATCCATCATATGATTAATAATCCTCTTAAGTTCGCTTTAACAGCGAACTTAAGAGGATTATTTTTTCTAGACTAGCAGAAATGTTTTACGTCCTTATTTTTATTGAAGACGTGCTAATTCTTGTTGTTTGGCTTCGTAAATTTCTTCAATGTCATCTTCTGATAACGGTGTGCCAAAGGGTTGTTGCACTTTCAACAGTTCTCTTTCTGGCGCATCTACACCGACATTCACATCATTACCGATCGGTACACTATAATGATGGATATGTCCATGAAGATTACGGATACTATCGTTTGATCCCAGCAACATTGGATAATGAGTCAAATAGTATTGCTGATGATTGAATTTGATGATAGTTCCGACATCATAAAAATAAAACTTTTTTGAACCAACCTTGTTTCCTGGATCATGTTTTTCTAAATACCTGAAAAAAGCACGGCTGTCATGGTTCCCCTTGATCAAATGGATTGTCCCATTGAGTTGTTGCACCAACTCCAGTATGTCTTGGCTACCTTTTTCATATTGTGGGTGCATCGCCAGATCGCCTAAGTGATACACATGATCGGTTTCTTTGACAACTTTATTCCAGCTATTGGTTAGTTGCTGATTCATTTCTTCCACACTAGCAAATAAACGAGGGGCAAAATCATTTTTGCCTAATAAGTTTTTATGAAAAAAGTGCATATCACTAATAAAAAAATTCATATTGACCCCTTCTTACGTCTTTTTCTTTTAGAATAAACAACAACAAAGAATTAAACAAATATTAGCTCTTTTTCTATCAAAAGTGATTGTCTGTTTAACTAAAAAGCGGTTGTTCATTGTTCTCATTGCCTATTGTGTACAATGCTAGAAAAAAGTAATCACAAGTAAATCATGGTAAACTTAAGGAAAAACAGGAGGTATTGATTATGCCTATCAGCTTTCATACTACTCTGACTCCTTCAGCAATCGAGATTACGTTACCAAATGAACATGGGAAGATGACTATCACAAAAGAAAAACCAGCTCTACCTGATCATTCACTTTATCTATTTTTCAAAAACAAACAATGTATCGCAATCGGTCAAAACGTGGTACCTAAAAGTTGGGATCACATCGTATTGGTTCAACTTCCTTGGGATCTTGAAGCCAGTCATCTAAGCTACCTACTTCAAGAACAGGCAGAATCAACGGGATTGACAGTAGAAATCGATGATTCCGCAAAAGAAACGATCCCTCAAGTACAAGTCAAAAAGTTAGCGGAACCAGTCGAAGAAATCACAAAAATCTTGGCAGTATTTGGTTACTCTTTAGAAAAAAGCAGTCCTCAAAAGAAAAAGCCGGCAAAAGCAAGACATCGTTGGACGAAAGAAGTTAGTGAGATCCCTTTTACTGTCAATTTTAGAAACAGCCAGGCAACGCTTTATTGGATCAGTCGAAATGAACTGTTGATCAAAAAGGGGGCTATACTATTAGCTGAAGCTCCTTTAAATAAAGACGGTTCCGTCAGTTATGCGGCAAAATATGGGGATAAATTACGTGATGATTATAAAGATAGCATTGTAGGAAATAAAACGAGCAAAGATATTATCGTCAAAAGCGTCAATGAAGCAAGTCTGTTACTCTACTTCGGTGGAACAAACAGCTGGTTAGAAATCATTGATGAAAATGGTAAATCCTTAGATGAGTGGACAAAAGTAGAATAGAGGAATGGTTATTCTCTAGCGATTGTCCCGTTTCAATAGATAGTAAAAAAGCAAAGAAATCAGCTTTACTAGCTGTTCTCTTTGCTTTTTTTACTGGCAACAATGATAGATACGTTCGACTTCCTTAGACTTTTTCAAATAATCCTCGGCTGATCATACCATCCATCAAAAAATAAAATTTATCTTGACTCATTTTTTGTCGGTCGTCTTTAAAAATATTGACTGCTTTCAATCCGTTAGCTGTCGTAATAGACATTTTTAGTGTTTGGATATCCTTTGAAACAGTGATTTTTAGTTTAAACCCTTCTTTGCTTTGTGGGGTTGCATCTAGCGGACGGATCAACTGATAATTGCCGCCATTTGTTTCGGTAAATCCATTGTCTCTCAAAGTGTAACGTTTTGCATCTGGATGTAAACGATAACTTGTTTTTGCTCCTAAAACTGTGGCTGTTTTTTCAAATGCCATGATTTTCACCTCGGTAAATTGATTTCTACTTTTATTATAAAAGTTTCTTGCATCATTTACTAGGTTTTTTCCAACTTAGATTGATTGGATCAATACATCAAGAAAACGTTGGACTTCTTCTTTGGTATTGCCGTAACCAAAACTGATTCGTATGGATTCTTTAAGGATTGGTGTATCTTTCCCATACATTGCCTCCAGCACATGCGAAGGTTCGATATTACCAGCTGTACATGCTGACCCAGTAGATATCGCAATCCCATTAAGATCCAACTTCATCAAAAGTAAGTCATTCGCAACACCAGGTAATCGAAGGTTTAACACATGTGGTAATTTGTTGTTTAAATCACCATTAACTTGATAAGAAATTCCTTCTTTTTCCAAGGTATTCAAAATCAATTCTTGGAATCCAGCATATTTTTCACTTCGAGCTTCACGTTCTTCGGCAGTTAAAAGTTTGACCGCTTGCGCCATTCCCCAAATACCTGCGAGATTTTCAGTACCTGCTCGCCGCTTCTCTTCCTGTTCTCCACCTAAAAGTAGTGAAGGAATATTTATGCCATCTTTTTTATATAAAAATCCTACGCCTTTTGGTCCATTGATTTTATGGGCAGAGATGCTAAGTAAATCAACACCTAACTCCCTTGGATGAATCGTCTGATTCCCATAAGCTTGAACCGCATCGGTATGAAAATAAGCAGGGTGTTCCCGCAATCGTTCGCCGATTTCTTTGATTGGCATCAAATTCCCGATTTCATTATTCCCAAACATGATCGAGACTAAAATCGTTTCATCACTTAATGCTTCATCAAAGTCAGTTAGTGAAATATTGCCTTTTTCATCTACTGGTAAATACGTGACTTCAAAGCCTTGTGTTTCCAGATATTTCATTGTATTCAAGACAGCAGGATGTTCGATAGCGGTAGTGATCAAATGATTCCCGTCTTTTTTTCGTGAAAAAGCCGTTTCAAGGATCGCTGTATTATCGCCTTCTGTCCCTCCACTATTAAAAATGATTTCATGATCATTGACTTGTAAACTATCAGCAATAAGTTGTCTTGCTGTTTCTAACTTTTCATGGGCAATTCGGCCGAAGCCATGGATACTCGAAGGATTCCCAAAGGTTTCTTGCATCATTGTGGTCATTTCTTGAATGACGTAGGGATGCATGGGCGTCGTCGCTGCATGATCCAAATAGATTTTTTCCAACTTCTTTCATCCCTTCCAAATAGAACTAGGCACATTCTAGCATAAAATAAGCAAGTTACCAAAGAAACAATCACTAAACCAGGATAGTTTCCCAACTTTTAGAAAAAAATTCGTTCCACAATTCGTGCTACCACGATTGTCGAACGAATTTTATTTCATCACTTAACAAAAAATGATTAATCAAATACTTTTTCTTCTAGACGGAACAATGGACTCATTGGTGTATTTTCATGAATTCGTTTAACCGCTTCTCCCATCAGCTCTGAACAAGTAACAATCGTTAAATTGTTAGGATGACGTTCTTCTTGAGTAAATACAGAATCAGTGATGCAGATATCTTTAATCGGTGCATCATCTAAAATTTGTTTTGCAGGAATAGACAACAAGCCGTGTGAAGCACAAGCATAAACCTCTTTTGCTCCGTTTTCTTTCAAAACATTAGCAGCTCGAGCAAGCGTTGCACCAGTATTCAAGATGTCATCGACCATGATACATGTTTTTCCTTGGACATCGCCAATCACATATCCACTATTTTCATCTGCATCATCGGCGTGATCTACGATCGCCAATGTACTATTCAAATATTCAGAAAGACTTCTTGCACGTTGGACACCACTATTTTTTGGTGAAACGACAACAATATCGTCACCTGTTAAACCAAGTTCTCGGTAATAGTGAGCAAACAATGGCATTGTGAATAAGTTATCTACAGGGATATCAAAGAATCCTTGGACTTGAACTGTATGCAAATCCAATGTCAGCACACGAGTTGCGCCAGCTTCTTGGATCAAATTAGCAATCAATTTAGCTGTGATCGGTTCATGTGGTTTTGCTGTACGGTCTTGTCTGGCATAACCGTAATAAGGTAACACAACATTGATTGTTTTTGCACTGGCACGTTTCATCGCATCGATCATGATCAATAATTCCATATAATAATCATTAACTGGCTGATTGGTTGATTGCACGATATAAACATGATCCCCACGAATACTTTCTTCGATATTGATCGAGATCTCTCCATCACTAAATTGTTTTACGACACTTTTTCCTAGCTCCGTTCCAAACACCTTGGCAATTTTTTCTGCCAGTGGTCGATTTCCATTCAAGCTAAAGATTTTCAATGTGTCATCCTGATACTTTTTACTCATGTTGTCCTCCCTATTGTTCTCTCTTCTTCGATAGTTTAACATATTTTTTCCAGTTTTTCTGGTAATTTCTGTAAATAATTTTTAAGGCAGCGAAACAGTTCCATTACACCAACTAGCAGGAATCAATTGATCCGTGTTGCCCCAGTTGTCATGAACTTTGTAAAAGCGTTCTCCAGAAGAGGATTGATAATATGCATATGCAGTGACCCAATGATTGCCATAGGTGCTCCCTAATACTTTCAACACCCCTAAGATCACAGGTTTTCCTTGGCGAATCCGTTTAGTCGCTCGCTGCCAAGAACCAAGCATCGTACTTCTAGCAGACACTCGATTTCCTGTATGTTTTAAAAACTTCGTGATACCATGACTGACTTGACCGGGAACCGTCGGAAGTCCTAGCGGCTGGATCGCTTGGCGTAATGCTTCACTTAGTTGCGCATGGTCTTTCGTTCCTTTTTCACGTAACGTTGGAGAGAAAAACAATTCGTTTTGAAAATCTTGGTAATAAGCAATAAGGACAGTTGCAGCATAGGTCCCACAAAGATAGCCATACGGTGTCCGCCAATTTTTATAGTTTAAAAACCGTTGTTCAGGCAATCCCACCCAACAATCCAAAAGTTCTTGTCCGTTTTCCTTTGGCGCAATCAAAGCTTTTTCACGATTATCTGCAAGCCAACGAGAAATATTGGTGACTTCTGCTTCAGTCATCGGTACGAGTTGATAAGCTTTTCTTGCATCTGGGTAGGAGTGGCTCGCAGGACCGTATTCTATTGGTTGTTTGTTTTGATCTAGGATGACATAACTACCATCTTCAAAAATTAAAGCGTAACCCTTTTCTTCATCCTTCATCGCCAACTGTTCCACAGCGCTTAACCGTTTCTTGATACCATCTAGATTCCATTCGATTGATTGTTCAAATACAGTTTTCAAGAACGAATCACCTCCGTCTTTTTTATTATAAGTGAAATAAGGAGAAAAACAAATCAGATAGACTAGTTCTGCTGTGCCTACGGCAAGACCCCAACAAGTGCTTCTTTCCTCTTTCTATTTGTTTATTCGCTGTTTTTATATGATAATAGGAACATTAGATAAAAAGGAGCGATAACCGAATGAACAAAGAACTTATAAAGCAAGACTTTTTTGAAGCTGTGAATGAAGAATGGCTAAAAACAGCCAAGATCCCCGCTGATAAACCAGCCACTGGCGGTTTCCAGGACTTAGTTGACGGTATCGATGATCTTTTGATGACAGATATTGATCATATGATGGCTGAACCTGATAAAGTCCAATCAGATATGATGCGTCACTTTCTTCATTTTTATCAATTAGCTAATGATTATGATCGAAGAAACCAGTTAGCTGCTAAACCGTTGCTTCCTTTAATTGAACGAATTGAAAAAATCGAATCTTTTGAAGACTTGAACCAACAATTTCCTACTTGGACATTGGATAGTTTACCTTTACCATTTAGCTTAGATGTCGATGCGGATATGAAAAATGCACAAACAAACGCATTATTTGCTTATCCCCCTTCATTATTTTTACCTGACAAAACTTACTATACTGCAGAACATCCAAATGGTGCGCAACTATTAGGCGTTTTCTTTGATATGATGGTCCAACTCGTTGAATTAACCGGAAAAGAAAAAAGCCAAGCAGAGGCAATCGTTGAACAAGCTATCCAATTTGATCGATTGGTTGCGCCTCATGTTAAAAGTGCGGAAGAAAAAGCGGATTACAGCAAAATGTACAATCCCCGGTCATTTGACACCTTCATCCACTATACCGATAAACTGGATCTGGAAAAGTTGACAGTGGGATTGATTGGTACCACACCGGATAAAGTAATCGTGACGGATCCTGTTTATTTTGAACAGTTAGGCGAACTACTAACCACAGAACATTTTCAATTGATCAAAAGCTGGATGATCGTCCGAACGATTCGTTCGTTGAGTAGTTATCTATCAGAAGACTTTAGACAAATCAGCGGAATCTTCTCACGGACACTCTCAGGCACAGATGAAGCCATGCCGCAGAAAAAAGCTGCCTATTACTTAGCTTCAGGTCAATTTGACCAAGTCGTTGGCGATTATTATGGCAAAAAATACTTTGGTGAAGCGGCCAAAAAAGATGTTGAGCATATGATCGAAAAAATGATCTCTGTCTATAAAGATCGTTTAGAAAAAAACAACTGGTTAAGCGATACTACTCGAAAAAAAGCGATCATCAAATTAGATAAACTAGGAGTTCAGGTCGGCTATCCAGACCAAATCCCTTCGTTATATACGAAGTACCAAACAGTGACACAAGAAGAAGGCGGAACCTTGCTTTCCAACGCTTTAGCCTTCAGCAAAATCGAATTGAAAGAACGTTTTGGTCGCTGGAATCAACCTGTTGATCGGACGGAATGGGAAATGAGTGCTGATACAGTCAACGCCTATTACCACCCTTTCAGAAATGTCATTGTTTTTCCAGCTGCTATTTTACAAGCACCATTTTATAGTTTAGAACAATCAAGTTCAGCAAACTACGGTGGGATCGGCGCTGTCATCGCCCATGAAATCTCTCATGCCTTCGATAATAATGGTGCCTTATTCGATGAATATGGTAATTTAAATAACTGGTGGACGGAAGAAGATCTAGCGCACTTCCAAGAAAAAGCCCAAGCAATGATCGAAGAATTTGATGGCTTATCATTTGCTGATGGTACTGTTAATGGTAAGCTTACTGTTTCAGAAAATATCGCAGATGCGGGCGGTCTAAGTTGTGCTTTAGAAGCAGCAAAAACCGAAGCAGATCACTCACTAGCAGACTTTTTCGTCAGCTGGGCGACGATTTGGCGGACAAAAGCAAAAAAAGAATACCAACAATTGTTGTTACAAATCGACGTTCACGCCCCTGCTAAATTACGTGCCAATATCCAACCCCAAAACTTGATGGAATTTTATGAAACATTTGCGATCACTGAAAAAGACGCGATGTATCTTCCACCTGAAAAACGAGTGCATATCTGGTAATACAGTTAAAAAACGCTCCAATGGCAATAAGAAAATTTTTTGAAACAACCTCTCATATAAAAAAATTGACTTATTTCAAGGAGCGGTTGTTTGAACACTATTTTTCTCTTTACGAGGGACTGAGACAAAAGTTGTCTCAGTCTTTTCTAGTATCTCTAAAAACGGATAAACGGCGTTCAAGAAGCAACTCCTCAACAATAAGCGATGATTTTCTAAAATATGAGGAGCTATTTTAAAAAATCCTCTCTTATTCGCTCGGAGCTAAACGCTTCTTTCACAGCCTCTTGCTAAACGGTGTTCAAACATCAGCTCCTTGAAATAAGCCTGAATTTTTCAAAACATGAGGAGCTGTTTCAAAAAATTCTTTCTTATTGTCATCAGAGCTACCCGATGTTTTCACGACCTCTGATTCACGGTGTTCAAAGAGCTGATCTTCGGCGATAAGTCAAAAAATCTCAAAACATGGGAAGCTGTTTCGAGATTTCCATCCTTAATGCTCCTGCGATTACTCGTCGCAGTTTTTACTTGGTGAGCGCTCAGGTCAAAACACTCTTTTCACGACCTCTTGTTCACGGTGAGACAAAAGTAGCATCTTCGGAAAATTTGTCGAAATTTACCAAAAATTTGAGAAGCACCAAGTAGGTAACAATCAACATCAAAAACGAGTTTTTTTGTTTCTTGTCAATTTTCGGAAATTCCTTCTTATTTCTTGATGCTGAACACTTTTGTCTCAACCTATCTTAATATTATCATTTACTTTTCTACCAAGCTCATTTTGACTACCCACAAACCAACTCCACTTAATAAAGAAAAATAAATCCTTCCATCTTCCTTCACTGTTCTCTACTGTTATCTACCCTTTCCGACCATAAATAGTCATAAAACTGCATCATTTCATTTACCTCTTTATTTTCGTTAACCTTTGTAATAAAATTAGTTAACGAAAGTAAAGAGGTGTTTTTATGGAAAATCTATTCGAACCTTGTGTTCCGCTAACAAAAACAACATGTCTGGAGATACTAAAAGACAAAACTAATTTATGGGGGTATTATGCACAAGCCCTTCAGCTCAAAACAAACAAGTCACAAAATATCATCCGTCTGAATACATTGCTGAATGCTAAGAGCGGCTTGTGTAGAGAAGATTGTGGTTATTGTGCGCAATCAAAAAAAAGTTCTGCAACGATTGAAACATATGGATTATTACCCAAAAAAGAAATCATTCGTAAAGCGTTGATTGCTAAAAAGAATCATTCCTGTGTGTTTTGTATTGCGTTAAGCGGAACACGCCCATCAAAAAAAGAAATCCATCTTTTAGGTGAGGCAATTCAAACGATCAAAAGCATAATGTCGATTGAGATTTGTTTATCCATTGGCTTAGTTACAGAGGAACAAATTGATTATTTAAAATCGTGTGGAGTAGATCGGTTGAATCATAATCTTAATACTAGTCGAGATAATTACCCAAACATCACAACGACCCATTCCTATGATGATCGGTTAGAAACATTAAACAAACTTCGTCAGCACAAAATGAATATTTGCTCTGGTTTTATTTGTGGCATGGGAGAAACAGATGAACAATTAGTCGATCTGGCTTTTGACTTAAAAGATCAAGAGCCTTATTCCGTTCCAGTCAATTTTTTACTTCCAATTGCTGGAACAATGTTTGAGGAACACAATGAATTAACCCCTATGAAATGTTTAAAAATCTTAACCATGCTGAGGTTACTATTCCCTACTACAGAACTTAGGGTAAGTGCCGGAAGAGAGTTTCATTTAGGAGAACTCCAACCATTTGCTTTATTGATCGTGGATTCTATTTTTTTAGGCAACTATTTGACAGAGAAAGGAGCACCTATTTCTGAAGATCAAAAAATGCTTGATCGTTTAGGTTTAGTTGTGGCTGGTGTCTGTGATGAAGAATAATTATATTATTTGCGGGATTCATACCGATTGTGGAAAATCAGTGATCAGTGTCTTACTCTATGAATATTTACGTAATCTGACAAATCAGGAACCGTTACTCGTGAAACCGATCCAAACAGGACCGTTTCCTGATACAGATTTTTATCAAGCCTGCCATATTGAGAAACAAAATATTGTTCATTTCTATTCAATGTCATTAGAAGCTTCTCCACATATCGCTAGCAGAAAAGAACAACAATGGATCGATTTACTTGTCTTGAAGGAAAAAGCAAATGTTGTCTTGAAAAAAAATCGACCCACGATTTTTGAATTAGCAGGTGGTCTGCTTTCTCCCATTAATGACTCGCAAACCATGTTAGACATGATCAAACTTTTGCAATTACCGGTTATTCTCGTTACGGATAATTATTTAGGTGCAATCAATCATACGTTGCTAACGACTAGTTTATTACAAAGCGAAAACATTCCAATAGCAGGTCTGGTTTTTAATTCAAGTAAAGCAAATGAAAAGAATGACATGGAAGATTTAAGCCAATGGATGACAGATAAGACAGGAATCACACAAATTGGCAAATTACCCTATTTAGAGGATTTAACTCATTGGTTAAAATCGAGAACAAAAAAAAGAGAACTTAGTAAGGAGTGGCATTTAAATGTATACAAATAGGCGAGATATCACCATGATGGCGATGATGATGGCATTATTGATCATCACAGCAAAACTAGTGATTCCGTTACCACTATTCGATTATTTATCTTTACAAATTATAACGATTTATCTGATTTATCCTTTATTAGGAACAAAATACGGGCTCATTGTCACATTCAGTTATTTGATCCTAGGGCTCATTGGATTACCGATTTTCGCTAGTGGCGGAGGTATTTTTTATATTTTTAAACCTAGTTTTGGCTTTCTACTATCTTTTGCAACTTTCCCACTGATTCAAGCCGCCCTGTCAAAATTGTTCTGGCGTAGAAAATGGCACCCATTAAAAAAAATCCTGATCATTAACTATTCAGGATTACTTTATCTCTATTTAATCGGTCTGTTGTATAAATGCTTGATTTTATTCTTTTACCTTAAAGAAACGAATGTTCTTTACAGTGTGCTAGCAGTTTCCACATTGATTGATTTAAGTTGCGATATCTTACTTGTGTTCGTAGCTAGTTTGCTTACCTATAAGTTATTGCCACTCATTCATAAGCACAAACTAGCAAACCAACTCTTTATCTCCTAATAAAAATCCGCTATTTCAGCGATTGGAAAAGAATCGAACCATCGGCTTAAAATGGATACTGATTGATTGACTTAAAAAATCTCACAAAATTATGAAAGAAAATAAACCGAAGAAATTCGAAAATAGATAAACTATGTTCGAATCCTTCGGTTTATTTTTCCGTATTGACTTACTCTATCGTACGACAGAACGATCTGGTTACTTCAAGAACCAGTTAGGCTCACAAATCATTAGCAAGCTTACTTTGAAAAATTTTTATTACACTTACTTGATCAACGTTGCCCCGAGGACTGTTTCAAAATGACGTAGTGCCCAGTCATGACCGACTGGATCAAAGCTAGCTACAGCATCTTCAAAAATAAACAGTTGATAGCCTAAATTATATGCATCAACAGCTGTGTGCAACACACAAATGTCCGTACATACGCCAGTCAAATAGAGTTCAGTGATCCCCCGCTCACGGAGCCGAATATCTAGATCTGTTCCACTAAAAGCAGAGTAATGCCGCTTATCGATCCAATAGACATTGGCTTGTTCTTGAGCTCTTTCGTAAACAGCTTGTAGCGAACCATAAAGGGCACGACCATTGGTGCCAATCACGTTATGCGGAGGAAATAGTTTATTTTCAGGATGGAAGTTATCCGATGGGTCATGCGCATCAATCGCAAACACCACAAAGTCTCCCTCTTCGATAAACTTTTTCGTGTGAGTCGTCACTGCTTGTTCAATCACTTGCCCAGCTTTACCTGTCGTTAATTTCCCGTCATCTGCCACAAAATCATACGTGTAATCAATCGAGATCAATGCTTTCATTAATGGGCTCCTTATACAAGATGTTTGACAAATTCGATTACCATCTCAGCAGAACGTTTCCCTGCATCTTCAATAAACTCATCAAAGGTTTGTGTCGCTGCATGATCAGCAGTATCACTCATCGCACGAACGATCAAGAAAGGAATATTGAACTGACGAGCCGTTTGTCCAACAGCCGCTCCTTCCATTTCACAAGCCAACGCATCTGGAAAGTTTGTTAAAATCTCTTCTACTTTTTCGGAAGAATCAACAAACGTATCTCCAGTAACGATCAAGCCTTCTTTCACATTCAGATCTATCGCTTTGGCTGCTCTTGCCATCTCTGTGCGAAGATACGTACTTGCTTCATAATAAAGCGGCATCCCTGGTATTTGTCCTGGCTTATAGCCAAATCCGGTTGCATCTGCATCGAAATAAGCTACTTTATCAGAGATTACGATATCGCCTACTTGTAGCCCTTGTCCGATACCACCCGCTGAACCTGTATTGATGACCATATTTACACCATATTGTTGGATCAACAAACTAGTCGTGACTGATGCCAAAACTTTACCGATCCCTGAACGAACCACAATTACTTCATGTCTTCCTAAAGAGCCTGAAATGAACAATGCTCCTGCTCGTTCCCATGACAAGGGTTCACTTAGCTTTTCTCTTAAAATTTTGATTTCTTCTTCCATTGCACCGATAATACCGATTTTCATAGCTTTTTCCTTCTTTCTAAATAAATGCGACCGCAAAAAATACGACACACAATAATAGAATAACAATAATCAAGGATTTCATCAAAAATGAATTCCACTTCGTCGTTTTTTCACGTTCACCGATTCTTGTTTTTGTGATAGGTTTGTTCCGTTTTTGTTCCTTTCGATAAAAACTAGCAATTTTCTTTTCTTCTTGCTGATAAGCAGCCTCTTCTTTTCTTTGCCGTTTTAATGACTCTTGGGCTTGCGCCTGCTGTCGTTTACGTAATTCACTTCTCGTAATCAGCGGTCCTTTGGCCATCAGCCGATCCCTCTACTTTCCTTTAATCAATAGCTCCCAATATTGGATCGCATACATGGTTTTCGCATCACAGATCAGTTGATCATCTATTGCTTGTTTAGCTTCTGCGAAAGTCAGTGCATATAATTCAAGCACCTCATCTTCATCTTGAGCCAACGGATTCTCTACTTTCTGTAAATCAATCGCATGATAAATATGCATGATCTCATTTGCAAATCCTGGTGAAAGATACATAGATGAAACATGTTTGAGCTTTCCTGCCCGATACCCAGTCTCTTCTTCCAGTTCTCTTGCAGCGGTACGTTCCGGTGTTTGGCTTTCTTCTGGATCGATTTTCCCAGCAGGGATCTCCAAAATCACTTTTTCTAATGGTTTCCGAAACTGTTTCACTAATAATAAACGATCCTGATCATCAAATGCGATGATCCCTACACCACCCGGATGAAACACTAATTCACGTTTGGCAAGTTTTCCATCTGGCAGGCGGACGTCATCTACTGCAACATCGATGATTGCTCCGTGATAGATTTCTTTTCGTTCGATCGTTTTTTCTTCAAATTGCTCATATTCAAGCATCTTTCTCCCACTTTCTTTGTAATAATACCCGCTTTTCGTTTACTTTTCAATTTTTCTAGAGTTTTCTTTTAGTTTACCATAACTAAACCTTAGAAATTCTCTAAATCTACAAAATCCTCCTTTAGTCCCATACTCTTTCTTAGGTTGAGTGTGCTAAAATAAGGGTGGAAATGAGAACAACGCTTCATTACTTAAAATGGATGGAATATATATGGAGGGCTTATTATGCGAAAATTAAATTGGCGATGGATCTTAGGTCTATTGTTGGTGTTTCTTTTGATTCGTCAAGGTCACTTTTCTTTAGTAACAGTCATTTTGATTATCGGCGCAGCTTTAGTGATTTGGGGAATCTTTGGCTCTGGCAAGAAAAAATCAGCAAAAAATGAAATGCCCGATTTATCTGATGAACTTGAATCACATTATACAAAAAGCGGGATGACACCTAGTGAGATTACTTTCTTTAGACAGACAATGAATCAAACGAAAGTCGAAATTGAACAATTGCAACAAAACATGCAACAAACAGCCAAACTAAAAGCTGTCGATCTTCGTCACGATACAGTGAAGGCGGCCAAAGCACTCTTCAAAGCATTGGTGAAAGAGCCCAACCGATTACACGAAGCAAGTCAATTTCTTTATACTCACTTACCAAACTTAGTCGATTTGACCAATAAATATATTGAGATCAACGACCATGAAATCAAAAACAAACAGACTTATGAAAAGCTCGAAGAGAGTTCACAAATCATTGATCAACTAGCACATCTGATTGCTCAAGACTATCAACAATTTGTCTCTGAAGATTTAGATGATCTAGATGTAGAAATATCAGTTGCGAAACAAAGCTTAAAACGAGAGAATCTATCTGATGATAACAATCAATCTCAATGATCGGTTAATAGAATCATAAAGGAGTGTTTTGTTTCTTAGACACTCCTTTTGCTTATCCTTTCTTTTGTTTATCCTTTATAATAGATGAATAAGATGAACAACCGTTTTTTTACAAAAATGATAACATTGAACCTATCGCATCACATTGAACCACGAGGAGGAGTTTTAAATGGATAATAAACCTAAAGAGGTAACACCTGTAAATGACACGTTAGATGATTTGTTAAATAATCCGTTCTCTACCCCAACAGATAAATTAACCCAAACACAACAGTCAGAAATCAATGCTTTGCAAGAACAACAAACCGCTGCACGCTTGATTGATAAACTACCTGCTGAACGACAAGAGCAAGCCAAAGAGCTAGCAGCTAAAATCGATGTTTCAGATGCACAGTCGGTGATCAGCTACGGTTCTGCTGCTCAAACGAAGTTAAGTGAATTTTCACAATCCATGTTAAATCATGTACAGGCACAAGATATTGGTCCTGTCGGAGATTCATTGACTGAATTGATGTATCGTCTGCAAGAAGCAAATCCTGATGAATTACGAGCTGGCGAAGGCAATATTTTCCAACGGATGTTTGGCAAAGTAAAACAATCGATCTATGAAGTGACTGCAAAATATCAAAAGATCGGTGCCCAAATCGATAAAATCTCTGTTAAATTAGAAAAAGAAAAAGACGGGCTTTTAAAAGATAATTTGATGCTCGAACAACTCTATCAAAAAAACAAAGATTATTTTGATGCACTGAATATTTATATCGCAGCTGGCGAATTGAAAATGGAAGAACTTCAAACAACGATCATTCCTAAAGCAATGAAAAAAGCCGAAGAAACAGGCGATCAAATGGATGTTCAAATTGCAAATGATTATACTCAATTTCTAGATCGTTTAGACAAACGAACACATGACTTACGTTTGGCAAGACAGATCACTATCCAGCAAGCACCACAGATCCGTTTAATCCAAAATACTAACCAAGCGTTAGCAGAAAAAATCCAAGCATCAATCGCAACAGCGATCCCTCTATGGAAAAACCAAGTAGTGATCGCCTTGACGTTACTTCGCCAAAAAGATGCGGTAACTGCCCAACGTCAAGTTTCTGAGACAACCAATGATCTATTGAAGAAAAATTCAGAAATGTTGAAAATCTCTGCTATTGAAACAGCAAAAGAAAATGAACGTGGGATCGTTGATATTGAAACCTTACAAACAACTCAAAATGATTTGATCGAAACGATCCAAGAAACATTACGCATCCAAAAAGAAGGAAAAGAAAAACGTCGTCATGCAGAAGTCGAACTTGGTCATATGGAAGACGACTTGAAACAAAAATTACTCGATTTAACACAATAAGACTATTTTGCATTGAACAATCAAAAAAAGCTCTAGATTTTTGATGTTGGTGAAATTCGCCAACATCTTTTTTATGCTTTAAAAGGATAGAAAAGACACCCCGAAATCCTTCAAAATGAATTTGGCTAACCAATTCATCGAAGGACTCAAGATGTCTTACACTCGTCTTATAAAATTACGCTATAGGTTCTAAACCTAGGTCGTTTAGAAAGAACGAATCATCAATTTTGTTGATTCATTTTACTATGTTGGTACCCATAACCAAAGTAAATCACTAATCCAATCGCCATCACGATACCGAAGACGATCCATGTGACTGGTTGTAAACGAAGCATTAATACCAAGCATGTACCGATAGATATGATCGGTAATATCGGTACAAATGGCACTTTAAATTCACCGGCTTTTGGTTTACCAAACATTTTTCTTAGTTTAAGTAATCCTAAGCTGACTAACATCAAATAGGTCAACGCCATGATGTTTGTTAGTTCAGCGAGAATATTCAATGGGAAGAAACCAGCGAAAAATAAAGCCGCTACCCCAGCTACAAAAGTCGCCTTTCTAGGCGTCCGATGCTTTTCATCGATCTCTGTCATAAATTTAGGTAAAAGACCGTCTTTACTTACAGCAAACAATAACCGAGCTAGCGAATACATCATAGAAATCGTTACGGTCAAGAGCGTCAAAATGGCACCGACTGCAATCACAGCTCCGATTGTTCCATGACCAACGTAACGCATCGCAAAGGCAACTGGGTCACTGACCCCTAATTCAGTAAACGGAACAATCCCCGTTAAAATCAAGGTAACTACGATGTATAAAGCTGTGGCAATCAAGATCGAACCAATGATCCCTCGAGGAACGTCTTTTTGTGGCTCTTTCACTTCTTCGGCTGCCATTGCAACTGAATCAAATCCCAAGAAAGCGAAGAAGACTAGAGCTGCTCCATCTAGAACGCCTGAAAAACCAAATGGTGTAAATGGTTGCCAGTTTTCAGGTTTTACAAAGAAAATCCCTACAACGATAAATAATGCAATAATACCGAATTTCACAAATACCATGATATTATTCAATCTTAATGCTTTTTTGGCTTCTAAAGAAACGATGTATGTCACAAATATGACAACGAACACTGCGATCAAATCGACATAGGTGCCATTGTCAGGATTATAACCACTGGTCAAGGCTTGTGGTAAATGGACTCCAAATCCTTCCAAGAACCCTTGAACATAACCAGACCAGCCGGAAGCAACCGACGATACTGCTAATAGAAATTCGCCAATCAACAACCAACCTGTTAACCAGGCGGCAAATTCACCAAAAACAACATAAAGATACGCATACGGGCCACCAATGACTGGCACACGTGAGGCAAACTCAGCAAAGCTTAACCCCGATAAAATGACAACGATTGCAGCTAAAACGAATGAAAGTGACAGTGCTGGACCCGCATTTTGATTGGCCGCAACCCCTGTCACTACAAATATTCCTGTGCCGATAATTGCGCCAATTCCAAGCATAATTAAATCGGACGTTTTCAGATCTTTCTTCATCCCACTTGTGTGGTTGAGATTGATTTCTTTCTTACGAAACAAATCCATGGCAGTACCTCCCTATTTTAGGTTGGAAAACGGCCATTAAGCCGTTTTCATATACCCTAAAATGATACCACCTAAAATGACTAAAAGGCAACCGACAATAACGTAAACAAGTTCTTTTTTCGTTTTCTTTTCTCCCAAAATGAAAATACCACCTAAAGTTGAGATGATAATTCCCATCTGTGATAATGAAAATCCAACAGCTAAACCAAGTGATTTAACAGTTAAGAGCATGCACACGTTCCCAATTCCCCATAGCAAACCACAAATCATGTTCTTCCAAACAAATTGATCCACTTTAACTTTACGAAAGGCAAAGAAACTTGCACCTAAGATCATTCCGATACTTTGAGGTAAGATGATTGACATCGCATCCAAGTTAGCCCAGTTCACAATGATCGTATAAACACCATAACCAATCGTTGAATAGATCAATGCTCTAAACCCTTTACCAAAATCAAGCATTTTATTGTCAGTATCAACTTTTCCTTCATCATCTTGGCGAGCTGTTAAATAGGCACCGCTAACAAGAAGGGCTAAAGCTAGGATACCGTATACATAATCTTTCGTTTGTGTCCATTCATGAAAGAAAACGGCTCCCGCAATCGTATTCAAAATTAATTGAAAACCAGTCGATAAAGGCAAACCAACAGAAACGCCCATAAATTTCATTCCATGGAACTGTCCGTTTTGACCAACACTCCAAGCTAACCCAGAGAGGAATCCAATCAAGAAAATCCATGGTGTGATTGTTGGGCTAACGATGAAAAAGACAACTAATGAAAAGATAAATGCACCAATCGTCATCCCTAATGTCTGTTGATTGGCATCGCCACCAATTTTCCCGCTTACTAAACCAATACTTCCCCATGCTACCATAGGGATTAATGCTATTAAAATTTCCATAACTAATCTCCTTTTATTTCACATGATATGAAACTTATCAGCGAAAACGTTCACAACACAAGAAGTTTTTTTCGATTCTAACTATTTTCTAACGTTTCTCATTATAGAAATTTAAGATTGGGAAAAACAGGGTCATCGTTGTTCCCTCTCCTACAATTGATTCAGCAAGTAGTTGGATCCCAAGTTTTTCAGCTAAGGATTTAGCCAAATAAAGCCCTAAACCAGTAGAATGTGTTTTACTCAATCGTCCATTAGAACCTGTGAATCCTTTGTCAAAAATCCGCGACAAGTCTTCTTTAGGAATACCGATGCCCGAGTCTTTGATGGCTAAAGAGATCCCTTGTTGGTTCTTTTCGATCGAAATGATGATTTCTCGATGGTCAGGTGTATATTTAATCGCATTGCTCAAAATTTGTTTGAATATAAAAGCTACCCACTTGGCATCTGTTAAAACTCTTTGATCTTCTCCAATAATCTCATACCGAAGATTTTTTTGAATAAAGTAATTCGCCTGACTGCGTATCACTGGCTGAATGATGCTTTTTAATTCATACTCTTGGATTAAATAATCTCTCGAAAAACTATCCAACCGTGCATAATAAAGAACTTGTTCTACATATTCATCGATTTTGGCTAGTTCGTTTTCTAGTAGGGTATATTTTTGATCATCAATATCAAATTCAATCGAACGCACCAAGAGTTCAGAGGCTGCTAAAGGCACCTTGATTTCATGGACCCACGAATCAATGTAATCTTTTTGATCCTGTTGGTTACTAATCGCCTCTTGCATAACTTCTTGATGCTCACGGATCAATTGATTGATATAATCTTCGACTAATTTTTCTTCTTCTGTATGACCGCCACTCAAATAACTTTGCAGCGGAGATATTTGTTTGAGATCGGCAAGTTTTTCCCACCAATGACGTTTGCTTAAATAACGGACAAGTAAATAAAAAAACAAAAATACGGCTTGAATAAGTGCCAGATAGCCAACCATCGTCCAGTCGACTAAAATATTAGGTGCTAACCACATGACAAAAATCGTTAGCAAGACAAAAAAGAGCCAGCCTAAGAGCAACGACCATTGATCCTTTAAGTATTTAAAGAAATTCATTATTTATTTTCATCCTTTCAGGGAACAATATAGCCCTGCCCGACTTTTGTTTCGATATATCCTTTGATCCCTGCTTGTTCGATTTTCCGACGTAAACGATTGATATTGACTGTCAATGTATTGTCATCAACAAACCGCTCATCATCCCATAATGCTCTCAATAACTTTTCTCTGCTAAGGATTTTCCCATGTTGCTTCATCAAGATAAATAGTAATCGATATTCGTTCTTACTTAAATCGATGATTTCACCGTTGATTTCCATACTCCCATTATCAACATTCAACGTGATCCCGTTATGACTCATGACTTCACTCGACAGTTCCCCATAATTGTATGAACGTCGCAATAAAGCATTGATTTTGGCAATCAGCACATCAATTTGAAAAGGCTTGGTGACAAAATCATCTGCGCCCATATTCATCGCCATGATCATATCCATATTGGTATTTCGACTGGAGATGAAAATAATCGGCACTTTGGAGACTTCTCGAATTTTTTGACACCAGTAGTAGCCATCAAAGACCGGAAGATTGATATCTAATAAAACAAGTTGAGGTTCTTCTTTTTCAAAGTCTGCAAATACTTGATTAAAATCAGAGGTACCGAACGTTTCAAACTGCCACTTTTCCAGTTCTTCCATGATGAGTTGGCGGATGATTTCTTCATCTTCTACAACCATAATTTTTGCCATCTTGTTGTCCTCCTACTTCTTTCTTGCTATAACCATAACAAAGAAGGCCGAACGTGACAAGTAACCATATTTTCAACTATTTCTCTCTTCGTACCCCTTATATCTGAAACGATGGGTTTATTCCTCAATATTTAGTCAGGTAGTTGATTCTTTCATCGCAAATATTTTGACTATTCTTAAACTTTTGAAGGGCTCTTTATTTCTTTCCGTCCAAAAAACAAAAAAGTTTGTAAATAAAGCAATGAACTTCCTCCGACTAAAACCACATAAATAGGTCCCAGGAAGAATAAAAAAAGCAGTAGTAGCAGGGTTCCCCCTAAATGTAAGAGAGCGTTTTTCCATTGATAAAAAAATAAAATAAAAGCAGTAAAAAGAGGGACTTCGTTTGCTCTCTCTAGTTGGAGCAACATACGGTAGCTAACCATCACGATACTTAAAAAAAGGACACTTAACGAAGCATACATCAATATCAATCCCCATGGTCCGCCCCAGTAAAGAAAAATACGACTATCAATCAGTAAAAGCAATAAATAGAAACTGACTATGAGGTCTTGCTTACGATAGGTCAAAAAATTATGACGAAGTTCTTGCCAAAACAACGTATGGATCTTTTTCTCTTCGTTTTTGTGGTAGTGATAAATGGTAGACATAACCGTACGACTAGCACTGCCAATCGTCAACAGCGGTAAGCTAGTTAATAGCCATAAGAATTGCAAAATAAGCAATGACGGAATCCATTCAATGACTGTCAAAAAATGCTGATTGATTTTTTCACTATGAATTTTATTCATTTAGCCTTTTGACCCTCCTGTCAAATCCATTCCTTCAATAAAGTAACGTTGCGCAAAGAAGAACATCAAAATCGTTGGGATCAAAACAAGTGTGGCTCCTGCCATCAAATAATTCCATTGAGTCGTCGCCTGATTTTGGAAAACTTGCAATCCAATCTGTAAAGTATACTTCTCTTGATCTTGGATGTATAATAACGGCCCTAAAAAATCGTTCCAAGCCGCATTGAATGAATTGATCGCAATCGTGATCAACGCTGGTTTAGTCAGCGGCAGCATCAGACGGCTCCAAATATAGAAATGATTCGCTCCATCGATTTCTGCCGCTTCAATTAATTCATCATTGATGGATAAATAAAATTGACGCATCAAAAATATATTAAATGCATTGCCGAAAAATGATGGAACGATCAATGGTAAATAAGTTCCTACCCAGCCTATTTTTGAGAATAGAACATATTGGGGGATCATGGTCACAAAACCTGGAATCATCATCGTAGAAAGGACTAAAGCAAACATTAGCTTTTTTCCTGGAAAATCTAATTTCGCAAACCCATAGGCAATGAAAGAATTCGAGAGAACATTGCCGAATACCACTAAGACTGTGATCAATAAAGTATTCCTTGCATAACGCCAGAATGGGAAAGCAGTAATGGTATCCAGATAGTTTTGCCAAACAATTTTTTCTGGAAAAAAGGTTGGAGGATAACGTACGATCTCTTCCATTGGTTTTAAAGAAGTAAATACCATCCACAATAATGGTGTGATCAATACGATCCCGATAGCAGTCATGAGGAGATAACTAATGATTTTTTTGGTTTGACGATTAACACTTGTTCTTTTGAAATATTCCATCATTTGCCATCACCTCCAGAGTAATAGACCCATCTAGGTGCCAGTTTCAAATTAATAAAAGTCAACACTAACACAATTAAAAATAGGATCATTGACATCGCCATCGCATACCCCATATCAAATGCAACAAAAGCTTTATTCCACATGTGAAGATTATAAAATAGTAAAGAGTTAGCTGGTCCTCCTGTCCCATTTTTAGTCATCACATAAGCCTCTTGGAAAATTTGAAAAGAGCCGATCGTTGAAGTAATCACATCATAAAAGATAATTGGTGTGATCAACGGCAACGTGATATTTTTAAATTTCCCCCATACGCCAGCGCCATCGATCGCTGCTGATTCATATAAAGAGCGTGGAACGTTTTGCAAAGTCGCTAAATAAAGCAGCATTGCTCCGCCAGAACTCCAGATTTTCATTAAAATCAAAGCTGGCTTTGTCCAGTTAGGATCAAACAACCAGGCTGGTCCAGAAATATTGAACCAACCTAGAAACGTATTGATCAACCCGGCAGAAGGTGAGAGCAGCTGCATCCATAAAATATAAACAGCAACACCAGATAGGACTGCGGGTAAATAAAACATCGTTCGGAAAATACTAATTCCTCTGATCTTTTGATTTAAAATCGTTGCTAGAAATACGCTAAACATTGTGGTTAAAGGAACATTGAATAGGACGAAATACACTGTATTGTATAATGATTTCCAAAAAAGATCATCGTGTAGAAACATCCGTCTAAAATTAGCTAATCCAATGAAATTCATTTTAGAAGTCAAATTATAATCAGTGAAACTTCCGATAACAGAAAAAAGCATGGGCCCTAACATAAAGACGACAAAGCCAATAATAAAAGGCGAGATAAATAAATAGGCCCATCTTGCCTCTTTTTTCTTTCGGATTGATAAACGCTTCATTTTCTTGCCTCCTTTTTTCTTTCAATTAGTCAACAGTTGATTAGTTATTTTGTTTTACTAGATTCTCCACCGCTTTTTGAGCATCAGCTAAACCTTCTTTTGGTGTTTTTGTTCCTAAGAGAATTTGATCGATTTGTTCGTTCACTAGTGTCGTATAATCTGGTGCTGCTAATGGGACAGGTGTAATGACCGTATTTTTGAAATTCTCATCAGCCATTTGATAGATCATTCGTCCCTTGTCACTTAGCTGTTCATTCTTCACTAAGTTCTCATTGGCTGTTTTACTTGCCATGATATCAAAACTCTTTTCGCCAAATTTTTCTTGAACTTCTGGTGAAGAAAGATACTTGATAAAGTCATAAGAAGCTTCTGGATCTTTTGCCCCATAAGGTACTTCGAGTACAAAGCCGCCGCCCCATGACCAATGACCAGAACCTTTTTCTTTTTCTGGAAGCGGAATGACACCAAAATCAAAATCTTCTGGAGCATTTTCCATCAAGCTCGAATAATAATTGATATTTTGGGCACGCATTGCGACTAAACCTGAGATGAATGGATCAGAAACACCTGAGCCAAATTCTGCCTCTAATTTATTGATCGTATCTTTCCCATAATAGTCTTGCCAATCTTGGATCCACTCTAATGCTTCAACTTTATTCTTCGTATCGATTTTGATTTTGTCGTCTTGATCAAACCAGCTTGTCCCATTATCTGCATTTAATGCCCAGACATCTGCCCCTAAATTCCATAAAGGATAAAATCCAATTCGTGTGAATTCTTTTTTATCTTTTTTATCCAATTGATGGGCGGTTTTTTCTAATTCATCCCATGTAGTTGGTAAATCTTTTTCAGCGATTCCTGCTTCTTTAAATAATTTTTTATTATAAAAAATAACTTGAGTATCTGTGTTGAACGGAATCGCATATGGATCACCTTTGTACTCCACTGTATCCCACAATTGTGGATAAAAATCTTTTGAGGTCTCTTCATCTACATATTTAGATAAGTTTGTGGCCTGTTGCGCTTCAGCTCTTTGAGCAACTGAATTGATATCTTGAACAATCACGTCTGGTGCATTCCCCGCTGTAATCGCTGACAATGATTTGGTCCAAATATCCCCCCACGGTTGGTATTTATAATTTACTTGGATCTTATCTTGTGATTGATTGTACTCGTCAATGATCTCTTCAATCACTTCTTTACGTGCTCCTGATCCCCAAAATGACCAGAAATCAATAGTTTTCTTCCCGTCACTTGTTTTTTCAGATGAACTAGCTGCGTTTGACTTTGCACTACTTGAACCACAACCTCCCAACAAAAATAATGCTGTACTTGCCAGCACCCCAGTAACTAACAACTTTTTCATTTTATCCCTCCGTTTTTTAATAAAAAGGTTATCTTTTGTCATTTGCAACCGATAACATTTTAATATAACGATATCATTTTAATCAGAAAATAACAATTTATTAGGCGCGTCTACTCATATATCAGATTAAATCTGTCACCGTACTTTTTCTAAGCATTTCCTTTGTGTTTTCTCATTTTAAAGCGCAGAATGTAAATGTATTAATAAAAGATTAGGAGGAATTTTTGATGTTCAGACACCAAAAGGAATTACAGTTTGAAGCAAAACCAGATCGTCCGAATCCGTTAATCGCAAAATATTTACAAGAGCTTATCGGTGGACAATACGGAGAAATGAGTGTGGCAATGCAATACTTGTTTCAAGGTTGGAGCTGCCGAGGAGAAGAAAAATATAAAGACATGTTAATGGATATCGCAACAGAAGAACTTGGACATGTCGAAATGTTAGCAACGATGGTCGCACGATTATTAGAAGATGCGCCAGTTGAAGACCAAGAAGAAGCAATGAAAAAAGATCCTACGATCGGCGCAATCATCTCTGGTATGAATCCTCAGCATGCCATTGTCGCTGGCTTAGGACCACGCCCTGCTGATAGTGTTGGCAACCCTTGGAGTGGCGGTTATATCGTTGCAAGTGGAAACTTGTTAGCTGATTTCCGTGCCAATCTAAATGCTGAATCTCAAGGACGGTTACAAGTTGCTCGTATCTATGAAATGATCGATGACCGTGGCGTCAAAGATTTACTGGCAGTCTTGCTTGCAAGAGATAGTTATCATCAAAACTTATGGGCAAGTGCCGTGAAAGAATTAGAAGAAAATGAAGGCTCCATTCTTGTACCAAGTACGTTCAATCGTGAAAACGAACGAAAAGATATCGCCTATGACTTTTATAATTTCTCAGAAGGTGATGAAAGCAGTAAAGGCTCTTGGGCAAGTGGCGAAGCCTTAGATGGTGAAGGCGAATACCAATGGTTAGCAGAACCAAAAGTTGAAGGTGATAAGCCAAAATTACAACGGGTTACACCAAAAATGTATGGAACACCACCAAGTAAAAAATAAAACATGCAAAAGTGGTTGAGGTTGAGACAAAAGTGTTTAGCATCAAGAAATAAGAAGGAATTTCCGAAAATTGACAAGAAACACAAAAACTAGTTTTTGATGTTGATTGTTACCTACTTGGTGCTTCTCAAATTTTTGGTAAATTTCGGCAAATTTTCCGAAGATGCTGCTTTTGTCTCACCGTTTATCCGTTTTTAGAGATACTAAAAGAGCCTGAGACAAGTTTTGTCCCAGGCTCTTTCACTCAACAGAATAAAAATAAGAATGATCGACCTGCAAGCCTTTGCTGTCCTACTAAAGACAGTAGAAATGCTTGCTGGTCGATCATTTTTTAGCTTCTATTGGCATTTATAAGCCAAGAATAGTTTGAGACTCGTCACCATCATTTTTAGGACCGATAGAAAATTCTACCGGTCCTGTTTTTTATAAAAAAAGTAGTTATCTAAAGGTACTTACTTCTTCCTTAGATAGAAAAATCGTTTAAACTGTCACTACCTCAACATCAATATTTCCTCTTGTCGCTTTTGAATAAGGGCAGTAATCATGGGCATCTTCCGCTAATTGCTTGGCTTGTTCTTCGCTCACATCGTCAACATGTACTTCTAAGACCACACCGATTTTATAACCACCTTCATCAAGGGTATAAAGGGAAACTCGTGCTTTAACTGTGGAATCTACGGACAAATTTGCTTCTTTGATCATATGTTGCAGTGCACCATTGAAACATGAGGCATAGCCCGCAGCAAATAGTTGTTCCGGATTTGTTCCTTCAGCATGGATGCCTGGAGGAGTGATCTTCATTTGCATCGAACCATTTGGTGCTGCTACTTCGCCTTCTCGTCCACCATGATTGATCATCGCTGTTTCGTATAATTTTTTCATTGTACTGCTCCTTTCGATATGACACTTCGTCTATTACTAGTGTAAGCATATCTAGCAATTTGTTCAAAAATTCTGCTCCTAGATTCATACTGCAACGATTGAGGACTTCTTGATTAACATGAGCATTTTAGTTTATTTTCTCATGAAAGTTACTTATTCAAAAACAAGGATGCCATCTTCAATGATTTTTCCAAAAAAAAGAAAAATACCACTCGTAAATAATAAAGTCATGTTTGTTCCCAAGTAAATAGCTAATTTCTCTACACAATTTTTGATATGATTGATTCTAAGATAAAGAAAAACTAAAAAATTAACACCATAAACTAATATAGTCAAAAAAATTACTATGTTCGCAACCATTTTTACTTTTCATTTCCCTTCGCTTCCTTAGTATCCACTATCAGTGGTTCAACATTTGAGTATTTCTTTAAATGTTCCGCAAGTAGCTGTAAAACGTGTTGATTTTTTCCAACTTCATCATTTTCGATCTGGAGCACCAGTAATGGCTCATGCAAACTTGCTCGTAATAAAAACCAGCCATTCCCATATGGTTCTTTTAGATCGTAACGAATTCCTTCTTCATTTTCCGGATGAAATACCAGTCCCTCTTCGTTCAATTCGTTCGCTAGCCCTTGAATAATTGTTGCCCCTTGTTTTTTCGGATCCTCTCCACTAAGCCTTAACCTAATTTCTTGTACTTCTTGTGGCTGTTTTAAGTCGTGGATAATCTCTTCCAACGTTTGTTCTGTTTGTTTCAGTTCTGGCAAAAGCATCAAAATTTTTGCAATGACATAGGCACCATCATCTAAAAAATAATTTTCCTTGAATGCTGCATGTCCACTCGTTTCAATCGCTAACGGAACATCGATCCCTTCTTTATTGCATGCAATTGCACGATTGATGACATTACGATAACCTGAAATGTAACGATCTTGTCTGCCACCTTTTTCTTCAATAAACGTTTCTAGGTGATTAGACGTTGGTGAATTAGTTACGATCGTCGCTCCAGGGTATTCTTTTAACACGATCGTACTTAATAAGGCGATCAAATTGTTACGATTGATCACTTGACCACTTGCACTGACTACTGCCGAACGGTCAACATCCGTATCAAAGATCACTCCTAAATCGGCTTGATTTTCCAAAACAGCTTGCTTGATACTTGCCATGGCTTCAGCATTATCTGGATTCGGGATATGGTTCGGAAAATGACCATCGGGGTCTAAAAATTGCGAACCTGTCGTATCTGCCCCTAATCGTTGTAGTACTTTTTCAGCAAAAAAACCACCGGAGCCATTTCCTGCATCTACGATGATCCGCCAGCCAGCTAACGGTTTTGTGTCAGACATTCCTTTCTTTCTAATACCATTTTTGATTTTTTGAACTAAGTCTTCTGCATAAGGTGTTAACAGATCGGCTTTTTGGACTGTCCCCTTATGATTGGTTTTATTTGGTGTTGTTTCTGATAAAATAAATGCGATATCTTCTTTTTCTGCGCCGCCATTAGCTGTAAAAAACTTCATGCCGTTAAAGTAAAACGGCAAATGACTAGCTGTTAGCATCACACTTGCATCACACTGGAATTGAGAAAACTGAGTAGCCATAAACATCGCCGGTGTCGTAGCTAACTCAAAATCAAGAACATTTATGCCTTGTTCGATTAATCCGTCAATCAGCGCTTTTTCTAACGTTGGACCACTGATTCGACTATCCCGCCCCACTCCTACCGTTAATTTACCTTCTTGATATTTGCGTGGATGATCCCTTTTTAACCAATTAACCAAGCCACAACTTATTTTTTGGATTTCAGCTGGTGTCAAATTAGCTGAATGTGTTTCCGTCGTCATGGCAATCCCTCGAATATCAGATCCGTTTTGTAGCGCTTTCAACAAAGACATAAATCATTCTCCCTTCTTTTATTCCCTCATTCTTTCTAATTTTTCTGCAAAATCTTGTGCTTCTTCTTCCGAACGGCAAATCACAATAAATGTATCCACTCCAGCAATCGTTGCAACAACTTCTGGATAAGCGACTTCATCTAGCCAATTGGTTACGACATCCGCCCCATCTTTTTCTGTTAGCACCACGATCATAAATTGAACAACTTGTATTTTCAAAACTTCTCTTTTAACAGCTGCTTGTAGTCGTTCTTCATGTAACGTTTCAGCAGGCTGACTGAATAGATTGTAACGAACTTGCTTATTTTCATCCGTAGACTTCACTAACTTCAGCTCACGGATATCACGCGAAATAGTTGCTTGAGTGGCTGTCACCCCTGCGTCTTGAAGACAAAGCAATAGTTCTTCTTGTGTGCTGATTGGTTTTTCTGTGATGATCTGACGAATCAATGCTTGTCGTTGGATTTTTTTCATAGCGGACACCTCTTGTCTTTGATTATAGCAAAAAAATAATCGTTTTTCTGCCTTTTTTGGTATTTTTTACTTTTACTTTTTTAGTTGATTTTTTGGCGCAATCTTGACACGCAAAATCGTTCTCAGTTTTTCTGGGTTGGCTCTGCGCGGATCCCCTAAATAAATTTCTTTATGTTCTTTAGCTATCCGTTGATACCCCTGCTCTTCGATAAACGTTGCTAATTTTTCAAAGGTTTGTGGCTCATCCTCATATGGTCCCACATGAAGCATCTGAGCGACTAATCCTTCATCCATGCTACTAAATACTACTTGGTCGAACAAATCATTGGGAATTTTGTCCGCTACACGTAGTAGAGCCTCATGTGCAACTTCTTTCGTCACAAATTCAGGTTGTTTGATCATGATCTGATAAGCAAAATGACTCTTCTTCATTACTTTTTCTTGCAAATAAGCTTCTTGTAATCCCCAATGTCCTTCTAATGGATAAACAGTGTAGGGAAGATAGTTAGGAATCTGCCAATTTTTCTTTGGGGCCATTCGGATCGCATAACTAACAGCATATAAAGCTGCCACTCGTCGCTGAAAATCGTCTTCATTTGGATCCCCTACTCCTTTTATGCTAAAAAAATTCTGTGGGGATAACGTTAAGATCTGTGGCTTTTTTTTACTACTATAACCTGGTTCCGTTTTTTTCCAATCAATCGTAGCCATTTTTTCCTCCTGCGATGATTTATTCTCTACTATCATAACTCTTTTCAAAAGACTTGGCTAACCTGGTTGACACTTTTTTTACCTCTATGCTAGAATAAGCGATGGAAATAAATCGTACAGATAACACGTATATTACGTGTCGAGAGAGAGGCGGTTTCTATTTTTATAATAGAAATCACTCTCTTTTTTTACGAAATTTTTTGAGGTGAGGATATGACAAAACAAAAACAATTACTCTTAGTACCTGCAGTTATTGCAACCGGTATGATGTCTTTTGCGGGAGTGTTGATCGAAACAGCAATGAACGTCACATTTCCAACGTTGATCAACCAGTTTCAATTAACGACTGCACAAGTTCAATGGGTGACAACGATTTACCTGCTGATGATCTCGATCATCGTGCCATTATCAACTTATTTAACACGAAATTTCAGCCTTAGAAGTCTCTTTTTACTTTCAAACCTGCTTTTTTTAGCAGGAATCATTGTTGACTTCTTTTCTCCGACTTTCTTCATTTTATTACTTGGTCGGCTTTTACAAGGGGCAGCTACCGGGATTGCTTTACCACTAATGTTCCATATTATTTTGACCTTTGCGCCTATGAACCGCCGCGGAGCGATGATGGGGGTGGGAACACTGACCACAGCAATTGCTCCGGCTATCGGGCCAACATATGGGGGAATCTTAACTTCAAATTTCACTTGGAATCATATCTTTCTTTTCTTGATTCCTATTTTGATTCTTTCTCTTGGCATCGGCTTGGTTGCTATTCCTTCAATGCCCGTTCAAAAAAGTGGACGTTTGGATGTGTTGAGTGTATTTAGTTTGTGTTTATTATTTAGCGGTAGCTTAACGTTTTTGAGTATGCTAGGACAACCGCTTAGTTGGTTTGCGTTACTAATAGCGATTATTGGTGGGATCCTTTTTTATCAACGAACAAAAAAAGCCGATTATCCATTGATCCAACTAACCATTTTTTCTAATAAAACATTTCGCTTGTTCTTATTTAGCTTTTTAATCTACCAGTTCTTATTGCTAGGCGTTTCTTTTGTCTTACCAAATTTTGTTCAGATTGTTCAAGGAAACAGTCCTTTCATCGCTGGAATCGCCATGTTGCCAGGAGCTACGATTGGCGCTGTATTATCGCCTTTTTCTGGAAAACTGCTTGATCAACACGGTCCCAAAAAACCGATTTTTGCCGGATTACTCCTTGCTCTTGTTGGTTGGTCCGCACTAGTCTTTCTTCTAGGACATGTTTCATTGCTATTGTTGATTACTTGCCACGTGATCTATATGATAGGGATTGGTTTGTCTTATAGCAATATGATGACCACTGGGATGAATGCTTTAACGGATGACTATCAAAGTGATGGCAATGCTGTTTTTAATACCTTACAACAATTTTCTGGTGCCGTTGCTACTTCATTAGTGGCAATCATTATCAACCTTATTCAAGCGCATGCTGATTTGAGCTATAAAGTCGCCACGACATTCGGTTCACAAGTTGCTTTAGGTGTATTACTTCTTCTATTAGTTATCAGCTTTATCTTATTTATTCGTTATAGTTTAACTACAAAACATTCATGATTGATTGAAACGGCAGTCGTTTGCAACTGCCGTTTTTTTGTGCAAAAATACAATTTGTAAGTAAAGGAGGAATCAAACATGGAAAAAATCGCCATTATCGGTGGTGGAATCATCGGTATGACATTAGCCAATTATGTAGATACCACAAAATACAGCATCACCTTATTTGACCATGGAATCGGTCAGGCAACCAAAGCAAGTGCGGGAATCATTTCTCCATGGTTATCCAAAAGAAGAAATAAAACATGGTATCGTTTAGCCAAAGACGGTGCGGCATTTTTCCCAAAATTAGTGCAAGATTTTGCACTTGATCCGACCATTTATGCTCGTTCCGGTACACTCTTGCTTCGACAAAAAGAACAATTAGCAGAATTACTTGATCTTGCAGAGGAACGAAAAAAAGAGGCCCCTGAGATCGGAGAAATCCATTTATTAAAAGCGGATCAAACAGCTGATTTACTTCCTTTATTAAAACCGACCCCCTCTTTATTCATCACTGGTGGTGGCCGTTTAGACGGAAAAGCTTACCTTCATTATTTAACGGCACGCTTGAAAAAAAAGGGTATACCAGTAATAAATGATAAAATTCGCCTACAAAAAAAGAGTGATGATTGGCTGATCCTCGGAGAATTTGGTGAAAAACAGTTTGATCGTGTCATTTTGACTCCTGGACCTTCCTTGAAGCCTTTATTGGAACCATTAGGCTATCAGGTCGATCTCCGTCCTCAAAAAGGACAGTTGATCGCTTTTACTACTAATCAGCTCCAAAGCCAGGAATGGCCTGTTGCCATGCTAGATGGAGAAGCAGACCTCATTCCCTTCAATGAGGGAAAAATCTTATTGGGCGCTACACATGAAAATGAACAAGGATGGGATCTGACTCCTACTAATGAAGCATTTTTACAGTTGACTGAACAGACAAAAGCTTTTTTTGTACAACCAGAAAAATTACTTTCACAGCCTTATCAGTTACAAGTAGGAACGAGGGCATATACGTCTGATTTTGCTCCGTTTTTTGGTCCTTTATTCGATGAACCAAATCTGATCGTCGCAAGTGGACTCGGTTCTTCTGGTTTATCGACTGGTCCTTATATCGGTTATCTCTTAGCTGAATTTATAAACACTGGTACGTGGCATGGAATGGACTATCAAAAAGATCTCCATAACTACATCAAGAAAACCTAAGATGAACAAAGAGATAACTATTTAAGTCATTCCTCTTTATTTCTCGTCATTATTGTCTCATCCCTAAACAGCAAAAAAACCAAGAAATCGAATGACACGATTTCTTGGTTTTGTCTTTTTATTAGTATTCAATAATCGACTTAGTACCAGCCGTTTGCTAACCAGAATGCTTGAGCAGCATCCCATGAGCCATAACGTGATGATACATATTGATCAGCTACACGTTCTTGGTTTGCAGCAGAGTAGTCACCATTTAAGTATGATGCATCTAATTGGTAACGTCCGATGTAACGGCCGTTAGTTGCTGTATAAGAACCGCCTGATTCTTTATTCGCAATCCATTCTTTTGCAGAACTTGAATTGCTTGGAGCTGTTGCTGTTTGAGCAGCTGGAGCAGCAGGTGTTACTTCAACTGTTTTAACTGGAGCAACATATGTATGTTCTTCCGTTACTGTTTCAGTTGTTTTTGGTGCTTCGACTGTTTTTGCTGAAGCATCACTTGAAGTCGGGATCGTTAATTCTTCGCCAACATAGATGCGGTTGATGTCTTTGATACCATTTTTTTCAGCGATTGCATTGATTAATGAGTTATCTCCAACAAATTTTTGTGAGATTTTTGATAATGAATCACCTGATTTAATTGTATAGACTTCGTCAGCATGAGCAGTTGTACCTACAAACATTGCAGTTGCACCAGCAGCAAAAGTTGTTCCTAAAACGATCTTCTTAATTGAATTCATGTTTATCTCCTTTTTTTTCCATGTATTTATCAACGTCATTAACTTTATCATCTAGAAATATTTCATAGGTAAAAGAAATATGACATTTAATGACAAAATATCCCAATTTTTAACATTTGTAACATAACTCTGGTCAAAAAAGTACGACTAAAGTCCTAGAACCCTTATCTCATAAGAAAGAAACCGTTTTTTAACATTTTCTTATAAAGTTTAGAAAATCTTATATTTTGTAATATTTCTAGTATTTTTTTTTAACTTTTTTGATTTTTTTATTTAATTTATCCTTTTTTTTAGTAATTATGTGTCAAAACGACAAAAAATTGAGTAATTATTACAACCTTTACTAAAAAATTTTAGGATAAGTTTTTTAATATTTTTGAAATTTCTGGTATTTCTAGATTTTTTGCTAAAAAAAACGATAGTATTCTATTTTTTGAACTGCTTCAATTACAAACAAGTCGAATACTCAGTGGATTATACTACTCTAAGTATTGAAATTTTCTAATACAGATTCTTTTTATTATTTAGTTATGATCCATTATTTTACTTTAATCAATAAAAAGACTAGAACAAACTAACTGTCCTAGTCTCTTTGTCGTACTACGCTTGTTTTAGCATAATACTTTATTTTTTTCTTATTATAGAAGTGAAAGGAATCTTGTACATAAAATTTTCTCTTATTCGCTCGGAGCTGACCGCTTCTTTCATGTCCTCTTTTTTCGCTTCGTTTTCTTGGCTAACATTTCTTGCGCTTCTATAATTTCTGTGATCACTTCTTGGTCTTCTTCGCGTTGTTTCATTTGCTCTAAAGTTTCCAACCATTTTTCTGGTTCTTTTCTACCTAAACGCCCAATCGACCAAGCAGCGGTTGCTCGAATAACCGGTCGAACATCACTTAAGCAGCTTTCGATCTCAGGTAAAGCCGAAGTATCCCCAAGGTTCGCTAAAGCAATCAAAGCATTTCTTTGCAATGGTTTTTTCCCTCGCCATGAACCAGCTAAATGCCCAAACTGTTGTTTAAACTCTTTATTTGATAAAGAAAGCATTGGTTTTAATTTCGGATAGACTTCTTCTACTTTTGGTTCCATTTCTTCATGGAAATGGAAATCTTTCCCTTGATTATAAGGACAGACTAACTGACAGATATCGCACCCGTAAATGACATTTCGCATTTTTTTCCGATACTCATTTGGCATTAGCCCTTTGGTTTGGGTCTGATAAGATAAACATCTTTGTGCATTCATCCTGCCATCGCCTAACAAAGCTTTTGTCGGACAAGCTGTCACACAACGAGTACAATCACCACAGCCAAAAACACCTGGTTCATCAGGTTCAAATACGATATTGGTGACAATTTCTCCAAGATACACGAATGAACCGTATTCTTCTGTGATCAGCAACCCATTTCGACCAATAAATCCTAGTCCTGCTCTTTGTGCAACAGCCACATCTACTAATTCTCCAGTATCCACTTGTGGGGCAAACCGCCAAGCTTCTTCTTGTTGCCAGACACTTGCTCTGCTTTGGATAAAAGTAATCAATTGATTGAGACGGTCACGTAAAATATCATGGTAATCGATTCCCCAAGATGCCCGTGCAAATTGTCCTCTTTTTTCATCTTTTGGGACCTCTTCATGGATCTTGGTTGGATAAGCTAAAGCAATAGCGATAATCGATTGTGGGCGATCAAAAGTTTTTTCTAAATATAAACGTTCTTCAATTACTGGATGTTCAAATCCCGAAGTATGTCCAGCGGCTTTTTGTTCTTCTAAAGACTCTTTTAAATAATCAAAGGGTTCTGCCGTCGTAAATCCGATTTTATCAATACCTAAACGTTTGCTTTCTTCAATGATTTCTTCTTTTAAGGTTTTTGTCATCTTTTCCACCTATTCAAATAATTGCTAGCGACTATAAATTCCGTAATAAAGCCGATCTCTTTTTAGCTGGACAAATTGGATCTGTTGATCTGCGATCTTTCGTTCTTCCATCCATCTTTTTCTAGTAGCAAAGATTTCCCAATAGTTGAGAGACAACCATTTTCTTTGGTTATCTAGCGCTTGAAAAAAGTTGAGCGATACTGGCTTAGTATGCAACAATTCATGCAATCGAACCTGTTCTACTGCGGAAAAAGTGGATAAATCTCTGGAATATAATGTTTCTTCGTAGAGATTCTTTTGCTGCGAGTAGGTAAATGTTTGTGGAATATCTCCTGGGCGGGCAATCAAAACTAAACGATTATAGAATGTATTCATTAGTTTACTATTTGCAATAAACGAACTTTTATAATAAGCCGATTGAATTTTTTCAATGACCCCTTCTGTCCCCATTGTGGAAAATAATGCTGGCCATGCCTTGATATTGATTTCATTATTTTGTTTCACTAATACCCCTGGAATAAATCCAACAGAAGAAATCGAGACAAAATAACCAATTCCAGTCTGTTCATCTAATGGCTGAAATTCATCAAAAAGCCATTTCCCCGGATAACGTTCTTCTACATCCGCTTCACTTGGACTTGCTATGAATAATTTAGCCATTTCTGTTTCAAGAAATTGAAGGTCTTGATCTTTATCAGAGCTATCCTGTTGTTCGATCACTTTAAGGATTTCTTCTTTGATTAGTTGTTTATCTTTACGCGTAAAATTCATAGCTTTACCTTCCTTTCTTATCTTTAACTATAACGGAAAACAACAAAAAAAGGTATCCGAAACTAACAAAAAGCAGACGTTTTTTTTATTTTTTTACTTGCAAAATAAGTGAGCCTTCGCTTGATTTCCTTTCCACATAAATCAGGGTAAATGAATCCTCCTGCTTCTTGTTTTTTTAATCTTGATTTTTAGCATAAATAAGCCGAAGAAATCAAAATCTAACGAACTGATTTTGATCTCTTCGGCTGGCTATTTAGCACGCATTCTTTTCTAGTTTTTTTGAATGAAAGTTATTTTGTACCATTTATTTTTCTTGAGTCAACCCATCATGGATCGTTCGGATATTCCAGTCCATCATCTTATAATAAGAATCTCCTGGTTTGCCTTCCTTATCGATAGAGTCTGTATATAATCGATCATAGATAGCTACTCCTGTTTCTTTCGCTACACGTTCCATGCTTCTAGGATCAACACTTGTTTCGACAAACAAAGCGGGTACTGCAGAGTCTCTTACTTGATTGATGATTCGTTTCATTTGTTCAGGAGTTCCCTGACTTTCTGTATTGATTTCCCAAATATAACTTGCTGGGATTCCATAAGCTTTGGAAAAATATTTGAAAGCTCCTTCACTCGTTACTAATAATCTTTTATCTTCAGGAATTGTTTGAAAGTTTGTTTTAGCTTTTTCATCCAATTCGCTCAACTTTTCAATATATTTTTTTGCGTTTTCTTCATAGACTGCTTTATTTTCAGCATCTTTTTCTGAAAAGATACGGGTAATTTCTTCTACATACTTCATCCCATTCGATAAATCTAACCAGGCATGAGGGTCAGCTTTACTCTTGGAAGTCCCACCTGATAAATAAATGGGTGTTACTTTTTTACTCACTGCAAAATAATCTTTCTCTTCTTTTTTATGTGTGGTTTCCATTAAATTCGTAAACCAGCCATTACCAGTTTCTAGATTTAGCCCATTATATAAAATCACATCGGCATCACTCGCTTTTTTGATGTCTTCTGGTAACACTTCATATTCATGAGGATCTGTTCCTACAGGCACGATACTATGAACAGCTACATGTTCCTTTCCTACTTCTTTTGCCATATCCGCTAAGATAGAGTTGGTTGCTACAACATTCAATGTTTCTTTAGTCGTTTCTTTATTAGCTTCCTGCTTTTCTTGACTGCCACAGCCCACTAACAAAAAGAAACTTGCGAACATTACCCAAAAAATCCGATAGTTATTGGTTTTCATCTCATTACTCCTTTTTTCAAATGATTTGTTTTACATGATCATTCTTTTTACTCGCTTTTTATGACCCGTTTATGAGCAAAAAAGATTCCCTTAGAAGGTGAAAAGCAAAATGCCAACAGAAAGAATAGCGCGCAAGCTAAAACGATGGTTGCACCGGAAGGCCAGTTATAGCTATAACTAAAAAATACCCCTAAGATTGCACTTAATACACCAACTGTTGATGAGATAGCAATCATTTTCACTAAACTATTCGTTAATAGATAAGCTGTAGCAGCTGGTGTGATCAACATCGCAATCACTAAGATCGTCCCTACTGTCTGTAAACTAACCACTGCGACTAACGTCAGGAAAAACATGAGCAAATAGTGGATCAAGGTAATATTTAGCCCATAAGCTTTAGCCATCATCGGATCAAAAGAAGTAATTTTGAGTTCTTTATAGAAAATGAACACAAACAATAACACAATACCGCTAACGATCGCCGTCATCTGCAGGTCGCTTTCTCTCACCGCTAACACATTTCCAAATAATATATGGTACAGATCCGTAGCACTTTGGGCAAAAGAAATCAAAATGACTCCTAATGCAAAGAATGAACTAAAGACGATACCGATTGCTGTATCATTTTTTAATCGACTTCGTTGGGTGACAAAACCAATGAGTCCTGCCGTCAACATGCCGAAGACCGTTGCACCTAAAATATAACTAAAGCCAAACATGTAGGAAATTGCTACTCCTGGTAAGACCGCATGTGAAATAGCATCTCCCATCAACGACATCCCTCGTAAGATGATAAAAGATCCGATCACCCCGGAAGCCAAACCAACGAGCATTGATGTGAACAATGCATATTGTAAAAACTGGTAGTTCATCATTCCTTCAATAAACGATTGGATCATTTTTCTTTTGCTCCTTTCACTAATTGCCCGATCACTTCACCATAAGCAATCTTCAGATTTTCTGAAGTAAATGTCGTTGCAACAGGTCCGGCAGCGATCAATTGCTGATTCAATAAAATCACTTCATCAAAATATTCTGTTACTTTGTGCAAGTCGTGATGAACAATGATGATCGTTTTACCTGCTGCTTTTAATTCTTTCAATATTGAAAAAATTTTTTTCTCACTTACGGCATCAATCCCTACAAATGGCTCATCAAGAAAAATCCATTCTGCTTGTTGCGCCAATGCGCGGGCAATAAAAACACGTTGTAACTGTCCACCCGACAATTCGCTTATTTGTCGCTTCCCATACGAAGCCATACCGACTTTTTCTAATGCTTGCTGTGCTCGTTCTTTTTCTTTTTTTCCCGGACGTTGTCCCAACCTTAATGATGGATAAGTCCCCAATAAGACCACACCTAACACATCAATTGGAAAAGAGAGATCCAATTCATTTCGTTGTTCAACATAAGCGATTTTTTTACGTGCTTCTTTTAGCAATGAACCGCCAAAAGAAATTTCTCCAGATACTTTGGGAATCAAAGCCAGTATAGCTTTCATAAAAGTTGATTTTCCCGCACCATTTGGACCGATGATCCCAGTGATTTTTTTGGGTTGGATCATTACATCAACTTCGTTTAACGCTAACTTTCCTTGATAAGCAACGGTTAATTGCTGGATATTAATGATCGCTTCTGACACATTCTCCACTCCTTTTAGGTTTACCTAACTTTTTATTTAACTATAGTTTAACTAAAGACGAAAGCATTTTCAAGTATCCCGCATGATTTTTTTTACAAGAAAGGCTCGCAATTTGTGAGAACTTTCTGTAAAATCACATCAAGAGTTTTAAAAGCAAATTGTCTTTATTGATCATTTATTTGTTATTAATGTCTATCATTTATTCGTATTTGCTTGTTTTACTCAAAAATGAAAGGAGTTTTAGTATGGAAGAAGAAAAATTAACTCGAAGCCTTAGTGCCCGTCACATTCAGATGATTGCACTAGGAGGAACGATCGGCGTAGGATTGTTTATGGGTGCTTCCTCAACCATTCGTTGGACAGGTCCCTCAGTAATGGTTGCCTATGCTGTCGCAGGTCTCTTTCTTTATTTGATCATGCGAGCACTTGGCGAAATGCTTTATGTCGATCCTTCAACGGGTTCTTTTGCGAATTATGCTAGTAATTATCTTCATCCTGTCGCTGGTTATTTAACTGCTTGGAGTAACATCTTTCAGTTTATTGTTGTCGGGATCAGTGAAGTCATTGCAGTCGGTGAATATATGAATTATTGGTGGCCTCATCTGCCAACAATCATTCCTGGGATTGTTGTCATCCTCTTTTTGATGCTTGCCAACTTAGCTTCTGTTAAAGCTTTTGGTGAACTAGAATTTTGGTTTTCAATGATTAAAGTCGGCACGATCGTTTTGATGATTCTGGTAGGGCTAGGTGTCATCTTATTTGGCTTAGGAAATCAAGGCCAAGCAGTCGGGATCTCTAATCTTTGGAAAAACGGCGGTTTCTTTACCGGCGGAGTAAAAGGTTTCTTTTTTGCGCTATCCATTGTTGTTGCATCTTATCAAGGAATCGAGCTGATCGGAATGGCCGCTGGAGAAGCTGCAAATCCGAAAAAAACGATCGTTGAAGCTGTTCAATCAACTATTGGACGAATCTTGATTTTTTACATTGGTGCTATTTTTATTATCGTTAGTATCTATCCATGGAATCAATTAGGCACAATAGGTTCCCCATTTGTTCAAACATTTTCTAAAATCGGGATCACATTTGCTGCCGGATTGATCAATTTCGTCGTCTTGACGGCTGCCTTATCTGGGTGTAATTCGGGTATTTTCAGTGCCAGTCGAATGATCTACACCTTAGCAATCAATGGAAAAATGTCGAGGAAATTTTTAAAACTAACCCGTCATGGCGTACCTTTTTATCCAGTCGTAGCGATTTCTAGCGGGATATTGATTGGCCTAGTTTTAAATTACCTGTTACCTTTGTTTGTGAATCATGCAGAAAATATTTTCGTTTTTGTCTATAGTTCCAGTATTTTACCGGGGATGGTTCCTTGGGTAGTTATCTTACTTAGTGAGATCCAATTTAAAAAGCAACACCCAGAAGAAATGAGAGATCATCCATTTAAAATGCCATTATCACCTTATACCAATTATCTTACTTTATTATTTTTAGCCATTGTCTTGATTTTTATGTTTATCAATCAAGAAACAAGAATTCCATTGATTATTGGTCTCGTGTTTTTGTGCTACATGACGATTCATTATTTTCTACGTGAACGAAGACTGAAAAGTCGCTAATCTTCATCAAAAAAGCAGGGCTTCCCATCAAATGGGTCCCTGCTTTTTTATGGTCTAAAATAAACAAAATTCCTACTATTTATTTATGTATCACTATCTTACTATTATCTATATCTTTTATTCAGTTCACGATGAACTTAAACAAACCATTTCAATTCAAAAAAATAAGCTAGTGTCCAATCAATTGATTGGTCGCTAGCTTATTTTTGCTGATCAAGGCATCTTGTCAGTGGCTTAATTCAATTTCAATACTTCTCCAGGACTGAAGAAATAGCTGTCCATCGTCATCCCATTCAATGTTAAAAGCTTATCAACTGGTATCCCTGTACGTTCCGCAATCTGGTTGGGACCTTCTCCTTGTTGAACGACAGTAGTAGCAGCTTGTTCATTTGAAGTAGCGCTTGCTGTCTGTCCTTCGGTTCCTTGGGTAGCTTGACTGGAAGATTGTGTCGTTGAGTCAGTCGTCTGAGAAACACTAGTTTCCGTTTCACTAGTTGTTTGACTGCTTGACGTTTCTGCTTGTACCGAAGCACTTGTTCGGAGATAGATATCAGAAATTTTAGCTACTTGTTCCGTATAATCGGCTGAAAGTTGGTTGATCCAATTTGCAAGATCTACGCCTTCTTTGGTTGGTGCTGCTTGATACGTAGCTTGTAATTTGCTGATCCCTTCATCGGAAATAGCTTGTAGCGCTCGAGCCTTTTGATTAGCAATCGCAGACAACCCCATCACACCGTTTTGATTGTTCTGAATCTCAGCTTGGTATTCTTCGATCAAACGAGGCGTTTGTTCTTCCAATTTCTTTGTATAATCTGTCATAATCGTTTGTAACTGATCCGTCAGTGTGCCTGTTTTCGATTCTTGAGTCGAACTTGCAGTTTCTTTATTTTTTGGTTTCGTTGTGGAAGAGGCTTTTTTTGTGGTTGTTTCGCTTGTTTTTGCGACCGAACTTTCTGCACTCGAACTATTCTTCCCATGGAAATAAAGAGCTGTAACAGCACCTATAAGGACCAAGCAAACGGCAACAGCCGAACCAATTTTGATCAATCGGCGTTGCGTTTCTTTTTTCTGTTGTTGTCTACGAGCCATTCGGACATTGACTCTTTGCTCGTTTTCTTCGTTCATTTCTTTCACCACCCATTAGTATATAAAATAGCGTTCTCAATCCTACTTTAATCCCATTGTAGCAAATAATCATCATTCTGAACATTTTAAACTGTGTTATTTATAAACAAAATTCACCATTTTTGATGATTCCAGGATTCTCCATCGATTTCTCCTTGTAATTGGACTTTTCGTTCTGAAATTTCCAGTAAAAGTTTTTTTGTTTCATGCAACACAGCTTTTGTTTCATAATCTACCGATGTACTTAATTCTTCCAATTGTCGTACAAACCATTCTTCCGCCATTTTATTGCTCCTTTAATTCTTGTAAGATAAATGTGAGGTCTTCAATCTCTTCTTTTTCATTCTCTAAATAGTCGATTAAGAATGCTTGCTTGGTCTGATCTAGTTGTTGTAAAGAATGATTGCTGCTTAGTCGCTCAATAAACCAGTTTATTCGCTGGATCAAGGTCGGTTTGCCTACTAATGTCAGGTATTGTTGATACGCCACTAAACGCTCCCAACGCTTTTCTTCTGTTTGATACATGAATTGCGCCATCACAAATGGAGGTAAAAAAGTCATTTCAAACTTGTGGGCAATCCGCTGATACGGTCTTAAAAATTCAGAAATGGTATATTCTTCTTTCCCGCCTGCTTGATATTCTTTTTCAGAAACGCCAGTTGTTACGACAATCCCTAATTCTTTGCCTTTAAGAAATTCGTCAGCGTGTTCCAATACAGTGTCCTCCCATAGTTTTAAATGAGCTGGCGCACTATACCAATACAAAGGGAATTGGAAGATGATCCGGTCATGTGTTTTTAATAATTCAAGTTCTGTATCACGATCAATCGTCCAATCTGGGTAATGTTTTTCCAAATGATGCCAAGTAACCGTTAAATTTTCAGTTGCTTCTTTGAAAAACTGTTGGTTCAATGATGTCTCAATCGTAGGATGACTAACGATAATCAAAGTTCTCATTTCTTGACTCCTCTTCATTCTTGCTATTTCCTAGTTTAGCACAGAACACAAAATGTCATTAGTCTCCTGCCTTATGGTTAGGTAGACCAGGAAACAATCTCTTGTTCTTCTAATTCTTTCTTCAAAGCACCTAATGAAAGGTTTTTGGACGCTTCATTTTTCATCCGTTTCCGATAATTTGTTGCTGTTTCTCCAGTTGTCTTTTTGAACATTCGGCTAAATACAACTAAACTATTAAAACCAACTTGATAAGCGATACTCTCTACTGAATCATCAGTCAACGATAATAAAAATGCTGCTCGGTTGATTCGCACGCCAATCAAATATTCTTTAATACTCGTTCCTAATTGATTTTTAAAGACTCTTGATAGATGACTCCGGTTGACTGACAGTTGTCGAGCAATTTCCTCTACTGTTAAATTTTCTGGATAGTGTTCTTCAATATACTTCACTGTTTCGATTGCTAGTGGCGAAGAGACTTTTTGATTTCCCAAACCGATTTTCCCACCATCTTTTAGTAATACGGATAAAAAGCGATAAGTCAAAGCCGTCAATTCTAATTCATCTGCTAAACCGTCTTGTGAATAATGAAGACAGTCCAAAATAATATCTATATATGCCGAAATACCTGCAGAAACCATTGTATACTGATCTTCTTTGAATAAGGAACGTTCAATGATCTCTTTCGCTAATGGCCCCCCAAAAGACAACCAACAGTAGACCCAAGGCTCCTCACCATCTGCTAAATAAAAAGTAGAATCACCTGGCCGGATCAAAAACAGATCCCCTTTTTGCAATTGATATTGCTGTTCTTTCACATGGTAAGTTCCTTTACCTTCCATCACGACATGTAACACATAATCTTGTCTGATTGCTGGACCGAAAGAATGATATGGCAAAGTTTTTGAAAATCCACAAAAGTCAAAATAACACCCTTTAGCTAATTCTTGACGTTCTTTTTTTAAAAATATTGCTTGCTCCATCGCTCTCACTCCTTTGTTTTTACTTTACTCTTCTTGTTCTACAACGTGCAACAAAAAGTTAAATATTAGTCACAAAAATATATTCATCAGGAAGCGTTTTCTTGATAAAGTCAATAGTAGAAAAAGAACTTTATTTATTTATTGTAACCGGTTAACTTTTTATTGTATATTTAACAAAGAAGGGATTAGATACTATGAAGAACAAAATGATACAACGGGTTTCTTATGCTTTAGGCGCATTCGGTCATGATACTTTTTATGTTACTCTCAGCACTTATTTTATGGTTTTTGTAACAAGCGAGATGTTTGCAGGTACAGATAAAGCAACTACTGCTCGAATGATCGCTACGGTGACCAGTTTAGTCGTTGGTATCCGTTTGATTGAAATCGTTTTCGATCCATTGATTGGCGGGATTATTGATAATACTCGAACAAAATATGGAAAATTTAAACCATGGCTGGTCATTGGTGGTTTAGTTAGTTCATTCCTTTTGATTTTTCTTTTTACTAATTTCTTTGGTCTTGCTACTCACAATACAACTTTGTTTATCATCCTTTTTACCATTGTTTTTGTATTATTAGATAGTTTTTATTCATTTAAAGATATTGCTTTTTGGTCAATGATTCCAGCTTTAAGTACTGAAACCAAAGAAAGAGAAAAATTCGCGACTTTTGCTCGATTCGGTTCTTCCTTAGGAGCAAACGGGACCACTTTGGTCGTCGTACCAATCGTCACATTTTTCACTTATTTAGTCACTGCTCATCATGTTGAAGGCGCTTCAGGTTGGTTCTGGTTCGGTGTGATTACCGCTGTGATCTCTGGAGGAACTGCAATTATTACTGCTTTAGGAACAAAAGAAGTCGATACGGCGATTCGTCAACAAAATGAAAAAGCAAGCATCAAAGATGTCTTTAAAGCAATTGCCCAAAATGACCAATTAATGTGGTTAGCACTTTCTTACATTGCTTATGCTATTGCCAATGTAGCAACAACTGCCGTTTTATTCTACTTTTTCAAATATGTCTTAGGTCAACCAACTCAATTCTGGATTGTCGGTTTAGTGGCAGCTTTACTTGGACTAGTCGCTGTGCCTTTATTCCCTGCTTTGACACGATTGATTTCTAGACGTTATGTCTATATCGGCGGCATTGCGATGATGATCAGTTCTTACTTCTTCTTCTCTATCGCAGGCACTAGCTTACCGATCGTGATCGTTGGACTTGTTTTATTTTACTTCCCACAACAGTTGATCTTTTTATCTGCTTTGATGACAATCACTGATTCTGTGGAATATGGACAATGGAAAAATGGGATTCGTAACGAAGCTGTGACTTTATCGATTCGCCCACTGCTCGATAAAATTGCAGGTGCTTTATCTAATGGGATCGTTGGGTTTGTCGCAATCGCAGCTGGTATGACTGGAAATGCTTCTGCTGCTGATATTACCAATCATGGGATCATGACTTTTAAAGCGTATGCATTTTATGTTCCTGCAGCATTGATGTTCTTTTCTGCCATCATTTTTGCTTGGAAGATCACTTTGACAGAGAAAAAACATGCGCAAATCGTCAAAGAACTAGAAAATAAATTAGCTTCACATGAAGAACTCGCATCTGAATTAGAAGATGACTTTATCATTCCACAACATTAAGAAAGGAATTATATTATGACGATTACAGAAAAAGACTTTGGTCAGGGGTACCATTTGATTACATTATCCAATACTCACGGACTTAAATTAGCCGTCACTGACTTAGGTGCACGGATCGTTCAACTAACTGCTAATGATCGGGAATTAATTTTAGGGTTTGACTCCGCACAAGAATATTTGACAAAAGATGCCTATATCGGAGCAACGATCGGACGAACAGCAGGTAGGATTGAAAAAGGACAATTTTCTTTGAATGATCAAACCTATCAATTGAGTGTCGATCCTCAGACAGGGCATTCACTTCATGGAGGTACACCAGGATTTGAACAGAAAAAATGGACGTATCAACTAAGTGAAACAGACAAAGAAAGCTCAGTCACATTTACTACTACCAGTCCCGACGGAGAACATGGTTTTCCTGGAAATCTATCCGTAGAAGTTTGTTATACTTTGACAGAAGACAACATTTGGCGTGTTAGAACGCAAGCAATCAGTGATCAGGATACGCTTTTCAATCCGACCAACCACGTGTATTTCAATTTAAGTGGCGATGTAGAGGAATCAATTGATCAGCATACACTTTGGCTAGACAGTGAGTCTTTCGCCCCATTACGACCTGATAGTATACCAACTGGCGAAAAAGCGAGTGTTGCTCAAACACCTTTTGATTTTCAAACACCTCAAAAATTAACCACCGTCTTTACTAGTCAATTTGAACAAAAACAACTTGTTGACGGGATCGATCATCCTTTCTTTTTAAATAACACAGATATGAATCATGTATCGGCTTATTTATTAAGTCCCGATGAACAAATCAAAGTAAGCATCATGACCGATTCACCTAGTGTCGTGATCTTCACTGCTAACTTTGGGCAAGATACCCCAGAAATGCATGGAAAGAAACTAGCCAACCACGGTGGTATCACGTTTGAGACTCAAATCGCTCCCGGAGCAGAACAGTATCCAGCTTTTGGAAATATTCATTTAGCAGCACACACACCATTTGAAACAACTACAGAATTTAAAATCGACACAAGAGAGGGTATCTAACTATGGAAATCAAACGCAGTTTAAATACAAAATTCGCAGAAATCTTTGGACCTAAAAAAACCACACAATATTTTTCTCCAGGCAGAATCAACTTGATTGGTGAACATACAGATTATAACGGTGGTCATGTTTTCCCTGCCTCCATCACTTATGGCACACAAGGAGTTGCCGCACCTCGTGAGGATAATAAAGTATTGGTCTACTCAACAAACTTTGAAGACGACGGTGTCATCAGCTTTACTTTAGACCAACTTGATTACGACAAACAAGCAGGATGGGCAAACTATGTCAAAGGTATGATCGTTAAACTAAACGAAGCAGGCTACCCAATTGAACATGGTTTTGAACTCTTAGTTGAAGGGACGATCCCTAATGGTGCAGGACTTTCAAGTAGCGCTTCCTTAGAATTGTTAGTCGGTGTTGCCTTAGAAGACTTATTCCATTTATCCATTGATCGACTTGAATTAGTTCAAATTGGTAAAAAAGTAGAAAATGAATTTATCGGTGTCAACTCAGGGATCATGGACCAATTTGCGATTGGCTTTGGCGAATTAGACAAAGCTATTCTACTTGATACAAATACGTTAAAATATGAAATGGTTCCAGTAAAATTAGATGGCTATGCAGTAGTAATCATGAATACAAATAAACGTCGTGAATTAGCTGATTCTAAATATAATGAACGACGTAGTGAATGTGAAGAAGCACTAAAACGTCTCCAACAAAAATTAGCTATTCAAGCATTAGGTGATTTAGACGAAGAAACATTTGAAGCAAACATTGATTTGATTGGTGATGACACATTGATTCGTCGTGCTCGTCATGCAGTTACTGAAAACCAACGAACATTAGAAGCTAAAGCTGAACTGGTACAAGGAAACTTGGCTGCTTTTGGTCAATTATTAAATGCCTCACACGATTCGTTGAGACATGATTATGAAGTAACTGGTATCGAGCTTGATACATTAGTCGATGCAGCTCAAAAACAAGAAGGTGTTCTAGGCGCCCGTATGACAGGAGCTGGCTTCGGTGGCTGTGCGATCGCATTAGTCAAAGAAGAAAATATCCCTAACTTTAAAAACAAGGTTTATGATGAATACTTAGACGTCGTTGGCTACGCCCCAGAATTTTATGTGGCACACATCGGCAATGGTACTACAAAGATTATGGAAGAAAGTGTTTCAGCTTAACCCAATGAAAGAAATGTAAGGTAGTTCAACGTTACGTTTCAAAAGAATAAAGCAAAATTATGATCGTCACTTTTCAAAAAAACAAATAATCATGAAATGCTACCTGAAAATAAGTGTCAAAACAAAGACCGACCACCAAAAGTTCATTTAAACAACTTTTGGCGGTCGGTCTTTTTGCAGCTAATTTCCTCACCATATCCATTTCAATAAAACATCTGCTATTATTGAAATAAATACGCATGATCCGTTTGATCTTCGATTCGTTTTTGCCATTCAGGATCATGTTTTGGTACAGTGGCTATTTCTTTAAATTTGTATGGTCCTAATTCAAAAAACTGTTGAAGGATCTGATTCACTTGCTCAAATAAGGCTGGACGCTCCATCCTATTTTTGACGGTCAGTTGCTGATCAGCTGTACAAAAAGTCACATTCCCTAATTCTTCAGAAACATTGATCGTCTTGCCCGCTCTACTCAACTGGCGAACTTCTCCTAACATTTCATAGATGTCCTCACCTTCATATCCTTCTAGTAGTGCTAGACTATCAACTAACGAACCCACAGTCAAATCAGCGATGATTGCTGTTTTCGTTCCTAATTGCAGCGAATAGATCGCAGCATCTACGATACCACAGGCATTACAACCACCTTCTGTTAACTCACTTTTTCTAGTGATTTGTACTTCCATCATTTCTGGGACACCTTCTTCCTATTATAGCTCTGTTTTTTATTCTTCGCGTTCTTTGCTCTTCTTTTCTTCATTTCCAAGCGAGCAGCTTCTCGCAGACAACGTACATGACAATTGACATAAGTTAACACTACTTCATCTGACTCTTGTTCAAATCCCCAAAAAGACATATTCATCCTTCCATTTCTTTTTTGAATGTGTATGGTACAAAAATATTGTGCAACTTCTCTGACAATAAGAAAAATTTTGGCTTATTTCATAGAGTTGACACTTGAATACCATCTATGTATTTTTAGAAGTATTGATAGGCATCTCCAACATCTATCAGACAAATTATTTTCTATAGCATAAGAAAAAATAAAATTTACGTCAATATAAACAAGCAACTATAAAAAAATAAAATGCTCTTATTTATTTTAATTATGAGGTAAATAACTAAAACCCACAGAAATCCACATAGGACTTTTGTGGGTTTCAGCTATTTAGATCAGATAAAAGAAACAGAAGCTATCTGTTGACAATCAACGCATGCTTGTCTCGAACACTTATGACAATTTTTCAACTAGTTCCTCTAATTCATTTAATCGTTGTTCAAACTTAGTCATAGCTGATTCGATATAATCAGCTTTTGTCATGTCGACGCCTGCTTTTTTCATGACTTCAACTGGGTAATCACTATTTCCTGATTTCAAATAAGTAAGGTATTTTTCTAGAGCATCTGGCTCTTGACCCCAAATTTTCTGCGCCAAAGCAGAGGCAGCTGAAAATCCTGTTGCATATTGATAAACATAATAATTATAGTAGAAATGTGGGATACGAGACCATTCATATTTGATTTCCGGATCTTTTTCTACCGCTGATCCATAATATTTGGCATTCAATTCCCCATAACTGTCGCTTAGATATTCACTGGTCAAAGGTACACCTTTGGCATCTTCTTCATGCATGAAATGCTCAAATTCTGCAAATTGTGTTTGTCTGAAAATCGTTCCTTTGAATCCATCAAGATAATGATTCAAGACATATGCACGAACACGTGGATCTTGTTCAGTTTCAAGCAAGTATTCTGTCAAAATATTTTCATTAGTTGTTGAAGCAATCTCTGCTAAGAAAATGGAATAATCACCGTAAACAAACGGTTGATTTGAACGAGTAAAGTAACTATGCACACTATGTCCCATTTCATGTACGAGCGTAAATAATTGATCCAACGTATCATGCCAGTTCATTAAAATATAAGGATTGGTATCATAGCTTCCTGAAGAATAAGCACCACTTCGTTTCCCTTTATTTTCGACCACATCGATCCAACGGTCAGCAAAAGCTTTTTCTACCACTGACAGATATTCTTCCCCCATTGGTGCCAAAGCTTCCAAAGCTTTCTGTTTCGCTTCTTCATAAGTGAACTTGATAGGAGCTTCTCCTAATACTGGTGTATATAGATCATACATATGCAGTTTTTCTACATTTAAAAGACGTTTGCGTAATTCCATATAGCGATGCAATAGCGGAAGATTTTTATTGACTACTTCAATCAATGTATCATAAACACTTTCTGGGATATGATTGTTGCTCAAAGAAGCTTCTCTAGCAGAATGATAATGGCGAATTTTTGCTTTGTAATTGTGCCCTTTGATATGGGTACTCAAAGTTGAAGCAAACGTATTTTTAAATTGATCATAGACACGATAAAGCCCTTTGAATGCAGCTTCTCTAACTGTACGATCTGTGCTTTCCATCAATTGACCATAGACACCATGAGAAAGCTGGATTTTTTTCCCATCTTCTCCCACGATCGTAGGAAACTCTAGATCGGCATTGTTTAAAACAGCAAATGTATCACTGGAAGCGCCAAAAATTTCTCCTGCTCCAGCTAGTAATGATTCTTGTTCTGCAGATAATATATGCGCACGATTATCCACCATTTGTTTTACGTAATGACGATACAGTTCTAACTTCGGCTCTTGCTCAAAATACTGCCAAATCTGCTCATCCGAAAGTTGAAGGACTTCTGGTTCATACCAAGAGACTGCTTCACTTACTTTAGAAAATAAACTTCCTGCTCTCGCATATAACGCTTGATAAGTCGTATTTGCTGTATCTTGGTCATTTTTTAAATGAGCATAGACATAAATGAGTTCCACTTTTCGGTAAACATCTAAAACAAATTCAAGCGCATTCAGAAATTCTGTCGCACCCTTTGCTAATGTTCCTTTATATTGATCGGAATTTTTTAATTCTTCTGTTAATTCTTGGTATTTTTCATCAAATTCTTGATCGCTAGAAAAGATTTTGGTGAGATCCCAAGTTAGTTCTTCAGGCAATTCTTCTCGTTTTGGTAATTGGGTCGTTTCACTCATTTAATACACTCCTTTATTGTTTTCACTCTTTTTTTCTAATTCATATTGAAAATAGAAAAATGAATAAGCCTACTAAAATCAGCTACTCTTAATTAGTGTATCATAATTTATTTCTGTTTGACATCAAGAATATCTCCTCACACTCCTGGTAAAGCAATTGGAAAATCTTTTTCTTATCAACCATTGAATAAAGCCAAGTTGTTTTATTTGGTTCAATTTTTTGGAGCCAATTGAGATACTTCCATTGTTGGCTTCTGCCTGCTTGTTCACTGATGATTTCTTCAAATAAAAGACGATAAAAGAAAACTTTTTCTTGAAAATAAAAAAAAATCGACTTTCTGCGTACATCCACGGAGATAAATAAAGTAAATGTTTTTTTCTAAGATAGAATTGTTTTTGTAAATGAACGTATTTAGACTGACGATAGTATAACTTTTTTTGTAACCATTTTTGACAGCCAACATTAGTAAGAACTTTTTGCCGATTTTGATTCTCCCACTGTTTTTCTAATAGACTTACAGGAGATTCACTAAAGAAAGGCCAGCTAATTGTTTCATAGGTTACTGTTCCAGAAAATAATTCTGCCAAATGACAAAACAAATATAATCTTTTTTCCAGCCAATCAATTTTCCATAAATGAGTGCCCATGGTGTCATTGTACATACAAAAGTACTTTTCTCTCATTTTTAAACGATCATTTTTGAAAAAAGCAGAACCTAAGATCCACCAAACACGATAGTTTTTGCTTAGATACCCTTTTGTTCGTTCTTTCATCCGTTCATAATCGAGAACTGAACACTGAATTTCAATGGCTAGATCCCCGCAAAGGATATCTGGTCTTTGTCGAAGGGCTGGTAAATAGGCTTCTAAGACAGGCGGATGAGTAACAAATTGTCTACACCACTCAAAAAAATATTTTTTGAGTTGGAGATGCTCCGTTGTTTCTTTCTCACTAAAACCAAAACAATCCTGTAAATTTTTGTGAGCAAAATGTGCTGTTTTTTGCTGCCCAGTTTTTAATATCACTGGTTCCTTACAAGCTGGGCAGAAAAGACTTTGCCGTTTCGTACATGTTGTAGCCAGAAATCTTTTTCCATGTTTATCGATTGCAACCATCATAAATTAGCTGCCCCCCTTCTAAAAGAAAATACGTCAAAAAAAGAACCTGATCATTTTCATTGATCAGATTCTTCAAATTGTTTCTTTGATTATTTGCTGCTTACGCAAAATAAAATTTTGTACGTTCCAAAGCATTTCGTTCCATAAGTAATTGCGCATATTCGTTCAATGTTTCAATGGTCCGATCGCTTCTTTCTGCAAACTCTAAAATTCGAGCTACTTCATTCGCGACATCTGTTTGGTTTAAATCTTCCATCCAAAAATGTACGGCTAAATAGTAGATACCATCTAGTAAATACAAATCTGTCCAGGCTGATTCCAACTCGACATCATTGGCTAGTTGAATCATTTGTTCAAAGTCTTCAAAAGCAAAAATCGCTTGGTGTTCTGTTTCATCGGAAATGCGTTCAGTCGTTTCTTCTTCATTATTTAAGATTTGTTGCTGGATAAATTCAGTTACATCATCAGAATCTAAAGAGTCTTCGTCTTCTTGGAGCATTTCTTCATTCGGTAAGTTTTTACTAATAAAAAGTTCTAAACCGTCTCCTTTAGGAAGCACTTGAAATGTAACAGCTTCGCTACTGCGGAACTCATCTTCAATATCAACTTCTTCTAAAATACTGTAGAAAAAATTTTCGATCTCTCTATGGTTACCAAGCAAGTCTAAAAATGAGACGCCTCGCTCTTCTAAATCTTCATGACCGATCATTACTCGGATCGTATTTTCATTAATATGTTCCATTTCCATCTGGCTACACCTCACTTTGCCACAACTATCAATATAACTTCATTGTAGCGAAATAAGCTTAAATGTAAAGAAAAAAAATTACCATTTAAAATCAAAATAAGTTTTTTATTTAACCTTGACATCATTTTTTTCACTTAGCTAAACGTAAAAAAGAGCTTAGGACAAAAAGCCACTCCTAATGCGAGAACGAATAAACGGCATTCAAAAAGTAATCCTTAACAATAAATCGAATTTTTGAGACCAAGTATTTTGGTTTTCTCAAATCTTGCTATCAGCAAAAGAATAAAATTCATTTACATGTTACATCTAGTTATATGTACTTTCTATTCTGGTAAAAAAAAACTTAGAAAAACTACAAAAATAGTTTTTCTAAGTTAACGTTTATTTTCTATAATCCAGCCATTAATTGTGCTTGACGCAATTCCAATTGACGTACATCACGTGGTAAGAAACGACGGATTTCATCTTCATTGAAACCAACTTGTAGGCGTTTGTCATCGATCATAATCGGACGACGCAACAATCCAGGGTTATTTTGAACGAGTTCTAACAGTTCTTGCAATGGTAAATCATCAAGATCCATGTTTAGTTTTTGGAAAACTTTTGAACGTGTTGAAATAATTTCTTCTGTGCCATCTTCAGTCATTTGTAAGATTGCCTTTAATTCTGAACTATTTAATGGTTCAGAAAAGATATTTCGTTCAACAAATGGAATTTGATGTTCTTGTAACCACGCACGGGCCTTTCTACAGGAAGTACAACTTGGGGAAGTATATAGTGTTAACAACGTGCACCACTCCTTTTCATGACTAATGTCACTTTTTTGTAACAGAAGATCATTATAATCTTCCATCTGTTTCTATTATACATAATCAACTTTTAAATAGCTAGCTTTTTTCATAATATTTTATCAAAAAAATGAAAGTTATCTAAGATTTATATTCCGTAAAACCAACACTTTACGTTTAGTTAGCAATTAAAAAATGAGAGTTTTCAAATTTAATTCAAATATAACCTGCCATTGAAACAGGCTTTAAAGTTGTACTATTATTTTATTACTCACCCCACAAAAAAACGGTTTCTTTGAAAAAATTATGTTTTTTATTTCTGTCTGCTTTATTTTGTTTGCTATTACAACAGTCCTTTTAATTGAACCTAACCCTTATTTTGTCCGCTAATTAAGCACCCTTTTATATTACAATGGTTATAAAATGAAAATCACTACAAAACGCCTTATCGCCATCATTAAGTGTTATTTTATATTTTAATCATTTTCGTTTTTCTGTATTAAAAAAAACATTCTTTATCAAGTAAAATAGGATTATTCTATTAAAATTAGTCAGAATTTCGTTTCATTGAGGATTAATTTATTCATCAGATAATCAAATGATATTCAATTTTACTATTTTAGTGAAAAAAACTGAAACTTGAAAAGCTTATTCTGTCAAGAAAAGCGAAATATAGTAATAAAAACCTTTATTTAACAACGTTTTAACCGGTATTTTTCTGATACAATAGTCGAGGATTTATGAAAAAAATGATGAAAACCGAAAGGCGTGTAGAATTTGATTAAGTCAGTTGTTTTTGACGTTGATGATACGATGTACGATCAACAACAGCCATTTAGAAATGCGGTAAAAAAAGTAGTGCCGCTTGTTTCAGATATAGATATGGGACCATTATATCTCCGGTTCCGTCATCACAGTGATGAAAATTTCCCTAAAGTGATGGCAGGAAAATGGACCTTGGAGTATATGCGTGCACATCGAATCAGCCAATCACTAAAAGACTTAGATTATCCACATATTACTGAAGAAGAAGGTCTTTATTTCCAACAAGTTTATGAAGAAGAATTAGATAATATCTGTCTTCATGAGGAAGTAAAGAAAACATTGGACTTCTTGACTGAAATGAATATCCCTCTCGGAATCATTACCAATGGTCCCACCGATCATCAAACCAAAAAATTGAATCAACTTCAATTAGCAAACTGGATTCCTTCACAGCATATGATCGTTTCGCAAGCAACAGGATTTCAGAAACCAGAAAAAGAGATTTTTCAACTTGCTGAAGAACGTTTCAATCTAACTGCAGAAGAAACTCTATATGTAGGCGATAACTACGACAATGACGTATTAGGTGCTAAAAGAGCTGGTTGGCAAGCGCTTTGGTTTAACCATCGTGAACGAAAAGTTGATGGTCCATTGAACTGTGATATCGAAATCACCTCATTTGATCAATTATTAGAAACGATGAAAGTAATTTTCAGCTAAAGCATCCATGCACAGCTCCTAGCAAAACAAATAACTAAAAAACTCTCGAAACATAATCTTGTTTCGAGAGTTTTTTATTATTGAGTCTTAAGATTTAATTATTTTTTGTTTCAAAATTTTTTAGTCTTCCAGGTCTCCGACACTCAGAATCATCCGGATATCATCTTCCGTTAATTTGGTTAATTGGTCTTCATTTCCTTGGATGACTTTTTGGAATAACTCTCTTTTTTCTTGTTGTAACGAATCCATCCGCTCTTCAATCGTTCCTTCTGCAATCATGCGCCAAACTTCGACCACATTTTTTTGTCCGATACGGTGCGCACGTCCTGCCGCTTGTTCTTCAATGGCTGGATTCCACCATAAATCATACAGAATTACCGTGTCTGCTCCCGTTAAGTTGAGTCCGGTTCCGCCAGCTTTCAATGAAATCAAAAAGACATCTCGTTCTCCTTCATTGAATGCATCTACCATCGTTAAACGATCTTGCGGTTTGGTGCTTCCTCTTAAGTAAAAAGTAGAAATTCCTAATTCTGCTAGTTCTTCTTGTAAGATGGTCAACATACCTGTAAATTGAGAAAACAACAGAACCCGCCGATTGTTTTCTTTGGCTGCGACCAGTAGATCTTTGACTTGTTCTAGCTTTCCTGAGCCACCTTCATAATCCTCCAAGAATAATCTTGGATCACAGCAAATTTGGCGTAATCGTGTCAAACCAGCTAGAATACCGATGCGATTCTTTTTAAAAGCTTCTGAGTCCATAGTAGAAATCTCTTCTCGCATCTGACGTAAATAAGCCAAGTACACGGTTTTTTGCTCTTCTGTCAATGCAGAATAAAGATTCATCTCGGTTTTTTCTGGTAGATCGCTTAACACGGTTTGCTTATCCCTTCGTAACACAAACGGACGAATCATTCGGGCAATTTCTTCAGGTGCCAGCTCTCTAAAGCGGGTCTTATTCGGGAAAAATCCCGGCATAATCGTTGCAAAGAGCGACCATAGTTCTTCTAAATTATTCTCAATTGGCGTCCCACTTAAGGCAAAACGTTGCGGTACACTTAATTCTCGTAGCGCTTGAGCTGTTTTGGTACTACTATTTTTAACCATCTGAGCCTCATCAAGGATCAAATAATTAATCGCATGTTTTTGATAATCTGCTAAATCTTGTCTTAAACTAGCATAAGAAGTGACTCTGATATCTGCCTTACGAGCTAATAGTTCTTCTCGTTCCTTTTTATTCCCGTTGATTACTTGGATGCTCAAAGAAGGAGCAAATTTTTTCACTTCTGCTTGCCAGTTATAGATCAAACTAGCAGGAGCGACGATCAAAGCAGAGAGTTCGCCTTTTTCTTCTTTTTCTGAAAGCAAATAGGCAATTGTCTGAAGGGTTTTTCCTAGACCCATTTCATCTGCTAAAATTCCGCCAAACTGGTAATTTCCCAGCATTTTCAACCATCGAAATCCTTGTTTTTGGTAATCACGCAATTCAGCTTGTAGACCTGCTGGCAAGGATACTTGATATTGTTCAGGTTGTATTAGATCTTGGATCATTTTTTGATAGGAGTCACCAAAAGTTGCTGAACTTCCTGCTAACTTATCTTGAATGATCAATCCTTGGTTTTTAGGTACATGGATCGTTCCAGATTCTGAACGGATCGATTCACGGAATTGTTGCAAGATTTGACTTGTTTGCTGAAACTCTTCGGAATCAAAGGACAGTACTTGCCCATTTTCTAACGTATAGAAAGCATCATTTCGCAACAAACTTTGTAAGACCTGATTGATTTCTTGTTCCTCAATCCCAGTCACATCAAAACGAATATCTAACCATGAACTGGTTTCTTCCACTTCGATCTTCGGTTGATGTCGATGTGCATCTAAATACAATTCCCGAAGTTTTTTCCCAAGGCGGAGCTCACCAAACTGACGAAAAACGGCTAACTCCGTACGGAAAAAAGTATACAACTCTTCTCCTGTTGGCAATAAACGTTCATAGCCTGTATCATTTCGTTGGTAGCGATACATTTTGAACAAGTCTAATACGCGTTGTTCTTGAGCTTTGTCTCTTAATACTTCAGAAGCATTTTCAGCAATAACTTCATGTTTTTTATCTGTTGAAAAAACGACTTCATCATAGACAAAATCAACACGAGCCTGGATCTTGCCTTTCGATTTTCTAAAGAAGAAAATAAATTCCACTGGCACGTCAGCAACTTCTGCTTTCACTTCATCCGCTATGCTCACTTGACCAATTTCAGATAGCAATGGAATGATTTCTTTGAATAATGAGGATAGTTCTTGCTTAAGAAACAATACTTCTGGTTTCTCAAATCTTCTCATAAGCTGTTTCCAAGTTAAATAGACTGCTTGTTGACGTTTTGTTAATGAATAAAAAGTTCCTTGGATCATTCCCCATTGATAATGAGTAAAGAACAACTCAAAGTCATTCAGTGCGCTTAATTGATAGGCCTCTTCTTTTTTTGTTACTTCAAATTCTAAGGAAGGCTCATTATCAGAAAATCGAACCCCTTGATAATTCACTTCTCCGATCTTCATTTGGAGTTTTGTCGTTTGGTTCATCTGTTCTAACAATGTTTTTGCTTGTTCGATCGGTAATAACAAATAACGTTTATCTAATTTCCCTTTGACTTGTAGACCGTTTACACCTAAAAGAAGTTGCGTTTGGGCACACTCAGCTAACGTTTTTAAGATTACTTGATCTTCTCCTTGAAAAGCTCGTTGATCTAGATGGAACTGGTATTGTTTATTCACAGTGTAGCGTTCATTTTCCATATAGGAATGTAAAAAATCAAAAATGTTTTTAACGATATACGTTTTCTTTGGCTGATCTAAATAGCCAATCCGCAAATAAACGGCTAAAATAGCTAATTCCGGATGATAATGATTGGTCTCAATCGTTTCTACTTGATATTCCACAATTAATGGTTGCGTCCGTGGTGAATGGTTTTTGACAGTTAGCCTTGAAAAACCTTTCGTTAAAATTTCACCTTCGCTACTTTTTTTGACTGGTTCTAACGTAGTTTGATCTGCCTTGATTATTCGTGAAAGATTCTTAGAGCGCAAGTACAGTTCGACTGCCACTGTATGCTTACAATAATGATGTTCTTCCCAATAAGGGCATTGGCAGAAATCGACTTCTTTGGCTGTCCCATCTAAATCGACCATATACAATTCACTGCCTAAGACTTCCGCATGCCAAACTTTTTCTTCTTGGTCAGGGACAACCGATAATACCCGTCCTTCTTGCAGATATTGACGTCCTCTTGCAATGACTTTTTCTGGAATGCTCCATTTCATCAGTTAATCCCCCTCTTATCCAAGATGATAGCGTACTTTACTTTGTCCGCTACCTTCTGTTTCGATTCTGATTTGTTGTACTACTCGTTCTTTTAATTCTCTCACATGGCTGATGATCCCGATCATACGACCTTCACTTTCAATTGTTTCTAATGCTTCAATCGCCATTTCAAGTGCTTCTTCATCTAACGATCCAAATCCTTCATCAATGAATAACGCTTCGATCAACACACCACCGGCTTGTGTCTGGATCACTTCAGCTAAAGCCAACGCTAAGGATAAAGCTGCAATAAAACTTTCGCCACCAGATAGCGTATGAGCCCCACGTGTCAGACCTGCTTCATCATCATAGATATTGATCTCCAACCCTGTTTTCCCACGGTAACTTCCCACTTCATCTGCAAGCTCAAATTGGTAACGATTTTTCGTCAGACGTTGCAATCGCACATTTGCCACTTGTAGTACTTCTTGTAAATACACTTGTAGTACGTATCTTTCCAAGCTGGTTTTTCTAGGGTTTTCCCCATTCATCGTTTGCGATAATTGTTGTAGTTGGATCAATTCATCTAATTGTTCTTGACTCGCTTGATAAATCGAAGAAAATTCTTCGATGATTTGCTGATTCTGCTGTTCTTGCTCTTGCAAGTGATAACAATGTTCCTGTTGTGTTTGAACCGCAGCTTTTAGTTCATCTAGTTGTTGCTCCAATTGTTCTAAATCAGGAAGTGTTTCAGCTAAAGCAACATAGTTCAACTGGCTTAAGCGGTCTTCAACGATTAATCGTTCTTTCTCATATTCGTTGACCAGTTGACTCTTCTCTTGGTATTCAACTGTTTGTTTAGCAAATGCCAATACCTCATCTGCTTCTTTAAAGTAAGCTTGCTCTTTTATTTTTGCTGAAATTTGCTCTTGGATACGCTGAATTTTATTTTCAATTTTTGCCTGTTGCTCATGAATATTAGCCATTTGCGCTTTTAACAAACTGATTTCTTGAGAAAAACGAAGTTCTTTTGTTTTTTCTTCTGCTAACCATTGGGCTTTCATCGCAACATTTTCTTCTAATTGGTTGACATCCTCAATCAAAGTCTGAGTATTTTGTCCTTCTAACTGTTTCGTCAAGGTAACAAGCTCCCCTTGTACTTGTTGGAGCTCTTCTTTGTTTTGGCTGATTTGTTCGGTGATCTTCTTTCGCTGATCTTCGATAAGACTTAAACGTTCAGTTAGTGTTTGAGTAGCGATTTTTGCCTGTGTGATGGCCTCTGCACGCGAATCCAAATCATGCTGGATTTTTTCTAAGGATACAAGAGGATCATCTGCTATGGCAAATTTAAACGATTGCTGGATCAAATGTTGTAATCGTTCTTTGCTTTTTTGGATCTCTACTTGTTTTTCTGTTCCGAAGTTTTCCAAGTCAGCTATTTTTTGTTCTATTTGTGCTTTTTCTGCTTCACTACGCCCTATTTCTTGATTGATTTGTTCAAGATTTGTTTCTGCCTCGGCTAAATTTGCTTCCAGTTGGACAAATTCTTCTTGATTAGGCAATACATACTCATTTTGTTGTTTAGGATGCTCCGTTGACCCACAAACTGGACAAGGTTGCCCTGGTAATAATAGCAATTGCAACTTCGCAATTTGTTGGCTTGCCCATTGACTCTTTAAAAGATCAACTTGATTATTTTGTTTGCTTAACATTACTTGTTGAGCTTGGAGTTTTGTGATCAGTTCGGACAACTTGGTTTGATTCATCTTTAACTGTTCTGTATTCTGGTGATTTTCTGTAAGGATAGTTTGGTACTTTTCTTGCTCATGCCGAAGTTGTTCGTAACACAATTGATCACTGTGCAAGCGATCTTGGTCAAGCAGCAGTTCTGCTAGTCTTTGTTCTTCTTCTTTTAACTGGACTTGTTCTTGAAGAATTTTTTGTTCTTTTTCTTCTGCTTTTTTCTTAGCCTTTTGTAACTCTTCACTTTCATTTTGCTTTTTTTGCCATTCTTCCGCAATTGGGATTAATGACTTCATGACTTGTAATCGATTCGCTGCATGTTCCATTTCTTGTTGGGCATTTTTTCTTTCAGGTTCATCTTTATGCCACTGTGCATACGCTTGTTCTTGTTGAACGAATATTTCAGAACAAGTCTGTTCTTTATCAATCAGTTCTGCTTGTTCTTTCTGGTATTCTTGGCTTCGTGTCAACGTGTCGAACAGTCGTTCAGAAAATTCATAATGAGTGATCCATTGTTTTATTTCATTGATTTCACTTTCTTGCTTGATCAATTCTGCATGTTTTTGCTCTAATTTTTGCTTTTCTTCCTGACGTGTTTGCAATGTTTGCGAATGATAATAGGTATCTTCTAATTGCTTTTGTTGTTCTTGTAAATGAACCAGTTTATTTTTTTCTTGGAGAAGTCTTTCTTGTAATGTTGTTTGCTCTGCCTGCCAATAAGTGAATAACGCATCAAAACTTAAGGTTTCAGGAACCGTTCCTGTGTCCAAAGGGATAAACCGTTTTTGCAGCAAACTCAATTCTTGCTCAAGATGATCTAATTTTTTTTGATGTTCTTTGGCTTTTTCTTTCAATTGTTCATTAAGTTGTTGGAAAAATTGCGTGCCAAACAAATTACGTAAGACAATTTCTTTCTCACTACTTGATGAAATTAAAAAATTACGAAATTCTCCTTGAGGTAGTAAAACGATCTGAGAAAACTGTTTCGCATCCAGATTCATTAATTCTTTGATTAATTGATCCACTTCACTACGTTTCGTGTATTGGCGCATTTCTTTGCCCGCTTCATCAAAGATCGTCAAAGAAACTTTTGCTGCTTGCTTTCGATTGCCTTCACCTTTACGTTTGGCCAAGAGTTGTTCTGGCTTACGTTCAATCTCATAATTCAGGCGCTGATGCTCAAATGAAAAAAAGACACACGTTTCTTCTTCAGGCGTAGCAAAAAGAGACCGCATTTCTTTACCAGTCCTGATTCTGCCAGAAGTTTCACCAAACAATGCATAAGTCATTCCATCAAAAAGAGTCGTTTTTCCTGCACCTGTTTTTCCAGTAATCAAAAATAGTGGTGCTTCGGTCAATTTCGCAAAATCAATTGTCTCGTCAATAAAAGGACCAAAATTTTTTAGTCGTAATTTCTTGGGTTTCATTACTGATCATTCCTGTCCGTGAGTTCTTGTAGCGTTTCTTTTAACCAGATTTCCTGCTTGTTCGTCAACTGTTCCTTGGTCATTTCTTTGAAAAAGCCTTGTGCGATCTTATGTGGATCCTTTGTCATCATCTTTTTTTGTTTTCCCTGTTTCAGTTCTACTCGACCGTTTGAACGTTCCACACCAAGTATCCGTGGATAGATTTTTCTTAATTGATTCATCATGTTAGGGATAATCGTTCGATCTTCCAAATAAATTTGGAGATAATTTTCACGATTGATCGTCTGATAAAAATCTGGATTCAACAGCTCTTTAAAACTTGCTGTTATTTCTTCAATATCATATAACGGGGTCAGTTCTCGAAAATTCAAAGAGACGTCCTCTTCTAAATCTACGATCCAAACACCTTTTTTTTGATTGATTTCTGACAATGAAAATTTTAAAGGCGACCCACTGTAACGGGCATTTTTTTGATTCAATGCTGCTTGATTGTGGAGGTGTCCTAATGCGACATAATCAAATGGTTCAAGTAAATCTCCTGGAACAGCATCTAATCCGCCTACTTCAATTTTGGTTTCTGAATCTGATTTCATACTCCCGGTCACAAAAAAGTGACTCACTAACACTTGTTTTTTTGTTGAGTCAAACTGCGTTTTCATTTTCTCAATGACTTTTTCCATTGCTTGTTGAATGGTGCGTATCTGCTCATCTTCAAAATATATCCTCGCTGAGATTGGTTCAAAATAAGGCAAAAGGAAAAATTGCGTATCCTTGAATATGATTGGTTGAAAGGCTTCTGCCAATCTAGTTTGTAAATAATAATCGGACTGACTGAACCAAGGTGTTCCTGTCGAAAGACGAATACCGCTATCATGATTTCCGGATATCGCAAAAATCGGAAATCCTTCCCGTAGATTCCATTCGACCATCAATTGATTGAACACTTCAATGGCATCCACTGACGGAACACTTCGATCATAAAGATCTCCCGCAATCACGATTGCATCAACATTTTCTTCTTTTGCAATTGCTAAGATCTGGGTTAAAACATGCTCTTGTTCCTTGATTCGATCGTATCCTTGTAGTTTTTTTCCAATATGCCAATCAGCTGTATGTAAAAAACGCATCTCATCACCTCAAAAAATGTCCTTCTAATTATTATAACACTTCCCCTCATTACATGATACCTAGGATCATTACGGACTAAAACAAATAGACAATGAAAAAAAGTTGCTGATTCCGTATAAACATAGATAGTCCCATGCTTAGAAAGAATCACAACTTTTATCATTACCTTGCGCTTTGATTTTTATTGAAAAAGAATCATTTACTTTTTATTTTTGATTTCATATTTAAAGTCAGGATTGACTTCTTTGTCTAGTTGATCGAAAGCGGCTTGTGTTCTACGTTCGATTTCTGCCATTCCTTCTTTGTCTGTTTTTTTGATATCAGACAAATCGATTGGTTCACCAAAACGCACAACCACACGTTTGCGCTTGAATAAGTCACCCAAAGTCAATGGTCCTTGGTAGACAGCAGGAACGATTTTTGCTTTTGACATTTTAGAAATCAATGCCATTCCGCCTTTTAATTCCGTTGCATGTCTTGTTCCACTTGGGAACATGATCAAACCTAAATGAGTAGATTTTAAAATTTTAACAGGCGTTTTGATGACACTAGGTCCTGGATTTTCTCTTTTTACTGGAAACGCATGGGCATGTGTCAAAATAAATCGTAATACTGGATTTTTGAATAATTCTTCTTTTGCCATAAAGCTAAATTCTTTAGGCGAAGCTGCTACAGCAAGATATAAAGGATCCCACCAAGTTCGATGTGGCGCTACCAAAATATAATTCTCATCTTGTGGTAAAACTTCTTTATTTTCATATCGGGCATTGCCGTTGATCACTGCTAAGATCACTCGGACTAGCCCTCTCATAAATCGATAGAACATAGTCTCTTCCTTTCTAGGTGTATGGTCATAGTATGCCTAAATTTAGGAAACTTTACAAGGTACCTTGGTTCTTTTTTATAAAAATAGTATAATACAATCACTTAGTTTTTTCATTTTGGAGGGAACCCATGCTTCACGAAGATGAACGGATCGATCAATTATATGCAAATGATATTAAAATCATTCAAAGTCCTCACGTTTTTTCTTTTTCACTAGACGCTGTTTTACTTGCTCATTTTGCACGTGTACCGAAAAAAGGACAAATCGTTGACCTCTGTGCAGGAAATGGTGCAGTCGGTCTTTTTTTGAGCAAACGAACGAATGCGTTGATTGATGGAATCGAAATTCAACCACGTTTAGCGGATATGGCAAGACGTAGTATCCAATTAAACGAGCTAACACACCAAATGACCATCCATACGCTTGATTTAAAAGAAAGTTTATCCGTTGTTCGTCATAATTCATGTGATTTAGTCGTCTGTAATCCCCCTTATTTTAAGGGATTACCAACCAATAAAAAAAATCCGAATGAGCATTTAGCGATTGCTCGACATGAAATCCATACTACCCTTGAAGATGTGATCCAAATTTCTAGTAAATTATTAAAAACCAATGGACGCTTTGCAATGGTCCATCGCCCAGACCGCTTTTTAGAAATTATTCAGTTACTAGAAAAACACCGTATCGCCCCTAAAAAAATTCAATTCGTTTATCCAAAAATGGGGAAAGAGGCAAATATTTTGTTGATCGAAGGAATCAAAGAAGGCAAATTAGATGGCTTTAAAGTTGCTTCACCGTTGATCACATACATGCCTGATGGTAGCTATACAAATGAAATCCGAGAAATTCTTTATGGCCAGTGAGCATTATTTTTATGTCTTAGCTTGTAAAGATGGCACGTTTTACGGTGGCTATACGACGGATCTTTCAAGAAGATTAGCAGAACACAATCATGGGACAGGAGCTAAATATACCCGATTACAAAAAAGGCGCCCCGTCAAAATGATCCATGCTGAGGTGTTTGCAACTAGGAGTGACGCAACAAAAGCCGAAGCAGCCTTTAAAAAACTCACGCGCACTCAAAAAGAACGGTATTTAAAGACACAGCCCTCTCACATGTTGCCAGAACAATAATTTGGGTCAATATTACTGGGGCTGAATCGACCTTTTAAGGGAATGTACGAGAACTAAACAAAAACACAAAAATTAGTTTTTTGGCTGTTGATTGTTACCTACTTCAAACAATTGAAAAGACATCTTGAGATCCTTTCAAATGAGTTCAGCACTTATTGATAGAGGAAAATCGGCTCTATAATTTATGGGACTGATGATGTATCGAGGTTGCTTACGAAAGCTTCCAGAAGAATCCCCACATAAAGACAGTCAAACGTGTAGCTTACGGATTTAAATCATTTGAGAACATGAATATTAGGATCTTTTTGAGCAATCAATTAATTGACGTTAAATAACAAAAAATCCGGGTCAGAATGAGGTTCATTCTGATCCGTATTTGAATTTATACCACTCATCGGTTCTTATTGACAAAGAATTAAAATAATGTTGAGGCGTTTTATGGATTTGATGATTTTTACATAAAGTTACAACCAAAAATCAAAAATTATTAGCAGTTATAAGTTTAAAACGATACTTTGTGAAAATATCGGCAGCATTTAAAGGTAACGTGATAAATTGAAATAGGAAGTATGGTGTCAAATTAATTTAAGGAGGTGAAGAATAATGAAAAAAGTGATACTAAAAGGCTTAATTTTAACTACATACATGGTAATGACGTGTTCAATGATTATTATAGATGAAGTTGCTTTTGCCAGTGAAAACACTATGGCTGGTACTGAAGAAGTTATAGCCGAACCCACTAATAATATACAGTATGACATGTCAGGATTAATGATACATAGTAGCGCCAGCACGCTTAATTTTTCTGAGTATGTTTATATGCAAAACAAACCACATGGATCAAGTCGTTGGATTCCAAGCTTGACAAAAATTTGGCAAGTTAAATATAAAGACGGAAAAAAATACCAAGGCTATGTGAAGTGGACGGGCAAGTATAAAAACGGCACGCATATTGGTGCATATTATCAATACACTGGCGTATTAACTTTATAGGAAAGATAAAGTTATGATTCTTGTATAAACGAAAGGTGACAGTATATTGAAATTAAAAACGATTCGTTCTATTAGAATAGTCAAAGTAATACAGTTCTTACTTAGTTTTTCTTCTGTCTACTTACTAATAAAAGGATCTAAGTATGTATTTTTAATACCATTATTATTTGGTTTTCTCTTGGAACTAATACTTCCAAAAGAATATGGTGGTGGACTAGTTAAAAATAAAAAGAATGTATTTATAAATTCAGAAAAAATTTGGATTGAACCACTGATTGAAATTATACTTTTGATTTTATTTATTATTTTTTCAACTATTAATTGACCTAGGAAGAAGAAGATGTTTCATCTCAAAGATTCTATCTTATTCTTCTCCTTATTAAGAAAACTTCCAGAAGCGCTGGATGATCGCTTTTGAGCGAAACTTCAAAACCTTCTTTCTTATGAAGAAGGAATTACCAATGCACTGATTTACCCTTACTCTAATGGAAAAATAGAAGCAAAGAATCCCCCCATAAAGACAGTCAAACGTGTAGCTTACGGATTTAAATCATTTGAGAACATGAATATTAGGATCTTTTTGAGCAATCAATTAATTAACGTGAAATAACAAAAAATCCGGGTCAGAATGAGGTTCATTCTGACCCGGATTTAATTTTATAGCACTTATCAGTCCTTATTGACAAAGAGCTGGAAAATCAAGATGTCTTATCTCTTATTCAACTATTCCGTACTACCATTTCCATTAGCAGAACTAGCTACACTACCACTATTAGTATTCGTATCATTTTGGGTTGATTCACTTGAAACAGTTTTCTTCGTTTTATCTTTCCCTAATAAAGTTTCACTTACTAAATGGATATAGTGTTTCATTCCTTCTGGATTTGGATGTACTTGGTCATCATAAAACCAATCATTGTGGCTATTACTATAATCATACCAGTCGATCAATGTAAGATTATCGTATTTTTTAGCCATTTGTGCTAACAAGGCATTCACATCGTTTTGCCAACGTTTTGTAGGAACGCGGACATTTACCCAGTAAACTTTACGATCTCCTAAGGCACTCATGATGCTATCAAATTGCGATTCAGAAAAGGCTCCATTTGTTCCTAAGCCAATCAAAACCGTATCTTTCAATAAGTTTTGTTTTTTCAGTTCTTCAATATATGGCTCACTCGCATATAATTGTCGACCAACGTCTCCATCAACAACAACTTTAGGATATAACTCCTTCAAATCAGTCGCTGCATCTAACATGACTGAGTCCCCAAATGCTGTCAATTCTAATTTCTGCGCTTTCTTTCCTTGTTTAGCTGTTAGCCCATATTTATCAAGAACTGCTTGATCAACGGTGTTGGAATTATTATCTTCATTTTTCTGGCTTTCCTCCGCCAATCTTTTACTTTCAGCAATTTGTGCTTGTAATTTTTTTTGATCCGCAGTCACTGAATTCTTAGGTGCTGTAACAAAACCAACAAGAGCGATCAAAACCATCAATGTTCCCGGAATGACCCAAGGTTTTTGCTTGCTGATAATCGGCTTAGTGAACCAGCCTTTGACTACTTGAATCGTTTGTCCATAATCGAATCGTGCCAAAGGACGTTCAATGTAGCGATAAGAAAGTTCGCTAATGATCAGGATCAATGAAATCTCGATCAATGTATGAAGCAAAACATGATCCGCAATATTCGCAACTTTTGCTTCATAAAAAATCATGACTGGAAATTGATACAGATAGATGCCGTAACTTCGTTTACCGATCCAAGAAAACACGGGATTGGTTAACCATTTGTTCACACTTGCGCCTGGATGCGCTGTTACCGCAACTAAAACGACACAGAAGAGACTAACTAACAGCATGCCCCCATAATAGACAAAACTATAATGATCATCTAACAAGAAAAAGAAGAGGATCAATGCGATCAGTGAAATCAATCCGGCTAGATTCAACACCCGTTTTGCTTGCTTTGGAATATTTTTTTTCAATCGGGTACTTGGCCAGACAAAAGCCAAAGCACTTCCTAACCAAATTGAAAACAATCGCGTATCTGTTCCATAATATACTCGAGTTGGATCGCCGCCTGGCGTAAACAGGATCATCATGAGGATCGCAGAAATAAGTGATCCTCCTAAGACTGTATAAACGATCCACTTCTTTTTACGTACAAAAACCATTAACAAAACAAAAAGAATGGGCCAAACTAAGTAGTTTTGACCTTCCACCGCCAATGACCAAATATGGGTAAACGGTGATTCATTGGCAAATCGATCAAAATAAGACAAACCATTTTTTATTTGCCACCAGTTGTTGACATACAATAAACTACTAACGACTGTTCCTCGTAAGTTATTCAATAACCCTCGTTGAAATAACGTAATATAAGCAGATGCAGTGATTAGTAAAAACACTAATCCTGGATATAACCTTTTCATTCGTCGGACATAAAACTGCCAAATATTGATTTTGCCATTTTGTTCCCATTCTTGCCGTAATAAATCAGTGATCAAATAGCCTGATACAACAAAAAATATCGGGACGCCCAAATAACCACCCTTCAAACTTGTAGGGAGCAAATGGTACAAAATCACTCCTACTACTGCCAAAGAACGAATACCGTCAAAACCAGTAATGTAGCGACTATTTTTTAACCTTTTTTGTTTTTCCATTCAATATTCCAACTTTTCATAAACTTTTTTCATTTGTAATATACGTGTATTGTACAAAAATAGCAAGAAAAATTCATGTGATTTTCGCTATCATTTCTATCTTCCCATAAAACTTTGAAAAAAAGAATAACTTTTTCCGCAACTTTAATAAAAATTCAACTATGAACAACGTATAACTAAAAATAACCTTGAAGTCTCAGTAAGATTACATCTAACTGAAAGAATCACTTTACTAAGATCGTTACGACAAATTTAGCAAAATGAAGGGTGAAAATCTCAAAACAGGATAAACTGTTTGAAGATTCTCACCCTCCAGATACAAATCAAGCTACACAATGCCCAACTTTATCAAACGATTTGTAGAATAAAGTTGTTTCCAGCCACACTGATCGATTCATTTATTTGGATATGTCACTTTTTCTGTCAATAAGTTGCACTTGCACTAAACGCCCTCTTCATAAAACCGACCAAGAATTTGGACATTTTCGGCGATACTGACAAACGCTTGTGGATCAGAAGCTTTCATCGCTTCTCTTAACAAAGGCAACTCATAGCGTGTAACGATCGTCATCAACACCGTTTGTTTATCGTGCTTGTAAGCTCCTTCTGCCTCATTGATGATCGTGATTCCACGACGCATACAGTTTTGGATTTCATTGACTACTCGTTCGGGATGCTTCGTTACGATCATCACTTGCATTTTCTTTTGTTTCGTATACATCACGTCGGTTACTTTCCCACTGACAAAGATCGAAAGTGCGCTATAAAACATGTATTGCCAGCCAAAAAGGATACCAGCTACGAAAACAATCAATGCATTGAAGTAAATCGAAATTGAACCAATCGATTTTCCTGTCTTTTTACGAATAGTGATACTGACGATATCCAAACCACCTGAGGATAAGCCATTTCTTAAGGCTAACCCGATCCCTAACCCCATCACAGCTCCCCCAAAAATCGCGCAGATGATTGGATCAGTTGAAAGAACCGTTAGAGGAAGGATATGGATACAAAGTGACGTCAATGTCACGGTGATAAATGTAAAAATCGTAAACTTCTTACCGATCTTCACCCAAGCAAGAACAAATAAAGGAATATTCAATAAGTATAAAGTCGTTGAGACGGGTACTTCGAATCCAATCAACGATTTAGATAAAGTAGTCAGTATTTGTGCCAAGCCAGTGATTCCGCTTGAATAAATATGTCCTGGTTGATAAAAAAAGTTTAGTGCTACTGATGCAATCAATGCATAAACGATAGATACCGAAAGCTTGGTCGTATAATCATGATGCGCCCAATTTTCGAAAGTTTTTTTCATTGCTTTGTATTTCCGGTTACGATCTCGTAATTTTCATATGAATTCGTATGAAGAGACAATCATTGGCTGGAAGTCAATTTCTCTCTTTACCCGGAATTTCCTTTCTTAATTTTAATTTGGATAGTGAGTAAAGATACGTAGTATATAATGAAAGAACGAACGATTACGTTCAGTGACTACTCTATAATGATCCATCATTACACTAACCAAAAAGAAGGATTCATTCTTCGCCTATCGCATCACTAAACGTAGCATCCATTGAAAATATGGGTTAAAACTCAACTGACATTATACGCTATGACTTAATTATAAATCGTTTTGGAATTAAATCAAGACAACATAAACAAGTACGAGAGTCTTTTTACACCTAGTCCAGACTCCCGTACTTATTATTTATAAAACGATCAATGGAATTGAGTTACTAGTCTTTTGTTCAATACGAATAAACTTAGTCCATGCTGGTTACATCAATATTCAAGTCAAATAATTGGGCATCTGATACCGTACTTGGTGCATCACTCATGACATCTGCTGCTCTACCATTTTTAGGGAAAGCAATAACTTCACGAATGTTTTCTTCACCAGCAAGTAACATCACAAAACGGTCCAAGCCAAGAGCAATACCGCCATGTGGTGGGAAACCATAATCCAATGCAGTTAATAGGAAACCAAATTGTTCTTCCATTTGTTCCTTCGTAAAGCCTAAAGTTTCTAAGACTTTTTCTTGGATTTCACGAGTATGGATCCGGATTGAGCCACCGCCTAGCTCATAGCCATTCAATACGATATCATATGCTTCTGCATAGACACTAGCTGGATCTGTACTCAAGCGTTCAAGATCTTCTTCTTTTGGCATCGTAAATGGATGATGAGCGGATACGTAGCGTCCTTCTTCTGCAGAATATTCAAATTGTGGCCATTCTGTGATCCACAAGAAATTGAATTTTGATTCATCAATTAAGCCTAATTCTTTTCCTAAGCGTGTACGGATTGCCCCTAGTGTTGCAGCTACGATTTCTTTTGTATCCGCACCAAATAATAAAATGTCTCCAACTTCAGCGTTTGTCGCTTGAACGATTGCTTCTGTTGCATCTCCCATAAATTTAGCGATTGGACCTTTCAAGCCGTCCTCTTCTACTTTTAGCCAAGCTAATCCCTTCGCACCAAATTGGCTAGCGTATTGCCCAAGATTATCTAAATCTTTACGAGAGTAGTTGCTTGAAGCATTTTTAGCATTTAAAACTTTGACGACGCCACCTTTTTCAAGAGCCATTTGGAAGACTTTGAAATCAACATCTTTGACGATTTCACTTAAGTCGATCAACTCCATCTCAAAACGTGTATCTGGTTTATCACTACCGTAGCGATTCATTGCTTCGTCATACGTCATGCGAGGAAACGGTAAAGTAACGTCGATTCCACGAACATCTTTCATCACTTTCGCAATCAAGCCTTCGGTATAATCTTGGATTTCTTCTGCCGTCAAGAATGTCGTTTCAATATCTACTTGAGTAAATTCTGGCTGACGATCACCACGAAGATCTTCGTCACGGAAACAACGAACGATTTGGTAGTAACGATCAAACCCTGCGTTCATCAATAATTGTTTAAACAACTGCGGTGATTGAGGTAAAGCATAAAAGTGCCCTGGGTAAACACGCGAAGGAACAAGATAGTCACGAGCCCCTTCTGGCGTTGATTTTCCTAAATAAGGTGTTTCGATATCCATGAAATCATTATCATCTAAATAATGACGGATTGCTTTCGTTGTTTCATTTCTCATTTTGATATTTTTCGTCATTTTTGGACGACGCAAATCTAAATAACGATATTTCATACGGATCTCGTCTCCGACTGTTTGATCGTCTTCAATCAAAAACGGTGGTGTTTTTGCTTTGTTCAAGATAACAATTTCGTTTGCGAATACTTCATATTCACCAGTGACCATTTTAGGGTTGATGGCTAGCTCCTCACGTTTACGAACCACACCAGTGATTTCAATCACGTATTCACTCCGACATTTATCCGCGATTTCCCATGCTTCTTTATTGACTTCAGGATTGAAAACGATTTGGACGATTCCTTCTCGGTCACGTAAATCAATAAAGATTACTCCCCCTAGGTCTCTTCGCTTTTGTACCCACCCTTTTAATGTAACAGTTTGATCTAGTTCTTTTGCTGAAATCAAACCGCAATAAGTTGTTCTTTGTGCCATTTTTCTTTTTCCTCCTACTCGAATAAAGTCATTTCATCATAGACTTCATCAAAATGTTCATAAACTTCTGTTAAACTAAAGCTTTTTTCTTTTCTATTAGCCATTGATTTGACTGTGACCGTTTGGTTTTCCAGCTCATCTCCGCCAATAACTAACACTAACTTAGCATTCGCTTTATCAGCCGTTTTGAATTGTGCTTTTGCTTTACGATCCATAAAATCACGATCAGCTGAAAACCCAAAATTGCGGATCGTTTGCACCAGTTTCAATGCTTCGATATTCGTTTCTTCGCCTAAAGCCACAACATAAGCATCTAATTCATTAAATGCCGGAATCACGACTTCTTCTGCTTCCATTGTTAACAGCAAGCGTTCGATCCCCATCGCAAAACCAAAACCGGGTGTTTGAGGTCCGCCTAGTTCTTCAACCAAATTATCGTAACGTCCACCTGCACAAATCGTCGCTTGTGCGCCCATCTTTGGTGCATCACTCATAATCTCAAAGATTGTATGTGTATAGTAATCCAACCCTCGAACCATCGTGCTATCGATTTCGTAAGGTATATTAAGTGCATCCAACATAGCAACGACCATATCAAAATGTTTTTGTGCTGTTTCGCTTAAGAAATCTAAAATCGATGGTGCATCAGCAACAAACTTTTGATCACGTTTGTCTTTACTATCTAACACCCGCAACGGATTCTCATGCAAACGACGTTGTGAATCTTCACTCAACTCTTTTTCAAATGGTGAAAGATAGTCGATCAATGCTTGACGATATGCTTGACGCGTTTCTTTATCTCCTAGCGAGTTGATCACTAATCGAATTTGAGTGATTCCTAATTGTTTGAAGAAATCAAGGGCCATAACCATACTTTCTACGTCAGTTGCTGGATTGTCAGAACCAAAAGCTTCTACTCCGATTTGATGGAATTGACGTAAACGACCTTTTTGAGGGCGTTCATAACGAAACATTGGTCCCATATAAAATGTTTTATAAGGTTTTGCATATTCTGGTCCAAATAATTTATGTTCCACAAAAGAACGAACGATCGGTGCTGTTCCTTCTGGACGTAAAGTGATGTGGCGTTCCCCTTTGTCATAGAAATCATACATTTCTTTTGACACGATATCCGTTGTATCCCCTACACTTCGAGAAATGACTTCATAGTGTTCAAAAATAGGCGTGCGGATTTCATTGTATTGATAATCTCTAAACAATAAACGCGCTGTTTCTTCCACGAACTGCCATTTTTCTGACTCACCAGGTAAAATATCATTTGTTCCTTTTGGTCTTTGGAAACTCATTTTTTTCTCCCCTTTACTTTTCTATGTAAAAAAAAATCCACCCTTATTCATTACGAACAAGGGTGAATGACTAATTCATACACGGTACCACCTATTTTTGAAAGATTGCTCTTTCCTCTAACGATTAACGCTCGTACACGGGACGGCTTTTCACTCGTCCATCTCCAGAGTGTCTTTTAGAACCTAAAACTTTAGATCATTTTCAGCCTTGATGATCCTCTCTTGTAAAGCTTCAGAAACTTACTCGCTCTTTCATTGATATTTTCAATATTACCTATAACCTACTAAAAACAAGGCGTAAAGTCAAGAAAAATCTGTAAATCAGCTGAGAATTAATAAGGTGCTAACCGACTAGCTGAATGAAACATCTCCTTAATTACTAGCCTCCTTCATTCCAGCACACGCTCATTTTTTTCAGAGCTAACTTCTTCTGTCACGACCTTCTCTGTATTTTTCTAAAAATCTTTAAAGAGTTGATCAATGGTATGGTAATCAGTGGACGATAAATGAATATCTAATGCACGAGCATTATCTCTAACTTGTTCCGGTTTTTTCGCTCCAGGTATCACGACAGAAATCCGTGGATTTTTCATATACCAAGCTAAAACGAGTTGAGCAATACTAGCTTGATTGTTTTTCGCAATCGGTGCAAGTTGTTCGACAGCCTGAATGATTTTTTCAAACCTCTCTCCTTGAAAATCCGGATTCTTCTTACGAGGGTCATCTGGCGCCATACTTTGAAGACTATTTAAGTGATATTTTCCCGTTAACAAGCCGGAAGCAAGTGGAAAATAAGGGACGAAACTAATGTTATGTTGTTCAAGATAAGGCCAACGTTCTTTTTCAGCTTCACGATGGATCAAACTAAATTTATCTTCAACAACATCAACATAACCATCTTGATTTGCTTCTTTCAGTTGAGCCATTGAAAAATTAGAAACACCGATTGCACGGATCTTCCCTGCTTCTTTTAGTTTGTGCAACGCAGCGACTGCTTCATTTTTTGGCGTTTCTTTATCTGGAAAATGGATATAAAAAATATCAATATAATCAGTTTGTAAACGTCGGAGTGCTTCTTCTACAGAACGGGTCAAAAATTCTGGTGAATTATTGAATACCCCTTTTTGTCCAGGAACATGGGCAGCTTTAGTGGCAATGATCACCCGTGAACGATCAAATTCATTTTCTTGCAAGACTTCACCGATCAGTTCTTCTGAACGTCCATTTCCATAAGCATAAGCAGTATCAATTAAATTGATGCCGTTTTGCAAAGCGGTTCGTACAACTTCTTTCCCAGTTTCATCTTTTAAGTTAGCAAAGAGATTATGACCACCGATCGCATTCGCTCCTAAGCCAAGTTGTTCAGCGTAAACTTGTGAATGTCCAATTCTTATTTCTGCCATTCGCAATTCCTCCTTTTTTCTTTAGTCTAAAACAAAAAGAAAAAAAGCTAAACTAAAAGAACTTTTGAAACAAGAGGTTGTGAAAGAAGCGATCAGCTCCGAGCGAATAAGAGAGGATTTTTTAAAATAGCTTCTCATATTTTAGAAAATCATCGCTTATTGCTGAGGAGTTGCTTCTTGAACACCGTTTACTTGTTTTAGAATAAAAAATAAAGCGCCCCCCAAAAGTTAGTTTTTTAGTCTAACTTTTGGGGGGCACTACAGAATGAGATTTATATTTCAGACTTTTTATTTTCTACGTACTATTCTTTATATAAGAGTACACGACTATTAGGATAAGTTGGAAATTGATTACTAGGGATCGTCCAATCTTGTTCAGGTACTGAAAATTCATAATGATTGACTAATTGGTCAGAAAAGACCCGTAAACTGTGTAAAGTGATCCATTCTCCTGCACAGCGATGCATTTGTCGAAAGTCTCCTCCACCTTGAGCAATCATCTCATATTCCTCTTCGTAAGAAAGATCTTTTGCTTTCCCTAAATAACGTTTGATTATGAATGAATCTGGCACATCGATTGTACGCTCATCATGATTCGTCCCATATAGATCCAAAATAACCCAACTATCTTTAGGAATAAGATAGCCGTCAACTGACACATCTTTTAAAGCAATTGCTGGCAACATTGGGAAAAATGGATAGTAACGGCGCATTTCCTGAATAAACGGATCTTGAAGTTCTGTAAAGTCATTTTTCAACTGCTGTTTTAAGTCTGGTCGACTGAATAAAGCATGTCCCATCAAAGCTGCCCAGACTGTCAATGCTACAGTTGGTCGAATAATATTGAGCAATTCCACCGCAGCCACTTCGATTGGCAACAAATTACCATCAAGATCAGTTGCTTGGGCAAAAGCATATAAAGCGACATCTTCTTTACTTGGAACAGGGTTTGCTCGTGCATCCTCAATCAACCTTTGAGCCCATTGTTCAGATTTTTTACGATTTTCAACCCCTTTGATATGATCGATTGGCGACGTAAATGTCCCACTGATCATAGAAATTTGGTAATCAGCGAACTGATTGATTTCTTCATCGGTCAATTCTGCTAAGTTGATTCCTGACCATTCACAAATCGAAGTAAATAGTACTTGTTTACTTAAATCAAATAATTCAAATTGTCCATGTTGTTCGTTTAACGCTTGAGACAAATTTTTTTCTAAAATTTGATGGTACGTATCCATTCTTTCCGGTGTCATCAAATCCATAAAAATCGATTTGCGATGATGGTGTTGGGCACCGTCTAGTGTTTGAACACCATCTTTCCCAAACAACGTTTTTAATACTAATTTAGGCATTGCTCCTTTTCGTTTGAAATTCCTTGGATCATAAAAAATTTGAGCGGCTTCTTTTCCATAGATCACAATCGCTTCTTTATTGAAGATTTTTGCTTTCACTACTGGCGCATTTACCTCTTTACGTAATTCCTCTAACAAGTGATAACCTTGCTCATATCGTTTTTTAATCTCGGTTATCTTTATATCGACTACTGGTACCTCTTTCATCTTTTATCTCCTCCAATAGAACACTTCATCTATTATTAGCTTATCTTTTTTTAGATAGCTGACAAAAAAAGTGTTCTAAAACCAAAAAGACCAAATGGACTCGATTTTAGGACTATTTCTCCTCTAAAATCACTCTTTTTTCCTTAAAAAATAGGTTCCCCCATCTGTATGACACTTTTCGAGTAGGCACACAAAAAACCGATCACTCAAAGATTCATCGCTTGTGCGAATCACTGAGGATCGGTTAAAGAAATTGACGAGTCCTGCTCATCTTATTTCAATCAATTATGAATATACTAGCATCTCTTATTTATTTTGAGAATCAATAATGATAGTAACCGGACCGTCATTGATCAAAGATACTGCCATGTCAGCTCCAAATTGGCCGGTTGCTACGGTAATCCCTCTATTTCTAATCCCTTCATTAAAAGCCTCGTATAGTGGAATAGCTGTTTCGGGACGAGCTGCTGAGATGAAACTTGGACGATTTCCTTTTTTAGTATCTGCAAACAGCGTAAATTGGGACACACTCAAAATTTGTCCTTCGACATCTTCTACACTACGGTTCATTTTTCCTTGTTCATCTTCAAAAATACGCATTTGTGCAATTTTTTTTACTAAATAATCAACATCATCTTGCGTATCTTTTTCATGAATACCTAGTAAAATAACCAGCCCTTGATCGATCGTCCCAACTTCTTGTTGATCGATCGTCACTGAAGCTTTACTTACTCGCTGGACAACAGCTCTCACGTGTTTTCCTCCTAACCATTGGTTCGTCGCACGCTATACACATCTGGTACAGCTTTGATTTTATCCACGATGCTCTTTAGGTGAGCAAGATTTTGGATCCCTACTGTTAAATGGATCGTTGCCATTTTGTCTTTGTTGGTTCTCGCTTCTACGCTGTTTAAGTTTTTAGTCATGGTATTTACCGTTTGTAAGACATCATTTAACATGCCGGAACGATTATAACCATAAATTTCCAGATCAGCATCATATTCTTTTCTGGTATTCGAGGTATCTTCCCATTCAACTTCGATCAGGCGTTCGGCCACATTCGGCTTGTCTACTTGGACATTCGGACAGTCTCTTCGGTGAATTGAGATTCCTCTTCCTTTAGTGATATAACCCACGATATCATCTCCAGGGATCGGGTTACAGCAACGACTGATCCGAATCAACAAGTTATCGACACCTTGAATCACGACACCACCTTCATGGCGAACCTTCATTTTTTCCGGTTCTTTTTTCGGTTGGTTCATGATTTCTTCAGCTTCTTGTTTTTGTTGCTCGATCTTTTGTTCTTTTCTTTCTTTTTCAGTCAAACGGTTCGCCATCGTCAATGCACTGACTTCACCATAACCCACAGCTGCATACATATCATCTTCCGTTTGATAATTCAGCTTTTCTAAAGCATCTTGCAGCTTACTTTTTGCTAAAATTTCTTTTGGTGCAAAGCCTAGATCGATAATACATTTTGTGATTGCTTCATGTCCTTTGATGATATTTTCTTCTCTGTCTTGCGCTTTGAAGAAACGTTTGATTTTATTGCGAGCTTTACTCGTAGCAACTAATTTCAACCAATCTCGACTTGGACCAAACGAATTAGGAGAAGTCAAAATCTCAATAATGTCTCCATTTTTCAACTTATAATCTAATTGAACCATTTTGCCGTTGATTTTGGCACCCGTTGTTTTATTTCCAATGTCAGTATGGATACTATAAGCAAAATCTAAAGGTCCAGAACCTTTTGGCAGTTCTGTCACGTCCCCTTTAGGAGTGAAAACATAGACCTTATCACTAAAGATATCTCCTTTGACACCTTCCATAAATTCTGAAGCGTCATAACTTTCATCTTGCAATTCAATGATTTCGTGGAACCAGCTTAATTGTTTCGTGATACCATCTGGTTCGACCTTATCATTTTTACCTTCTTTGTATGCCCAATGTGCAGCCACCCCGAACTCGGCGATTTCGTGCATTTCTTGAGTTCGTATCTGGATCTCTACCGGATTTCCAGCTGGTCCAATGACTGTTGTATGCAAGGATTGATACATATTTGCTTTAGGCATAGCAATATAATCTTTAAACCGCCCTGGCATTGGTTTCCATTTGGTATGGATTGCTCCTAAAACAGCATAACAATCCTTGATAGAGTCAACGATTACCCGTATTGCAAGTAAATCATAGATTTCATTGAATTGTTTCTTTTGGTCTTTCATTTTCCGATAAATAGAATAAATGTGTTTAGGACGTCCATAGATTTCTGCATAAATATCTAGTTCTTCTGTTGCTAGACGAATATCTTCGACTGTGGCGTTGACATATTTTTCTCGTTCTTCTCGTTTCGTTTGCATCAAATGCACGATTCGATAATATTGTTTAGGATTGAGATAGCGAAGTGCGGTATCTTCTAATTCCCATTTGATTCGACTGATCCCCAAGCGATGAGCTAATGGTGCATAAATTTCTAAAGTTTCTTGGGCGATTCGACGTTGTTTATCTTCACGAAGATGTTTTAGCGTACGCATGTTATGTAGTCGATCAGCTAATTTCACCATAATTACACGTAAATCTTGCGCCATAGCTAATAACATCTTTCGATGATTTTCTGCTAATTGTTCTTCATGTGATTTGTATTTGATTTTCCCTAGTTTCGTTACACCGTCAACTAACATCGCAACGTCTGGACCAAATTCTTCTTTCAAATCATCCAAAGTAACGTCGGTGTCTTCTACAACATCATGCAAAAAACCAGTTGCAACAGTATGGGGGTCCATTCTTAAATCAGCTAAGATCCCAGCAACTTGGATAGGATGGATAATGTATGGTTCGCCTGATTTACGAAACTGGCCATCGTGAGCAGCCGTTGCATAATCGCAAGCTTTTTGAACAAATGCTACATGATCAGGTCCCATGTATTGGCTAACCAATTTAATCACTCCAGGACCTGTCAATAATTCTTCTTTTGGCATGGAACATCCCCCTTTCAAAGGTTACGAACAACAGCTGTTGCTCCGAATAATATTAAAAACCATTCTTCTTTTTTATAACATAACTAGAAACAAACTCATGCACACCATTCATTTGATGTCATCCGTTGTTTACAATAAAATAATTGTTTTTATTATACAGATTGTTCGGAATTTTTTCAATTTTTCCTGATTTTATTCAGTTATTATCAGTGAGTGAGCTCCCACTGATAACTTGCCGCACTTAAAAGATAAAGGGGTGCCGTCTCCGTACGTAAAATCCGTGGTCCTAATCCACATAAGATTCCACCTTTTTCAACAAAGGCTTCAACTTCTTCAGGAGCAAGACCTCCTTCAGGACCAAAAACGGCTAAAATCCGACTACCATCAGTGAGTTCTTGGAATACCTTAGCTAAATTGGCTAGTTCTCCTTGTTTTGCTGACTCTTCATAAGCAATCAACAACACATCATAAGCAGATAGTCGATCAAAAAGAGCTTGCTGACTTTCCAATAATTCCACTTGGGGCGCAATCTGTCTATGAGATTGTTCAGCTGCTTCTTGAGCAATTTTGTTCAAACGTTCTTGACGTTTGTTTCTTTTTTTCGCATCCCATTTTACAATAGATGTTTTAGCTGGAAAGCCAATAAATCCATGCGCCCCTAATTCTGTTCCTTTTTGAACGATCCAGTCTAGTTTATCCCCTTTTGGATAACCACTGGCAATCGTGATGTTATTGGGTAATTCCTTTTGGCTTTTTTCTTTTTCAAGCTCGCTCAAATAAACGGTATCTTCACTGATTTCTGTGATCTCCGCACGAATCGATACTTGATCGTTGAATGCTAAATAGACTTGATCTTTTGGCGCCATGCGCATGACCCGTACGATATGATGAAATACCTCTCCCGAAAGTTCGAAGCGTGTATTTGGTTGATACGCCTCTTCTAAAAAGTAACGTTGCATTTATTCCACCTCAGGCTTTTTCAAGATAATTGCATACCAATCTTTTTGTTGGAAAATTTGATCAACGACAAAGCCCTGTTCTTTCATGGCGTCAATGACCATTTGTTTTTTTTCTTCGATGATACCAGATACGATCAGGCGCCCCGTTTGTTTTAATAAGCGCCAAGCATCAGGGATCATCAACAAAATAATATCTGCTAAGATGTTCGCCACGATAACATCACTTTCGATTGTGATGCCGTTCAATAAATCATTAGCAGCTACGTGAACATCTTTGGCTACTTCATTCATATCCATATTTTCTTTCGCTGCACGAACAGCCACTTCATCCAGATCATAGGCATAAACATCTTTGGCTCCTAAATATTTTGCTGCGATACTTAAGACGCCAGAACCAGTTCCTACATCTAAAAGTGTTTCTCCACCACGCAATACCGCTTCTAATGCTTGCAATGTTAAAGAGGTAGTTGGATGTGTCCCTGTTCCAAATGCCATTCCAGGATCTAATGTAATGATCTTTTCTAATGGATCACTTGTTTGATACGCTTCCCAACTAGGCACGATCGTTAACATTCTGGTGATCCGTACTGGGTGATAATACTTTTTCCAAGCAGTTGCCCAGTTGCTTTCTTCCACTTCACTAACGGTGATGATATTTTTACCGATCGCCAAGCCAAATTCTGGGAGTTGAGCTACACGGTCTTTGATAAAAGGCAAAATCTCTGGTAAAAAAATCGTTTCAGGGAAATAAGCCATCACCAGTGCGCCTTCTGTTAATGAAGTAAAATCTTCTTTATTCAAGATTTCCCCATATTGATCAGACTTGAAATTTTCAACGTCTAAAGCATCTTCAATCGCAACACCGCTTGCTCCTGCTTCCATTAGTATATTAGCCACAGCTTCCACTGCTTCACTGGCGGTTTCAACTTTTACTTCATTCCATTTCATGACATTCACTCCTTAATAACTTGGATAAGGCAAATAGACGTCCGTCTCATTTTGCTGTTTTTCTTCGACTAGTTTTGCTAACTGTTGATTGTCCCAATTCAACTCAAACACTGCCGTTTCATCATCTGCATCAAGAAAATCTAAGAGATCACTTTGCCCTTGCGCTAATACTTCGTTCAAATACTCAATCAATGCATCAATGACCGATTTGGCTATCCCTTTCTTTCCTTCATAAGGAATAACCGCTAAATAATCTTTTTCATCAAAATGGGATTTTTGTGGATTGAACAATAAAATGCCATCTTCAAATTCAATGATTTCTTCTTCGGAAACTACACCTTGGGCATCATCGATTTCCAAATGCGCTTTATTTTCTGCAAATAGTCGGACAATGATTTCAATCGTATGGTTTTTCGTATCCCAGTCTAATGCCACATCATAATCAGTGATTGTTTTTTCGATTGTTTTGTCTAAGTAGTCAAGTAAGTTTGTTTTTTTCATTTTCTCTTCCTCCAGCCCCAGTCTTCCTCCACCAGGTTCTTTCTTTGTAATGATAGATATGGATTTCCAGCCACTACAAAACGTAATGGTTTGTCTGTCCATTCTCCTTTGTTAGGAATACCGATCCTTGGCAAAGCCATGATTTTCTTAGGTATTTTTGTTTTTTCAAAAACAAAATGCAACGGACTGTCTAAAATCGATTGTCCATAAAGTTCTTGTGGTAATCCTAATGCTGCTACCAATTTTCCGGGACCGTTACTAATATCAGGACCAGTCTTCCCGCCTCTGTTAATGCTCATTTGAGCCACACCAGTTGCAGGCTCGATTGCACGAATCATTACCCCTTGTGGAATCCCTTCAGGTTGCGTAATAATATTTAAAATACGGTGGGTGTGCATCGTATAAAGATAAATCGTTCCTGGCTTTTCATACATCGCTGCCACTCGTGGGGTTCTGCGCATCCCAAAACTATGAGCCGCTTCATCTTCTGGACCAAGATATGCCTCTGCATCAACGATGTAACCACCAACGGTACCAGTTGGCGTAACATATTCTAAATACATCCCTAAAAGATCTCTGGCAACTTCGGGTGTTGTTTTATTCAATAAAAGTTCATCTAATTGCTCTTTATTTGTCATTTTATTCACCACCCTTATCATACACAATATTGAAAGCATAAGCTATGGAAACCAAGAAAAACCTACAGCAATAGACAGGCAGATAAGAATAGCCGAAAAATCCCAAAAACAGGAAGAACTATCTTCGGATTCTCCGGCTTATTTTTCAGAACTAGACACTTCTGTCACAGCCTTTTATAGGATTTTACATAGACCGTTCAAACCAGAACAAGGTTTAGCATTCATTATTTACCGATCACCAGTCGGCGAGTATAGATCCCCTGACCAGAATGCATCACTGCATCATCAATGATCGACACGAGACGATCTTCACGTGTGACAGGAGGTGTCCAGTTGGAATCAATGACTTCATCAAGTGTTCCTTCATCCACTTGTTCCAAGTACTCAATCGTCAATGAAACACTATTAGCTAAATAATCTGTAAGTAGTTTTTTGTCTGTTACGACGACTTTTTTTGCTTCCGCAGGTGTGTGTTGCCAATCTTGCGTATCATCAGGCAGATCTAATGCAAATTTTCCAGACCAGTCTTGACTAAACCACAGTGGTTCACTATTTTTCAAATCGGATATTTGAAGGTCTAATTCTCGAGCAGTATGCCAGATCAGCCAAGTTACTGATTTGATCAAAGGTGCCGGCATCGTATTTGCTTCTGCTACATCTAGCTGGTCTAACGTTTCTTCAAACCGTTCTTGTGCTCGTAACAATGTTTCACTCAATAATCGTGTCGCTTTCATTTTTCTCCTCCTCCAAGCCATCTATGTCTTCACTCCCTTTATTTTACCTCAAATCAGAATAAACGAGGAAACTGGTGCTTTATTTTAAAAGTCCCCCAGTCCTTTCAATAAAGATCCTCTCTGTTAAACTTAGCCTGAATATGAGTAAACTCGTTTCCTTTCACTTTACGGTTTACGGCGTTCTAAATTAGCGTTACCATAAAGTGAATTGTCCTAATGTATGGTATAATTAACGAACGAAAAATAAAAAAAGGAGGCCGTTTTATGCAGCAACCTTTAGCTTATCGGATGCGTCCACGAACGATCGATGAAGTCGTAGGACAAGAACATTTAGTTGGTGAAGGAAAAATTATTCGGCGAATGGTTGATGCCAAAATGTTGTCTTCCATGATTTTATATGGTCCACCAGGAACTGGTAAAACCAGTATTGCTAGTGCGATTGCTGGCTCAACCAAATTTGCCTTTCGCATGCTCAATGCAGCAACTGATTCCAAGAAAGACTTACAAGTAGTTGCCGAAGAAGCCAAGATGAGTGGCACTGTCATTCTCTTACTTGATGAAATCCATCGTCTTGATAAAACGAAACAAGATTTTTTGCTCCCTCATCTGGAAAATGGACGGATCATCATGATTGGCGCAACAACTGAAAACCCCTATATCACGATTAATCCTGCTATTCGCAGTCGAACACAGATTTTTGAAGTAAAACCCTTAAACGAATTAGATATCCAGCAAGCGGTTCGATCAGCTCTAAGTGATAAAGAGCGTGGGCTTGGTAATCTAGCTATTGAATTAGACGAAAACGCTTTGCTTCATCTATCACGGGCAACGAACGGCGATCTTCGAAGCACACTCAACGGCTTGGAATTAGCGGCTCGTTCGACCGAGCCAAATGAACAGGGGATCATTCACTTAACTCTAACGATCGTTGAAGAATGTATCCAACGAAAAGCACTTACTCATGATAAAGATGGAGATGCTCACTATGACGTGATTTCAGCATTTCAAAAATCGATCCGAGGAAGCGATGTTGATGCAGCACTTCATTATTTAGCCCGTTTGGTTGAAGCTGGTGACCTGGCAAGTATCTGTCGGCGCTTGATGGTGATTGGTTATGAAGATATTGGTCTAGGAAACCCTGCTGCCGCAGCTAGAACTGTCAATGCTGTCTTAGCTGCTGAACGTCTAGGACTTCCCGAAGCAAGGATTCCTTTAGCAGATGCCGTAGTTGATCTTTGTCTCTCTCCTAAATCAAATTCTGCTTATGCCGCTTTAGATGAAGCGATTGCTGATATCCGCTCAGGCAACGCTGGCGAAGTGCCCGATCATTTACGAGACAGTCATTACCAAGGAGCCAAGGCATTGAATCGTGGGATTGGTTATCAATACCCTCACAATTTTGATCAAGCCTGGGTGAACCAACAATATTTACCCGACAAATTAAAACAAGCGTCTTATTATCATCCGAAGACTACAGGAAAATATGAACAAGCGCTTGGGCAACAATATCAGCGAATCAAAGAATGGAAAAAATCAGGAGGCAATAAGCCAACGACATAGACTTGATTTTCCATGAGCGCTCTCATTGCTCTTTTTATTTCCATATGCTACTATAGAGGTGGGAAATCTGTGATGTTCGAATTGTCCTCTTTGTGTGTTGACCGAACATTTTTATTGATATCTTGGGACCCGTCTTGTGTCACTGCTGGTAACATGCCTTATCATTTGGTAGTTCGAGGCTACGACCGTGGGACCCACCTGCTTAAATTCGCGGGATCAATACTACAGGACGAACAACGGCATTAACGGAGATTACCATTTTTTGAAGATTAAGGGGCTATGCCAATTACTTGGTACAGCTCCTTTTTTTTCGAGTAGATCCCTTGAAAAATATTATTTGACCAATCTTTAGACTTTTGGAGGAATTTCTATGATTCAACTTTTAATGGGCATTGCCGCATTATTATTATTATTTGTTAGCTATTATTTATTAAAAAAACAACCCATCTTTTTCGTATTAATAGAAGAAACAGAAAAAAATCGTGGCTATTTACAATTCTATGGTGCCATTTACGCTTTCCTAGGGGTGTTAGGTATTTTTGTCGCCTTCTTCAATCAACGATTTATTGCTTTGGCTTACCTGCTCTTGGTCATTATTGTTGCTTCTGTCTTCAGTTTTACTTTCGCTCGGAAAATGGTCAAACCAAACAGTAAATAATTCTCTTTTTGTTCAACTTGTTTTACAATAGAATTATAAATGATTGATTTATCTGAAGGAGTGAATGCTTATGTTACAACAGTACAAAAAAATTATGGTTGCCGTAGATGGCTCTGATGAAGCTGAATTAGCTTTTAAAAAAGCCGTAAACGTTGCTATCAGAAATAATGGAGAACTTTTATTAGCACACGTGATTGATACTCGTTCTTTCCAAACCGTTTCATCATTTGATGGCATGTTGGCAGAGCAAGCAACTGAAATGGCGAAGCAAACGCTAGCTGATTATGAAGCAAATGCTAAAAAAGCGGGATTGAACAATGTTACTACCGTGATTGAATACGGCTCGCCGAAACAAATCATCGCTAAAGAAATTCCTGAGGATAACCATGTAGATTTAATCATGTTAGGTGCAACAGGATTGAATGCTGTTGAACGTCTATTTATTGGTTCTGTTTCAGAATATGTGATTCGTAACGCCACTTGTGATGTTCTAGTGGTACGTACTGATTTAGAGAATAAATTACCTGAAAAAGAATGATTAATTACTAAACAAGCGGTTGTGACAAAAGTATGTCACAACCGCTTTTATTTATTTTTACATATGCTAAAGAGCTTGGCACGTTCTTTTGTTCCAAGCTCTTTTTTAGATTATTTATCCAATCAATCATTTTTTCTAACCTAATCGATTTCATGATAAAAATATTTCTTTGTCATCAATTCGCCTATTTATTTCCTTTAGGAAGTACAATAATGTGCGCATCATTATAAGCTTCTTGTGCTTCTTGTACTTTCGCTAACAGTCTGTCTTTATAAGGTACATCCACAAGACGGTGGACAAGATTCAATGCAGTATTAATATCATTTTGAGTATTGTTTGTACTTGGTTTACCATTAAAAAACAGACGATCCACCACTGGCGTTGCGTTTGATACAGCAATTAACTGATCGTATTTTTCATGCAATTCATTGGTCGTATAGCCTTCTAAAAATGGAATGTTTATATAAGGAAGTTCACCTAGTTTTTCTGCAAGATCGATCATTTCTTCTGTTGTAAAACTACCTTTAGGATTACCGATATCTCCATCAATAAAGTGTTTATCCATCGTCTCATTCGCAACTTGCCATTTTTGCATCAATGTATCGTATGCTTTTTGTGCTTGATTGACTTTTTCCAACAACGCTGTTTTTTGATCACTATCTGGTAAGCTTTCGACTTGTTGTTTCGCCGCATCAATTTGAGCTTTAGTATTGCCTACTTTTGCTCCATTTCCATCAAATAGATTATTGACTGCATCAGTAGCATGTTGAATCACTTCATCTGCAAGTGTATTCTTCTGTTCCGGTACTGGCACACTTGATGCGTTCTGTTCTTTTGTAGTGGAAGATGTTGTTGTTTCTTCTACTTTTTTATTTTCTTTTTCTTCTGAAGCGTGTGTTTGACTTGTTTCACTCGCCTGACTTGATTGATTTGATTGATTTGCTTCTTCTTTTTTCTCATTTTTTTCCGAAGTAGTAATAGTGATGCCTTCTCCCGCCCCATTTTGATCTGCATGGACCATTGGTGTCACTACTCCAGATAAACTAGATAATACTAATGCACTCGTAGTTGAAAACGACACTAAATTCTTTTTCAAGTTCCCCTTTTTCAATTAAAAACCACCCTTTTTTGTTTATTTGATTTAAGGAAATAATAACCTATTCGGGCTCGCTATTTTTTTTAATTATTTAAAAAAAAATGTCATTTTTTTAAATAGACTATTTTATAAAATAAAAAACAATGTTAAAGTTACTCACTTCGGTAAAAAAATTTTTGTTTGTGACACTGGCTGTTCTTCTATTTCTATTCAAGTAACTTTTTATACGAGTCGTTAATGCTTCAGCTATAAAAATAGTCAGTCTTTATTCGTTGAATCAATGAAAACCACTTGCTTACTAACGATTTCTTTTCCTTGTTCATCTAAACTAATCAAAGTAATAGATTTAGTTAGCGCCGATACCTTGTTTTTCGCGTAGACTTCAAATTGATTATCCTTTAACAATTTAAATCCTGGAAAATACTCTTTTCCATCCACTACTAACTTAAATTTCTTTACTGCCCCAGCATAGGTACCTGTAATATATTCATTTCCTAATTTATAGTCATTTATATCTAAGTAGGGAGATTGGACTCTAACTAAACCAGATTTTAACAAATCTCCTTCTGAATTCAGAGCAACCAAAACGACTCTTTTACTTCCACGTAATATTTTATCTTTCGCATAGACTTCAAATTGATTATTCGCTAATCGTCTAAAACCTGGAGTGTATTCTTTCGTGCTTCCTGTGGTCCCCACCCTCAATTTAAATTTAGCAACATCACCAATAAACTCACCTTTGACATAGTTTTCTCCTAATGTGTAATTGTTAATGGTGAGTTTCGGTGCTTGAACTGAAACGTTTTGAGAACTTGTCTCTTTTCCTTTTTTATCAAAGATTTTTACTGTGACTGAAAAAATTGAAGGCGGAATTTTCTTTCCAATATAAAGTTTGAACTGATTATTTGGTAACAAAGTAAAACCTGGGGTATATTCTTTATCGCCAACAATCAGTTTAAATTGATTGATTTCCCCTTCGTAAGCACCAGTCATGTATACATTTCCATAAATATAGGGGTCGATTGTACAGGAAGGAGTTTTTTCGTCAAATTCTTTTTGTCCATTTTTTTCTTTAGAATTTGTCATTTTAGTCTGTTTTGAATCATACATTTCTTGCGCTTGAACAATTTTTTCAAATAATTTTGTTTTTTGTACACTTTCTGTTAATTCCATTACTTGTAGCTTTACTTCATTAATTTTTGCTTGGGTATTACTTGTTTTTGCTCCTGTTTCATCAAACAGAAGTTTCACTGCCTCAGTCGCTTTCTTAACGTTTTGATCATTAGGAATGTTCGTTTGTTTCACATCTGAATGTTCACCTGAAATATTTGCCTGGCTGATTTCACTTTTCATTGTTTTCTTTCCTGAGACTTCATTTTGTTCTGCGTATACAAATGGACTGGCAGTTATAGATGAATTAGCTAATATTAGTACACTCATAATCGTTATCGTTAATCGATTTGTTTTTCTCAATTCAATCTCCTCCCTTTTTTTCATAATACTTTATTTTATTTCTATATTTTTTATTGATTTAAAAAAGAACATTTCTTTTTTTCAATCAATCACTTTTTATAGACAAAACAAAAAAACGAAGTGAACAATGTTCACTTCGGAAAAAATTTATTCTTAAAATTATGATACGTTCGCTACACTATTTCATACCTAAAAAAGGCTAACAACTATTTCATTAGAATATTTATTTACGTAAACGTTCCACGTCACGAGCGATCATCAATTCTTCATCAGTTGGAATGACAAGTACTTTGACTTTTGAATCTTTTGTGGAGATATCTAATTCTTCCCCACGTTTTTTATTCATTTCAGGATCAATTTCACAACCAAACCATGTCATGCCTTTAATGATTTCACTACGGACGTGCCCATCATTTTCACCAATTCCAGCAGTGAAAACAATTGCGTCAACGCCGTTCATCGTTGTCACATATCCACCAATATATTTACGGATACGGTCTACAAAGATGTCATATGCCAAATGGATATGCTCTTGTTCATAGTTTTTCTCAAGATCACGCATATCACTTGATAAACCTGTTAGACCTAACAAACCTGATTTTTTGTTTAAAATGTTGACCATTTCATCAATATCAATCTCTAATTTTTCCATTAGATAAGGTAAAACAGCTGGATCGATGTCCCCTGAGCGTGTTCCCATTGTTACACCTGCCAGTGGTGTGAATCCCATCGAAGTATCAACTGATTTTCCACCATCTACTGCCGTAATTGAAACACCATTCCCTAAGTGACAAGTGATCAATTTCAACTCTTCGATTGGTTTCTCTAACATCTTAGCCGCACGTTCTGCTACATAGCGATGACTTGTACCATGGAAGCCATATTTTCTTACTTTGAAATCTTCATAGTAAGAAACAGGTAAGCTATACAAATAACTGCTTTTTGGCATTGTTGCGTGGAATGACGTGTCAAACACAGCCACACTTTGGATATCAGGTAAGATTTTTTTAAATGCTTTGATACCCATTAAGTTAGCAGGGTTATGCAATGGTGCAAACTCTGCTAATTCTTCAATGCGATCCATCACAGCTTCATCCACGATTACAGAATCAGCATAAGTTTCTCCACCATGAACGACACGATGTCCTACCCCAGTGATTTCATCGTAAGAACTTAAGATTTGTAATGCAATCAGTTGATCTAACAACATTTTTACTGCTACTTCATGGTCATCGATGTCCATGATTTTCTCAAATTTTTGATCTTCACCATATTTGATCGTAAAAATTGAATCTTCTAAACCGATTCTTTCGACAATTCCTTTAGCAATTACGGTTTCTTCTGGCATTTGATATAGCTGCCATTTTAAACTTGAACTTCCAGCGTTGATAGCAATTGTTTTAGACATATAATTCTCCTTCTTAGTGCGTGATTAAAGAGAAGACGATTTCCATGTTTCAAATTCTTTAAAAAATTCAGTCACCTTCTCTGGTTTCTTTAGTGAATCAAGTTTTACAAGTAATACTTCTTGTGCTTGTTTTGCCTTTGTTCCTTTTTTCTGCAAGATCAAAATACTTTTTTGTGATTGCTTGTTACGGAATAATTCATCTGGTAATTGGATCATTCCTTGAAGATATCCTTCTTCTTTAAACCATCTTTTGACTTCTTCACTTTGTTCTGTTTCTAAGAAGTTACTTGGCATCAAAAACAGACCGAATCCATCTGGTTTGACATACTTCATTGCCTGTTCTAATAGCAGATGATGGGCATAACTATGCCCTTGTGTGGTGCTTGTTAAAAACTCTTTTGCTTTTTGATCATTCGGATAATAACCAATCGGTAAATCGCTGATAGCTACATCCACTGGATCAATCAGTAATTCTTGTAAGCCATCTTGGTGAAAATATTGAACATTCGCCTGAGTCAGATCACTTGTTGAAGCAGCAACCGCTAATAACGTATCGTCAATATCTACACCCATCCCTTCCGCTTGGTATCCCGCACTTGATAGGTTTAAAAGAACTGTTAATAACAAGTTGCCCATTCCTGCTGCAATGTCCAAAATCTTGATTGGCTCTTCTTTATTTGTGAATAGCTGTTCAATTAAAAAGACAAATAAAAAACCAATACTATCTGGAGTAAGTTGATGGTTCGCTTGAAGATGTTCTGTCTGACTCCCCTTTAGTAACAGTAGTTGTGACAGACGGCGCCACTCTTCTGGTTCAAAGGAAAGTTGACTGAGTTCTTTATACAAAGCAGAAATCTGTTGCTTGATTTCTTCAGACGGTACTCCATCTACCACTCGTACTTGATAGTTGTCGATTAAGTTTTCAGCATTTTCGACATAGGCTTCTAAAAAGGAAGTTCCCAATGCATTTTGTAAAAGCTGAATCGCTTTTAGGTTTTGTTCAAACCCCTGTTCCATTTTTTCTGGTAACATGGTGCACCTCATTTCTAGATATATTATAACAATTATTTTACCTGTTTAATTTTAACGAACTATGAGCAAAATTTCAATCGTTTTCACACTTTTTTGTTTGTGAAATAAAAAACATAAACGTTATGTAAACAGCGGTAACACAGAAAAGAGTGCGTTTTCATGGATTCACTCACTTTCTGTGTTACTTTCTGTATCACTGTTAAGCATTTCTATGAACTGAAAATGCTGAGATTCGATCTGAATTTCGATCGTTAGCTGATTCGCTTTTCTTTTGTAATGAGCCTTTCCTAAATTATATTGATACATTCCCTGTTCTTTCAACTCGTTACTTTCAGATAAAACCATTTGTTTGATTATTTTTGCTACATAATAATTTTTGATGCGTTGGTTCAAATCTACTGTCGAGCGATAAGTTTGTACAATGATCGACAATAATGAACTACAAACTAAAAACAATAGTAAGGTTGAGAATAAGATATTACTACTGAACCCCTTGTTATGCTTTTTATGATAGTGGCTTGGTCCAAATCCCCTCATACTTCTCTCCGTTTATAAATTCGATTAAAAATGTGATAGCTGCAGTAGAATCTCTCACTTCCCAATGCTTGACTTGTGTTAACACAGGTTGGTGTCCCCCTGATACTTCTCGTTTACGTATCAACGCATGATATTGCTCAAATAAATAGGTTTTCTCTTCCATCTCATAATAAATACGGTTATCTTTAATGACGACATTTTTTCCTTTTTTTATTTCTTCTTCAAACTGAGCTAAAAAAATCAGCCACTCTTTTTGATCCTTTCGTTGTAAATATTGTTCCACTTTCGTTGTTTGCGTGATTAAAAGACTGATTGAAAGTAAAACAGCACTTAAAATGGCAAGCGAAATCAAACATTCAATCAGTGTAAAGGCAGCTTTATTCTGGTATTTTGGTAATCTCAATCACTTTGTCTCCTTGTGTGAGCTTCACTTTTTCGATCTTTTTCTTTTTAGCGGTTATGGTTGTCTGACTATCTGGTCCATTTAACGTTCGGTTCGGTATTTGTTCATACATTCGGTAGGTTTTTACATCTTCATATAGTCTGCGAAGTAATAAGATTTCCTGATTATTTTGCTTTTCTGCAGTTAATAAATACAAATTCCCCTGACTGACAAGAAAGATACACGATAAGGTAATGGATAAAGCTATTACTGTTTCTAATAGAATAAAAGCATGTCTATTCGATTTTTTTAATATATCGGCCACTCCCTAGCTGAAATTGATAAACGATTGTTTGTCTTTTATTTGTCCAATAGAACCGATAGGCTTGCAATGAACTTTCGTTGCCGGTTCCCGCAGCGAATATGAGCTTTTCCATCTGTTGGACAGTAATTTCATCTGGCACCTCTAAAGTTGACCAACCGAGATTTGGATTGGGTACGTCAAAAACAATTTGATTCTTTGATTGATCGTAAAAGATTCTTGTAGCTTGTTGGCTGACAATGGCTATTTTCTGCGTGGCATATATCCGACTTTCAAATTGTGCAAAAAATTGCTCTATTGTCATCTGCTTTTGCCAAGCTGAGACTGAAAGTGAAGGGAATAGAAATAATCCTAAAGTGATCGTCAAAACAAATAAGGTTTCAATCAAAGTATAACCAGTAAGGCAAATTGGTTTATTTTTGGTTATAGGCATCTGCATGTTCTTGCTTTATATATCCCTCCTTTAAGAGTTCTGCGATCGTTGGGACTTTCCCATTATTTTGCAAAGAGTACAATTCTTTTTGAGCATCGACCAATTGCATCACTGCTTGTTTGCCTTCTCGATTGACATGATCTCGATAGCGGGAAATATTAGGGATGAACAAGAGAACTAATGCGCTGATTACTAATAAGACGATCAGCATTTCGATCAACGTAAAACTTTCAACATTCCTTAATTGTTTTCGTCTGAAATTGACTAGATATTTCATAATAAAACCTCCTCAATGTTGCCATAAACTGGCAGTAAAATTGCTGCATAAATCAATAGAATCAAGCTGGCAATTCCTAGAAAAAGGACTGGCTGTATCCATGAAAGTCCACGGTTCACCTTTTGGAAAAAATGCTGTCTTGCTAATTTACTGTAAAACAAAAGTTCTTTACCTAAGTTTCCTTTTGCTTCCCCTTGTAAAACGATTTGACTAAATTCAGCCGTTAAAAATGAATAAGTCTCAAACTGCTGTGCTAAAGAAATTCCTGATTCTAACCCTTTTGTCAGACGAAATGCTAATAGTTGGATCAAACTCCCTTGTTTTGTTTCTTTCAAACAAAAAATGATTTGGCGCAATTCTAATCCCTCGTAGAATAATTTTCCAAATTCTAAAGCGATATAAGAAGACTGGTAGAGGGAAAAAAGCGAACCAATCAATGGTTTGTTGCTGAACCATTCCCCTCGTTGAATCATATCCATTTTTAGGAGCCTGATCTTGATAAACAGACATAATAAACCAACAGACAGTAAAACAAGAAGAACATACCAATGAAAGGACTGCAAAAATCGGATTCCCCAATGCGTATCCATGACCATTTCCGAAGTTAATAACTGTGGCAAAATAAATTGGCGTAATGCAACTAAGATCCCTAATAAAAACAAACACAGTAAACACGGATAACTGATCATCTTTTTTAATTCTTTTCGAAATTCTGCTACGAGACGAAATTGTTCTGCCATCCCATTCAATGTTTGGATCAAATTCCCATGCGTACTGGCTAACTCGATTTGCACAAGCTTGTCTTGAGTAAAACCCAATGCTTGTAGAACCTCATAAAAAGAATGTCCTTCTTGCAATAAGCGGTGTCCTTGCTGTAAATAAATATGGGGGACGGGTGTAATTTTCAATAATATTTCCGTTGCTTCTTGAATGCTAAATCCATGGTCAAGTAACTCCCCCATCAGTCGAATATACTTTGCTTGATGGTTCAGTGACATTTTCTTAGAAGGCAAACGATCGCCAGCGACTATTTTTTGCTTCTTCATAGCTTTGGTCCCACCCTTTCCTCTCAAAATCATTGTAGGTAAAGTTGTAACCCCATAAAGCCGCTGCTGCTTGTGTTTGGTCTAAAAGGATTTCTTGGTAGATTACGCCAGATAAACATTCAAAAAACTCATCGCTTCTGCCAACTAATTCAAGAATTCTCGCTTCTGTTCCATCTAAATGGCGGGCATGAACCGTCGCAAATACACGGTGACCTGTCAACGCTGCTCGAATTGCTACATTCGCTGTCTTGCTATCTCTGATTTCTCCAATGATCAATAAATCTGGACGATGACGTAACGCAAGCTTCAGCAATTCCTCATACGTTTGTTCGATTTTGTCGTTTACTTGTAATTGTAAAAAGGCTGTTTCTTCAATTTCTACTGGGTCCTCTATTGTAATTACTTGTACCTCTTTGTCTTGTGCCAAATAGTACATCAAAGAAGTTTTTCCTGATCCAACTGGTCCGCTGAACAAATAGAGCCCACGCTTTTTACTCCGCTCATTGATCACCTTTAAATCCTCAGGACAAAAACAGCGGAACTGTTTTTCAGACAAATCATAAAGTAATCGAATCACCAAACTTTCTCTTTGTAAGTAATCACCTACAGAAGACAGTCTCAGTCTGACCTCTTTTTCTTTTAAGACGTAAGTCATTGCACCTAATTGCGCTTTTCTTCTCTCACCGATATCCATCTCTCCTAAATATTTAAAGCGTGAGATTAATTGTTGTCCAATATCTGATGCAATACTTTTTTGGAATGTTCGTTTTTTACTATAGCGGTAATAAATATTGAAATCAGTTTGATTAGGCATTATATAGATATCTTGAACACGTTTTTTATAACTTTCATTAATGAGATCATCTGATATCTCCTTTATATCCATCTTATCCCCTCCATAAAAAACATACGTCTTTTTTCTAATACTATTTTATTTTTGTATCATTAAATGCTAAAAGATGGGCAAAATCCGAATTTATGTTATACTATTAAAAATTTATTTTGGAGGGAACATGGTGGAATCATTACGAACAAAGCATATTTTAGTCGCTGGGAAAAAAGAACCAGCTGATCTGGTAATCAAACATGCACAAATCGTCAACGTTTTTACAAAAGAAATCCTAACCGGTGATGTTGCGATTTGTGACGGTAAAATCGTGGGGATCGGTCAATACGAAGGCAAAGAAATCTATGATGCAAAAAATCAATACCTCGTACCAGGACTTATTGATGGGCATGTGCATATTGAAAGTTCACTTTTATCTCCAAGCGAGTTTGCAAAAATTTCTTTATTACATGGCGTCACCTCGGTAATTACTGATCCTCATGAAATAGGAAACGTAGCAGGAAGTATTGGGCTTGATTTTATGATTGAAGACGCCCAATCCGTACCAATGAATATTTTTATCATGCTGCCATCCTGCGTTCCTGTAACACCTTTTGAAACAAGCGGCGCAGTGCTAGACGCCCAATCATTCATTCCTTTTCTTGATCGTCCTGAAGTGTTGGGACTTGCTGAAGTGATGAACTACCAAGCTGTTGCAAATAACGAAAAAACCATCATTGATAAATTACAATTGATGCATGAGAAAAATATGAAAATCGATGGTCATGCAGCTGGTATTCAAGGAGATGAGCTAAACGTCTATTTGACGGCTGGTATAAAAACCGACCATGAAGCGACTAACGCACAAGAAGCAAAAGAACGTCTAGCTTTAGGGATGTATTTAATGATTCGAGAAGGGACAGTTGCAAAAGACCTCGAAGCACTCCTTCCCGTTGTAACACCAGAAAATTCACGACGTTGTTTATTTGTCACGGATGATAAACTGATCGATGATCTGGTTGCAGAAGGCTCTATCGATCACATCATACGCCAAGCAATCCATTTAGGAATGGAACCATTACAAGCTATTCAAATGGCCACACTAAACGCTGCCGAATGTTTTGGCTTTAGTCAGCTAGGCGCCATCGCACCTGGCTATCAAGCTGATTTCTTCTTAACCAATGATTTAACGACCCTTCCAATCAATACTGTCTTTTCTAATGGAAAAATCGTGGTAGAGGATGCACAATTGAATCTGGAACAATTTCCGAGACAAAAAAATACTTATGCTCAAAAATTACCAAAAATGGATGTGAGACCATTAACGGTCGATTCTTTTGCTTTACCACTTTGTACTGAAAAAGCCCACATGATCGAAGTCATTCCTAATAGTTTATTGACCAATGATTGTCTCGTAGAAGTAGACACAAAAAACGGTGTCTTTGTTCCTTCAATTGCCAACGACCAACTAAAAATTGCTGTGATCGAACGTCACCATCGAACAGGAAATGTTGGCGTTGGGATCGTTAAGGGATTTCAACTAAAGAAAGGAGCTCTTGCAACAACTGTTGCGCATGATTCCCATAACATCGTCGTGGTGGGAACGAATGACGAAGATATGTTAATAGCAGCAAACCAATTAATCAAAAAAGGTGGCGGAATGATCGCTGTTGCAGATGGTCAAGAGTTGGCTTGTTTACCCTTACCAATCGGTGGCTTAATGTCTCAAGAACCTTTTTTAGCTGTGAATGAGCAGTTAGTTTCCTTAACTAAAGAAGCACATGCGTTAGGTGCCAGTCAATCATTCGATCCATTTTTAACACTTTCATTTTTAACATTATCTGTCATCCCCGAATTAAAGATCACAGATAAAGGCTTATTTTCATTTTCTAAATTTAACTTGATTGAACCTTCTATATAAAATAAATACGAAAATATTTTGTCCTACAATTTTTCCTTGCTCGAACAGCTGCATCTACAACCAAAAAAGCAACCGAAACAAAAATGTTTCGGTTGCTTTTTATTAAATGAAGTCATTATTTCTTCGTTTTATCTGGAAATTGAGCTTCAACACGATAGATTCTTTGACCTCTTGAAGAAAATTTTTCTTCGTATTCAGTCATGATATTTCCTTCATATTTACTTTGATGTAAATCTAACCATACTTGTTTGATGATCATGCCGTATTGAGAAAAACTAGCTAATGAATATTCAAATAGTCCTTGGTTATCTGTTTTAAAATGGATTTCTCCTTTAGGGCGTAGAATTTGTTCATCCACCGCTAAAAATGTATGATACGTTAACCGGCGTTTTTCATGTCTTTTTTTAGGCCACGGATCAGAAAAGTTCAAATAGATTTGATCAATCTCACTATCTGCAAAATATTCCGTCAACGCTGAACCATCAACATGCAATAGTTTTAAATTTGGTAATGGTTGTTCAATTAATTTATCTAAAGCAATTGATACAACGCTGACTTGCATTTCTACCCCGATATAATTGATTTCAGGATGAGCCTTAGCCATTCCTGTGATAAACTGACCTTTTCCCATACCAATTTCAATATGGATCGGCTGCTCATTGCCAAATAGTTCGTTCCACTTACCTCTCCACTTGGTTGGTTCACTTATTACTAGATCTGGATGCGCTGCTAGCATTTCAGCAGCACCTGGGCGATTACGTACACGCATGAAAACTCCATTCCTTTCTTTCCTAAAAAAATAAAGATCAGACAAGTGATGTTCTACTCTTCTGATCTTAACTCTGAATAAATAATCGACAATAAATGCTTTATTCGTACACCGTACTCATTCTTTTTGACTCTTTGCTCAACCACTAAAAATTCTCTTCAACTGTAAGATCTCTTCATTCATTCGTCGATGATCTTCACGCTGACAATATCGGGTAATCTCTTGTAAAAGATTCATCGCAGCATACCAATGTAATTTTTCTAATATCTCATCCGTTGGGCGAATCCCATAAGTAACGAGCCATTGATTCCAATTAGATAATGGAACATAATTCCCTAAAATCGTGGCAATATCCACCGCTGGATCAGCAAACATAATTGAATCCCAATCAACTAGATACAAATAATTTTTGCACACTAACCAGTTCCGATGATTGACATCTCCGTGTACAACTGCAAAGTTCTCTTTATCCATCTGTGGAATTTGTTGACGCAAAAACTGGTGAACGATTTGTAAAAATCGATTCTTTCTGAGTGTCTCAGGTAACTCCAGTTCATATTGTTGCAACATTTTTTCTGGTGTCATCACTCTACCACCGATCCGAGTCAACATCGTTTTAAGTGAAGCAGAATGATGCAAATGATACAAGACATCAATAACATCATTTCGCTGGCCGATCTCGGTCGGAGTTAATAAACGTCCTTCTAGCCATTCCTGTGCTGTTAAGGTATCGCCATTTCCTGTCCGTTTCGTCCATACCAGTTTTGGTGTAATTCCTTCTCGGGATAGTGCAGCAAGCATTGGAGTCGTATTGCGTTTAATAAAGACCTTATCTTCATCGCGCATGCCTATGTATGTTTTTCCCGTATCACCTTTGATTGGGCGTAAACGCCATTCTTGGTCTAACTGAAACTCCATCATGCATTCTCCCGTCCTCTAAACTCTATGATTTGCAGTACTTATTATTCTAGTCGCCTAAGCCCCGAACGTCAAGCACATATACGTTCTTTTTTCCTGTATTCCTCTCTAAAAAACCATCTTTTATCAAAAAAACGAGAGAAAAAGCAAATCTGCCTTATTCTCTCGTTTTTTCACCTCTTTTATTCGTTCATTTTCTTGATCCGAGTCGGTGTATAGATTTTAATAAACAAGCCGATGACGATCAAATAACTGATAATCGGTATAAGTTTGTCTAGCCCATTTAATACGATCGCACCAATCAATCCAAAAAGACTAGCGGCAATCAGCAAAAGATTTAACAATAACTTTTGCAGCGCAACTTCTTTTTGCTTTTCCGTGATTGGATAAAGTTGGACAAGTGTCATGTAACGAAATTGATTGTATAAAGGAATCACTTGGAATCCGATCAAATAGATAAAAAGCGCCCCAATAGCAGTTATAAAATAAACATCGTCAATACCTGCAATCAAGATACTTCCAATCAACACTAAGCGTAAGAAAAGACCACTGAAATCAGAACCTCTAATAAATCTTCTGACATAAAGATAATAATAAGTATTATCTTTCGTTTTCTTCGTATGTTGAAGCAACGGGTCTAAATACCTTCTTCTTTTGACTTTAGAAGTGATTTCCGGCACGTCAGTAAAAAGATTGATGAATTGATAGATTTGATGTAAACGTTGCTCTTCTTTTTGTATCATTTTTTCCCAATCCAACCGATACGTCATATTTTTCCATAAAAACCAAAAGTAAATATTTAATTGAATCAACATAGCTAACAATCCAAGCCAGAGCCATCCATAGACCGTAAGCAACAAGATCAGCAATGTCGAAAGATACCAAGAAGCTTTCCATACCATCAATTTTTTCTCTTCAATTCGGAAAAGCTCCACTCGTTTGATTTGTAGTTGACTACTCTTCAATCCCCAGAGAATCAGTAAATAAACGAAATAAAAAGAAAAAGGCTGCCCGGTTGTCACAACCACGAGGGGCATTGAAAAGCCACAAGCTAGTCCTAAGAACAGAAAAGGAAATAGACTGGAATAAAGAAAAGCTCGTTGGAGATACTGATGCATCTCCTTTTCTTTCGGTAGTAGAAAAACCAGATCGGCCGCTTGCGTGAAAGTGGCAAATTTACCAAAAAACAAACAAATAAACCAAAAGATCGTAAGGATAATCCCACCCATTTGAAAAGGAGTCGTTAACGTTTTTAACCAGTTTGAATAGTAAAAGCCGACTCCGCCAAATAGAAATAAGCAAACCAATACAAAATGATCATTTAGTACATAACGCAAATACTTCATCATTTTTTTCTGGTGTTTTGCTAATCGCAATTGAAAGAAATTATTCATGATCCTGCTCCTTTGTCAAGGAGATATAAATTTCATCCAGAGAAGAATCAGGTAGTCGGAATTCCTCCTGTAAGTCTTTTAAGGTTCCATCTGCACGTATTTCTCCATTGTGCAGAACTACAAAACGATCACAATATTTTTCTGCCGTAGCTAAAATATGCGTAGACATCAAGATCCCTGAACCTTCATTTTTCATTTCTACCATTAGTTCTAAAAGAGCATTGATTGCTAATGGATCTAATCCTAAAAAAGGCTCATCAATAATGTACAAAGAAGGCTCGATCAAGAAAGCACACAAGATCATCACCTTTTGTTTCATCCCTTTTGAAAAATTGGCTGGCAACCATTCCAAACGATTCTCTAAACGAAACGTATGTAACAATTTCTCAGCTCGTTGCATCGCTATATCGATTGGAATATCATACGCCATCGCAGTCACTTCGATATGTTCTCTTAAAGTTAGTTCTTCATATAAAGAAGGCGTTTCAGGTATAAAACCGATTTGTTTTCGGTATTCTTCAGTATTTTTTTTCAAACTCAGATCATTAATCGTGATAGATCCTTTTTTTTGTTCTAAGAGGCCAATGATATGTTTGATCGTTGTACTTTTTCCAGCGCCATTTAAACCGATCAATCCCACCATTTCGCCAGGCTGTACACTAAAACTAATATCTTTTAAAACAGGTAGATGTCCATAGCCACCTGTTACATGTTCCACAATTAGACTCATAATTTTTCCTCCGTCGTTCGATTGTTTTTATTATACCATGAAGAAAACGAAGTCAATTTATTTTTTTTCATACAAATCTTTGAACATATGGTAAAGTTAACATAAATAATATTTTTGATGGAAAGGATGTTTCCTATGGAAAACTGTATCTTTTGTAAAATTATTAAGCAAGAAATCCCTAGTTATAAAATCTATGAAGACGAAAAAGTCTATGCATTTTTAGATATATCCCAAGCGACAAAAGGACACACACTAGTTATTCCAAAACAACACGTTTCTGATATTTTTGAATATGACGAAGTACTAGCAGCTGATGTCTTTTCACGTATCCCTAAAATCGCTCGTTCAATTGAAGAAGCTTTTCCTGAGATGCAAGGACTGAATATCTTGAATAATAACCGTGAATTGGCTTATCAATCTGTATTTCATTCACATGTCCATTTGGTCCCTCGCTATAGTAAAGAAGATGATTTTTCGATCCACTTTGGTAACCATCAGTCAGAATATAGTGCGGAAGAATTGCAACAAATTCAACATACCATTGTAAAGCAGGTGAAGAACATTGATTAAAAACTTTTTAAAAGGAATCGTTTTTGGAACGACCGTTGGAGCTATATCTGGATTGTTATTTGCTCCTAGAAGCGGGAACGAAACCAGAAAAAAATTGATCGCTGAACTAGACGAAGCAACGGAATTAACAAATGATTTAAATAACAGTCTTAATAATTTCAAACAAGCATTAGTGGACACAAAAGAAACAGCTAATACTTTGATCCCCGCTTTTCAAGAATCAATGAAAAAAGATATTGAAAATTTTAAATTTCAAGCAGAACCAAGAATTGCACAAATCCAAGAACAAGTTGAAAAATTAACAAATGATTTGCCACAAGACATGCAATAATGCGGAATTTTATAACACTTTTGATTTTAATTTTATTGTTTTTTTAATTTTTAGTTAGGAATGTGATCAAAATTTGAATTTTATTTGAAACTATCACGAGAACGTTTTTATTAATAAATAGATATGGTATAGTTATTATTGTAAGAATAATAATAAATCACAGGAGAGCAATTTTAATGAAAAAGAAAAAAATAATTTTAGCTGCAACTAGTGCGCTAGCTGTATTAGCATTAGCTGCTTGTTCAGGTAGTACAAATAAAGACATCGCCACAATGAAAGGCGGAACTATCACGGTTGAAGATTTTTATAATGAAGCAAAACATACGCAAAACAACCAACAATTAGTTCAAAATATGATTATTTACAAAGCCTTTGAAAATAAATATGGCGATAAAGTAACGGATAAAGATGTCAATGCTGAATACAAAAAGAATGAAGAAACTTACGGTGACACCTTTAAATCACAATTAGAAGCAGCTGGTTATACAGAAGACTCATATAAACAAGCACTTAGAAGCAGTTTAGTATTAAAAGCTGGTATAAGTGCTAACGTCAAAGTGACAGAAAAAGATTTAAAAGAAGCTTGGAAAACTTTCCATCCAGAAGTTGAAGCACAAATCATTAAAGTAAGCAGTGAAGATGAAGCAAAAGAAGTGAAAAAATCAGCAGATGACGGAACTGATTTTGCGAAACTGGCAAAAGAAAAATCAACCGATGAAGCAACTAAAAAAGATGGCGGAAAAATCAAATTTGACTCTCAAACGACAGATGTTCCAACTGAAGTGAAAGAAGCAGCCTTCAAATTAAAAGACGGTCAAGTATCTGACGTTATCTCAGCGACAAATACAACTTCATACTCAACAGATTATTATGTTGTAAAAATGGTCAAAAACCAAAATAAAGGCGATGACATGAATAAATACAAGAAACAATTAGAATCAATCGCCCGAGATACAAAAGAAAGTGATCAAGACCTACAAAAAGAAATTATCGCTAAAGTATTAAAAGAAGAAAATGTAAAAGTCACAGATGATGCCTTTAAAAATGTATTAACGCCATTTACTATGGAAACAGCTAATACCAATACATCTGAGTCTAAAACAAAATCAACAAAATCTTCTGAATCTAAAACAACTGAATCAACAAAATCTTCTGAATCATCAACAACTGAATCATCAAGCAAATAAGATGAAAAAAACAGACCTATCCTGGTCTGTTTTTTTTTTGACGCTATAATTTCTAAGAAGGATCGTAATTTCCACCTTATTTTTTATAAAAGATAAGCATAGATTAAAACACCAAAGTAAATGATTGACTTTGATGTTTTTTCGCTACCTATTCACTTTGACAAAGAGCTGATTTTTAGTAACTGATTCTGGTCATCAGTGTAACGATCGTTGCAAACATAGCAAAAATACAAATAAAGACGCCCGTAGTCGTTAAAGTAATCAAAGCAATCTTGGATTTGTTTCTCAATTTATAAGCCATATACAACAAACATACTGAGAAGAAAATTCCCAATACCCAGAAAAATAGCGGATCTCTTTGAACGCCAAGAGATTGGATATAATGATTCATTAACTATTTTCCCCCTATTAGTAAAACGGTTTCTCATCTGACTACAATCTTACACTATTGTAGATTTTTATCAATAACAAAATAAATTTTCCAATAATAAAGACACGTAGGCTCACAAGTAGTTCGTGTTAGGCTACGTGCCTTTAGTTATCTATAGTTCTTTGGGAACATAGAAACTACGATTTTCCATTCCAAAAATCCGTTCAGTGTATTTTCCAGGTTCTGTTTGACGAATCGACGTCAACATCATTTGCATTGAAGCATCGAGATTATCGATCTGATGTAAGATTTCTGCTTCCATGATCCGTGGTCGAACAGGCGATCCGTATTCTAATAAGCCGTGATGTGCTAAGACCATATGTCTTAATACCAAAACATCTTCATCTGCTTCATTTATTTTCAATGCGATACATGCTCTCGTGATTTCTTCATCTACTAGTACCAAATGCCCCACTAGATTACCAGCTAAAGTATATTCCGTACTCATCGGTCCAGATAATTCAATCACTTTTCCGAGATCGTGTAAAATGATTCCTGCGTATAACAACGATCGATTCAATTCTGGATATTCATCAGCAATCGTTTTACCTAAATGCAACATAGTCAATGTGTGGTAAGCTAATCCACTCGCAAAAGCATGATGATTCCGTTTTGCTGCGGGAAATTCAAAAAATTGCTTTTGATATTTATTTAGTAAATGACGGACAATCCGATTCCAATGAGCATTTGTTATATCAAATAATAATTGATTGATTTCTTCTTCCATTTCTTCTTTTTTCAAAGGAGCCCTTTCCATATAAAAACTAGGATCACTTGGCTCTTCAAGTTTAGTCAATCGCATATGCAAAATCTTTACTTGTGGGTTTCCTTGATAGATTTCCCGCTTCCCACTTAAGAAAACAACTGTCCCAGCAGTAAACTTGTTGATCTCTTCTTCAGAAGCATCCCAATATTTGCCATCAATCGTTCCAGACGTATCTTGAAAAGTAAATGCAATAAATTTTTTTCCGTTTTTCGCAACTCTGACATCAGCATTTTTAATTAAAACAAACAATTCAAATTGTTCATCGACAACTAATTCACGAATTTTTTTCATTCTTTATACATCCTTTAATATATTCACAGATTGTTGAAGCTCCTGATAATAGCTTACCATTTCTTGGTCAGAAGAAAAACAAATAACTTGATAATTTTGACCGAAATCAGCTAACAATTTGGCTAATTGATATTTTCTTTGATGGTCATAATGCAACCAACCGTCATCTATGATGATTGGACAGATCGAACGTTTTGATTCTAAAGATAGGTAGGCAAAGCGCATGGCCATAATCAGTTGATCTTTCGTTCCTGTAGATAATTCATAAATGGGAAAATCAGTTACACCGTCTGTTAGTGTCAAAGTATCATTTCTCAATAAAATCTCTTGGTAATGATTTTGTGTTAAGACTCCTAAATAGTGACCAGCAGCTTTTAATAATTGTGGTAATTGACGTTCACTCATTTCTGTAGACAGATCCCCTAAAAAAGTCCCAGCGACCATTAGACCTCCCCAATGTTCCATCAGTTGTTGCAGTTGTGCTCTCAATAAACTTTCTTCTTGGTACATCTCATCCAACGTACCATCTTTTTGTAATTCCTCGATTTGGATCTTTAACCGCTGACGTTGTTCGATCAATTGTTTTTCTTCAAACTGATACTGCCGTTGTTTCTCTTGATTATGATACAGTTCAGTACTTAATTGCTCCCGTGTCCGTTTTTTTGGAAAAAGTGGCGCGAGAATCTCATCCAACTCTTTTAGTCGTTGAAGTTGTGTTTTTGTTTGTTGTGCTTTTTGCAAATAAGCAGCTACTTCGGATGGATAAGCAAGTCCGACCTGTTCCATCTGTCCGCTATAGTGTTCGATCAAACTTTTTTGTTTCTTTTTCAATTGGTTGATTTCTTGTTTCAATAGTGTATTTTGTTGATAACTTCTAGCGAATTTCAATTGTTCCATTTCTTGGATGAAGTTCGTTAAAAGCACCATTTTTTCAGCGATTCCTTTATCTTGTAACGGTAACCATTCCTTAATCAATTCAAACTGACGATCAAGCTGTACCAACTTTTGTTGAATCTCATTTGCTCGTTCTTGTTTCTTGATCAAGCGGCTATACAAGTCTTGATAATCGGATACTTCATGCCCATATTCCTTCATCGCTTCTAAGGTATTCATCGTTCCTAAGTGATGGACCTTTGTAAAATCGAAAGCTTTTTGTTGGATTTTTTGTTGTTCAATCACTAGCTTGTTTTTACTTTGATTAATCTCTTCGATTTGGGCTAACGTATTGTCTAATTGTCCCAGTTTTTCTTGCCACTTACCTTTGATTTCTGATAAATCACTTTTCTGACCATTCAGTGATTTCCTTTCATAAAATGAATACCCCAATGTACCTAAGGCTAATAAAAAGACTCCTAGTTTCCAAGGCATTGGTAGGAAGATCCCCACCACAAAAAAGAATCCGCCGATAATAGCAAACGGTGTTTTGTTCTTTGAACGAACTTCTGAAGGTGCCGACTGTAATAATTCTGGATGTGTGGCTTCTAATTGGTTGATCTCCGCTTCAATCGTCCGCTGCTGCTCTAAGACGATTTCTGATCTGATTGATAATTGATTGACTTGTTCTTTCAACAAACGATTTTCAGAAAATAGTTGTTGCCACTCTTCAGTATGCAAAAATTCTTGTGGCTCTTGTGTCCGTTGCCATTGCCAGCTTTGCTCTAAAATTTTTAATTCTGAATCAATTTCTCGTTCTTCCACTTGGAGTCTTTGCCATTCATTCAGCCAATATTCAATTTGTGTTTGCTGTTGTTGCAATTCTTTTAGTACTTGCTCTTGTTCCAAATAGAAATAATATCGTGCCGACTGTTGATCCATTCCGCTATGTTTTTCTAAAGTAGCTTCGAGCTCATCTAGGCGTTCCGTCATCTGCTGATAGCGTTTAGTGAATTCCTCTAAGTCTAAAAGCAACTGTTCTTCAGGAACTTGTGGTAAGGTATTGGCTTTAAGTGTTTGCCACTCTTCGTATAAAGAATAATTCAGCTCTTGCTGCTTGATCTGAGAAATTTTTTCGTTTATCTCTTGGAGTTTTTTTTGTAGCTCTCTTTGATCTTGACTGTAGGCTTGTTCTTGTCGAACGAGTTCACCGAAAAAAGATTCCTGCTCTTGTTTTTGATGGACTCTTTCTTGAAGGTTCTTCCACTCATTCAATTTCTGATTGATAAGCAGTTTCTGCCCTTTTTTCTTAAAAAGCTGTTGGGCTTGCTGATAATATTCTTGTCTTTTTTGAAAAACATACGAACTGCCCGTAATCCCTAATGAGATCAGTGCATCATGTAATTCTTTTTCTCGTAGATGATCTAGTTCAGTTAACTGTTCTTGTTGAAAAGTAAAAACCTGCTGAAATAAATCCTTTGTTAGTGGAGAAAGTAATTTCTCTAATAATTCATCACTTCCCTGTTGCTCATTAAAAAGGACTTTGGATTTCCCACGATTTTGCTGTTTGTAACGTTCAACTAGTATTTCTCCATGAACTGGATGTTCTAACCAAATTTTCCCACCATAGGCAGCCCCATCTTTCGGCGTATAGTCTTTTTTCTTCTTTCCTTTTGAAGGGAAGCCAAATAATACAGCCTGAATAAATTGGTAAATCGTTGACTTGCCTGCTTCATTTTCACCGTAGATCAATTGATTTCCAGAAATAAAATCAAATGTTTTTTGTCTCCACTTACCAAATGCAGCTATTTCGATTCTAAGGATTCTCATATACTTTCCTCCTCAAACACAAAATCTTGCTCCAGTATTGCCTTGGCTTTAGTCAAGGTACCTTCCTGATACTCAGGTAAATCATTCATCAAGCGAACCGCATCAGGATGACTGTACATCTCACCTAAAATCTGATGGAAATCTTCACTTACCCGATAAGTTTCAAAGAGTTGGTCAACTAATGTCTGTGAGACCTTCAACGATACTCGATTCATTCTTTCATCTTCCTTAATAGATATACGCCAAATAAGTAAATTTGTAGATAGGTTGGCTATTTTTTCCATTAAATACTCAAGTAATTCGCCAGAATAGATTCGATCAATCACTTCTTGGTTCAAGTGATGATACTCTGTTACCTTTAAATCTAACAACGTCAGTTTTGGATTTCCCATAGTTAACTGCTCTTGGATCACTTGTAACACGTCTTGCGTAGTCCGAGCAGTTTTTAAAGACACGGTCTTACTCTCCCAGTATACTTCTGCGACCTCTAGCGGAATCGTCTGGCATTCACTGGAGGTCAATTCAACCAATAAAACATTTCTAGCTGTCTGCTCTTTTTGGGTATGGCCTTGAGGTGCCCCTGGATAATTCATTGTTTCTTTTTCGTTTAAAGACATTGGCACATGGATATGTCCTAATGCCCAATAATCATAGCCTTTTTCCTGCATTTTAGACGGCTGAAAAGGTGCATAGTTTCCCCGCTGATTGCTCCCTATTTCGCCATGATACAGACCGATATGATAATCCACTGAGTGTCGTAAAGGAAATTCAGCAACTTTATCTCCCTGTATCCATTGGTGTAAATAACTAAACCCGCTGATGGCGACCTTTTCCCCTTTTTTAGATAAAAATGTCTTTGTTTCTACCTCTTCCGAAGTAAATAAATGGACATTTTCGGGAAAAGTAAACCAGTAGCGCTCTGATTGATAATAATCATGATTTCCAAATGTCAAATAGACAGCAATCTCTTTTTCATTCAATCGTTCGATTTGATCAAAAAAATGTTTTTGGATTTTTAATGAAGGACGATTTTGATGGAAGGTGTCTCCCGCAAGTAAAACAAAATCAACTTCATTTATTATAGCCTTGTCTACAATATTTGCTAAAACTTTTAAATTAACCTCTAATAATTTTTCCTGTACCGATTTATCTAAATTTACTAGTCCTTCAAAAGAGCGATCGATATGTAAATCAGCTGCATGGATGAATTTAACCATCGAGTGTCCTCCTTTTTACTCAAGATGAATTTATGCCTTATCCGGCTTTATTTGAATAATTTTTATAAAATAGGTACTGCTTTATAAAATTATATGCTCTTTTATCATACCATTTTCATTGCTTTTTTTCATCAAAAACCGAAAATTTGTTCGCATTCACTCGAATAGATTACTCCGACCAATTCTCCCCTTGCTTTATGCCTAACTTTTTTGTATTTTATGGTAAAAGTAGAAGCATGAGGATTATTTACTCCTTTTTCTCTAAAAGGATAGAAAAAGAAAATGGGGAATTAACACACTGTCTTTTGATATGTAGCGTAACTTGTATTTCCAGCTGTCTATCTTTAAACTGTTTGCAAATTTCAGTGTAATTTTTTTACTTGGCAGCCTCACTTCGTCAAACAACCTGTTAACTATATTTAATTTTGTCACCTTTTATCTTTTACTAAAAACCAGCTAAATAGGAGGAATGCCTCGCTTTTCCGTCTTCATTGTTTTAATATTCCTTTGTTTGTAAAAAAGCTAGGAACAATCCCAAATACGATTATTCCTAACTTTTTATTTTCTCTTAATTTATGCA
>NZ_JBFOFI010000005.1:0-242787 GCF_040887215.1 Enterococcus sp. C63 | reverse complement strand
GCTGAGTCTAACGTCTCGTCAAATTCCATTAATGCTTCCACTATTTCGTCTGTCGTGAGATTATGATTTGACAATTCATCGGATAAATTTGCTGACTTTTGAAAAAACGAACGTTCTTCATTGGACTCATTTGAATAGTCAAAATCAGATAAACTATCGAACAAGCTATTTCCAAATTCACCTTCTGTCTCTGATAAAATTGGATGTTCCTCTTGATTTTCTCTTAGATGACTTCCAGTTACTTGCACTTGTTTGCTATTGAAGATATGATTCTCACTACTTGTTGCTTCCTCTAATTTATTTGGTAAAGGAAGTGATGAAGAAAAGTTTTTATTTTGTTGATGACCGATCCCTTGAAGTTTATCCTGTTGGTTCTCATCAATTAAATGCTCATTCTCTGTTGTATGTATTTGTTTGCTTATTTGTGATAGTTTGGGTGAATATTCTTCTACTTCATGAAGTACATGAGATTTCTTTGGCTTCTTAGGTTTCACACTCGATGTTTTCAAACTATTTTTATCAATTGGGAACGCCGATAGTGAAAACTTTTCTGGGTCCTTATTTTCTTGCATCTTTCTTTTTCTGCTTGAACTGTCATTGAGATTGTATTTTTTTGACTGGCTGTCATGATCAACACTTTTTTGTTTTCTTAATGAAATGACTTTGTCCTCTAAAGACCTTGGCTGAGCAGGATGTACCTGTTCCAGCTCATCTTTTAGAGGAACTTCTGAAATCAGCTCTTGTTGCTTCACTAACTCTTCCCTTTGCTCAAAACTATTTCTATCTAACTGTAAAATTTCATTTTCTGACGATGTTTTATATTGCATCTCTTCCTTCTGTTCTCTTGCTTTCTTTATTTTCATCAAAATGGTTCTCGCTGATCCGTTAAATTTATTAACAAGTTTACTTACCCACAAGTCTCCTGCTAAATATGCTTCGATATTTTGATTATTGCTCTCTTCCTTTTCTTTAGTTGTCTCATTCGTTAAGCTTTGCTGTTGCAGATTTTGCTCTTTTAGACTGTGTGTTACATTTCCAATGGTTCTCTTTGATACTCCAAATCGCTCAGCAAGTCCTGCTATCGATGTATTTTCTGTTTGGTATGCTTCTATAATCCTTTCATTTCTCTTTTTAATTGAATTGTTAGGACCGCCAATTTCATTATTCTTTTCATTCTCATGACAGTCTCCTTGAAGTGTTTTAATCGTTTCTTTTCTCACAAAGTCAATCTCCTTTAAAGTGATTAAAAATTAATTAGTAAACAACTAGTTCCGCTAGTTAAATCATTGATATAGAAATATGCTGACCTGATTGCTTTTACCACATTTATTCTAACACCCTCTTTCAAAAAGCTTGACTTTCTTTTTTCTTTTTTCAGAAAAAGAGGTTTTGAAAAGACCACAAAAAAAACATCAAAGCTAGCAGTTTTTGCCAACTTTGATGTTTCATCGATCATGTATCAATTCAATTTGTCAAAAAGATGTTTTTAACCTGGCAACTATCGCCAGCATCCATACTTTTTTTGAAACAGTTCGGATAAAATATCCCAATTGCTAAATTAAATATGGATTGGTAAACCTAAAGCGAGTTCAGCAGCATCCATCGTAATTTCACCTAGCGATGGATGTGGATGGATCGTTAACGCAATATCTTCGGCATTCATTCCTGATTCAATGGCTAAAGCAAGCTCAGAAACCATATCACTAGCACCTACACCACCGATTTGCGCTCCAATGATGACATTGTCTTCATTGGTCGTCACTAAACGGATAAAACCTTCTGTTTTTGCAAGCGATAACGCCCGTCCATTTCCTGAAAACGGAAATTTATATGCAGTAGCTTCAATACCAGCTTCTTTTGCTTCTTTGATCGTCATCCCAACAGAAGCTAATTCTGGATCTGTAAAGGCAACCGCAGGCATTGCTTTATAGTCAACTGCTACTTTCTTACCTGAGATAGCTTCTGCAGCAATTTTTGCTTCATAACTTGCTTTATGCGCTAAAGCAGCACCTGGTACGATATCCCCAATTGCAAAAATGTTTGGCACGTTCGTACGCCCTTGTTGATCCACTGGAATCAATCCACGTTCACCGACTTCGACACCCGCTTGTTCTAATCCCATATCGTCAGTATTTGGACGACGGCCAACTGTTACCATAACATAATCTGCTGTCACTGTTTCTTCTTTACCGTCAACAGTATATTTGACTGTCACACTGTCCCCATTATCAACAGCTTCTTTCGCCATTGCATTGGTTACGATTGTCACACCTTTTTTCTTGAAGTCGTCTTCCACTAATTTCACCATATCTTTTTCATAGGTAGGTAAAATTTGAGGAGAACCTTCAAGAATCGTTACCTCAGCACCTAAGTTAGCATAGGCTCCACCTAATTCTGCTCCAATAACTCCGCCACCAATGATAACGAATTTTTTTGGTACTTCTTTTAAAGCTAAGCCGCCTGTTGAGTCAAGTACACGTCCGCCAAACTTGAAGCCTGGGATTTCGATCGGACGGGAACCAGTAGCAATGATTGCATTATTGAAAGAATACGTTTGAGCAGAATCGGGATGGATCACACGCAATGTATGATCATCGACGAAGAATGCTTCGCCTTCGATTGTTTCTACCTTGTGTTTTTTCAATAAGAAGCCAACACCAGAAGTCAGTGTTTTCACTACTTTATTTTCTTTCCAGTCTTGTGTTTTTGCAAAATCAAGTGTGACATTTTCACTTGTGACACCGAATAAAGTTGAATCAAGAGATTCTTGATAATGATGTCCTGCAGCAATCAGCGCTTTTGAAGGAATACAACCAACGTTTAAACAAACACCACCGATGTATTCTCTTTCAATGATTGCCACTTTTTGTCCCATTTCAGCAGCACGGATGGCAGCAACATAGCCACCAGGTCCCGCACCGATTACAACTGTGTCTAATTCTACAGCAAAATCTCCAACTACCATTTGTTTATCATCCTTCCATCATCAATAACTCAGGATCAGCTAAAAGTCGTTTGATATTGTTCATTGCTTGTTGAGCTGTTGCTCCGTCTACGATTCGGTGATCAAAGCTTAAGGAAAGTTTCATCACTCGTCCAACAACGATTTCACCTTCACCATTAACGATCGGTTGTTGTGCAATTGTTCCCACACCTAAAATTGCTACTTCAGGGTAGTTGATTACTGGTGTAAACCAGCCACCACCTACAGAACCAATATTACTGATCGTAATAGAGCCATTTCGCATATCTTCAGCTGCTAATTTACCTTCATGAGCTAGTTTTGCTTTTTCATTGATTTCATCCGCAATCGCAAACATCCCTTTACGGTCTGCATCTTTTACATTTGGTACATACAAGCCATGATCTGTATCAGTTGCGATTCCGATGTTATAGTAATTTTTATAAACGATTTCTTGGTTCGCATCATCAATTGACGCATTCAAAATAGGGAATTTCTTCACAGTAGCAGTTAATGCTTTTACCACGTATGGCAAGAAAGTCAATTTTGTCCCATTCGCAGCTGCGACTTCTTTAAATCTCTTACGATTATCCCAAAGTTTAGAAACCTCTACTTCGTCATGTAAAGTAACATGTGGCGCTGTTTGCTTGCTATTGACCATTGCTTTAGCAATCGCTTTACGTGTCGGTGTCATTGCTACACGTTCTTCTAATTCGCCTAAATTAGATTTGAACGCTTTTGCTGGTGTTGCTGGCTTGCTTTCAGCTTTCGCTTCAACCGCTTTTTCTGTCGCAGGTGCAGCTGGTTCAGCTGATGCTGTTTGACTCGCATGCCCTCCTGATAGATAACTTTCAATATCTTCTTTTGTCACACGTCCACCTTTACCAGTTGCAGTGACTTGTGTGATATCCACATCTTTTTCACGAGCAAATTGTCGAACTGATGGCATAGCCAAAACACGTTTGTTAGGATCAGCTGCCTCAGCTACTGATGCTGAACCAGAAGTTTCTACTTTAGCATCAGTTGATTCAGCTGTTTTTTCTGATGTAGTAGAAGGCGCACTATTATGTCCTGGTGCATCGATTTCTACTAATACATCACCAACAGTTGCAACTGTTCCTTCTGATACCAAGATGTTTTTAACCGTTCCAGTCACTGGCGACGGGATTTCTTCTACCGATTTATCGTTTTGTACTTCTAACAATGTGTCATCTTCATTGATGGTATCGCCTGGTTTCACAAACCATTTAACGATTTCACCTTCTGCGATTCCTTCACCAATATCGGGTAATTTAAATTCAAAGACCCCACCATCGGCACTAGCTTCAGTTGGTTCAGCAGCTGGATGTTCAGGTGTTTGCTCTTTCGCTGCTACTCCAGCATCGCCACTTGTTTCATTGTCTTCATGTCCTGGTGCATCGATTTCTACCAGTACATCGCCAACATTCGCGACTGTTCCTTCAGGTACGATGACGTTTTTCACTGTCCCAGTAACTGGGGATGGAATTTCTTCTACTGATTTATCATTTTGAACTTCTAATAACGTATCATCCTCATTGATGGTATCGCCTGGCTTGACAAACCATTTGACGATTTCGCCTTCTGCGATTCCTTCACCAATGTCAGGTAATTTAAATTGGTATGCCATGATTTACTTACGTCCCTTCTTATTTCTTAGAATTCTGCAATTTCTTTGACTTTTGCTTCAATATCAGCCGCATTTGGTAACCAGATGTTTTCAGCTTGTCCAAATGGAAAAACAGTATCTGGTGCTGCTACACGTCCAATTGGTGCTTCTAATGAAAGGATCGCACGTTCTGAGATTTCAGCAATCACTTGGGCACTTACACCTGCTTGTCGTTGCGCTTCTTGAACGACTACCACACGACCAGTTTTCTCAACTGATTGAATGATTGTGTCAATATCTAGCGGTGCGACTGTTCTTAGGTCAACGACTTCTACTGAAATATCCTCTTTCGCAAGATTGTCAGCTGCTTTGATCGCTTCACGAACCATTGCGCCATAGGTAATGATTGAAACGTCTGTTCCTTCACGAGTAATTGCCGCTTTGTCCAATGATATTTCATAAGCTTCATCTGGAACTTCTTCACGGAATGAACGATAAAGTTTCATATGTTCCAAAAATACAACTGGGTCATTGCTGCGGATAGAAGAGATCAATAATCCTTTTGCATCATAAGGATTTGATGGAATGACTACGCGAATTCCTGGAGATTGAGCAATCAATCCTTCTAAGTTATCTGAATGAAGTTCTGGTGTGTGAACCCCACCACCAAATGGTGAACGAATCGTAATCGGTAGATTTCTAGTCCCACCCATTCGATATCTTGTACGTGCCATTTGTGCGACTACTTCATCCATGGCTTCAAAAATAAATCCAAAGAACTGAATTTCAGGTACTGGACGAAAACCTTCTAAAGCTAACCCAAAACTCATACCAGCAATCCCTGATTCAGCTAATGGGGTATCGAAAACGCGTTCTTCGCCAAATTTTTCTTGCAATCCTTCCGTTGCACGGAAAACTCCACCGTTTTTCCCAACATCTTCACCAAAAACGATTACGTTCTCATCATTTTCAAGTTCAAGTGCTAGGGCATCTGTGATTGCTTGAATCATTGTTTTTTGTGCCATGATTATTTCGACTCCTTCGCTTCATAGATTGCAATTTGTTCTTTAATTGATTGTGGTGCCACTTCAAACATATTTTTTAAGAAATCAGAAACTTTTTGTTTTGGAATCTTATCTGCTTCAGCAATCGCTGCTTTGATTTCCTCTTTTGTTTGTTCAATTACTTGTTCTTCTTTTTCTTCTGACCATAGACCTTTTTCTGTTAGGTAGTTACGGAAACGGATCAATGGATCTTTTTTCTGCCATTCGTCATCTGTTTCTTTTGAACGGTAACGAGTTGGGTCATCTCCTGATAAAGTATGCGGACCATAACGGTAAGTCAATGTCTCAATCAAGACTGGACCATTCCCGTTGATTGCCCAATCACGTGCCATTTTAGATACTGTATAAACTGCTAATGGATCCATACCATCTACTTGGATCCCTGGAATCCCAGCTGCCACAGCTTTTTGCGCTAATGTTTTAGCAGCTGTTTGTTTTTCACGAGGTGTTGAGATCGCAAAGCCATTGTTTTGGATATAAAATACAGCATTTGCATGATAAGCTCCGGCAAAGTTGATTGCTTCATAGAAATCACCTTGAGAAGAGCCGCCGTCACCTGTATAAGTGAAGACCACATTTTTTTTGTTTCGTTTTTTCAATCCTAAAGCCACACCAGCTGCTTGGATGTACTGCGCACCAATAATGATTTGTGGTGGTAGAGCTTTCAATTCTTCTGGATAAAAATTCCCTGCCGCATGTCCTCGTGACCATAAGAAAGCTTGTGCTAAAGGCAATCCATGTTTTACTAATTGGGGAACATCACGGTAACCAGGAAGTAATACGTCTTCTTTTTCAAAAGCAAATGCACTTGCAAGTTGGCTAGCTTCTTGACCAGCTGTCGGTGCAAAGAATCCTAGACGTCCTTGACGGTTTAAAGCTGTTGAGCGTTGGTCTAATACACGAGACCAAACCATGCTAGTCATTAATTCTACTAATTGTTCATCTGATAAATCAGGAACAAGATCAGGGTTTACTACTTTACCATTTTGGTCAAGCGCTTGGTATACTGGAAAATCTGAATTGACTTCATCTAATAACGCATTAAAGTCTAGTGGTAATTTCTTTTTTGCCATTTGTACACATTCCTCTCTCATCATATAAGAAAATCTCATCTTTCTGCGATTGAAACAGATATATAAACTGTATCAATATCCAACCGTCTTCTTTTATAAATTATCATGGATCATTAAGAAATACAAGCTAAAAGCAAAAAAATTCACGTTTTTAAAAATTTGTAATAATCCGCTTAACCACGCAAATAGTGAACAACATCACAATCAAGAAAGCGGTTTACATCTTTTGTACAAAATTAGTCCTGATTTTCTATCTACTCCTCTCTACTGTTATCATTGAATCCGCACATTGTTATACCTTATTCCAACAAACAGAAAAAATTTTTTATTAATTAGTGATTTTCTTTACAATCATCCCTCTTTTAATTTTCTACTATATGTGTATTTTTTTCAATTAAAAAGCAACAGCAAGGAATCTCCTTAACTGTTGCACATGAACCTGTTCTTTTGATCATGAATTAAACGGATAAACGTTTTGCTAATTTTGCCATTTCCGCTTGAAAAAATGGCAGCCTTTCTTCAGTTAAACGACTAAAATTGATACGCAACCCGTTGGTCTCTTCTCCAAACAAAAAACTTGGTGCAATGCCTAACCCTGAGCGGATCAATTCTTCCGCAATATCTCTTGTCAATTGCTGTCCTTTCCACGTAATCCACGCATAGTACCCACCATAAATGGGCCAGACTTCAAAAAAGTTTTGCGTTTTTTCCCATTCAACCAGTGTCAAACTTCTTTTGTATAATTCTTCCCTCACAATGGCGATCTTTGTGCTATAACTTTCTTCAAATACAGTCATCGCCACATTTTGGGGAAAGATGCTCATCGAAAATTCCATCATTTCCTGCGCTTTCGCTAAGCGGTCGATAAAGGAACGCAGCCCAACGATCCAACCTATCTTGGTCGTTTGTCCTAATACCCTAGATAATGATCCGACATATAAGACGTTTTCCGGATCAATCGAATGGATCGCAGTTGGTTTATGCTTTTCACTATCATGAAAGGATAAGTCACTAAAAACGTCGTCTTCAATGATCGGTAATTGATAGTTGCGACAAAGGGTCACTAATGCTTCGCGACGTTTTTGGGACATCACTTTCCCTGTTGGATTTTGAAAGTTTGGATTGACTAAGACAGCTTTCAATTTATTTTTCTTGATCAACACTTCTAGCTTATCCAGCTCAATACCTTCGCTATCCATGGGTACACCAAATAGACGAATCCCTGTCGCTTTAAATAAGGACAAACGATAAAAAAACGAAGGCGCTTCTACCGCAATAGCATCACCACTAGATAAAATCGTCTGTAAAATTAGAAAAATAGCCTGTTGCCCCCCACTCGTAACTAATAATTGCGTTTTAGTAAAATCAAAATAAAATTTTTCGATCAAGTAATTTTTTATTTTTGCTACTAATGGAAGATAACCTAGACAGGTGATTTGTTGCTCTTTTTCAATAATCTCATTCATTGAGTATGCTGGAAATTGAACGTTTGGTAATAAGTCTGTAGGCATCTCGCTCGAAAATAAATCGAGAAAATAAGGGTTCATTTTTCCTACTTCGATCATTTTTTCATAACTATCATCGATTTGTTCATAGCGTTGGGAAAATAATTCGCGCCAATTCACTCTCGGGACAGAATACCGCCCCCATTCGGTTTGATTCACAAAGCGTCCACTGCCTCGGCGACTGATAAGAACGCCAAGATCTCGTAATTCATCCAACGCTCGAACCACAGTTGTGCGATTTGTTTGAAAAATAACTGCCAATTTCCTTTCAGAGGGCAAGGGTACGTTGGGATCTAAATTCCCATTTTCAATATTTTTCATCACCTGATCCATAATTTGTCGATAAATTGGTCTTTGTTTCTTATCTATGACTTCCCACATGTTCTTCTCCATTCCTCTTTCTTCTACTGCCTATTTTATCTTATAAAAAAGGGATCGAAAAGCAAAGAAAAAGCAAAGTATGACACGAGAGCATCTACTTTGCTTTTTAATAGCTATTAAATCGTATCTCCGTTAAAAATGGAGTTTTTAACAATCACATAATCAACTTTGCGAATAGCTTCAATATCTTTCCCACCCGCGTAAGAAATAGAAGATTGTAAATCTTGTTGCATTTCAACCAACGTGTCTTTCAAAGACCCTTTATGTTGGATCCAAATTTTCTTACCTTCTACATTTTTCTTTTCACCTTTTTGAAACTCGGAGGCAGAGCCGAAGTATTCTTTGTACACTACGCCATTTTCCACCATTGTCTCACCAGGCGATTCTTCATGTCCGGCAAATAGCGAACCGATCATAACCATTGTTGCGCCAAAACGAACGGATTTTGCAATATCACCATGGGTACGAATACCCCCATCAGCAATAATCGGTTTTCTGGCAGCTTTAGCACACCATCTTAAGGCAGCAAGTTGCCAACCACCGGTACCAAAACCGGTTTTGATTTTTGTGATACAAACTTTACCAGGTCCGATTCCAACCTTTGTTGCATCAGCTCCGGCATTTTCTAATTCCCGAACAGCTTCTGGTGTACCAACGTTTCCTGCAATAACGAACGTTTCTGGTAAATGTTTTTTGATATGTTGGATCATTTCAATCACCGCATTTGAATGACCGTGCGCAATATCAATCGTGATATAATCAGGAACTAAATTTAACTGTGCTAATTCTTCAACAAATGAATATTCTTCTTGTTTTACGCCAACACTGATTGAAGTAATCAATTGTTGCTCCTTCATTTTTTGCACAAAGGGGATTCTTGCTGCTTCATCAAATCGATGCATAATATAGAAGTAACCATTTTCTGCTAAAAATTGTGCAATTGACTCATCGATGATCGTTTGCATATTCGCAGGGACAACAGGCATTTTAAAAGTATGCTTTCCTAGTGTCACTGTCGTGTTACATTCTGAACGGCTACTTACAATACATTTATTAGGAATGAGTTGAATATCTTCGTAATCAAACACTTTCATGGACATGATCCTCCTGATGTTCGAATTCAGTAAAACACGAACATTATTTGCTTTTTGGGTGTTTATTTTTAGCACCTTATGTAATTTACCGTATTTAAACTAAAAAATCAAGGGGAATATAAACAAAAAAATAAAAACTCCTTAATCTGAAATAACACTGTCTAGCCATCAAACTTTTCGACAAATAAACAATCAGCTGTTTGTCGCTTATAGCTACTCAATCTCTACCAGGTGGTTCATTCTTTTGTTGATTTCCAGCTTCTTTTGATTGGTTTGTTTTCTCTTGATCGTTTTTATTCAGAGTTCCGGTTTGAACGAGTGTCTGTTTAGCGCCAGAGATAATGGCATTCAACCTTTTATAAACTTGATTTTCATTATCGGGGTTTTCTTTATCTTTAGATAACTTTGTTTGCGAAATGTTCGAACTTTTTTCTAGCTCTTTTTCTCTATTCTTGTTGAATTCCTCCATACCAGCAAGTACTTTAGGGCTAAAATAGCTTTGCGCTATTTCTTGGATCATTCCAAGTAGAGCTCTATTAGGTTTATTTAATTTTGCAGATTTCGTTTTATTTATTGCGTGTGTCATTACTCCAAGACTATAGCGTTGGGGGTCTAGTTTTAGATTGCCTTTCGCTTCTTTACCATCACTGACATTTTCATACGCTGCTTTATGAGCGTTTAGCTCACTTTCTGGCATCGACGAATTATTGTCCCATTTATTTAGATATCCCATTTTACTCCCCTTTTCGTAGATTCTTAGTGACGTTCCTCGCATCAATATATGTAGAAGTCATTAGCGAACAAGCAACTAATGACTGTTTCATTCAATGTTTTTTCATGTCTATGGTAGGATATTGCCAGCTTCGCGATACAGCGCATACCAGTCTTCACGACTCAGTTCAACGTCTGAGGCTTGCGCAATTTCCTTGATTCGCCCTACATTCATCGTTCCTGCAATCACTTGGATATTCGCAGGATGGCGTAAAATCCAAGCTGAAGCTAAACCTGTTGGCGTTGTATGATATTTTTCAGCAAGTTCTGCTAATTTTTGATTCAATTTAGGAAACTTTTCGTTACCGATAAATACCCCTTCAAAAAAACCATATTGATAAGGCGACCATGCTTGGATCGTCATTTCATTCAAACGTGAATAATCCAAGACACTACCATCGTGGTCAACGCTAGCTTCATCTGTCATATTCACATGGATCCCTTGATCAATCATTCCAGAATGTTTCAATCCAAATTGCAATTGGTTGATCAACAAAGGTTGTTTGACGTATTTCTTTAGCAATTCGACTTGCATTGGTTTCTGATTACTTACACCGAAATAACGTACTTTACCTGACTTTTCTAATTCATCGAATGCCTCTGCCACTTCCTCAGGTTCAACTAAGGTATCGGGACGATGTAATAGCAACGCATCAACATAATCCATTTTTAACCGTTTGAGACTACCTTCTACTGATTCAATGATGTGCTTTTTGGAAAAGTCAAACATCACACCAGGAACAATCCCACATTTTGTTTGAACAAATAGCTCTTCTCTCTTTATTGAAGTTTTTGCTAATGCACTAGCAAAGATGGTTTCACATTCTCCACCACCATAGATATCCGCATGGTCAAAAAAATTGATACCGTTATCAAAAGCAGTTTCAATAATACGTTCTGGATGTTCAGCGCCATTAATCCTCATACATCCGAGAATGACCGATGACACCTTTTGATTTGAAGTTCCCAATTGAATCTGTTTCATTAAAATCATTCCTTTCTTTCCCATTAGATTTTAACACATTTACTTCAAAAAGGGGGCAAAAAGAGGCATGCCACTTTTTTCTCAAAAAAGAAAAAAATGTTATCCCCCTTTTTGTTGCGTTAGTGATTCTTAGAAAAAACGTTGATTGCTTTCATTCCAATATCTTTCCGATAAAATGTCCCCTTCGTATCTTTTGATTCCAACGCACTGTATATTTTTTCCCTCGCCTCTTCAATTGTTTCCCCATAGGACTCCACTAAGTAGATTCGACCACCTGAACCTTTTAAATTTCCTTTTTCCTCTTGAACACCCGCATAATAGACAGTTGCCTCCTCTTCAGGAAAATCGGGCAAATCCATAGCGGTTAAATACTGATTAGGATAACCTTCTGCTGCAACTACAACCCCTAAACGATATCCAGTTTCCTCCCAAATTAAATGAACCGGCTTATGGTCTAACAAATCAGTGATCACTTGCGCCAAGTCACTCTTCAATCGAGGTAAAATGACTTGTGTCTCAGGATCGCCAAATCTCGCATTAAATTCAATCACTTTCGGTCCATCTGAAGTGGCGATCAATCCTGCATACAATACACCGATAAACGGACGACCAATTTCGCTCATCCCCTTAGCTGCAGGTTTTATTACTTTTTCGATCCCCGCTTCAATGATTGCTTCAGAAATGTGAAGTACTGGAGAATAGGCGCCCATCCCTCCAGTATTCGGTCCTTGATCTCCATCATACGCTCGTTTATGATCTTGTGAGATTTCCATTGGATAAACTGCTTCGCCATCCACAAACGCTAACAAAGAGAACTCTTCTCCTTCTAAAAATTCTTCCACAACGATTTGATGTCCACTTTGTCCAAAACGATGTTTTTCCAGCATATCGCTGGCTGCCTGTAACGCTTCGGCTTTTGTCATCGCTACGACCACGCCTTTGCCAGCAGCTAAACCGTCCGCTTTGATCACAATTGGGGCACCCTTCTCTTCGATGTACCATTTGGCTTCAAGATAGTTGGTAAAAGTTTTAGATTCAGCAGTTGGAATCTGACAACGCTCCATCAATTCTTTGGCGAAACTCTTAGATCCTTCAATCAATGCGGCAGCTTTCGTCGGACCAAATATTTTTAACTCTGCTTTTTTAAAATCATCTACGATCCCATTTAGTAATGGAATTTCTGGGCCAACAAAACTCCAAGTAATCGACGCTTTCTTAGCAAACTCAATCAATCCTTGATGATCAGTTTCTTTAATATCAACGATTTTGACCCCATCACGTGTCATGCCAGGATTCCCCGGTGCACAATAAACGTTTTCGACTAGCGGACTTTGTAAGATTTTACTCGCAATCGCATGTTCACGCCCACCAGATCCTATGATCAATATATTCATTTCTTACTCCTTCTATCTTAATGTCTAAAATGACGGACGTTCGTAAAGACCATGGCAATTCCATATTTATTAGCCATGTCAATCGACGCTTGATCCTTGATACTTCCACCAGGCTGAATGATCGCCTTGATTCCGTGTTTAGCTGCATATTCCACCGAATCATCCATTGGGAAATAAGCATCGCTTGCCAAAACAGCTACTTGTGCTTTTTCTCCAGCTTGTTCAATCGCAAGTTTGACAGAACCGACACGATTCATTTGTCCTGCACCAATCCCTAGCGTCTGATACCGATTACTTACAACGATCGCATTTGATTTGACGTGCTTAACAGCTTTCCAAGCAAATGCTAATGCAGCCATTTCATCAGATGTTGGCTGACGATCGGTTACTACTTGCCATGTAGTTGGTTCTTCCATTGCTGTATCTTTTTCTTGGACGAGTAAACCTCCAAGAACTGAAACAATTTCATTAGATGCTTTTGTTAATTGCGAGTTAAAGTCAACCGTTAATAATCGTAAATTCTTCTTGGCTTTTAAAACTTCTAGACTTTCTGGTGTATAAGACGGTGCAATGATAATTTCTAAAAAGAGTTTATGCATTTCTTGAGCTGTTGCTAAATCGACTTCCCGATTCAATACCACAATCCCACCAAAAATCGAAACAGGATCTGCTTCATAAGCTGCTAGCCAAGCATCGAAAATCGTGTGAGCTGAGCCAATACCACAAGGATTCATGTGTTTGAGTGCTACGACTGTTGGTTCTTGGTATTCACTCATGATCCGCAAAGCAGCATCTGCATCACGAATATTATTAAAAGATAGTTCTTTTCCATGAAGCTGTTTTGCTTGAGCAATCGAATAACGTTCTGGTAGAGCAGATTGATAAAAGACAGCTTGCTGATGACTATTCTCGCCATAGCGGAGGTCTTGCTTGCGTTCAAAAGTAAGAGTCAATTTTTCCGTCTTTTCTTCCTTCACTTGCTCCGTTAAATATTGAGCAATCAATGCATCATAGGCTGCTGTGTGACGAAATACTTTCGCTGCCAGTTTCTGACGTGTCGCTAGAGAAGTAGTCCCTTGATTTCTCAGTTCATCTAAAACAATTGGATAATCGTTCGGATCAACGATCGCCGTGACAAATTCATGGTTTTTGGCAGCACTACGCAACATACTTGGTCCACCAATATCAATATTTTCAATGGCTTCTTTTTCACTAACATCCGGTTTCATGATTGTTTCTTTGAAAGGATACAAATTGACGCAAACAAAATCAATCGGCAAAATCTCAGAAGCTGCCATTGCATCTCTGTGACTAGCAAGATCACGACGTGCTAATAATCCCCCATGAATCTTAGGATGCAAAGTTTTGACACGTCCGTCCATCATCTCAGGAAAGCCAGTGACATCTTCGATTGCGATGGTCAAGATTCCCGCTTCATCAAGTGCTTTTTTGGTGCCCCCAGTTGAAATGATCTCAATTTCCAAAGCTTGTAATCCCTTGGCAAATTCAACAATTCCTTTTTTATCCGATACACTTAACAATGCTCTAGTCATTTTTTTCTTCCTCCACTTTTTGCATTTCTTTGATGACTGCTTCGATTATTTTAGGATAGGTCTGATGTTCGATTTGATGAATCTTTGCTTCTAAGCTATCCAATGTGTCTTCTTTCGTGATCTCTATGGTTTCTTGGTGAATGATGGGTCCTGTATCTATCCCTTTATCAATGTAATGAATCGTTATACCTGTTTCTTTGACTTCCGCAGCAAACGCATCACGAATCCCATGTAAGCCAGGAAAATCAGGTAAAAGAGAGGGGTGGATATTAATGATCCTTGACTCATAAGCATTCAATAAAGTCGGACCAATAATCCGCATGTATCCTGCTAATACAATGAGTTCAATTTCTTTTTCCACTAGGATCTCTAAAATTTTTTCTTCATATTCTCTTTTAGATGAAAATTCTTTTGGTGAAAAAAAATGAAATGGTACATGTAACTTTTCTGCCCGTTCTAAGACAAAAGCATTCGGCTGGTCACAAAAAAGCCATTCAAAGGTATCTGGCAACTTATTTTCCCGAAAATAGTCAACTAAAGCTTGAAAGTTGCTGCCATTTCCTGAAGCAAATACGGCAATCTTCATTTTTCTTCCTCATCAAACAACACTGTTTTATTTTTTAAGGGAATTACTTCACCGATTCGATAAACTGCTTCTCCTTGCTCATTGATTTTTTCAATGACTTCATCGACTTGAGAAGCTGCTACTGCTACAACCATGCCAATACCCATATTAAAAATCTCAAACATCTCTTGTTCAGGGATTTCGCCTAAACGTTGGAGACAATCAAAAATTGGCAAGCGAGGCCATGATCCTAATTGAATTTGCGCGGCCGTTCCTTCCGGCAACATCCGCGGAATATTTTCTATGAACCCTCCACCAGTGATATGTGCCGCACCTTTGATCTTTTGTTCTTTTATGATTGGCAACAACGCTGATACATAGATTTTTGTCGGCTTTAACAATTCTCGGCTTAGCGTTTCAGACAAACCCTCTACCTGATCAGTTAGTTTGTAGCCATTTTGTTCAAAAAACACTTTCCGAACCAATGAATAGCCGTTTGAATGAATCCCGCTAGAAGGTAAGCCTAACAGAACATCACCAACTTTGATTTCACTTCCTGTGATCAATTGCGACTTTTCTGCAACCCCAACTGCAAAGCCAGCAAGATCATACTCATTTTCCGCGTACATTCCTGGCATCTCTGCGGTTTCGCCACCGATCAACGCAAGATTACCTGCTACACAACCATCCGCCACGCCAGCGACGACTTTTTCTAATTTTTGTGGATCATTTTTTCCAGTAGCTAAATAGTCTAAGAAATATAAAGGTTCCGCACCTTGAGCTAAAATATCATTGACACACATCGCCACACAATCGATTCCGATCGTTTCATGTTGATCCGCTTCGATGGCTACTAACAATTTTGTTCCTACCCCATCTGTCCCTGATACCAAAACTGGTTCTTTTAATTGGTAAGAACTTAAATCAAAACAGCCACCAAAACCGCCTAAAGCACCCATTACCCCTAGTCGCTCTGTTTTTTTCACGTGTTTCTTGATTCGTTCTACTACTTCATAGCCAGCTTCTACATCCACACCAGCATTCGCATAGGCATTGCTCATGTTACTTCCTCCTTTATTGAAAAAAAGATACTTTTTCTTTCAATGATTCACGGTATTTTTCTTCATAGTCGTATAAAGGCGTCGGATAATCACCATTAAAATAAGCCATACATAACCCAGAATAAGGAGCTGCTTCTTTTAATCCGATTGCTTGGATCAACCCATCCTCACTTAAAAATTCCAATGAATCTGCTTCAATACATTGTCTGATTTCTTCGATACTATGATTCGCTGCAATTAGTTCTTTTCTCGTTTGAATATCAATGCCGTAAAAACAAGGATATTTTAACGGTGGTGAAGCAATTCGTACATGAACCTCTTTTGCTCCTGCTTCTTTTAATAGACGTACGATTCGCCGGCTCGTTGTTCCTCTAACGATCGAATCATCCACCATCACGATTCGTTTGCCTTCAACAACTCCTCTGACAGCCGAAAGTTTCATCCTGACACCCTGCTCTCTTAATGCTGGTGTTGGTTGAATAAAGGTTCTGGCAATGTATTGATTTTTTACTAGTCCAATCTCATAAGGGATGCCACTAGCTTCGGCATAGCCACTGGCTGCTGATAGCGAAGAATTTGGAACACCTACAACCATGTCAGCATCAATTGGCGCTTCCTGTGCTAAATTTCTCCCCATATTTTTACGAGCAGTGTGTACATTGACACCAGCGATATTTGAATCTGGTCGTGCAAAGTAGATATATTCCATGGAACAAATCGCTAACTGGGTTTCGGTCGTATAAGTATCGATCGTATAGCCTGAGTCATCAATGATCACTACTTCCCCTGGACGAACATCTCGAATAAACCGCGCACCGATGACTTCCAGTGCACAAGTTTCAGAAGCAATCACATATGCACCATTTTTCATTTGTCCGATTGCCAAAGGTCGAAAACCATTCGGATCAAGAGCGGCGATCATGGCATCTTCTGTTAAAAGCAAATAGGCAAAGCCGCCTTTCACTTCATTTAATGCTTCTTTTAAACGATCGAGTAATGTTGTTTTTTTACTTCGACGAATCAAATGCATCAAAATCTCTGTATCTGAATTGGAATGGAAAATCGCACCGTCTTTTTCTAACGACGTTCTCAACGAACGGGCATTCGTAAGATTCCCATTGTGAGCTAGACCGATTGACTGGTCATAAAATTTAAATAAAAAGGGTTGGATATTGTCCACACTACCATTACCTGCTGTAGCATAACGCACATGTCCAATCGCTGCTTGTCCAGAGAGTGCAGCTAGCTTTCTTTGATCTTTGAAAACTTCTGAGAGTAAACCTAGATCCCGGTGTCCTAATAGTTTCCCTTGATCATTTGAAACGATCCCAGCACCTTCTTGACCACGGTGCTGAAGACTATGAAGCCCAAAATACGTTACGCTAGATGCTTCTTGATGTCCCCAGACACCAAACACCCCACATTCTTCATTTAAACTTTTTACTTCATAAGACATTCGATTGCGTCCTCCCAGCATTTTTTAGCTGTTGTAACAGCTAGATGGATTTCCCCATCACTTGCTTGGATCACGATATTACTTGACTCAGTCACTTTACCGATACAACTTGCTTTTTCGCCCATCAAACGTTCAAATTCCTCACGATCTTCTGGAAGGATGGTGACCACAAATCTTGATTGTGTCTCTGAAAAAAGTTGTGCTGTCGTCAGATTTACTGTGACATCTAATCCCAATTGGGTACCAAAAGTTGCTTCAGCCAACGCCACAGCCAAACCGCCTTCCGAACAATCATGCGCACTGGTTACCACTCCTGCTTGAATAGCCGCCAGTAGACTTTCTTGGTTTTGTTGTTCCGTCAATAGATCAAAATGCTCGATGTCCCCTTCAATTTTTCCTAATTGCATTTTTTGCAATTCACTACCATTGAAATCGTCATAAGTTTCACCAACAAGATAAATCAAATCATCCGCCATTTTGAAAGATTGAGTGGTGATGTGTTGGTAGTCTTCGATCAATCCGACCATGCCGATCATCGGGGTAGGATAAATCGCTTTGCCATCCGTTTCATTGTATAAAGAAACATTCCCGGAGATCACAGGTGTCGCAAAGACTTCACATGCTTTGGCAATCCCGTCTGCTGATTTAACTAATTCCCAAAATACTTCTGGTTTATCAGGAGAACCATAATTCAAGCAGTCTGTGATCGCCAATGGACGTCCGCCACTAGCTACAATGTTTCTGGCAGCCTCTGCAACAGCGATTTGCCCACCTATCTCAGGATTCAAGTAAAGGTAGCGGGCATTACAGTCAGTCGTCATAGCAATTGCTTTTTCAGTTCCACGAATACGCAATACGGCAGCATCACTTCCAGGGGAAACTACTGTATTGGTTTGTACTTGAGAATCATAGGTTTCATAAATCGCATGTTTTGAAGCTATTGTCGGTTGTTTCAATAAATCTAGCAATAATTGATTCGCATCTTCAATGATTGGTTGATATTGCCCTAACTGTTTAAATTTTTCGATTCGAGCGGGTTCTTGCACTGCCTTTTCATAAACAGGTGCATCTTCGGCTAAGGCATCAACTGGTAAGTTAGCCACTTCTTCCCCATGATGGTACAAGCGATACAAGCCATCATCGGTGACTTCTCCAATCGTAACAGCATCCAAATCATATTTTTTAAACAATTCTTTGACTCTTTCCTCTGCCCCAGCTTTTACACAAATCAACATTCGTTCCTGTGATTCTGAAAGCATCATTTCGTAAGGAGTCATATTTGTTTCTCGTTGTGGCACATCGTCTAATGTCAAAATCAAACCAGATCCAGCTTTTGATGCCATTTCCGAACTTGAAGAAACCAATCCAGCAGCGCCCATGTCTTGGATCCCTACTAAAATGTCCGCATGTTCCAGGATCAATTCTAAGCAAGCTTCAAGTAATAGTTTTTCCATAAAAGGATCGCCTACTTGGACTGCGGAACGTTGCTGTTCTTCTTCTTGACTGAACTCTTCTGAAGCAAAAGTCGCACCGTGAATGCCGTCGCGTCCTGTTTTCGCACCGACATACATGATCGAATTACCCACACCAGAAGCTTGCCCTTTTTGAATGTCTTTGTGATCGATCAACCCTACGCACATGGCATTAACTAACGGATTCCCTTCATAACAAGGATCAAACGCTACTTCTCCTCCAACCGTCGGTATTCCGATACAATTACCATACCCAGAAATCCCTGCGACTACTTCTTCCAATAAGTACTTGGTTCGTGGTTGGTCTAACTCGCCAAAACGTAAAGAGTCAAGTAAAGCAATCGGACGTGCACCCATACTGAAAATATCACGGATGATCCCACCAACACCGGTTGCCGCTCCTTCATAAGGTTCTACTGCTGAAGGGTGATTATGACTTTCCGCTTTAAACACAACTGCTTGATCATCACCGATATCCACGATACCAGCGCCTTCTCCTGGACCTTGAAGAACATGCGGTCCACTTGTTGGGAACTTTCGTAAAATCGGTTTAGAATTTTTGTAAGAACAATGCTCGCTCCACATGACTGAAAACAAACCTGTTTCGGTGTAATTGGGCATTCTCCCCAAAATATCTTCTTCGATCATTCGATATTCTTCGTCTGTCAATCCCCATTCAGCATAAATTTTCTTTTCTTTGATCTCTAAGGGACTTGGTTCATTCCGTGTTTTCATCTTAGACAGTCACCTTTCCAAAATTTTTTAACATCGATGCAAAAAATCGTTTTCCGTCTTCTGATCCTAGTAACGCCTCCATTGCCCGTTCTGGATGAGGCATCATTCCCAACACATTTCCTGCTTTATTGGTGATCCCTGCAATATTTGCGACACTACCATTGATATTCTCAGCGTAAGTAAAAACGATTTGATTATTGGCTTTTAACTCTTGCAACGTTTGATCATCGCAAAAATAATTTCCTTCGCCATGAGCGACAGGCAGCTGAATGATCTCATCGGTTTCATACTCCGAAGTAAAGGCTGTCTGGTTGTTAACTTTCAAAGGAACAGTTTTGCAAATGAAGCGCAAAGAATCATTTTTTCTTAACACGCCTGGAAGAAGACCCGCTTCTGTAAGGATTTGAAACCCATTACATGTACCAAAGACTGGTTTTCCTTCCTCCGCAAAACGAACGACTTCATTCATGATAGCTGAAAAACGCGCAATAGCTCCACACCGCAAGTAATCGCCATAGGAAAAACCACCAGGGAGCAATACGCCGTCATAGCCTTGTAGAGAGGTTTCATCATAACGAACATACTCAGCTTCTACTTCCATAATGTCACGAATTGCCCACAGCATATCCGCATCACAGTTCGAACCAGGAAAGACAATCACGGCAAATTTCATGCTAGATTCCCTCCAATTGTTCGATTTCATAACGATACGTTTCCATGTTGACGTTAGCTAATAGTTTGTCACAAATCCCTTCAATCGTTTCCTCTACTGCGCTAGCTTCTGCTGAAACTTGGATCTCAAAATATTTACCGATTCGGATATCTTCAACAGTTTCATATCCCAAACGATGGACCGCATTTTTCACTGCTTCTCCTTGAGGATCTAATACAGAATCTTTATAGGTGACATAAACTTTTACAAAATACATTTCATTTTCCCCTCTCATAAACCAACTTGTGTTAAACGTGTCAAAACTTCTTGATATACTGGGACAATCTCCCCAATTTTTCGTCGATAAACATCTTTGTCCATGTGTTCGTTTGTTTTCAGATCCCATAATCGACAAGTGTCAGGCGAAATTTCATCTCCTAATACGATTTCGCCCGTAGCTGTTTTCCCAAATTCCAGTTTGAAATCAATTAACTGTAAATCGATTTTCTCAAATAGTTGGATTAACAAATGATTGATTTTTCTAGCCTGTGTCTTTAATTCAGTAATTTCAGCTTCATCTGCAATTTGTAAAAACAGCACATGTTCATCATTGATAAATGGATCATCTAATTGATCGTCTTTGTAATAAAATTCGACAATTGGTGTGGGTAATTTTTGTCCTTCAGGAATTGCTAACCGTTTTGAAAAACTACCAGCTGCACTATTTCTGACTACCACTTCTAAGGGAAGAATATTTAATTTTTTCACTAATTGTTCGTCTTTTCCGATTTGTTGAATAAAGTGATTGGCAATCCCTTGTTCGGATAAATAATGGAAGACTTTACTTGTGATTTGATTGTTCAGTTCCCCTTTTCCATTTACTTGGTCTTTCATCAAGCCATTTAAAGCGGTAGCTTGGTCCAAGTATTCCACCCAAATCACCTGTTCATCTGAAGTATGGTACATTTTTTTGGCTTTTCCTTCATACAGCAAATCTTTCTGTTCCATTTCGACATCTCCTTAAATTCTTGACGATCACAACAAACATTATTTTTTTGTTCGTCTTTTCACTTTAAATTTTAACAAGTGTTTTTATCCTGTTCAGCAAAAACATGTACATTCATAGCATTAAAATTGTCTAATGTTCGTGTTTAATTCAAAAATTCTTCCCTGGAAAAATAATAAGCGTTTACACCCATAATAATTGATGCTATAGTAGGATTAGAATGATTCTGGATATTTATTCAAGGAATTCAAGGAGGTAGCGAAATGGAAGAGGCCGCAGTTTGTGCCCAATGTTTTTTAATGGATTTATCGCCCGAGGAAACGTCACGTTTATATAATGATCTGTTGTCTATCAAAGATGTCTACTTATGTAATAAAGATACGAGTTTTTATACCTTCAGAAAAATCCGTCGTGCGGCAAAGCGCCATACTGAGTGCCGAAAGCGCACATTTGAATATCAAACAATTTCTGAACATCAACTCGTGATCAGTCAGATACACGAACAAAAATTATTCAAAAATCATTATCGTATCCAAGTCACTTATGATCAGCAAGAATTTGATTATACTTTTATCGAAGAATTATTGAGTTTGCTTCATACTAAACATTTTAACTATTCCGCTCAAGCCCTTTACGGATAGTTTTCTCATGCTATTATCAAGCAACATCATGAAATGAATCAAAATAGCTAAAAAGAACCCCGACCAGTTGAGTTATCTGTGTCAAGGTTCTTTTTATTACATATCAGTAAAAGAATGGCTGCTTCTAGCAATCCGAAGCAAGCCACTCATTTTGATTATTTGTCTTTTTCTCCTAAACCAACACGGTCAAAGATCACATCCACATTTTTCAAGTGATGATGGTAGTCAAATGCGTCATCGATCTCTTCTTTTGATAAAACAGAAGTAACCGTTGGATCCTCTTCAAGTAAAGGTCTAAATTGAACTTGATAATCCCATGCATAAGCTGTTTTAGGTTGAACCAAGTCGTAAGCTTCTTCTCTTGTCATACCTTTGTCAATCAGTTTCAACATCACACGTTGACTATAGATCAAGCCAAAAGTAGCTTCCATGTTACGTTTCATATTCTCAGGAAAGACCGTCAGATTTTTTACGATATTTCCAAAACGATTCAACATATAGTCCAATAAAATTGTTGTATCAGGTAAAATGATTCGTTCTGCTGACGAATGAGAGATATCTCTTTCATGCCACAACGAAACATTTTCATAGGCTGTGACCATATGACCACGAATCACTCGAGCAAGTCCAGCCATGTTTTCTGAACCGATTGGGTTTCGTTTATGAGGCATTGCTGAAGACCCTTTTTGTCCTTTAGCGAAGAACTCTTCTACTTCTCTCGTTTCTGATTTTTGCAAACCACGGATTTCTGTTGCAAAACGTTCGATGCTGGTAGCAATCAATGCCATAGTCGCAAAGTACTCTGCGTGGAGATCACGGGGGAGCACTTGCGTAGAGATCTCTTGCGGACGAATCCCTAATTTTTCACACACATATTCTTCAATAAATGGCGAAATGTTCGCAAATGTTCCTACCGCTCCTGATATCTTACCTGCTTCAACACCTTTGGCTGCATGCTCAAAACGTTCAATATTTCGTTTCATTTCTGAATACCAAGTAGCTAATTTCAAGCCAAATGTCGTTGGTTCAGCATGAACGCCATGCGTTCTTCCCATCATCACTGTGTACTTATGTTCTTTAGCTTTTTCACCAATAATTGCCGTAAAACGTTTCAAATCATCTCGTAAAAGATCATTTGCTTGTTTGATTTGATAGCCATAAGCTGTATCCACGACATCAGTACTCGTTAAGCCGTAGTGGACCCACTTACGTTCTTCGCCTAATGTTTCAGAAACTGCTCGAGTAAAGGCAACAACGTCGTGACGTGTTTCCTTTTCAATTTCCAAAATACGTTCAATATCAAAAGATGCATGTTCACGAATTTTTTTGACATCTTCTTTAGGAATTTCTCCTAATTCTGCCCATGCTTCGTCAGCTAAAATTTCTACCTCCAGCCAAGCTTGGTATTTGTTTTGTTCTGTCCAGATATTGCCCATTTCAGGTCGTGTATAACGTTCTAACATCAATTTTTCTCCTTTAATCCCAAATATTGGTTTTCTTTATTTCATCCAAAGTTTGTTGAATGTCTTCAGTTACGATAGTAATATGCCCCATTTTACGACCCTTTTTCGCTTGTGCTTTCCCATAAAAATGAAATTGCCAATCTGGTTTTTTATCGATCAAATGATAGCTTTCTAATAACTGCTCGCCCAATACATTGACCATCACTGCCTCACTCAATAAACGGACTTTTTTACTTAATGGCCAACCACATATTCCCCGAATATGGGCATCAAATTGACTCATCGAGCATGCTTCAATGGAGTAATGTCCCGAGTTGTGAGGTCGTGGTGCTAATTCATTCACATATAAACCACCAGTTTTTGTTAAAAACATTTCAATGCAAAGTACGCCAGATAAGCTCATTCCTTCAGCGATGACTCTAGCGATCCGCTCTGCTTCTTCAACAACCTCATCAGCGATTGCTGCTGGTGCAATCGTTTCATGTAAAATGTTGTTACGGTGGATATTTTCGACCACTGGAAATGTACTATAATTCCCTTGTCCGTTTCCAGCAACTAAGATCGAGATTTCTTTTTCAAAGGGAATCCATGCTTCCAATACACAGGTCCCTTCCCTTAGTAAATCCATTGCTGGCGCAAGGTCTGCCCGACTTTTCAAGACATATTGTCCCTTGCCGTCATATCCACCTCGTGTCGTTTTCAACACACAAGGATAACCAATACCATCAATGGCATCTTGAATATCGGTTGGACTTACAATTGTCGCATAAGGAGCAATAACGATATTATTCGTTTCTAAAAAAGATTTTTCTAAAAGACGATCTTGGGTAATCGCTAATAAATCAGTTCCTTGAGGAATAAACGACATAGAGGAAATGGCATTTAATGCTTCCACACTGACGTTTTCAAATTCATACGTGATAACATCTGTTCGTCTAGCAAGTTCTTCCAATGCAAAAGTATCATCGTATGTTCCTTGAATATACCAATCAGCTACTTGAGCTGCTGGACAATTCGTTACAGGATCAAGAACCCCGACTTTAAAGCCCATTTCTTTTGCACTGATCGCCATCATCCGTCCTAATTGTCCGCCACCGACAATTCCGATCGTTGATCCAGGCAACAAAGGTTTAACCAAGTTGATCACTACTTTCTATCACAGTTTCAGCTAACATTAACCGTCTTTTCGCTAACTTAGCCTCCAACTTTAAATCATACATTGAAAGCATCTCAACCGCAAGTAGTCCAGCGTTAATTGCCCCCGCTTTTCCAATCGCCGTCGTTGCCACAGGAACACCACCAGGCATCTGGACAATAGATAATAGCGAATCTAATCCGTTCAATGTTCGTGTTTGTACCGGAACGCCAATTACTGGTAAGGTTGTTTGAGAAGCCACCATTCCTGGCAGATGAGCGGCTCCACCTGCTCCAGCAATGATCACTTTGATTCCCCTTGCTCGTGCTTCTTTGGCATACTGAAACATCAAATCAGGTGTACGATGCGCAGAGACGACTTTCTTTTCATAAGCCACCTCAAACTCTTCTAGAATCTCGCAAGTATTTTTCATTGTTTCCCAATCAGATGTACTCCCCATAATTACCGCAACCTTGATTGTCATACATTTCTCCTTTCTCTACTTTCACATTCATATTTTAGCAATCGGTTTTTTTGATGTCAAAGAATTTTCGAATATTATAAAGATTTTCATCTTTAATGTTCGGTATTTATATCAGCGAAAAAACGAGAGCGAGACAATCGTTCTTTCTCAAAAAGAAAATAAGTTCGATTTTGATGTTTATTGTCAAAATCGAACTTATTTTTTGTTATGCGCACTTTCCTCTCCATATATTTTCCTAATTTTCTTAAATTTAATGCCATCAGTGCCAAACCAATACCAATCCTTGCTCCTTGTTTTCCACGTAAATGGAAACGATGGAACACCAAGCTAGCCTTTAGATATCCGAACGCGGGTTCGACATCCATTTTTCGTTTCCGATAAATCGAACCAGTTTTCTCCTCTAGAAGCTTTTTTCTGCATTCTGCTTTGAAATAGCGCTAATTATTATTTACTTGAATTTTTCGCTTTTGTTCACTTTTCACACGCGTACATTGACGACGGACTGGACAGTTCCGACAATCCTCACATTCATAGATTTTGAAATCTCGAATAAAGCCACCTTTATCTATTCTGCGACTATAATTTTTGAACGGTACCGGACGATTCGCTGGGCAAATATAGGTGTCTTGTTCTTCAAAATAACGCCAATTCTCCACGTTAAACGGATTCTCCTTGTCCTTCTTTTTATTTTCTTTGTGGTAACTTCCATAGGTAATCAAGGGGGTTTTATGTAAAACATCGTTGATATACATGTAAATTTCTTCGCTACCATACCCTGCATCTGCCACAATGTACTCCGGCAACTCCTTATGTTGGTCTAAAAAACTATCTAAAAATGGCTTCAATGTTTTGGTGTCTGTGGGATTCGAAAATAATTCATAGCTCAAAACATACTGATTTTCGGTGGTGATTTGTAAATGATAACCTGGTTTGAGCTGTCCATTTCGCATATAATCGTCTTTCATCCGCATAAAGGCGGCATCAGTAAATGTTCTACATCTAGTGGTAAAGTTGTTTGGTTGATGGTATTATTTTTAAACATAAAGCACACTCCTTTGATTTTTGTTTAAGCACTTGAATCATACAAGGTTGTGTGCTTTTTGTGTGCCTTAAAATCAAAATAAAATGGGACAATAATCAGATTTTTTCTGACTATTGTCCCACTCTCTAATCTTAGTATGTTTTTGTAAATGGAAACAATAAATTTCGTGGGAACTATCATATCCTTTGTATAGATTTATGTAATTATCCATTATACAAGTAGAAGAAAAGAGTAGTTTTTCATCTTTTCCTAACAAAAGAAATTATTAGAATATAACAATAATCTTAACGTGTTAAGATTGAACTATGAATAAAAATAGAGGAGTGAAGAGATGAAAGAATGGTATGAAGGGTTTTACTTTACAAAAGATGAGATTAACAGTCAAAGAAAAATAACTGAAAAAGCAAAACAAGCCCTTAATGTGAAACATGAATATTCATCAGCGAGCAAAGTGGCGAAAGAAACCTACGAAAAAGAAAATAAATGCTTGGAATATATGAAAAGTCATCATCAAGAAGAAAAGGATCAACCAGCATTTAGCGCAAAAGAATTAGATGAAGCAAAAGTACAAGTGAATAAATTGGAAATGCAGCATGCTCGGATATCCGATCCTTTTGGCAATGAAGCATTAAAAATATCAGAAAAACTTAAATATGCCAAAAACAGATACAATCATATGGAAAACATAAATAAACCCAAAGTACAACGACAGCAAAAAGCGAAAGAGGAAAAAAATGCAGCGGCTAATTTGGGCACGTTACAAGCACTGAGAGAACAAAGAGAAGAACCTGATGATAAAAAAATTAAGGTGTATATGGACAATTTTAAAAAGTCAAACAACCAGTTAGAAGCAAAATACAATAACTTAACGACTAACAGTCCTGATAAAAATGGAAAACTCAAAGAAAACCAATTTGAGGAAATCACAAACACTGTGCAGTATGTTAAAGATAATAAACATAAAATGTCCCTGCTAGATAAAAAAGAGTCTAGAATCCAAGATAAATTAAGTAATGAAAAAGAGAGCCGAAAGAACATAAAAAATCAAATAAATGAAATAGATAATTCGTCATTTTTCAATAAAATTATAGTGTATTTTACAGGAGAGAAGAGAGATTTAACGAAAAAATTAGACACAAAAGATCAAAATATAGTAACTTATAATAAAGAATTGAGTACGATATCTGTAGATAAAGCAGCATATATAATGGAGAGTGAAGCAGCAATAGATAAAATGTTACCCATAAGTCAAGAAAAACAGGCTGAGCTTAATGCTTTAAAAACGAATCTCAAAACTTTGGTGAATAAGGTGGATCGTTTATCTGAAATTACACAAGTAACCCAACAAATTGATCCCAAATTCAAGGATGATTTGACAAACTTAGAAAATTCGAATAAAATACTTTCGGAAAAAATTAAGAATTCAATAAAAATAGTTCAAAATTTAGCTGACCAAAAAAAGGAATTTGCAACAATGAGGGGTCAAAGTACATTTATTGATCTAAAAGAAAATGCGAAGGAAAAACAAAGTGAAATTGTAAGTCAAGGGAAACAACCTGAAAAAAGTAAACAACCAGATAAATCAGAGCGGGGTTCCTCTTTTGCATAGCATAAATAGCATATAATAAGTATAGAATATTGATTTTAGCGTATACATAAAGAAATAAACTAGAACGAGGTTGAGACAAAGGTATTTAGCGTCAAGAAATAAGCAGGAATTTCCAAAATTTGCTTTTCAACTTTTTGGTCAATCCCTGCTTATTTTTCGAAGATGTTACTTTTGTCTCAGTCTCATTTTTAGGACGATTCAAGTTATTTTTTTGCTAATGCTTCTTCAATAATCTCTTCATCTTTTTTCAACCCGTTAAAAATAAGATTCAAAACGATCGCTGTCACGCTACTCATGACGATCCCATTCCCCGTAAACATTTGAACTGTTGGGGGTAATTGGCTAAATAAAGTCGGCATAATATTGAATCCTAAGCCAAAACCAATCGAAACAGCAGTAATCAAGAGATTTTTGTCATTCGTAAAATCAACTTCCATCAACATCCGAATACCTTGAACAGCAACCATCCCAAACATGACTAACATGCCGCCACCTAGAACTGGCTCTGGAATGATTTGTGCCAAAGCACCTATTTTAGGAAATAATCCAAGAATAATCAAAAAAATTGCAGAGAAATAAATTGGCTTTCTTGTCTTGATACCAGAAAGTTGGACTAGCCCAACATTTTGAGAAAAACCAGTGTAAGGGAATGTATTGAAAATCCCACCTAAAATAACCGCCAGACCTTCGGCACGATAGCCTTTTTTCAATTCTTCTTCGCCCACTTTTTGTCCAGTGATATCCCCTAGCGCAAAGTAAACACCTGTTGACTCTACCATACTCACAATAGAAATAATGATCATCAACAAGATCGACCAGACATCAAAAGTTGGTTTTCCAAAATAAAAAGGTTGAGGCATGTGAAAAACAGGTGCTTGACCAATCGCACTTAAATCCACCATTCCCAGTACAGCAGCTAAAATACTCCCGCCAACTAAACCGATCAGTACAGCAATCGAGCGAACAAACCCTTTAGCTAACATTTGTACTCCGACGATCAGTGCAATTGTAACGAAAGCTAGCAATAAATTGGTTTGATTTCCAAAATTAGTCGCAGATGAATCGCCACCGCCCATTTTTTCGATTGCAACTGGAATCAACGTCAACCCAATCACGGTAATGACCGTCCCAGTCACGATCGGCGGAAATAATCGTTTGATCTTTGAGAAAAATCCAGACACTAAAACAACAAAAATACCAGAAGCGATAATCGAACCATAAATTGCCCCAACACCTTGGTCGCTCCCAATTAGGATCAGTGGTGCAACTGCTTGAATGGCACAACCTAAAACAACTGGCAACCCAATACCAAAAAAACGATTAACCGTCAATTGTAATAATGTTGCTAAGCCACACATAAAAATATCAATCGAGATCAAGTACGTCATTTGCTCTTGATTAAACCCTAGTCCCGTACCGATCAGCAATGGAACAGCAACTGCCCCAGCATACATTGCTAAGAGATGTTGTAAACCTAATACTGCGGCTTGGCCATTTTTTGTTTCTTTCTCCACCTTTATGCATCCTCCTCAAGAAATTCAACTTGTCCGTTGGATAATGCCGCAATTCGTGCCAATGAAACAACTTTCAAGCCCATTTCTTCTAATAGCTGACGGCCATCTTGGAACGATTTTTCAATCAGGATGCCGATCCCTTCGACTCCTGCACCTGCTTGGCGGCACAATTCAACCAACCCTTTCGCCGCTTGACCGTTCGCTAAGAAATCATCAATGATTAAAACTTTGTCCTCTGCAGATAAAAATTTACGAGAGATAGAAATCGTACTAGTCACTTGTTTTGTAAAGGAATAAACAGAAGTAGTCAACAATTCTTCATCCATCGTCAAGCTTTTGGCTTTTCTGGCAAAAATCATTGGTACATTTAATGTCTGTGCCACAAATAAAGCTGGTGCAATTCCAGAAGCTTCAATCGTTACCACTTTAGTGATTCCTTGATCTTTGAAAACTTCCGCAAATCGTTGGCCTATTTGTTCCATTAATACCGGATCCACTTGATGCGTCACAAAGCTATCTACTTTTAAGACGCCTTCACCTAGCACACGGCCATCTTTTTGAATACGTTCCACTAATTCTTTCACTTTATTTTCCCCTTTTTCATTTATTGATATCAAAGCTAACCACTATTCGACCTCATGGATCACCCTTTCAAGGTTTCAAGCTCGTGCGAAATACGCAAAAATGCCTGCTTTTTAAACAAAAAAACCCTTTTACTAAATAAGTAAAAAGGGTGCAAGACACTCTTTCACTTATAGTCCAGCATTTACGGTGCTGGCTAGAAACTGTCATCCTTATCATGACGATATATAAGTGGGCTATATCACTACGTTCCTTCGATCCTCTTAAGAAACAAAATAGTGATCTATTTTGCTCAAGTAGTCTAGAAGCAGCTTTAATAAAATATGTTGATTGGTTCAAGCATTCATAATCGTTGTTTGGCACTTTTAATGTTAGCTTTTGTTCCAAACGATGAAAACAGTTTAACATCTGTTTCAGAAAGTGACAACCAACTTTCACTATTTTTTTCTAAAATCTAATATTTTTGATCTCATTCAGCAAGGTTGTTCGGTATTTCTGACAGAAATAAAGAGAAAAAAGAGAATTTACGTGAGTGCCACGATTTTTTCTCTTTTTTGACTTGTTTTTGATTTTTATGATTCCTCTTGCTTTTCAAGTTGTCGATACTTTTCCATTTTACGACTAAATAATTCCCCGTTACTTGGAGGAGTATAGGTAATAGCGTTCGCTCCAGCTTTGATCGTATCCAAGATGCTTTGATCTGTTGGACCACCAGTAGCAATAATCGGTAGTTCCGGATACTTTTCTCGGAAAAATTTTACCGTTTCAGTTGTTTCTTTCCCTGCACTGATATTGATGATCGTAATACCTGCTGCCAATTTTTCATCGATTTCTGTATATTTCGATGTCACTGTACTAATCACTGGGATATCCACTGCACGACAAACTTCTTGAACTGTTTCAAGTGGTGTGGGTGCATTTAAAACGACTCCTAACGATCCTTGCGCTTCAGCGAATAAGCTCATGTAAGAAGAGCGCGTACCTTGTGTTAGACCTCCGCCAACACCTGAAAATACTGGAATGTCTGCTGCTTCGATAATACTTTTAGTGATTGCAGGATGCGGAGTAAATGGGTACACAGCAATCACGGCATTTGCATTTGTATTCCGGACAATTGCTATATCAGTAGTAAAAATAATCGATCGTATCAGTTTTCCAAAAATCTTAATACCACTTGCCTCCATAATGACCTCAGGTACTCTAACGATATCTTTTCGTAGCTCGGTCATAATTTCAGGGGTAAATTGCTCTGCCATCTTGCCACTCCCTTTTTCATTGTTATTGATCATATTGATCCAAGTGATAGGTTTCAATGACTTGGATAATTTTTTGTGCGTAGGAAGGGTCAGTTGCGTAGCCTGCGTCTTGCAGTGCTTGGGCAGCTTCACGATAGTTCGTAGCCGTGATCACTTTTTCATATAATGCTGGATTCCAATCTACCCCATTCACAAAAAGTTGTGTGTGAGAGTCCATCGATTGTTCCCATGAATCATACACACGAAAATCTCCTTGGATCGTGACCCATTCTTCATTCACAAATTCCTTTGTTTCTAAATTGACCTTTTTTTGATCACCATATGCTTTAATTCCAAAAAGATTATTGTATTGACTGGCTAACGTACTCTCGCCCCAGTTTGATTCAAGAATTGCCTGACCTAAAATGATACTTGGGAGAACGCCATAGCCGGTTTGTAATTCTTTCGCATGAGGAGCTAATCGATCAATAAATTGTTGATGTGTTTGTGCCTCATTGTTATTCTGTTCTTGCCCAACAAGAGGCGCTGACAAGCCTCGTAAAGAGAGAACAAAAGCTATCATCAACAATATTCCACCAAAAATCACAGCAATCAAGCGTAATGAATTACGTTTTTGTTTCTTCCATTTTTTTTTGGCCATTCACTACTCCTATTTCTTTTGTAATTGTTCTAAGTATTCTTCTAATGTGATATCATGTTTCGAAATATAGGCCGCACTTTCTTCTCCAACATAACGCAGGTGCCATGGTTCATACGTGATTTTTGTAATATTTTGACGATCTTTAGGATAACGTATGATAAATCCATATTTAGGCGCATTTTCAGCAATCCATTTTGCCCCTGGTTGATCTCCATAACTTGCCTCTAAAAGCTGTGAAGGATAATTATTATACCAATTTTCATCCACTACATCGACCGCTAAGCCTGTATGATGTTCGCTATGTCCAGGGACGGTGATTGTTTGTTTCGTGATTGCTGTCGCCTCTTCCTCTGAAACATGTTGACTACTCATCACTTCTTGGACATTTTGTGTAAACACCTGTTGCTGTGCTGCAACCGAACGATATACGGAGACCATCACTAAAGGAAAACCTGCAGATTGTGCTGCTTTCGCAAAATCTTCATAATGGGATTCGATACGTTTATCGATCAAATAACCATTGGGCAGTGATGCCAGCTGCGTGTCTTCATTGATTTCTTTTTCGATTTTATGATCAGGTCCTACCAAGACAAGATCCCAATCGGTCGGTTGAACCTTTGGTAAATCTTCACTTTTTTTGGTAGAATCCTTCACTTTAGTTTCTTTGGAACTCTTTGTTGTCTGTTTGGTTACTTGTTCAGTTGTTTGATTTTCTGCTTGGACGTCAGATTTCATGTGTTGCTCGCTTACAAAGATGTACCCCATTGCGGCAACCATGATCACAACTGCTCCAAACCCTAAAACTTTATTCACTCTTAAAAATCCTCTCATTCCTTTTTATGTTCATTTTTTTCATGAACATAGGTTTCTTCTAAATTCTCGTTTACCCAATCCAACAGTTCCAATTTCTCGCCTTCGATCTGTCTTTGAACGTCTGCAGGTAATCGAAAGTTCAAGATGTCGTCATAACCCCATTCATCATAATTAATACTTACCTTCAAGTCAAGGAACCCTGTAAGATATTGATCGTTTTTTAATGGAATCAATTCGACTTTGGCAGGACCATCCGTTAACCATTTTTGAGCGATTCTCGTTTTGATTTGTTTATACTCTGCCACTGCAGTCGTCCTTTTTTCAGGGAAAATGATCGTTTGTCGTAAAATCTTTTGCGTAAGCATCCATTCATAATCAGTAAACAGGTTTTTGATTTTCTGCATGGTTTCAGATGGAAGGTTCTTCTCTCCTCGTTTCCAGCCTTCCCACTGCGCTTCGTCAATTACTAAATAGTCCTCTAAAAAATTCTTTTCTGTTGCGTACTGTTCCAGTAATACACTAAGAATCAAATCAACATAAACTTGATGCATAAAATTTTCCCCCTCTACTCATTTTACTTAATTTTCAAAAAAATTCACTACGGCTTTACTTTTTCTTATTAAAGTACTCTAACACAAATTTTAACGATTCATTTGGTATAATTAAACAAGGACAATGGCATTTTTTTGTTTCATTCACTATATTAAATATAACACGAGAAGGAGTTTTGAAGTATGAAAAAGTATCAATGGGGAATCATTGGCTTAGGAAATATTGCACATGAGTTTGCGGAACATTTTGACCAAGAAACAAGCGAGTTGGCAGCAGTTGCTTCACGAACAATAGATAAAGCAGAAGCATTTGCACAACGCTATCATATTCCTAAAGCATATGGTAGTTATCAAGAAATGCTTAATGACCAAGAAATCGATATTATTTATATTGCCGTTCCCAATCGTCAACATAGTCAACATATCATGGAAGCATTAGCAGCGAATAAGCATGTTTTATGTGAAAAAGCGATCACCATGAATAAAAAAGAACTGACCGAAGCAATGAAATTAGCAGAAGAAAAGAATCTAGTGTTAGCAGAAGCGATGACGATTTTCAATATGCCATTGTATCAACAGTTACGTTCTTTGATCGATACAAACAAGCTTGGGGCATTAAAAATGATTCAAGCACCATTTGGCAGCTATAAAGATCCCGACCCAACCAATCGCTTTTTCAATCCTGAATTAGCTGGTGGTGCTTTATTAGATATTGGGACATATGCCGTCTCGTTTGCTCGTTTCTTTTTGAGATCTCAACCAGAAGTTATTGCATCAACAATGGTACCATTTGAAACAGGTGTGGATGAACAGTCAGTGACTATTTTAAGGAATAAAGAAAATGAGTTAGCAACGATCAGTCTGACTTTCCAAGCCAAAATGCCTAAAGTGGGAATCGTTGCCTTTGAAGAAGGCTATATCACCATCACCGATTACCCTCGTGCGGATCGTGCGCAGATCATCTTCAATGACGGGACAAAAGAATGGATCGAAAGCGGCAGCACCGCGCAAGCCATGAATTATGAAATCGAAAATATGGTCAAAACTATTAAAGGCGAACTCCCTAACCGTTCGTTGTTTCTGACCCACGATGTCATCGAGATCCTTGATGGGATGCAAAAGCTTTGGCAAAAATAAGCTCCTTGAAATAAGCTGGAATTTTTCAAAACATGAAAAGCTGTTTAAGCAACGGAGACATCCCCAATGCTTAAACAGCTTCTCTGTATTTCATTCATTGAACTGAATAATTTAACCAATCGATTGTTGCGAAAATTCCGCTTTGATTTCAATAAAGCTCTTAAAGGATTGCAAAAATTGAAACAATTCTGCTCGATCTTCAAATTCTAAACGTTCTTTGGGCATAGCCATGTCCCGATATAGTTCGTAGACTTCTTCAATCCGCTTCAATAATTCTTTCCCATCATTCTTTTCAGAAAAAGTTTCTGCAGTATAAACCAACAAGCCGTAAATATGCTTGCCATAAGGAACCGGATCTTGGATTCGATCCAGATTTCCCTGCATATCTTTGATCACGTTGATTTGGGTTCGACGCATGGAAAAATACGTTTCATAGTATTGCGTTTGTTTCACCCAGTAATTCTCTTGGTACTTCCTAGCATCGCTCTGACTTTCTCTTACGAAAGCCAACAATTTATCACAAAGCAGTTGATTGTTGGTATTTCTTCCAGTCAGTAGGAAATCAGCCATGTTGTTTAAAATGATACGAAACTCTTCTTCGATCAATTGTTGATTTTTTTGTAGCTGTTTTTTGATATCCGGCATATAGATATTCGCTACTAGTGCAAAAAAAACACCGATAGCCATTAAACTTGCTGCATTACCGATCAACGACCAACTCATATTTTTTTCACTTAAATAGTGTGTGACTAGCACAGAATTTACGACAATTCCATCCGTCAATTTTAACCCAACAGTCAGAGGAATAAACAGTAGTAGGAACAAGCCAAACCCCAAGATCGTATAATCAAAAATAAAAAAACTAATAAAAGCAATCACAGTCGCTAAAATAAATGCCGCAATCCTTAACATCCCAGTTCTTAAAGTTGAACGTTTCGTGTTGCCCACACTTAACAAAGCAATGATTCCTGCTGAAGGCCAAAACAATAATGAAAACATTTGGGCGGTAACCATGGACAACATACTACTAACCACTGTTTTCACGGTCCTCATTCCGATACGCATAAGCAACCCCTCTCTTTTCTTAGAATTATACTAAAAGACTTAGCTAAAAACTAGCAATCTCTTTAAAAGTTCGTTATCCTATTAAAAAGGACTAAAAGGAGAATAAGCGATGGAATTTGGCCGTTTTCGTTTAGGAATGCGAACAATAAAAAGCGCATTAGCAGTTTTTTTATGTATTTTATTTTTCCACGTCACTGATCGAGGACTACCGATGATTGCTGCATTGTCAGCTGTTTTTTCCTTGCGCCAAGATTTAACCACTACTGTTTCCTTTGGTCGTTCAAGAATCATTGGCAATTCAATCGGCGGCTTTCTCGGAATCATCTATTTTTTAGTAAAGAACTATTTTCACAATGATTTTTTAGTGGAATTATTTCTGCTGCCGGTTCTAGTGGTCATCGTCATCGTGGTATCTGACGGAATCAATAATAATTCTGGGATCATCTCAGCAATCGCCACTTTGTTGTTGATTGCCCTGAGCGTTCCTCAAGGCGAATCCTCTTTATATGCGATCCAACGAGTCTTAGACACATTCATTGGAACCTTTATCGCCATCGGAATCAATTTCTTTCTCCGTCCACCTGAGACAGAAAAGAAAGAAGAGCTTGTAGAAGACTTAGTTGAGCTGCAAAAAAAAGAAGCGTTGCTTAGAGAAAATTTGGCAGAAGTCGAAGAACAGATCAAAAAACACAAAAATAGCTAATACATAAATAAACAAACCAGTCTCTTCAACATGAAAGAAACTGGTTTGTTTATTTTTCTAACTAATTTAAACAATAGTTATTCTGCTTGATTGGGTTGTTCCCCGTTTTCATAGAGATTAACTTGTTTCATCGTTCCACGATTAGAGAGATTTTCGATAATGTCTTTGATATCTAATCCTGTTGTTTCTTTCAACGTTTCTTGAGTGGAAGCTAAGAGATTGGTAGCATAGTTAGTCACCCGATTTGCTCCGCCATTTTCGCTTGACCCGTTACTGGTATCAACCACTGAGATTTTCTCAATGTTTCCTAATGGTTGTGCTGCTTCTTTCATTAATTGTGGTAACATCTCGATTACCATACTCAAGACCGCTGCTTCACCATATTCTTTGAACGCATCTGCGATTTTGGCTTTGGCTTCAGCTTCGGCCGCTCCTTTGGCTAAAGTCGCTTCCGCTTCCGCTTGACCAGCTAACCGGGTTTTATTGGCTTCGGCTTGTGCCAGTGCTTCAACGCGGAATTGTTCAGCTTCGGCTTCAGTTACTTCTTTTACTTTTTGAGCTTGTGCTTCTTGTTCTTTGGCATAACGATCCGCATCAGCTTTTTTCTTCACTTCTGAATCGTATTGTTTCTCACGACGAATGATTTCTTTTTCTTCTAATTCAATTTGTTTTTGTCGTTCAATGACTTTTACTTCCATTTCTTGTTCAACAACATGTTGTTGCGCCCGAGCGCTTTCCAAGTTATAGGCTTGGTCTGCTTTGGCTTTTGCAATATCTTGTTCTTGCTTGTAAGAAGCTAGTTTTAATTCTTTTTCTTTGATTGATTCTGCAATTTCCGTCTGTCTTTGTAGTTCCGCTGCTTGAGAATCTTTTTCAGCTTCTGCTTTTTTAATACGTGTTTCTTTTAACGCTTCTGCTTCCGCAATATCTGCGTCACGTTTCACTTGGGCGATCCGTGGTTTCCCTAAAGAATCTAAGTAACCGTTTTTATCACGAACTTCTTTGATCGTAAACGAAACAATAATCAATCCCATTTTCGCTAAATCAACAGATGCTACTTCTTGAACGCTTTGACTAAATTTGTCGCGGTTTTGATAAATTTCTTCTACAGTCATCGAACCCAAAATGGAACGAAGATGCCCTTCCAAAACTTCTCTTGCTTCATTTTCAAGTTCCTCACGTGTTTTACCTAGAAACTGTTCTGCAGCAGTCGCAATTTCTTCCACTGAAGAACCAATCTTGATGATCGAGGTGCCATCACACATCACTGGTACCCCTTGTTCAGTATAGACTTCTGGCGTCGAAACATCTAACTTGCTTGACAAGAGACTGATCCGATTCGAGCGTTGGAAAACTGGTAAAACAAATGCCCCGCCACCACGAACGATTTTGATTTTATTATTACTTTCATCTGCGTGGACATTTTTACTGCCTAAATAACTCCCGCTAATAATTAATGCTTCATCTGGTTTGGCAGTTTGATATTTTGCTACAAAGACGATCAGTAACATTAAAATGATCAATACTGCAATAGCAATTGCGATATAAACTCCTGATATTTCCATTTCTTACACACTCCTTCATATTTTTAGCATGCCTTCATAAGGCGTTACATAACAAACTCTTTCTTTTACTTCAATGATCAAGACCTGTTCCCCTTGCTTAGCTGGTGAACTTTGTGGGGCATAAAAGCATGCAGGTCGCGTAATCGAACCAGTCACACTTTTTAATTGGATCTCCCCCATCCCTTTTAATGGTATGGGTGTAACTACAATCGCCATCTGTCCTTCAAGAGTTTTTTCTGATGCCGACAACGTACTTTCAGCATTTTTCATCGGCATTCGGACATAAAAATTGAGCAAAAACACTAAAACAGTTGCAATCGCCCCACTTGAAATCAATAAAAACAGCGAATCTAATTCTGTTAAGCGCTCTCCTAAATACCCAAACAGGCTGGTAAAAGTTAGCCAAGGGACAATGAGTATCGGGTCAATTGGACCATCGAAATCAAAAATATCTCCAAAGACTAGCAGAAAAACTGCAATCCCCGCACAAGTTAAAAGTGTATACCAATAAATCGTCTCTAATGCCACCCCTCCAATCATGTAATCGCCTCCTCCTCTGTTTTGTACTATCATACCAATAGAATAACTTTCTGTATAGTTTGATCGATAATTTTGTTTTACCAATTTCCCAATGACGATTTAGCCAGTGGGGCGGACACCCCACCGGCAACAAAAGAACTTTGATGGGATCGTTTATTATTTTTGTTCGCTTCTTTTCTTTAAAAAGAAAATGGCTCATGCATCTAGTTTGTGAGTTGATTTTACCGTCATCCCTACAAAAGCTTTCTCTAATTCAACAAGAAGGAATAAAACCAATCCAGGTAGTAAACTGATGCTTACTTCTTGGACAGTCAACGAAACTGTCCCAATCGCAATTTTTAATGGTGGGAACACTAACATCAATCCTTGTAAGAGGATCATCGCTCCAATCGAATAGAGTAATGCCCGATTTTCAAAAAGATCTTTTGTCAAACTAAATTCAGTCACTCTTCGACAATTAACCATGTAGAAGGCTTGTCCAAAAACCATCGCATTGATCAGAACGGTTTGTTTCGCTTCAGCAGGAACAAAATCCATTGCAACGAACCCTAAAATAGTCATGATGATCCCAACATATAAAATACGCAAAAGTGCATATTTTGATAGGATTTTTTCGTTAATTGGTCTCGGTGGACGATTCATAACATCTTGATCTGCTTTTTCAAAACCCAATGCGTATGAAAGGGTGATCGAAGCGACTAGATTTAACCACAAGATTTGTACAGTAGTTAAAGGTAATGGGAAATTTCCTACCAATGAAAAGAGCAATAGTAATCCTTGGGCTAAACAAGTTGGCAAATAAAAGAGAATCGTCTTTTTCAAATTATCAAAAATTCTTCGTCCTTCTTTCACGGCTTTTGCAATGGTCTCAAAATTATCATCTACCAACACCATGTCTGCTGCCTGTTTGCTAACATCGCTCCCTTTGATTCCCATAGCGATCCCGACATCGGCTTTTTTCAAAGCTGGCGCATCATTAACGCCGTCCCCAGTCATTCCAACAATTTCATCTTGTTCTTGGAGATAGGTCACAATAGCCAATTTATGTTCAGGTGTCGTCCTGGCAAAAACATCATTCTCACGGACAGCGATCTTCCATTCTTCTTCTGTCAATTGATCTAATTCCGTTCCCGTAATCGCCGATTTAGCATTTTTTAAACCTAATTTCTCAGCGATCGCTTTTGCTGTTGCTTGATGATCGCCAGTGATCATTTTTACTCTGATCCCTGCTTGTTGCATTTCCTTGACTGAAGCAATAGCTGATTCCTTTGGCGGATCAATGATGCCACTAAGCCCAATCATCACCAGCTCATTCGTTAATTCTTCATGTGACAATTCACGATCCTTTAGCTCTTTCATTGCAAACGCTAAGACACGTTGGCCTGTTTGCGCTAATTGTTCGTTTTTTTGCAACCACATAGCATGATCTATCTGTTGTTGTCTTCCATCTGATCCCAGTTCATATTGCACTTTATTCAGTAAAACATCTGGCGCACCTTTCACAAATAAGATCCTTTTTCCTGCAATCTCATGGACGGTCGCCATATATTTGTAAGCTGAGTCAAAAGGGATTTTATCAACGACTGGATAAAGTTCGATCGGTTGTTGATTGGTCCATTTTAATAAAGCTAATTCCGTGGCATTACCTGAAGTTGGACATACTCCTTGAGTTAGTTGGGTTTCTTGACAATTATGCATCGCTTCAACAAGCCAAGTCTCATTTTTGGTCCAGTTTTTTTCTTCAAGCATTTCCACCCCATGGTTCGCTTCTCTAGTCGCTAAGCTAACCAATGTCATTTCATTTTTAGTCAGTGTTCCTGTTTTATCTGAACAAATTACTGTCATTGCCCCTAACGTTTCAACTGTGGGTAGATTTTTGACGATTGCTTGTTTCTTTGCCATTCGATTGACACCCGAAGATAAAATAATCGTTAAGATCGAAGGAAGTCCTTCTGGGATAGAAGACACGATCAAGGCAATGACAGCCGTCGCTATATAGCCCCAAGTCATGCCATAATAAAAGTAGGATACGGTAGCTAACAATAAAATCAACGCAGCGATTCCTTTAAATATACTAGTATTCATTTCTTTGATTTTCTTCAATAACGGTGTTTCTTGTTCTGTGATCGACCCTAATGAAGTGCTGATTTTTCCAATTTCTGTAGCAGTTCCAACCGCGACTACGATCCCTACTCCTCTGCCTGATTCCACTTTAGTCCCAGAAAAAGCCATATTCGTTTGTTCCGCTAAAGGAGTCTCTAGCGGTAACGGGTCGGTCGTCTTTTGGATCGCATGGGTTTCTCCAGTAAGAATTGCTTCATCGATTTGTAAATTGAACGTTTCACTCAAACGAACATCTGCAGAAACGATATCTCCAGCAGCCAATACGAGTTGATCCCCCACCACTAAATCAGCTGGTGCAATCTCTTTTTGCTGTCCCTTTTCGATGATGACTGCTTTTTCACTAAGTAATTCCGCAATGCTGTCTAAAGATGAAGCTGCCTTTCGTTCTTGTAAATAGCCGATCAGCGCATTTAAGAAAACAACTAAAAAAATCATACTGCCTTCAATATATGCGCCTGTAAAAAGCTTAACGATCGCAGCTCCTAGTAAAATGTACATCAGTGCATCATGAAAGTAAGAAAGAAATTTTTTCCATTCTGGAACTTTAATACCATTTTCTAAGACGTTTCTTCCATACTTAAGTTGTCGTTCGTTCCTTTCTTGTTCGTTCATTGCTTTTTTTACCATTAATTTTTCTTTAATTTCTATGATTGATAAGGTGTACCATTCTTTCATTTTTTTCCTCCAATAATTCTTACTGATCAAATCATAAAGGTTAGAGTGACTCTAAGGTCAAGAAAAATTTAAGCAAATCTATCTATGTAGAATAAAAAAATCAATTCCATTCACATTTCCCCCACGTTTCGTAGTAAAATAACCTTACTTAAAATGACTGATCAATGGAAGTGATGATTTGAAAATCAATGAATTAGCAAAGCTCTATGATATTACAGCCCATACTTTACGCTATTATGAAAAATTAGGTTTGATTACACCGGATTATGATGAAAATGGCTATCGAAATTATTCTTACGAACACATTGAACAACTGAATACCATCCGTGACCTACGTTATTTTGACGTCTCCATTACTGAGATCGCCGATTATTTGAAGCAAAAAGAAATCAGCAAGACAAAAGAATTATTAGCTTTTGAAATCGAGGCACTTCATCAACTCATCAGTGACTCACAAAAAAAAAATCGAACTATTAATCGAACGTGTCCAGTTAATTGAAGAAGCAGAAAGCATAGACTATCAAGAAGTGCTATTAGTGAAGCAACCGAAAAGACTGATTCTTAAAGCTTCTACGGTTGCAACGGATGAACAAATCGACTTTTCGTTAAAAGAACTTCATAAAAAATACGAACCTTTATTAAGCACTAATAATCAAAATCTTTTTGGTAGTATCATCCATTTAGAAGAAGATCCTTTTACCTATCAAGTATTTTATTTTTGTCCTGACCTTACGATTAAAAATGAGGATGCTGAGATACTCCCTGCTGGAAATTATCTTAGTTATAGTTTTAAAGGTGACTATGAACAAAGGAAGAAAGGAATTGCTACCATCATGAACTACCTGACTACCCATTCGCTTCATAGAGCCAGTCCATTTTATGAATCTTATCTGATTGATTTTCACGAAACGAATAAGCCAGAAGAATATGTGACGCGTTTAGAAATTTTAGTTGAATCGTAGCTTTGGATAACTAAGTATTTATACAAGAAAAAACTACGTCTGAGTTTGACATCAGACATCAAACTCAGACATAGTAACTCTTTTATAAATCAAGAATAAAAATTTGCTACTAAGTGCTACGAATCAATAAGTGTGAAGACTTCAAGTAAGCCCCCGCAAGCTTCGTCATTTTTGACCGTAATATGCATGCATCCCATGTTTTCGATAGTAGTGCTTATCTAAAAGATATTGTGGAATAGATTGCATAGCAGGATTAATTTTTTCATTTTCTTTAGCCATTAAGCATATTTCGTCTAAGATCAAGCTATTCTCTACCGCCTTTGCAGGGGTTTCACCCCAAGTAAATGGGCCATGTCCATAAACGAATACACCAGGAACTTCAGTGGGAGCTAATTGTCTCTCTTGAAACGTTTCAACAATCACATGACCAGTGTTTCTTTCATAAGCACTTTTAACTTCTTCTTCAGTTAATTGCCGTGTGCAAGGAATCGTTCCATAAAAAGCATCCGCATGAGTTGTTCCATAGGCAGGCAAGTCTCGACCAGCCTGCGCCCACATGACTGAATGAGTGGAGTGCGTGTGGACGATAGCATTGATTTTTTCAAAAGCTTGATACAAAATCACATGAGTCGATAAATCAGAAGAGGGCTTCATCCCATCTTCTTCTAGCGGATTTCCAGCTAGATCAGTCACTACCATTTGTTCGGGAGCCATCTGTTCATACTTTACACCACTTGGCTTGATCACGATCACCCCAAGCGCTCGATCAATCTCACTGACATTGCCCCAAGTCAACTTAACTAGTCCATATTGAGGTAGTGCCAAATTTGCTTCATAAACACGTTGTTTCATTTCTTTAATGATCGGATTACGCAAACTCATAACCTGCCTCCTTTAGCTTCGGATAAAGATAGCTTTTTGCTGCTGCGATTTCTTTTTTAAAATCCGGATTTTTTTCACTCCACATTTCAATTAAAAATGACCCATTATAATTCATCTGTTTGAGTTTCTTTAACAAACCCTCAAAGTCAACACAGCCTGCGCCAAAAGGAACATCACGAAATTGACCTGATGATTCAGTTGTTACTGGATAGGTATCCTTTAAGTGGATGGAAGAAATCCAATTGATCCCTTTTTCTAGTTCACGTTCTGGATCGTTTTCTTGCCAAGCCGAAAGGTTACCAAGATCTGGATAAACTTGAAGATATGGTGAATCAATCTGGCGTTTGATTTCTAAAAATTTAGTGATTGAATTCATAAATGGATCATCCATAATTTCAATTGACAAGATTATTCCATATTCAGAAGCTATTTTGACGCTTTCTTCAAGTCCTTCAATAAATAATTTTCGTGATAGCCTTGTTTTTTTTTCATAATAGACATCGTATCCGGCTACTTGGATAATTTTGATACTTAAGCGCTGAGCAAGGCGGATCGCTTTGACCATCAATTCTTTGGCTTTTATCCGATACGCTTCATTTGAAGAGCCAAAAGGAAACCTGCGATGACCACTCAGACAAATGGAATTGATCCGTATGCCTGTCTCTTTCATGTCTTTGCGTATTTGATTGATCATCTCGTCTGACCAATTGAGTCGAGCTAGGCGTTCATCTGTCTCGTCAATCGACATCTCAATAAAGGAAAAACCAAGTTCCTTTGCTAATAAAAAGCGCTCTTTCCAAGAGATATCTTTTGGTAGTGCCTTCTCATAAATTCCGATTTGAGCCAAGTCTATTCCCCCCAAATGCGAATCATTTCTTGTTTAAAATCATTGGCTGCTTTTGCAGGATTGTCCGCACTAGAAATCCCTCTTCCAGCTATAAAAGTTTCCACTTCAATCCCTGCGAATAATTTCAATGTTTCCACGTTTAATCCACCTGTCACAGAAACTGCAAAGCCCATTTCTATCAATTTCTTTACTTTTGTCAGATCCCGTTCTCCCCAAGTTTCACCAGAAAGTAATGCATCTCGACTTTGATGATAGATCACCTGTTGGATACCGATCCTCCGCCATTCAGCTGCTTGTTCATAGGTCCAATCCCCATACAGTTCGACTTGCAATGCCTTCACTTCTTTTTGAGCTACTTCCATGGTTGGCAGAGTAGCACAGCAGATAACAGTCATAAAATCCGCACCGGCATCAGTTACATTTTTGGCTACCGTGCCCCCGGCATCCGCACATTTTGTATCAGCAACAATTGTTTTCCTTGGAAACATGCTACGAATACAGCTGATGGCTTTGCGCCCCTCTTGCAGACATAAAATGGTTCCAATTTCAATAATATCGACAATATCCCCTACTTGAAATACATCTGCTAATGCTTGTTCTAAATCATTATGATCCAAAGCAATCTGTAATTTTGGTCTGCTCATTTTGTCTTCCTCTTTTATTTAGATTTTTGATACAACGCTGATTCAGCAAATTTTTCACCAATTTCTTTGGCTGACATGACATTTTTAATGCCAATCACCGTAATTCCTTTTTTCTCTGCTTGAATAAACATATTCAAAAAATTGACTGGTGTAAAAACGACATCATACTGAGTCGCAGAACTTTTTCCTTCAGAAATTGCACAATGATGGATTTTGGTAATTGACACACCTAGTTCTTTCATTGCCTTTTCGACGCTTCTCATCATCATCAAACTTGTTCCCGACCCGTTTGCGCAAGATACTAAAATTCTCATTATGTTTTCCTCCTATGTGTTCATTTTAATTTTATTGTTGTATTTAATTCTCGTTGTGATATTTTTCTGCATATTGCTCATAATCATCGACGATCAAAAAGTACCCGTCTGGATTTTTACGGTATTGTAATTGTGGAATAATCAATAGCCCAACCACGACTAATGCGATACCAACATACCCCAAAAACTTCATCATTACAGTAAATAATGGCCAAGCAGTGGCCCAGTCAAACATACCGAGATAGCCACCATATTTTGACATGCCGATCCAAGTTGCAAAAACGGCCGATCCACCAACTTGAATGATTCCAGAAAGAAATGGGAACAGACAGGCGGCTTTGAAACCACCTCGATTGTTGGCAAAAACTGCGATAACTGCATTGTCAAAGAACAGTGGAATAAAACCAGCAATCACGATGGTTGGTGATTTGAACAAAATGAGTAAGGCAATCATCAAAAATTGACCTAAGGCACCAAACAAAAAGCCAATGGTTACGGCGTTAGGTGAACCAAAACCAAAAGTAGCAGCTACGTCAATCCCAGGAACCGCACCTGGTAGGATTGTATTTGAGATCCCTTGAAAAGATTGTGTTAGCTCATCCACGAAAGTACGGACTCCTAATTGTAAAATGGCTAGGTAGACAGCAAAATTCAATGATGTTGTCATAATATAGAACAAGAAACTTTGTCCTTCTTGCATAAACTGTGCTTGAATCAAATAATCTTTTCCTAGCACTAACAAAATAATTCCAAAAAATAAAAGCATTAATAAAGAAGTTGCTACCATATTTTCATTAAATATAGATAAAAAACCTGGTAATTCAATATCTTCCAATTTTTTATCCACTTTTTTAGAGTGTTCTTTTTTTTGATCACGTTTCTTTAAAAACTCGGCTAACTTCGCAAATATATAGATACCAAACATTTGCTGATGTGCCACAGAAAAACCAGCACCCTCGGTTAACTCCTGGATGATACCAACTGTTAAATTAGAAGCTACTGCCCAATAACAGCCTAAAATCAGTCCCATAAAAATCAGAACTTGAATTCTTCCTAAAGAGGGAAAACAAAATAATAATATCCAAAAAGCAGTTGCAGATTGTTGAATCTGAACATTTCCAGTTGTAAAAACCGAACGTAATTTTGTATATTTTTGAAAACGAACGAGTAAGATATTCATAACAAAAGCAATCAAAAGTAAAATCATGACATCCCCAAATGTACGACCAAATGTTTCCTCTAATCCAGAGTCAACGGCATTTTGTCCAAAATATGGATCGGTGACCATCGCATCCAGATTAAACCGTTCTTTTAAACCTACTAAAATGGGGCGGAAGTTGTTTACTAATCCTCCTGAACCAACCGTCAAAATGAAGTAACCGACTGTTGCTTTCAAGAAACCAGCAATACACTCATAAAATGGACGTTTCAAGAGAATGTACCCTCGCAGTACAATAAAACCAATCAGATAAGCTGGTTGAGTTAAGATGTTTGTAGCGAAATAAGTCCAAATGCTCAATAAAAAATCAGCCATTCTTTTTTCCTCCTATAAGTTATACTCTTGCATCACCACTCGATAGTCTTCAATCGAATCGGTATCTGCCAAACGATCAATTAGCCCATCTATCATCAACAACTCAGACAATTTTTGAATATTTTCCATATGCTGATCTACATTTTTGGCTGCTAAAGTAAAGAATAAACTTGCTGATTTTTCTTCTTGGTCGAATTGAATGGGTCTTTTCATTTTAGTGAATGATATAGCTGTTCCATAAACTCCTTCACTATCTGCTGAAGAATGTGGCATTGCCACTTTGGGAACAATCACGATATAAGGACCATGTTCTTCTACACATTGGATGATTTCATCTACGTAACTTTGATCAATCAACTTTTTATCTAATAATAGTTGACAGCTTTCAGCAACAGCTTCCTTCCAATCAGTAATTTCTTTATCGGAATATTTCACCAAGCCTTGATCCAAAAAATATTTCAACATGTTGTTAGCCTCTTTTCTATAAGAATGACGGGAATGGTGTATCGTTTTCTACAGAAAATACATCCTCAAAACCACGGTAGAAATTAAATTCCAGGTCGTCTTTGTTCGTTGGATAGGTAAACTTGCCTCCTACCTGCCAGATATATGGTTTAAAATCGTACTTCAAGCGATCCTTTTTAAACTTCCATATTTCGGTAATTTCTTTTGGATCAGCCATAAAATTTGCCCAGATATCATAATGAACAGGGATGACTACTTTAGCCTTCAATGACTCAGCCATTCGCAACATATCGACAGAAGTCACTTTATCCGTGATACCTCGCGGATTTTCACCATATGCACCTAGGCAAACATCAATAGTATGTTCGTTCCCATGTTTCGCAAACATATTAGAATAATGAGAGTCTCCAGCATGATAAATATTTCCACCCGATGTTTCAAATAGATAATTCACAGCGATCTCATCCATTTCTTGAGGTATTTTCCCTTTTAAAGTTTCCTCTGGATCTTCACAAGTGACTAGTGCTGTACGGTCAAATGCTTCTAAAGCAACGATAGTTACATCCTCAATTTTGACTTCATCTCCTGGTTTGACGATTATCGTTTTCTCTTTTGGAATTCCCCAGTTCAACCAAGTATTTACTACTTCTTGAGGACCAATGAATTTTGCATTCGGACAATTTTGATGAACAGCAGCTGCTGTATTGATATCCAAATGATCCGAATGGATATGCGTGATAACTAAAGCGTTTACACTTTTCATTTCAAAAGGGTCAATCACAAAAGGTTGCGTCCGCAAGTTCGGTTGCATTTTTTGAACCCCACTCATTCGCATCATCTGATGCCCTTTTTTCATCATCCCATTTCCATGACTACGTTTACCTGTCCCACACCATAAATCACACAAAATATTTGTCCCTTTATGCGTCTTTAACCAAATCCCGGTACAACCTAACCACCACATCGCAACCGTTCCTTCTTTTACTTCTTCTGTTTCGATCTCTTCATTCAAGTAGGTACCCCATTCAGGAAATGTTTCTAAAACCCAATTTTCTTTTGTGACATCATTGACATGTTTGCTCATTGTAATTCTCCTCTCAAGAACTTTCTTTTGTTGATATCTAAATCATAATATGCAACGACAAACATGAAAACCCTTTTATATGACTGTTTGTTATTTATATGATCGTTTTTGTAAGTTAATTGATTTTTTTAGTATGATATATATAGTTAATAAACTTTATATGAATCTTTGAAGCGATAAAAATCATATACATAGGCAACAAATAGGAGGGTAAATAATGAAAAATTCCATTGTCAATATTGAGAAGCGTCAAAAGGATATTTTGGAGCGATTACAACAAAAAGAGCAAATGACAACATATGAGTTAGCTGAATCTTTAAAAGTCTCTATTAGTACAATACGCAGAGACCTAAATTTATTAGAAGAAAAAAATGAGATCATTCGTCATTACGGGTTCTGTTCTTATAATTATGATAATCGTACAGACTTTGATCAATCTGGACCAGAACGACTAAAACAATCAATCGCTCGTGAAGCTTGTAAATACATCAATGATTATGATACCGTATTCATTAATTCTAGTTCTACTGCACTTAAAGTGGTTGAATATGTACGTGCCAATCACCTGACAATTGTCACAAATAACGTAAAAATCACTTACTCCCCTCATAAAGAAAACTGCAATTATATCTTGACTGGAGGTGAGATGCGCTTTCCAAAAGAAGCATTAGTGGGTGATATCGCATTAAATACCATTTCTTCAATGAATGCTGATGTCTGTATCATTGGTTGCAGTGGTGTGTCGCTCGATAATGGCGTAACAACTAAAATTCTCAATGAATCAACGATCAATGAAATGATGATTCGTCAAACGTTTAAATGTAAAATTCTAGTTGCTGATCATCGTAAAATTGGTTTAACATCAAAATTTAAAATTGCAGATATTTCTGTTTTTGATTATTTGATTACTGACAAGTTTTGTTCTGAAAAAGTAATTGCTGAAATCAAAAATGTTGGGGTGAAAGTCATCCAAATCAGTTAAAAAAAAGCCGGTGTGAATGGAACAAGGTTCTGTCCCAACCACATCGGCTTTTGCTTATTTACGAATGATGTTCAAATAAAATGACCTGATCCATTAAGTCAAAGCTCATCAAATCAGCCTTTCAGCGATGGTTCGCTCTTACTTACTTAATAACAGTCTTTTTATTAAGCGTGATAACGTTCTACACCATCTAGGTATGTTGCTTCTAAAGTCATATCTGGATTCAATACGATAAAATCAGCGTCCCGTCCTTTTGCGATCTTGCCACAAGTATCATCGATCTTGCAGCTGATTGCTGGTACTAAGCTTCCCATCATCACAGCTTGTTCAGGTGTAGCTAATCCCCAGTCTACTACATTTTTGATTGCTTCTTTTAATTTCAAGATACTTCCTGCTAAATTACCTGATTCTAAGCGAGCAGTTCCATCTTTCACGACCACTGGAAATTCTCCTAAATTATAATTGCCATCAGGCATTCCACCAGCCATCATGCAATCAGTGATCAATGCCACATGGTCATGACCTGCTTTTTCCATTAAAATTTGAGCAGCATTTGGATGAACATGATGCCCATCACAAATCAATTCTGAAAAAACATGTTCTAGCGATAGTAGCGCACCAACCATTCCAGGTTCACGATGATTTAATCCACGCATGCCATTATACGCATGGACAAAGACACTGGCACCTGCTTCTACTGCCTTTTGTGCTTCATCGATCGTCGCATTACTATGACCCAATGAAACAACCACGCCTTCATCTGTCACTTGTTTGACAAACTCTTCAACGCCTTTTCGTTCTGGGGCTAGGGCAATTTTTTTAATCAGTCCGCCAGAAGCTTCTTGCCATTCATGGAAAGTATCAAGATCAGGGTCTCCAAAATAACTTGGATTTTGCGCCCCTTTATGTTCTTCCGTAAAGAATGGTCCTTCAAAATAGATTCCTTTAATTTTTGCTCCAGGAGCTTCTTGGTACATTTTTCCAATTGTTTCAGCTACATCTTTTAAACGTTCTTTACTTGATGTTAAAGTAGTTGGTAAAAACGATGTTACTCCACAAGAAAGCAATCCTTCTGACATTGCTTTCACACCTTCTGCATCATTATCCATCACATCATGGTTCATGTAGCCATGAATATGCGTATCAACTAGACCAGGAGCGATCCATTTTCCGCTTTGATCAATGATATTGACTTCTCCTTCAGGTGTGTTTTGGGTATACTCCCCAAAAAGACCATCAGTGATTTCAAGATAACCTGCATTTTTGACACCGGATGACAAAAAGAATTTGTCTGCGTAGATAAAAGTTCTCATTCTTCTCTCTCCTTTGATTTTCTATCCTAAAGGTACTCTTATTTTGGAGATAAGTCAAGAATGGTCTACACCATTTAGAGACTTTTTGCTATTTTTTTAACTGATTGTGCCAATTCTTCATAAAAGAGGGCTTTATTGATTTCACCTTTCTTTTTATAAATCAAACTCTTTAAAATAAATAAATCATTAAGGTAATAATAACTATTTTTATCTTGTGCCCACCGTATTCCTTGATTTACTTGTTCTAAAGATAGTTCAATTTCTCCTTGGTGCAATAAAAAGCTTCCATAGTTATAAAAAATTTGAGTAAACTCACTTTTGGTTCGATCTTGGATCGTCTCTTGGAAGAGTTGGATACTACGACTTAAATAGTACCTAGCTTCCGCAGTTTTGCCAGCTACGCCATAGATTTTGCCAATGCAACTGACTAGCTGGATCTCAACATCCGTCACTTGTGTTCGATCTTTTAACGTCGAATAGGAGAGCGCTTCTTTTAAATAACTAAGTGCTTGAGTAATATTTTTTCGTAATGTAAATTCACAGACGCCTAAATAATAATAATATTTTTGAAAATCCGCAGCTTCGTACAAATTTTCTGTAACCTCTGGCGATTTTAACACTTGTTCCAGCTTGCGATAATCTCGTTGCTGAAAATACAAGTCTGTTAACTCAAAATTCTTTAAGACCGCTCGAATTTTCCCATGAGATAAACGCATGACATGATCGATCGTTACGCCTAAACGTTGGCAAATTTGTGCCATTACAACAACATTTGGTAGCTCTTCATTATTTTCAATTCTGCTTAAAACACTCTGTGAACAAATATCTTGCGAAAGCATTTTTTGTGTCATCTTCTGTTCTTTTCGAATTTCTTTTATGATTGTACCAAAGGAAGCGACCAACGTTTCCATAAGCATCCTCCTTCAAAATATGCGTATTCGCATTATACCAATATTTTACTTTACGGAAGAAGAAACATCAAGAAAAGTCCTATCAAAAACTTGTCCGACTTTTTTCCTTCCTTATTTTTGATTTAGCTAGTGATTATTTCATCTCTCACACCAAAAAGAGCCAAAACTTGAGTTCGGCTCTTTTGAGTAAAAACATCCATGACAGGCTATTTTTGTCGGTAAGTCGATAAAAATTCACGCATTTTGACAGCAGTCGTTTTCAGATCATCCATCTTTGGTAAATAAACGATTCTAAAATGATCCGGTTGATGCCAATTAAATCCCCCACCATGAACCAGCAAGATATGATGTTCATGTAGGAAATCTAAAACAAACTTTTCGTCATCTAAAATATTGAAACGCTTCGTATCAATCTTAGGAAAAATGTAAAACGCTGCTTTAGGTTTTACTGCAGAAAGGCCGGGAATGTCGTTAATGGCATTGTAAATAAATTCTCGTTGCTCATAAATACGCCCACCAGGTAATAATAATTCATCCACACTTTGATAACCACCTAATGCCGTCTGAATGATTTGCTGAGACAATACATTGGAACAAAGACGCATCGAAGAAAGCATGTTCAATCCTTCAATATAGCCTTTAACATGTGATTTGTCTCCACTCAACACCATCCAGCCAACACGAAATCCTGCAACACGATGGGATTTAGATAAACCGTTCAACGTCACAACAAATAAATCTGGTGCCAAGGTAGCGATTGGAATATGTTCTAAACCATCCATGACTAAACGATCATAAATTTCATCAGAATAAATAATCAATTGATTTTGACGAGCAATCTCCACGATTTGCTCTAAAATCTCTTTTGGATACAATGCTCCAGTTGGATTATTTGGGTTGATGATCACGATTGCTTTTGTTCTACTCGTTATTTTTGATTTAATGTCATCAATATCAGGATACCATTCTGCTTGTTCGTCACATATATAATGAACAGGTTTTCCACCAGCCAGTGATACTGAAGCTGTCCATAATGGATAATCAGGCATCGGAACTAAAACCTCATCCCCATTATCAAGTAGACCTTGCATACACATTGTGATCAGTTCGCTGACTCCATTCCCTGTATAAATGTCGTTGATCGTCACATTGGGGAACTTTTTGATTTGACAATATTGTTCAATCGCTTTTCTTGCTGAAAAAATGCCTTTAGAATCAGAATAGCCTTCTGAATCTCGTGCATTCATAATCAAATCACGTATCACTTCATTTGGCGCTTCAAATCCAAAGGGGGCAGGATTTCCAGTATTTAACTTTAAAATACTGATCCCTTCTTCTTGCATACGTTCGGCTTCTTCTAATACAGGTCCACGTACGTCGTAGCTTACGCCTTCTAGTTTATTGGATTTTTCAAATTCTCTCATAACGCTATCCAATCCCTCATTTCAAAATAAACAGAAATTTCTGATTTTTTATTTTTTACTTATTTTCAATATCATACTCTATCCCTCTAAAATTTACCACAATTTTAAGTAAAACCATAAGAAATTTTAGTTAGTTTTCAAACTCATTTCCGTCGATATTCATTGAATAAATTCGCACCCCAGTCCATAGCAATTCCGCAAATAACGCCCAAAAAAATTCCGGCAGACAAATCTTTCAATACAATACCAAGAATTAGCCCAACACTCATTCCTAAGATAGAAAACTCCCCATCATATTTTTCCACTTTTTCTCTCCCTTTTCATCTTGACATCTGCGGAAATACTCGCTATCATTAATTTATTGTTATTATACGCAGACGTGATGGAACGGCAGACATGCAAGATTGAGGGTCTTGTGAGCGTACGCTCGTGTGGGTTCAAATCCCATCGTCTGCATCAATGACTAGTCGTAGAGCATTCCGTGCTCTACGTTTTTTTGTTTTCTTATTCACGTCTTATTAATAAACTTACTGTTCGTTATACTAAACGACCTGACTTCTGATAATTTTACGCATTAATTCTTCTTTCTATTTTACTCTTCCTGTTAATTTACTGCTAATGATTACCATGGACAGTTCCTTCTTATGTTTCATAAGATAGCTTTTTTGATTATTTCTCCTTATTACGATTAAGCAATGAAATCAGTATTGTTTTATCTGCATGCCTTCTATTTTGCCCATCTTGATCATTTTTTATACTTACAACCTATGACCTATACTGTAAAAGAATTATGAGAACGATGAATATTAGGAACCATAATTGAACTCTTATTCAATCGATTCTTTTAAATAGTGTAACGCTTGTTTACAGTTCTTGAATCCTTTTGCTTTTCATTGGACATTTCTCTTTCTTGACCTATATATTTCATTTTTTTCTCATCATCAAACTCGTATTCTTATAAATAAAGATGACATTACCAGCTTATAACCTTATTTTATAAGCTTAAGCAGTATTTTAGTACTAATATAAAAATTAGTTTATAATTAGAGTATGTCAAATATGGAGAGGAGAAATAACAAATGAAAACTTTAGACATTATTGCTTTAACATTATTGATCGTTGGTGGATTAAATTGGTTATTGGTTGGTTTATTAGAATTTGATTTAGTTGCTACTATTGCAGGTGGATCTACGACAATTCTAGCTAAAGCGATCTATATTATCGTAGGAATTTGTGCTATTTATTGTTTGAAATTCTTTCCACTTATTACAAATAGAGTAGAACGATAATTTTTTAATTATCCTCTGTTCCTAATATAAATAAAGCAGTCATGAGCGTTAGTTTGTATGCTCATGACTGTTTTTATTTATATTCATGTAAGCGTTATTCAAGACAAAAGAGAGATTTTTTCTACAGAAAAACGTGAGATTAACCTTTTCTTAATAACTAGAGAGCTACTCTTTTCAGAGACATTATGCTTGATTTTACGACAAAGAAATCGCTTTCGATTACATATGTTACTTCAAATATTACAAAAAAGGTAGATTTGTCATAAAGCTATTACCTATGAAATATATCCCCGTGGTAAAGTATTCCTCGTTGGTCACAACAAAACTATTTTTAAATTTACGAAGGAGCTTTTACATGAAATCACTTAAAACATTACTATTAGGAACAACTTTGACTGCCGGCGCACTATTCTTTATGGGAACATCTGCACATGCGGACGAAGCTTATACCGTTCAATCAGGTGATACGCTATCAACGATTTCTCAAAAATACGTTGGTGATAACTCCTTGATCCAAACTATTGCAGAAAAAAATTCAATCTCAAACATCAACTTGATTTATTCAGGTCAACAATTAACAATCCCAACAGGCGAACAAGCAGCAACAACACAAACAGCTTACCAAGCGCCTGCTCAAACAAAAACAGTGGCTGAACAACAACCAGTGAAGCAAGAACCAGTTCAACAAGCAGCACCTGCTCAACCAGTTGCTCAAGCAACGCAAACAGCGGCACAAGCAACACCAGCGACAACAAACACAAGCTCAGCGAAAGAATGGATCGCTCAAAAAGAATCTAGCGGTTCTTATACAGCAACAAACGGTCGTTACATCGGACGTTACCAATTAGATTCTTCTTACTTAAATGGTGACTATTCAGCAGCGAACCAAGAACGAGTGGCTGAACAATACGTATCTTCTCGTTATGGCTCATGGGAAGCAGCTAAATCTTTCTGGGAAGCAAACGGTTGGTACTAATATAAATAGCTTGTTTAAAAAGCGAAGGTCCCTCTTTAGGATCTTCGTTTTTTTACTAAGCAAAGCGTAAATGAAAAAAATTGGCAGAAATAGTATCCTTTCTGTCAATTTTTTTGGTAATTTCGATTTTCTAATTCCAGTTTGGCAAATGGTGGTTCGTTCATCGTGTTTTTTGAACAGTTGTGTTTGTCTAACTGCTCAAAATTATTTTTTGTTTCTTTCATGACGTTCAATAAATAGTTGTTCTCTGCTTTCAATCGTTTCACTAATGAATTCAAATAATTGTTTTCTTTATGTAATTCGTCTATTGTTTTACTCTTTTCGTCTGTCATATGATTTGAGTAGTTGTCTGTTTCTCTTCCTGGTTTCTTCATCCCCACCTCAGAAGGCAACAACGAGTGGTGAAGTAATTTAGTATACAGTTCTTTGTATTCTTGATACTCAGCATTCAATTGTTCTTTCATATGATCATTTGTCGATTTTTTTCGATAGATGGATGTCTTATTTTGTTGAAGAACTGCTTCTAACTTTTTGAGTAATTCTGTTTCTATTTCACAGTTTTTATATTTGGACATAATATAAGCAGAATTGAGACGTCCTTCTTTCATGGGTATTAGGCCAATATGTAAGTGTGGTTTCTCTTCATCAAAATGAACATGTGCATAAATGATATTCGATAGACCGTATAGTTTTTGAAAGGTTTGAACAATTTGTAAAAAAAATAGTTTTGTTTCTCTTACTGATAATTTTTTTAATGCCGATTCTTTAAAGATGATTCGTCATTCAATTAATATTGTCCAATTAGAATGAATCGATTTTGTTGAAGATAAATGGGTCAAATATTTTCTAATGATCTTTTTATAGTCAATAAATTTCTTATTTAAAACATCATAACTTAAAGATGTTTTATCTGGTTGTACAATACTTGATTCAACTATTTCTCTTTGATTATGTCTTTGGACTTGTTCTAATTCATAAAATCGATAATCCGTTTTTTCTAATTTGATTGATTTAATAGTTCTGCCTCCTTACTTTCTTCTTACTATGTGAATCTTTCAAACAAGTAAATAAACAACGTTTTCATCTAAAGTTTAGTTAATTCTATCCGAAAAAACAAACCGAAAAATTCCTATTTCTTGGTAATTATGTACTTTTAGTGAAATAAAAAAGGACCCTCTTTAAAGGATCCCAAGTAAACCAGTTAAAACAAAACCTACTTCGTGAATTTTCGAGTGAACTAAGATAATAAAGCAAGCTTTGGCCCGCCTCTAAATAACTATTTTTTATTATGCTAGCTATGATTCGTTAATCAATACGGAGTGTTCCATCAATGGTTGTTGTATTGATTAGTTCTTTTTCATCATATACTTTATAATATATCTTTATGCCATGCGTACCCGAGGAAGGCATATTCTTGAAAGCAACCGATTCAATCCCATTGTTGGGTGGAATCAATCCTGAAACATATAATTTTTTTGATTAGATGCTAAATAGTATTCTACTTGTATATTATAGGAGTTGACACCCACATTACGTACATCCACGTGGGCTTTTCCCTCTTTATTTAATTCGATTTCATGCTTCAATACAATCCGAACATTGTCTTTATCGACTTCTTCCTGCATCTTTTTTAATAATTCGCCATTATTCAACTGAGTGATGTTCTCATCAAAATCTGGCAATCCTGTAACGACTTGAGGGGGAGATTGATTAAAATAGAAGTATCCACTGATCCCCAATATCAAAAGTACTACAGAGAAGGTTATCAGGATATATGTGCTTTTTTTTCTTTGTTTTGCTTTATGTGCCATTTAAAAATCTCCCTTTCTGATAAAATCAAAAACAAATCGTCTCAACCAGATGGATAAAGAAATCATTCGTTAAGCATTTACTTTTATTTTTTTCAAACAATCCACAAGTTTTTTTGTTGATCAACTAGTTTCTTTCGTTCCAACAGTTTATACTTTCAATGATTAGCAGAACTCCAACTATTTGGAATCCTGCTAAATGGTATTTTAAGACAGTCATGTCATTGTTACTATGTGCGAAATTCCCTGTTTATTCTGCTGGGGATTCCAATAATATATGATATAAATGAAACAAATCACGCTTTTTTATGATTCAGTATCTTTTAAAGCAGTGAAATTAAACGTTATTTCGTAACTTGGTCTAACCACTTGATTTTCTTTAAATCCTTCAGCGATTTTTCCTTCGAATTTTAACGTTTTAGATGAAGATTTATCTAATTCTGTTAAATAAGTAGGGCTATTAAGAAATTGACCCGCAACACTTTGTAAACGGACGCCCGCTTCATTTGTTGGCGTAAAGTATAAATCTTGTCTTACACCCGATTGACTTTTTTCTTCAAATTTTGATATTTCAATCTTGACTCTACGTGCACTAGAATTATTTGTTACGGTATAAATAGGTGATAAGATATTAGGAAGTGGCTGGCCATCATCTGTTACCGCATTTGCATAACGTACTTTTGTAGGTACAGTGATGTCAACATAAGATACATCTTCCGGTCCGACCGGATCCCATGGACCAATCCAGCCATCCACTTTAATTTGTGCATTATCTTCTCCTTGAATAGTTACGCTGTCATCCTCAGGGTCACTTAATCCAGGAATCCAGCCTAATTCATTATCTTTAACTGTTTCTGCACTTGCATTCATTGTTCCAATCCCAAATCCACCTAATAAAATAGATGATACTAGTAACACATTTGTCAACTTCTTCATTATTCTGTCTCTCTCCTCGCTGAAAACGTCTCACAACATTTCCATAAAAATAAAATTACATGATATAGTTTTTTTCTCGATTGAGCTCAATCAACATAACCGTTGAGAAAAGGGATACAATTGTTCCAAGTAACATCATATAAACGCTCAATTGTTCACCAGTTTGTGGAAGTCTCACTTTTTTTGAAGAACCTGAATCAGATGGTGTGATCGTTATAGTTGCTTTTTCTTTGGTTCCTGCGTCACTTACGTTATCAATTGTACTGGCATCTGCGTCCGCATCCCATACTCCTATTATTGCTTCAACTTGAATCGTTTGTTCATTTGTGGTTTGTGCATGACAGTTTGTTGTAATGAAAAGACTAACCATTAAAACACCTATCAAATAATACATCACTCTTTTTATTTCGCTCTTCACCTCCAATACTTTAACGACGCAACCTCCACAATAATATTATCCGTAAAAATAAAATAGAATGAAAACCAAGTTTTACCGATAGATTGGTAAATACCTTTTCCATTAGTAATTGTTATGTAACAAAAAGATGATTAGCTTAGAACATCTAAAAAATAATACTTAATTTTTAGCCATATCAGTTGATAAGCGGAAACTTTTCCGAAATTTATAGTCATAGTGCAAACTAACTATCCATACTGGAATTAACTTTTATATGGTAATAATCAACTAATTTATTAATGATATCTTCATCAAAATAACTAGACATCCCAATCGTTGGAATACCGAAATGGTCAGGCGAATATACATCTGTTAAAAGGCAATCGAACTTTTGTAAATAGCCCTTTTGTATTTGAGTAGTAGGATCGAGTATCTCAATTTTGATATTATGTCTAAAATAAAATTGAATTTCCTCTTTGAGCATCCGCATATGATCATAAGAGCTATCCAATAAAAGTGCTACATTGATACTTGCTTTACTTTCTCTCACACGTACCCATAGTTCAGACCAAGAAGTTAATAATTTGAAGATGGATTGCTGGATCATTTCATCTAAGTAAGATAAAAATGGATTACCAAGAGAAAAGTAAATATCAAAAAATTCATCTCTTAATGCGGTAACTAACTCAGGACTTACCTTCAACGTATTTTCAAAAAAATCTGTTTTTTTATTGTATAAAATATAAGTAGGTCGCACCGAACTCATGGTCGTCCAATAAATATCATGAATCAATTTATCTCGATTCTCGCAAAGTAATCCAAAACGTTCTTCCAGCAAAGTAATCACATAGCCGATCTGTTTCTTTATTGAGACCGAATCGATTTCAACTCCTTCTGAATGAAAGCGAGCGATTGGATTAATTGGCTGATGGAATTCATAAAATAATTGCTGAAGATTTTCTTTTACACTTTTGATGCCAAAGACATTATGTATTTTTTCTACTAGTTTTTTTTCGTTCATTAGATGTGTAAAATGAAAAGGTATCTCGTTAACTTCTAATTGATAGCCTTGCTTCAATCGTGTAAAACAGACATACAATTGAAATTTTAAATTTCCCAAAAATAAATGATGGTCATTGTTCACAATTGCCCATATCGTATTTTCTTTGATGAATATATCAATGATCTCTGAAATCAAATTTCTTTCTTCTTTTTGTATCAATTTTTCGGGCAAATGATATTTCTCAGAAAAATATACTGAAAAGAAGTCTCTGATATTCCCTTCGTTTCCGATAATTTTGATTTGATTGGTAATTTGAAAATCGAAAAACCGGATTTCTTGATTGATTCGATTAATTACCCTTGATACCTGAGTTTCTGAAATATAAAGCAAATCACTAAGCTCTTCTTTAGAAGTAACTTTTCCTAGGAAAATCGTTTCCAGTAATGTGTATTCTAGACTCTTTTCAAGAATTTTTGAATAGATAAATGACTTAGGCGTTGTGATATCTTTCTTTAAAATGATTCCTGCTCTAAAAGAAGTTTCAATTGATAGAGGCTCAATCATTTCGTTGACTTGAGATAGATCATTTCGAATGGTTTTTTCTGAACTATCAATTTTTTCAGCTAATTCCGCAGTCGTAATCCATTCCGTATTCCAAAGGATTTCTAAAATATTCAATTGGCGTCTCAAACGCCCGTCTAATATTTCTCTCATTTCTATTACATCTCTCCTCTCCTAACAGATAAATACTCCTTGTTTTATTTTTAGCATATCCCAATCTTTAAAAATAACCTTAATATACCGAGCCCTTGGTAAAATATCTTTCATAATCTTTTATTTTTTCCACCGATCCATTGAGTTGTTCGTGATGCAAAGTAAAAAAATAGGAGACCAAAGACAATCATTCATCTCGGGTCCCTTTACTAGGTAGATCTATGCAACAAACAGAATCGTTTTCACTAAATAGCACGCTCACTTTTTTTATAGTTAATGTAACGATAACTGCTCTTTGGATGTTCATTCGGAAATACTACTATGATTGTTACTGTATCGTTCAGCCTCTTTCTCAATATGTATATTCAACTTGTTTTGCTTTTAGATGAGTATATTCTTTCTAAAAACGTGTAATTCTTCCTTTTTGTTGATCAAAAAATGATGTAGTTTTTTGACAAATTCTTCTCCAAAATAATTAGGGACGCCAATAATTTTCACATCTCCTAGATCGCCAGTATTAAAGCCATTGGTTAGGACACAATCATAGTGTTTTAGCTGATTCACAGAATTTTGTGCTATTGGCAATAAAATATCAACTTCATATGTATTTCTAAAATGATATTCGATTTCTTCTTTTAGCATTTTTAAATGCCCGGCTGGTGCATCTAATAGCAATGCAGCGTGGATTTTAATCGTTGGCTTACGTATTTCCGAACGAAATTCAGACCATTGTGAAACTAAAGTATAAATGGATTGATAAATCATATTTTTTTTATCTAGAGAATGAACGGTTAGATCGTCATAAATTTCACTGAATTTAGCTTTCAAATTTAAAACGATATCTTATCGATCATTCATTAATTCGCAGACAAAATCTTCTTCAACGTTATTTAAAATATGCGTTGGACCGATCGTACGAAATATCCGCCACATAACGGCCTGAAGTAGAGCTGTTTTGTTCTGGCATTTAATCTTAAATTCATAGCTAACTTCCAAAATCAGATTTTCCAGTCTTGTTTGTAAGATCGATTGACTAGTCCCTAGTTGTAAGCATCTTTCATTTAATTTGAATGGAGCATGAAAATACTCAAACAGGTTAAACAAAACTTCTTCTGATAGTTCGATACCAAACACAGCTGCCACCTTTTGTTTAATTCTCGATCTCCAGTAATCATAGAATAATTAAAATAATCTTCCTCTTGTTTAAAGAATGAGCTAGATTTACAACGATAGGCAGCCACCCATAATCTCATTCGCATTTTATTCAATAAAAAATGATGTTGATCATCCATAACCATCTTCTCTTTATTTTGTTTATAAAAAATATCAAGTACTGTATCAATCAGTTGAAATTCTTCTGTTTTAAAAAGTAAATCGGGTGAAAGGTATTTTTCATAGAACAAACTAGAGAAAAGTTTACGGATATTTTTTTCGTGACCGATCAATTTCAAATCATTTGTGATTTTTATTTCGTATTTTTTCATTAAAATATTCATTTTATTATATAATCGATTGAGTTGTGTTTCTGAAATAAAGAGTTGATCGCATAGTTCCCCTCTTTTCATCATAGGATTGATGAATATCATTTCCAACATTTGACATTCGACACTTTTTTGTAAAAAAAGCGAATAAACATATGATTTTGAAACACCTAAGTCTTTACTTAAAAAAACGCCATATTTTACCGAAGTCTCTATTTTTAAAGGTTCAATTATTTCATTCAGTTGTTTGATGTCTGTTCGGATCGTTTTTTCAACCCCACCTATTTTTTTGACGATCTCTGCAATCGTCAGCCATTCGTTGCTCCAGAGTAACTCTAAGAGTGCTAGCTGTCTTAAACTTTGTTTCGTTAGTAATTGCTTCATTTTCCCCTCCTAATCCCTCAAAATTTACAAACGCTTTGTTTTCTCTATTCTCCTCTATTATTAATTTTAATGTACGAAAATAAGTATGTCTACCATTTCATTAAAATATAAGTATAATAATATTAAAAAAGTAGTGATCAACCTATAAGATTCGTGCTTTTCTACGAGGTAATATTTTAATAAAAATAACACTCAAGATATCTATTATTAAAATATTTACTACCGGATCTTTTAGAGAACTCCATAAAGAGCCTTTCACTAAAATAATCTTTTTATCATTTTCACTACAATAGAAAAAACGCCTAAATTCGAGGACATTTTCAGCCACAGATTTAAGCGTTTATTTTTTTATATTTAATCGTTTTTTTACATAATCAATACACTGTATTTTTTATTTCAATAAATAGGATAAATCACTCGCTACCGTTGGATAACCCATGATCCATTGCTCTAATTCTTCTTTTTTTGTATGTTGACTGATCAATAAATTCAAATCATTGATTAAATCATCTGCCTGTTCACTAAGGACACTGGCACCAATCAAATACCCAGCTTTGTCATAGATCATTTGGGATTTAGCAAGTGGTTCATTCACACGATGATAGGTAAACCAATTGCTCATATCAATTTCTACTACTTCTTCTTGTCCAGTGAGTTGTTTTTTTGTTACCCCGACCTGAGCCAATTTCGGACTAGTAAAAACGATCGTAGGGATGGAAGGGTAACTAATTTTTTCTTTAGTATTTCCTAATACATAGTTTGCAACATAATTTCCTTCAAAGGTAGCAACTGGCGTTAATTTTGGCTCTGTCCGTGAGATGATATCCCCGCAAGCAAAAATCATTGGATTACTCGTTTGAAGATAGTCATTAACAACAACACCATGTTTCGTTGTTTCTACCTTCGCCTTTTCCAGGTCTAGTCGCTCAACATTTGGCTGTCTTCCAGTGGCACAAAAAATCGCATCTGCTTGTAGTTCTTGATCGTTTGCCTGCAAGGAATAGTGCGTTCCTTCTTGAATGATTCGCTGTGACTCAAAATCAAAAACAAATCGAATCCCGGCTGCTTCCATTTGTTTAACTAATTGTTTGACCAATTGTTCGTCAAATGCTTTTAATGGTCGTTGATTATGGTGAACGATCGTGACATTGCTTCCTGAAGCATGAGCGATCATCGCTAATTCAAATGCAATATAGCCTGCACCAATAAAAATAATGTCCTGAGGCAATTCACTTAATGATAAAAAGTCAGTACTTGTTTGTAAAAATTCATTCCCATCAATAGGTAAAATCGATGGTCGTTGACCAGTAGCAAGAATGAAATATTCAGCTGAAATTTTTTCTTCTCCTACCATGATCGTATTTTCATTGATAAAGCGTGCTGTTCCAGCTAGATAATCAATGTCAGCTGCTGCTAATTCTTTTTGACGATTCTTTGAAACTGGATCTGTAAAACTGCGCTTAAATGCTTGTAGTTCTTGCCAATCAACAGTTGGTACTTCGCTGAATCCTTTACCCAACAACTGTTCAATTCGTTTTCTTGCTTCCACACTATTTAGTAGAATTTTTTTAGGGTCACATCCTCGATTAGGACAAGTACCACCCCAAAGATTTTCTTCGATGATCAAGACGTTCTTCTCTGCTTTTTTTAACCCATAAGCCACGCTCATACCAGCTACGCCAGAACCAATCACAACTTCATCATATTCTTTCATTTTCCCTTTCCTTTCTAGATAAATAAGTGAAGATATCTTTTCTTGTAATCTCCCCTAGATTTTCCTCATTTTCTCGAATATTTACTGCTTCATGTTGGATCAATAATTCGAATACTTCAGTCAGCGGTGTACTTAAGTAAACATCTGGAAAATCCGCTTGATGAAGTCCTTTGCTGTAATCGTCAGCTACGATCAGCTCTTTTACTGTTTGTTGTTTTTGTTGAATCGTTTCATCAAAAAAGCTCCGTACAAATTCATTTTTAGGCTGAGTCAACAACTGGTCGGGTTGGTCACATTGAATTAATTCGCCCTCTTTCATGACAGCGATCCGATCTCCTAATTTTATGGCTTCATCCATATTATGCGTCACAAAGACGATCGTTGTGCCTAATTCTCGATGTAAGGAAAGTACAAGGTCTTGTAAAGAAGCTCGAGACAAAGGATCTAAAGCACTAAATGGTTCGTCCATCAAAATAACTTCTGGGCTAGCTGCCAAAGCACGGACGATACCGATCCGTTGTTGCTCTCCACCGGATAATTCCTGTGGCATTCTATTTCGATAGATTGCAGGATCAAGTCCGACTTTCTCAAGTAATTGGTCAGCTATTTTTTCTCTTTTTCTTCTTTCCCATCCTAGCATTTCTGGAATAACTTCGATATTTTGTTGGACAGTCATGGTTGGAAACAACGCAATTTGTTGTAAGACATAGCCCATTTTCCATCGCATTTTTTGTAAATCATAGTCTTTTAGCGATTTACCCTTGAAGAATATCTCCCCTGCGCTCGGCTGAGATAGACCATTGATCATTTTAAGCGAGGTCGTCTTCCCGCTACCAGAGGGACCCACCAAAACAAAGATTTCCCCTTGTTCAATCGATAAGTTTAGTTCTTTAATTGCATATTTTTCGCCAAATTTCTTTTGGACTTGCTTGAATTCTATCAGATTATTCATTTATTCCCCTCCTTCAGTAGTCCTTCTTTTTCCAAGAATGCATGCGCTACTTCCGCAGGTTGTTGTTTTTCTACATTCACTTGATAATTCATTTCAATCATTTGAGATTCTGTTACTTTGTCAGCGAGCTTGTTTAGAGCTGCAACGATTTCTGGATGTTCCTTCGCAAAGGCTTTGGTCATCAAAGGAGCTCCTTGATAATCTGGAAATAATCCCTGATCATCTTCTAAGGTGACAAGGTCATATTGTTTTAGATCACTATCCGTCGAATAAGCATCTACTACATTGACATCTCCGTTATCGATGGCTTGATAGCGTAAACTTGGTTCCATACTTTGTACACTTGGAAAATTAAGTTTGTAAAGTTCTTGGATTCCTTTATAGCCATCCGAACGATCAATAAATTCTAATGTGAAACCGGCTTTTATCTGATCTTCAATCTTTCCCAAATCAGAAATGGTTTTTAGCCCATTTTCTTTGGCAAATGATCGCTTTACCGCTAAAGCATAGGTATTTTGATACGCCATTGGTTGAAGAAGTGTCATTTCAAATTGTTCACCTAATAAGCGATTCGCTTGATTATAGGTTTCTTTTTCATTCAATTCTTTATTTTTTAAGTCATCAGGTACTTTAACTAAGCTTTCTAAAACAGTTCCTGTAAATTCCGGATAAATATCGATCTGTTGATTCTCCAATGCACTAAAAAGAAAACTGGTTTTGCCGAAGTTCGGTTTTAATTCAACTTCAACATCTGAATTATCTTCAATTAATTCTTTATACATTTGAATCAAAATATCTGGTTCTGAACCTAATTTCCCAGCAATTGTCACCTTATCTTCTTTAAAGAGTCCGCTTTGATACAAAGATATTCCACCGATTCCCAAAAAGATAAGCAATAAAGTGATAACTGTATATCGAGGTTTCAAATGTTGAAGAAGTCTGATTAAACTACTGAAAATAATCGCTAACAAAGCTGAACTGATTGCACCGATCAGAGTCAAAACTGGCGTATTGCGATCAATTCCTAATAAGATAAACGTTCCTAAGCCACCGGCACCGATCAATGCTGCTAACGTCGCTGTTCCAATGATTAAGACGAGCGCTGTTCGAATACCTGAAATAATCACTGGTAATGCGATTGGCAATTCCACTTTGATCAACCGTCTCATGCGTGACATACCAAAAGCAACTGCTGCTTCTTCAATGGATGGATCAATTTCACTAAGTCCGATATACGTATTTTGAAAAATTGGTAATAACGCATAGATCACTAATGCAATCAACGCTGGCACTGTTCCGATTCCAACGAAGGGGATCAACAATCCTAATAAAGCTAAAGATGGGATCGTCTGTAAAACACTGGTTATCTGCAACAATACTTCTGCCATTTTTTTATGGTTCACTGCCCAAATAGCTAATGGGATTGCAATAACAATCGCAATCAATAAGGCAATTAATGAAATTGATAAGTGCTGAAATGTTGCGGAGATCAATTCTCCTTTTCGCTCAACAAGCGTTTGAAAAAAATTATTCATAGGATCTTCCTTTCCATTCTAATTTAAGTATAAACATAGACGAAAAAATCCCCAACTAAGTTGTCTGAAAAGAACAAAAAAGATGCGTAGTTCATCATTTGTAAATCCAACACCCCGGCAATTCTCTAAATATGCTTCAAACTAGCGATAAAGTCCTTAATCAATAAATGGAAAGAAAGAAGAAATTTATTTCTTCAAACTCTATGTATTTCTTTCATATAAAAAAAGACACATCTCACGAATTTGAACGAGAAATGTGTCTAATTTATTTGAATATAAAAAAACAGCCAGTAAAGCAGAAACCTCGTGGGGGAGATAATTTTTACTGGCTTGTTCATAAATTATTATACTGTAAGTTTTGTCCAAAGATAAAAAAAAGTAATAAATGATCGTTTTAGAGTCATAAACGTTCAATTTTTCTCGAAATTCCTATTTTTTCTCAAATGACTAGCTGGTTTGCTCTTTCTTTCACTCCGTATAATGGATAAAATTCTTGACCTTTTTGATACAAAATTTCTTTTTCACGATTTTTCATCAAGAAAACAAGCAACTCTTTCATCGGCAGATTGGGTTTATTTGGTTCAAATAAAAACACACATTGAGTCTCACCTTTTCTTCGAATGCTCGTCAAAGCCTGCAGATTATCATGAAGATCACAATAGATGCCTTTATATTCTCTTTTCGTTGGAGAAGTTGTGATGAGTGTTAATAGATCAGCTGCTCGCATAGTTACTCCTTTCCTTGGACATCCTTTAAATGTTGAAAAAATTTTTCAAATTATCTATTGAAGATTCTTAACTAATAAGTATAATAAAGAAGTTGCTGAAAATTTTCAAAAGAAAAGAGGTTTGAGAATGAAAAAAATAAATCTATTAATTGATCTGGTTGGTATCAGTTTTGGCGCTGCACTTTATGGTTTAGCTGTGACCGGGATCAATATTCCTGCTAAATTAGCAGATGGTGGTGTAACAGGAATTGCCCTTTTACTTAATAATTTATTCGGTTTTGCTCCTTCCATTACATCACTTATTATCAATTTACCATTGCTATTGGTTTCATTATTCATTTTTGGTAAGCAGGCTTTTCTGCGAACGATTGTCGGAACCTTTGCCTTAGTGTTCTTTTTACATTTGTGGGAAGGACTAAACGTCCATTTTGCTGTCCACAATCTTTTACTCAATAGCCTGATGACTGGTGTATTATCTGGTATCGGTTGTGGTCTGGTCTTTCGCTTTGGTGGAAGCACTGGCGGAACAGACATTATTTACCAAGCCTTTGAAAAATATTTCCATATCAAGATCGGTAAAAGTCTATTCTTGATTACATTTGGTATCTTGGTTGTTTCTTTATTATATCTGGATGTAACACATTTTGTTTATACCTTACTCAGTTGCTCCATCTTATCTTATACGTTAAACAAAGTGAAATATCTCGAAGTAAAAGGTTCTCTCAATCCTTTTTCTGCAAATCGTTCAAAAGAACCTTTTGATACTCTTGATTCTGCAGAACAATTTGAATAACATTCTTAAATGATTGGTTAGCGACTGAAAAGTATATTTCTACTTTTCAGTCGCTATTTCGTTACTAGCAAAACCTCCAGTAATCACTACTTTACCATGTACTTTTCCAGTCTCTACTTCTTTCGTTGCCTGCTTTAAAGTCTCTTTGCTGATGCCTTCTCTGTATACTTTTCCTAAAGTAGTATGGATTTTTTCTTCTTCTACCAATGCTGTCAAATGTTTTAATATTTCCCCTTGTGTCTCGATTAGTTGACCATAATCTGTTTTAGTAAACATATACTCCCATTCAAGTGAAACAGATAAATTTTTAAAACTTGCAATATCGATTGGTCCATCAAGTCCTACGATCATCCCAATTTTCCCCATAGGTTGAATCATTTCTGCCAGCTCAGTTAGATAGGGACGGATATCATGTAAAACCGCTACGACATCGACGGTGCTTATCCCAACCTTTTCTAGTTGAGGCTTTAACTCTTGATGGTAATCAATTGGATGATCGACCCCATTTTCTTTTAACCATTGAAAGTTTTTGGGGCTGGCTGTCGCAACCACCTCTAACCCACTCCATTTTGCTAATTGTGTGAGAATCGAACCGACACCTCCAGCACCGTTGATGACCAATATTTTTTTACCTTTATTCGCTGATTCTTTAGGAATCAATTGAAATTTCTCAAATAAGAGTTCATAGGCGGTGATCGCAGTTAACGGTAATGCTGCACTAGCTTCGTCCGTGAGATTTTCTGGTGCTTTTGCCACAATTCGTTCATCTACCAACTGATATTCTTGGTTACTACCTGGTTGTTTTGCTGAACCAGCATAATAAATACGGTCTCCTATCTCAAAGTTTTCAGATTGGGGACCTTTTGCAACTATTCTCCCTACCGCATCAAATCCCAAAACAGTAAAAGACTCTTGTTTTGGCGTCTGCATTCTAAATTTTACATCCACTGGATTCACTGAAACCGCTGAAATCTCCACCAATAACTCCCTTTTTTTAGGAACCGGAGTTTCTGCCAACTTTTCTAAAAAACTATTTTTGTCAGTCAATGGTAATCCCTCATAAAACCCTATTTGCTTCATTTGTTTTTTCATAGAAACCTTTCCTTCTTTCTTTATACAAAAAGACCTGGATCAATCCACGAAAGGAGTTATCCAGGCTTTCCATTATTTAAAATAGCTATTTTCTCCCAAAGAATTCCCTTGTTCTTCTATCAATCCTTTTAATGATCTTTCTAAAACACCATGATTTTTATCTTTTCTTTTTGATGTCGCACTGAGTGGTTCTTTCTCAGCTTTGTTAAAAGGTTGTACAGAAGGAGAGCCGGCTTTTTTTGTTTGGTAAGGTACCGGTTCATTATCAAATAACAAATATGAATCTTTCATTTTTTTCATTGAATCAACTAGTTCTGCGTCAGAAATACTAGATACTTTTGGATCAGGAATAATTGATGCTGGCACATACTTAGGTACAAAGTAAGAACGCCCACGACCATTTTTTTGTTGGTTCGATGTATAGGCTTTGGTACTTGTGTGCTGCTCTTGACTCTTCTGACTATTCATTGAATCAGCCGCTTTTCTCGTCCGCTGATTAGTCAATGGGCGATTACTTGCTTGATGCGTATGATAATCAGGAAGCTGTTCTTTGTGTCTGACTAAATTTTCTTTTGGAATTGTTGATTTTTTTGAATTGCTCAAATTTCGACGTTTGCGTTGTTCTCTAGCATCGCCTTGAGCAAAGTGAAATTCTTGCATTTGCTCAAACATTGGTTGATTATTGTTTTCGGTTAATAGATCATCCTGTCCATCAAATAAAACACGCCTTTGGTTTTTTGCTAGTTTGACGCCAATTTCGTCATCATAGGCAGGAAAACGAAAATGTTTCCGTCTAATTTCATTCATTTTAAACCATCCTTCTCATAAATGGAACTTTTCTCAATCATAGCATAATTTTTTCATTTTCCATAGTAACCATAACTAAATTTAACCTCTTTCGACGGTCATCTGGTCGTTTCTCGAATGACCAATTCAGGGAAAAATCGACGATATCCTTGACTTTCTCCTTTTTCGGTAATTTTTTTTAACAACATTTCACCACAAACTTCACCCATTCGTACGATATCTTGTTTTACCGTAGTTAATTTGGGTGAACTGATTTGGTCTAAAAATACACCATCAAAGCCAATGACTCCAAAATCTTCAGGAATTTTTCCCTTTTCTTTAGCAATACCTCTTACAATCCCTAAAGCTAGTCGGTCAGAGCTGCAAATAAAACAAGTCTTTGGTTTAATAGTTGACCAATGATCGGCAAGATATTTCTCTGCCATTGTCGAATGATTTGGGAAACGTAATATTTGCGGCTTCATGTTGACTGTTTCCATAACTGAAAGGTAGCCTGCTTCTCTTGATAACTCAAATGGCTCATCCTCGTCAATCCCAATATAAATAATTGTCTCGTAACCGCATTCCATAGCATATTGTGAAGCCTTTGCTGTGCCATAATGATTATCGCTATCTACATAATCATAGCCAAAACGATTTTCACCAAAAAGGACGACTGGTTTTTCCAATCGGTCGATCCAGTCAAAATCTTTTTCTCTCACCCCTGTAATGATGTAGCCGTCGCAAGACCCTACGTCAAATGCATCATTGGTTACCAACTGCAAAGAATAGTGCGCTTTTCCAATACATTTTGCAATTCCCATCAATAAATTCATATAATACGGTTCTGTTGTATCAATCTCTTCAAGGATGAAAAGTTTGATGATTTGTGACCGATTAGAAACGAGTGCTTTTGCTGCAATATTGGGGCGATAATCTAATTCTGCCATCGCAGAAAAAACTAATTCTTTTAGCTCATCCGTTACTTGTTCCGGGTGATTGATGACACGAGACACCGTCATTTTGGATACATTTGCTTTTTTAGCAACATCAGCTAATGTAGGCATAGGTTGCTCCTTTCACAATAGAAAACTTTTTTCTGTTTTCTATCATTATAGCAAACTTGAAAGCGATAAAATGTAGAAATATCGTAAAAATTATCTGCACGCCAGCATCTTTTTAATAAAAGTTCACTAGAATCGAAAGCCAGTTACTCCATTTCATTAGAAAAATGTACGTTATCTCCATCTATTTTCTAGTTTCAGATATGAACTAGAAAAATAGCAAAGAATGAGACTAAGCCAAAAATAGCCTCCTCTTCTAGTATCTCTAAAACGAATAAACGGTGTTTAAGGAGCAACAACTTCAAAAAATTTGCCGAAATTGACTAAAAATTTGAGAAACACCTAGTAAGTATCCATCAATAGCAAAAACCAGTGTTTGTGTTTCTTGTCAATTTTTGGATATTCTTTCGTATTTCTTGATGCTAAACGCTTATTTCTCAACCTCAGCTTTGCTTATTTCATAGCATTGTTTGCTTCTCTCATACCTCTATTATTAAAAATTCAACATACACCTGTCTTTTCTATTCTTTGGATCCATTCATCATTTGCACCAAAAATTTGGTTGCTCTATCCATCAATGGTACTTTTACCATATGCTTTTCGGTTTGCGAATAATCAAAAACAATTCCTTGACCATAACGTTCTTTTTGATTATTTTTCACAAAATCATTGGTTTGTTGAAAGGGAATTTTCTCGTCTTTTTCACCGTGCCAAAAATATAAAGGTCGCCCAGCTAGTTTTTCTGGCTGCAAAGATAAATCATATTTTTCGACCCAAGAAATTAAATCAAAATAATCGTTCGGCAGTATGTATTGGTACTGATGAGCTCTTTTGTAAATTTCTTTAGCATACTGTTCAGGCGCAGGGGAACCCATCAGACAAATACCACCAACCAAATGCGGATGTTTTGTTAACAACGCACAAGTCGTCATCCCCCCCATTGAAACGCCACCTACAGCTACTTTTTCATGAAGAACATCTCGTTTTTCTAAGTGCTTCAATAAAGTCTCAAATTCAAATAAGTTTCCATAAATACTATTCCAAAAGGTAAAGGAAGGAATAGCAGAAACTACTTGCTTTCTTTCACCATGGTTCATTGCATCTGGTAGTAAGACACGAAATCCTTGTTTAGCAAACTTTCTTCCTTGTGTCAAAACTAATTCTTTACTCGTTTGCCAACCATGATAATAAATAATTATCGGAATTTTTTCAGCTCTTAATTCGGTTAGGACAACTTCTAATAATGGAATATTATTTACTTTACGTTTTAATATAATTGGATTCACTTCTTTAGTCTCCGATCTTCATCAAAATAGTCGAACGAAATATTTCCCATCCACTAACCACAATTTGAAATAAACAAATCGTACCAAACAAAATCAAAAATAAGCTCATCGTTCTTGAAAAGAGCAATAATGCTAAAAGACCAGCTAGTCCTAATCCTAAGGTAAGCAGTGGATAAATTGTGAAATTAAAAAAACTAGCAAAGCTGCCAAAAATATTTCCGATAAAGATCACGGAAAATAAAAAAATACTTAAAAGCAAGCTATCGGTCAATGATATCTGAAAGATATTATTATTGGCTACGATGGGCTGCTGAAGTGAATATAAATCTAAATACCCACAAGAGGCAACACTGAGAACATGAGTGACTCCTATGGCTCGGTTTATTATTTTCATTCGTATCACCAACTCTCTTTATAATTCTATTATAATCGTTTTATCATCATTTAGAACAAAAAAGGCTTAAATTTTAATTTTTTCTTTTTTCCAAATAATCGTTCACAATCAAAATGACCTAACAACCTATGAGTACCTCTTGTTTTTTTGTCATGCTCCTCATTTTGTCTGTCTAGTTCTGAAAAAATTTAATTCTTTTTTCAGGCATTTCATGTTCAAACTTCTCCTTTTTAAAATAGAGAATAAATATACTTTTGGGAAAATCTACATCAAACTGATCTATTATTAACTCATAAGTAATAATCAATGTTGTCACTAAATTTCTTTGTGAATAAAAACATTTAAGTGAGGCACATCATTAGTAAAACCTTTAATTAAATTAGTTTGAAAACTTGTAATTGAAGTTAAAATGAAATTTACCATATAAAAAAAGCCTTTATTTTTTATTTCCATTAAAAAGCATCGACATATACTCATCATTTTGTTATCATATATCTGATTAACACTATTTTTATCAGGAGAATATATGAAAACGAAACGACAGACAAGTACATTTTTGCACATAGGGACGCTTTTCGCCCTATTGACACTTTTTTTGTTCTTATGCTATTCCTATTTCAGATCTTCCGATATACCATGTAATGCCTTTGGCTGGTTATTGTTAGATCACCCCGGTTTAAGTCAGGTAGATGAGAGCCTCTTCTTGCTAATTCTTTCATCTTTGTGTGGTTTTATTTTTTCATTGGCTTTTCGAACATATGTGAAAAAACAAATCCCCAAAAAGATGGATGAAGCTGCTACAATTTTTGTTGCATCTAGGTTACTCGCATTGCTGACCGTTTTATTCTATTCCTTTAACCAAAATTCATTGTTCTTTTTTATACTGAATGGACTGGTTATCATTTTATCCATCTTTACTTACTTTATTTTTTCACTAATATTCAAAAAGTTACGCTTGCCACTTTTAATGCAACTAATCCCACTATTCTGCTTTGTCTATAGTGTCTTTTCTTTTCTTGTATTAGCGTTAGCGCCAACTTTTGATCCAGCAAATATTCAAATCACTAGTAATTTTCTTGAATTACTCTTCATTTCGTGTTTAGGAATGATGATGTGGCAAATAAGAAAAACAGTTCAGGACAAGTAAGTCTAAGTGCCTTGAACTGTTTTTTTATTTTTCGGATGATATTGCTAATAAAGAATCTTTTACAATAGAAATAAATGATTGAACTTTACATAAAAAACATCAAAGCTAGTCATTTCTGATAACTTTGATGTCTGAGGATTATTAACAGTTGAGTCTAAAAATTTTTTAGTTGATTTTTTCTATATAAGAAAAATCTGCTAAATTTAGTTCCTTGATAAGACGATCATAGACTTTTCTAGCAATATAAGCATGCTCTTCCACGGTTCTTCCAGCAGTGATTTTGGGTAGTTGTGTTCTGCTGCTTGCCGTTTCAACCAACGGCAATGCTAATTGATAGTTGAACTGATCATCAGTTTTCACAACTTTAACAGTATTGGACAAGATCAGTGAATCAAAGAAGATACTGGAACGACGATTCTTATATTTTTGAGCTTGGATACGCTCAATGATTACTTCAACTTGATCAAAATAATAAGTTTCGTTGACGTCACCGATCAGTTCTACAAGTTTTAAAAATTCTGATGGCACAGGTAATTGTTTCTTTTGTAAATAAAAATAATTGGCAAGAGAATAAGATAACTTGTTATGATAATTTAAAGAAACAAATCGATAATTCTCATTGCCGGCAACCTGTCTCGTCACAGGAATAAGATCTTCTAAGGTTGCATAAAAATAGGTTGAATTAGACACGAAACATTCTTGCCAACATTCATTTCCCATAACCAACTGTTTTTCCGTTTGCGACAAAGGACTAATAGCTTGTAAAATCTTGGCTGCAGCTTCTTCAATTTCTTTTTGATAAGTTTCTTCCTCAAATATTGGAAAATTCAACTTATAACGACGATTTTCCCGCTTGATTAGATTTTCATCAATCAACTGATCAAGAAAAGCTTCAAATTTCGGTTGATCAAAAATTTTTTTCAACTCTCTCAAAATAATGTCTTCTTCTTGATGATGATGCAAATACTCAATCAAAGTTGGAAAAACAGCATTGTTTACTAGTTTGCTAAGCAACTGCTGGTGATTTTGTGAATAAAAATAGTTCATTTTTTCCCCTTCTCGTTTTCCCTAGCTCAATCGGAAATAGGCCGAAGAATCCCAAAAATACGAGCAACTATTTTCGGATTCTTCGGCTTATCTTTTAAAGCTGAACACTTCTGTTCCAACCTCATTTTGATCGAACAAGCTAGGCTGGCATTGTGAGCCTGGAACAAATAGCTGTCAGGCTCTTTAATAAATCGAATAAAAGGTGTTAGCAACCCCTTAGCTAGCTTAGTTAAAAACTGCTGTTAGCTGAGGAACGACTTGTTTCTTACGAGAAACAACTCCTTTTAATAAGGCACGATTGTTCGTTAATTTAACTTGGAAAGCTTCTTCGACTTTATCTAATCCCTGACCAGCAACTAATAATTCAGAATCGCTATCTAGGATATTCGTTACCACTAGGACAAAGAGGTCATATCCATTTTTAGCCATTTCTTCAGTCATCGCTTCTTCCAGTTCCGTTTGACGAGCCATTACTTCGCTTAAATCGACTGTATTCACTTGTGCAATACGAACATTAGCTTCTCCCATTGGGAAGCTTTTGGCATCAAGGTCAAGTAAAGTTGCAGCGGATTTATCGCTAAGGTTTGTACCAGCCTTTAACATATCTAAACCATAGCTTGTCAAATCAACACCTGCGATTGTCGCAAGTTCTTTTGCAGCTGCTTCATCTTCTGATGTGCATGTTGGTGATTTGAATAGCAATGTATCAGATAAAATTGCAGAAAGCATAATGCCAGCAATCTCTTTAGGAAGTTCTACTTGGTTTTCTTTATATAACTTCAAAATGATTGTACTTGTACAACCTACTGGTTCAGCTCGGTAATAAAGTGGATTGGCTGTTTCAAAATTTGCAATCCGATGATGATCAACGACCGCTAAAATTTCTACTTCTGCAATATCAGAAATACTTTGTTGAAATTCATTATGGTCCACTAGCATCACTTGTGTTGCTTCTTCTTTTGCTGATTGAACGACACGTGGGGCAGATAACTTAAAGTAATCTAATGCATATTGTGTTTCTTCGTTAGGTGTACCTAAAGCTACAGCTTCAGTTTCTTTTCCTAGTTGATTTTGCAAGTGTGAAAAGGCGATTGCCGCTCCAATTGCATCTGTATCTGGATTTTGGTGACCAAAAACTAAAATTTTTGACATTTGTCTCGCTCCTTTATGGTTTCTCCTACTTAATAATAGCAAAAAAACCGAAAGAAGCAATACTGACGCTATAATTTCTAGGATGGAAGAAATTCCGATCCATCTTACTTTTATATCAAACAATCGTAAACAAAATTTTTGATAGCGCGAAGTACCATGGAACAGTCATTTAAAAAGTTGGCCATGCCATTACTCATTTCATTGCAGAACTCTTTGTACTGAAAGAAAAAGTTGGGAAAAGTAAATCATTTATCGTTTTTTTTCTTTACTAGCCTTTAATGACTACTTAAGTTTTGAGCAAACGGTTCAACTAAGCGGTTTTCAGCGATTACCTGTGCCATCCATAAACTTGATTGTTTCGGTAACCGTTTATAGCCATTGTCCAGATCGACACGATAAAAACCATATCTATTTTTATAGGCATTCAACCAACTCCAACAGTCAGAAAATGTCCACATATGATACCCAAAGCAAGGAGAACCTTCTGAAATTGCCTGCTGCAGTTGCGTCAAATGTTCAAATAAAAAATCAATTCGGTAGTTGTCGTCAATCATATTCTCTTTATTGTTGAACCGTTCTTCTTGCGACACACCCATCCCGTTTTCTGAAATATACCATGGAATATTGCTATAACTGTTTTTTAACCGCATCGCAATATCATAGATTCCCCGCGGATAAATCTCCCAACCACGATGTGGGTTAATTCGTTTCTCCGGCCAATCATAACCTCGGAATAAATCTCTTAGTCCTGTGATTGGTCGTTTCTTTTCTTGAGGTGCTTGAACACGTAATGGCTGGTAATAATTACAACCAATAAAGTCTACTGTATTCTCCGCAAAAATTTCTTTATCACCTATTTCTGTTTTAGGAAGCAAATCACTTTCTCGTAATACCTCTACCAGCTCTTCTGGGAAAGTACCTCGTACCGCACAGTCCAGAAAGCTGCGAATATAAAACAGGTCTGCCCACTTTGCAGCAGCCACGTCTTCAGCTTCTTCGCTTTTAGAGTAAACGGGTGCTAAATTGAGAATGATAGAAATTTGTCCGTCATTAAAAGAAGAGCGCCGGTACTCCTTTACAGCTTTCGCATGCGCTAGTAGTGTGTGATAGGCAACTTGTATAGCTCGTTTAAAATCATGCACCTTGGGCCAATGTGCATCTCCCATATACCCACATTCGATGTGTACAAGAGGCTCATTGAACGTCGCCCATTTTTTTACTAAATCGCCAAAAGCTTCAAACGCAGTCTTTGCGTAAAATGCAAAATGATCCGCTGACTCACGAACTTCCCAGCCACCTTTTTCCATCAGCCACCAAGGCATATCAAAATGGAACAAATTGATGATCGGCTCAACGCCATTATCCAGCATTTCCTGAAAATAGGCTCGGTAAAAATCAACAGCTTGCAGATTTAATGTCTTGCCATCCGGTAAAAGACGCGTCCAAGCAATCGATGTCCGATAGGAATTTAAATTCATTGCCTTCATACAGGCAACATCTTCTTTGTATTGATAATACGTATTAGAAGTATTTTCTGGTCCTGTTCCGTTATAAAACAATTCTGGTTCTATTTCAAACCACTTATCCCAAGTTGATGGGCTCTTGCCATCAACCAAAGCAGCTCCTTCTGTCTGAGGGGCAGAAGCCGCTGCTCCCCACAGAAAGTTTTGTGGAAATGTATCCATTTAAAATTTCCTTCCTTTTCTATCGTTTTATCCACTGATTCCCTTCAGTCAGTGAACCCAATGATCATCGTTTATGTTGGTTCATTCTTTTTCTCATTTATATTTACCATGATTTGGCAAAATTATTTAGTCAGTGTGATACTCGTTCTCTTTGATCTTTATCATGAAACCATTTGTTTGACCATCATCGCTATGCTAGTTGCTAATAATCTCATTTTGATTTCTCCAAACTCTTGATGTTTTGTTCAAACAAAGCTGGACGCTAGGAACATCCCCAACGTCCACTTTGATGTTAAAGATGATTATTCGGTTTTAGCCCAACGATCATATGCTTTTTGATAAGTGCTGACAAAATCATTTAATCCCATTGATTTTAATGTACTGACATATTCATCCCATTTAGCCAAACTTTCCACACCTGTAATAAATTTAGCTTCCATTTGCTCTACATAAGTCCGAATGTCCGTCGCGTTGATCGCAATTTGATCTGCTTCATCTTTCGTCATATAAACAATTGGGAAAGGTACCTCGGTATTGGGCATGATTTTCTCGTTGATTTCTTTCATGCGAAATTCCGTCCATACACTAGGATCAGGATCGTTGACATTAGCTAAAACACTTTGGGCATAATCGTCTTCTAATCCCGGTACGACTAAGCCATAATCCATTGCAATTTTCCCACGGTCTTCTTCCATCTTTTGTTTATTTTCACCTGTATATACCCGAACTTTTTCTCCAGAATCGTTTGTTTCATATTTCCAAAATGCCCCTTCTGGACCTTTTGTCATTAAATCTTGTCCTTCTTCTGTGTAAAGATAGTCCGCCCATCGCATTGCTGCCTCTGGACTTTTACATTTATTGGTAATCGCAAACGTTCCAGTTGTTACACGAGGATGACCTGGTGCTAAAGGTGTATTTTGAATACTTGAAGTAACTGGTGAAAACATTGGATCTGATAAAGACTCCTCAGGCATTTTACCAGTAGCCATGTATGAAGCATACGCGCCAAATAAACCGACTTTATCTGTTTGTGTGTTTCCTTGATACTTTTCTTCTGACTGCGAGAAGACTTCTGGGTCCAGCAATCCTTCAGAATAAAGTTTATTCATATACGTTAAATATTCCTTATAGTTAGCCGATGCAGCAGCATAACGCACTTTTCCGTTAACTTCTTCGATTCCTAGAGATTTCATACCAAAAGCAGGTAGCAACCACGTACGAATAATTGCCAACTTGTTGCCGTCTGATAACGGAATCTCATCTTGTTTGCCATTACCGTTGGGGTCTTCTTCTTTGAATCGCTTCAACAATTTATATAACTCATCCGTGTTTTTTGGCAATTCGGTTACCCCTAATTTTTCTAGCCACTCGCCGTTATACCATAAAGGTGAGATATAAAGAGGGCTAGAGGTATCTTCTGGATATAATCGTGGTAAAGAATAAATGTGACCATCTGGTGCAGTAATTGATTTTTTGAACTCTGGGTTCTCATCAAGGATTTTCTTTAAATTTGGCGCATAGTCATCAATCAAATCCTCCAAGGCAATTAAAATTCCTTGTGATCCATAATCTGATTGTTTGGCATTTGAAAGACCACTTCCTGCACCAAAAATAACATCTGGTAACTCACCAGAAGCAAAAGCCAAATTCAATTTCGCTTCAAAATCTGTACTTGGCGGAGTAATATAATCAAAATTGATTCCAGTTAATTCCGCTAACGCTTTAGCCGAAGCTAACTCATCCCATTCTGCTTCTCCACCAGGAGCCATCATCGTCATGTTGATTTTTTCTTTGACGATTGGCATTCCGGTTTTTTCAACGGCAATAGTTTCTTCTTTTCCAGCAGTATTTCCCTTGTTCCCACAAGCACCCAAAAGAGTTGTTGTCAACACTAATGATGCAATTACTAAATAACATTTTTTCATTCATTTCACTCACTCTCTTATTTATTTTTTAGTTAGCCTTTCAAAGAACCAACCATGACACCTTTAACAAAGTACTTTTGTAAAAACGGATAGATCATAATGATTGGTAATGTCGAAACGATCATTACTCCATATTTAATGACTTGTGCAAGCTGTTGTTTACTATAAGCCACTTCTGCTGCCGCTGCTGTCATCTCTGTTGTTCCTTTTGTTAAATCTTGATTCACTAAAATCTCTCGCAGGATTAATTGAAGCGGATACATTGATTTGTTTGTTAAATAGATTAACGCGCTAAAATAACTATTCCAATGGGCCACTCCGCAAAATAGTCCCATTACTGCAATAATTGGCATTGATAATGGTAAAACAATCTTCATAAATATCTGAAAGTCAGAACATCCATCAATCAATGCCGCTTCCTCCATTTCTCTAGGGATGGTGGATTGAAAGAAAGTACGTGTAATTGCAATATTATAAACTGAAACGGCCCCTGGAATAACTAACGCCCAAATCGAATCATTCATCCCTAGATTTTTAATCAATAAATAAGTAGGTACCAAACCGCCACTGATAAACATAGGAACCATCAAAAACTTCATAAATAGATTTTTCCCATAAAATTCTGCTCTTCCTAGAGCATATGCACAAGGAAGTGTACATAATAAATTGATGAATGTACCTAGTAATGTGTAATAAATCGTGTTCCGGTAACCTTGCCAGATACTTTTATACGTAAAAATCGTTTTGTAACCATCCCAAGTGATCTTTTTTGGCAATAACCACATTTCTCCAGAATTGACGGAGGTCGGACTAGATATAGATGCGCTTATAACATAAATCAACGGATAAATAACCAACAAAAGGGCAATGGCAATAAACAAGTAGATGAGAAACATGAAAAATTTGTCACCTTTCGATGATCGGATCGCTTTTGAATACATTATTTTCCCTCCATTACCATAAACTTGTTTCGCTGACTTTACGCGAAATTTTATTTACTGTGATCAATAAAAATGCGTTGATTGCTGCATTGAACAGTCCGACAGCTGATGCATAGCTGTACTGTGCGTCAAGCAACCCTTGTTTGTAAACAAACGTGGCAATCACATTTGAAGAATCCATATTCAACGCATTTTGCATCAACAGGATTTTTTCATAACCTAATGACATCAAACTCCCCACATTCATGATCAGTAAAATAACCATAGTAGGAATGATAGTCGGTAGGTTGATATACCAGATTCTTTGCCATCTCGTTGCACCATCAACAGTTGCAGCTTCATGAAGCTGTGTATCAACACCAGATAATGCAGCTAAATAAATCACTGAACCCCATCCTGTTCCTTGCCAAACCCCAGATAATACGTAGATCGTTTTAAACCAACGAGGATCTGTCATGAAACTAATTCGCTCAAAACCTAGAAAAACCAGTAGATGGTTAATAATACCGGTGGAAGGCGTCAAAAAAGCAATTAACATACCGCAAACGACAACGACTGAAATAAAATTAGGTGCATAAGTCACTGTCTGCGTAAATTTTTTAAATTTTCCATCTTTCAACTCATTTAGTGCTAGTGCTAATATAATCGGTAGCGGAAATCCTACGACCAAAGAATATATACTGATACCTAACGTGTTTTTAATTAGATCCCAGAAATAGTAGGAATCAAAAAAACGTTGGAAATGCTTAAATCCTACCCAAGGACTTCCAAAAATTCCTAATGACGGGATATAATCCTTGAATGCTATAATCACGCCGTACATGGGACCGTAAGAAAAAACAGCAACCACCACCAATGCTGGAATGACAAAAACATACAGCTGTCGGCTTTTATATAATTTTTTTTTGATCTCTGACCATTTTGTTTTCTCTTTCTCTTTATTGACATCAAGTAATGCATCAGCCATTTTTTAACCTCCTTTTATGAAGTTCACTCATCTCTATCCTTGTGGCTTTTTTAAAATTTCAAGACCAATCAGCCCAATTGCTGGTTTCTCTAATTCACTGCTGAGGATATATATTTGATCTTCGTCCGTATATACTTCTAATTCTTTTTTTGTAGATAAATCTTTAATCACATGATGTTTATCGGCCTCAATGTCAGCTAAAAATATTTTTTCTTGTGTAAAGCGAATACTTTGAAAGGCATAGTGTATGGTTTGATCTTTGCTGTATGTTAATTTCCACTGATTTTGCCATTCTTTAGGTTGTGAGCGAGTTTCATAGATTCCTTCTCCATAGATATTTAGCCATTTCCCAATTTCCTGTAAGATTTTGGTTTCTTCATCAGTAAAGGTACCATCTGGTTTTGGCCCAACTCCTAAGATCAAATTCCCACCTTTGCTGACCACATCGACAAAAGTTTCCAATAGTTCTTGGGAACTCTTAAAGCGATCATTTGGTACATAGCCCCAATCATCACCAATCGGGATATTACTTTCCCAAACTTTCTTGGGAATTTCAGCTAGTTCTGGCACCTTTCGTTCAGGGGTCACATAGTTCTCATGTCTGCCCCCCATCATACGATCCACAATAATTAATTCCGGTTGCTTCTCACGCGCGATTTCTGCTAATCGATCCATTTCCAGGTCTTCTTTTTTCTGTCCACACCAACCAGCATCTAACCATAAAAGATCCACATGACCATAGTTATGCGTGATTTCTTTAATCTGATTATGAACAAAACTTACGTAACGTTGCCAAATTTCTGGGTAACGTTCCGTATCATAGCTCGCATGACGCCCCTTAATCGTATCGTCATCCAACCAATAAAACGGCGAATACCAATCGGCTTTTGAATAGTAGGCTCCTGTTGCTATTTCTTCCTTACGAAAAGCCTCAAAAACTTCTTTTAAAATATCTCTTTTAAACGGGCTTTGTTTACCGCCAACCTTATATTCTGTTTCAAGAGTATTGTACATATTAAACCCATCGTGATGTTTCGTTGTAAAAATACAATACTTAAAGCCTGCTTCTTTACATATACTTGCCCATTTCTTTGCCTGTAATTTTTCTGGGTTAAACTCTTTAATCAAATTCCAGTAGTCTAGTTGCAGTTGTTTAAAATCTTTCCGAAACTCACGCCCTTCTCTTGCCCAAAGGTCTTTTTCAGAAAGTTGCCAAGATTCTACGATTCCTGCTTGAGCATAAAGTCCGTAGTGAAAAATCACGCCAAGTTTTAAATCTTGAAACCATTCTAATCGTTCTTTTAGCATTTCTGTTTCTGGATAAGTCCTATGATCTAATTCAACCTCTTTAGGTACTTCGATATCTCCACGTATCGCCATTTATGAAACCCTTTTCATGTTTGTGCTTTAAATTTACAAAAAAAGCAAGGCAACAGCAATATGTAAAAAGCATAAGCTATGTAAAAACAGCATAAAGCGTAACTTATTTAGAGGATATCTATATCTTATCTCTTAGTCGGAAAGTAACTATGTAAAAGTAGAAAAAGCTATGTAATAATCGCATACTGATAGAAAACATAAATAAACCTTACTATAATAAAAAGAGCTGTATGACTAATACAAGGAGGTTTTAGCTATGAATCAACATAAACGATCACCACATTCTATTTTTGATTTCACCTATTCTTTAGGAAAATTCTTGCTTTTTCTCATCAAGCTCCAAGTATTTTGGTTTTTATCGGTATTAAAAGGTTGTATTCTACTAGGAACTTTTCCCGCAAGTGTTACCGTTCTCAAATTTTTCTATCATTTATTTGAAGAAAAACAAATTCCTCAACTCTTATATTCAGATTTTCAAACAAGCTTCAATAATCTGTTTATTTCAACAAATCAACTAGGCTATGCTGCTGGCATGTTACTAGGATTTCTATGGATGGATCTGAGAATTGCAGCTGTGTATTTACAAAACCCTTTCATTCATATGGGGATCTTATTATTATTTATCGCAACTGTCATAGTCATTCTTTATTTATTCCCAGTATTTTTACGTTATGATTTGTCATTCACACAATATTTCAAACAAGCATTATTTCTATCTTTGTGTAGCTTGATTGAAACCGTAGCGATTATTCTGGGGATCTTTGTCGTGACGGTTGTCTCTACCTTTTTCCCAATTTTGACAATCGTGGCTTTTGTGCCTTTATTCTGTTTGCCATTAAGTTGGTTCTCTTTGCAATCAATGATTAAAATTGAAGAAAAAAATCGTACGTTAACGCAATAACAAAAAACAAACCTTAAATCAAACAAACAGCTAAAAGCTACAACAAAACTGCAAGGAGATTTTACAAGGAAACCTCAATAATAGCTCTTTTTTTAACTTACAATCTACAATGCGATTCGTCAGCCCTTTAGGTAAAAGCCAAATGTCTGTTTCACTCCTTATTCATAATTTTCGCCATCAAAGGGAACCTTCTGCCAATCGTTGACTCAAGCCTTTTTTCAATTTTTGCTAAGGCTACTACCTGTTACTTATCCCTTTCATTTATTATTTTCCAGAAGCTGATTGGCTATGTATATTCATCAACTTTCACTATGTCAAATAAACAGATTATGTACTTTCAAGCTAGTTATTTTCTTTTTTTATAAGTGCTATATACTGAAAATGAAAACGATTACTTCAAGGAGGTTATTATGCAAGTTTCAATCGAACTTACAGATGTCATGCGTGATTTTTTTGAAATTGCGACAAACGAATTAGCGTTAACTATTTCAGATAATGGAAAACCACTCCAACTGATTCAGCGCAACGGTTCATTAAAAATTGAAAATAAAGAAAACGAAACGTTTATCTATTTTCAGGAAAAAGCCCATCTTTTTCGAGCACTGTCACTTTGGTTAGATCGCTGTGAAGAAGAATTTGCTTATGAAGAGTTTCCGCAATTTGAAAAAATTGGGCCCATGGTAGATCTTTCTAGAAATGCTGTGATGACTGTTGATCAGCTGAAACACTTTTTTGTTCTTTGTAGCAAGATGGGATTAAATAGTTGCATGCTTTATATGGAAGATACGTATCAAATCCCTGATTATCCTTATTTTGGTTATTGTCGTGGTGCTTATTCTCTTGAGGAATTAAAGGCGTTGGATGCTTTTGCAGAGACGGTAGGGATCGAGCTGATTCCTTGTATTCAAACGCTGGCTCATTTAACTAATCCGCTAAAATGGGGATTTGCCAATGGCATGAGAGATACAAGTGATATTCTCCTTGTGGAAGAGGAAAAAACATATCAATTTTTAGATCGTGCAATTTCTGTGATCGCAGCCGCTTTTAAAACGTCAAAAATTCATATCGGGATGGACGAAGCTCATGATCTGGGACGTGGTCATTATTTAACCCAGCATGGTTTGATCGATCGCTTTGATATTATGGAAAAGCATCTGAAAAAAGTAATGGAAATCTGCAGGAACTATCAGTTACAGCCCATGATGTGGAGCGATATGTTTTTTAGAATCGGTTCAAAGTCAGGAGACTATTACGATAAAGACGTACATTTTCCAGAAGATTTGATTGCAAAGATTCCTGAAATTAGTATGGTTTATTGGGATTATTACCATCATTCAAAAGAAGAATACCAATTGCATTTTTCAAATCATAAAAAATTGCAACGACCAATCGTTTTTGCGGGCGGTATCTGGACGTGGAATGGTCTTGCACCAAATTATGGAAAATCGTTTGAAACGACCAGTGCTAGTCTTTCTGTCGCAAAAGAGGAAAAAATCAACGAAGTTTATGCTACTTTATGGGGCGATGATAGTGCTGAAACACCGATCATCGCAAGTTTGTTAGGTTTACAACAATTCAGCGAGGAACAATTTGCTCCTGAAGTAAGCATGGAACTGATTAAGGAGCGTTTCCGTCTCTTCCACCATCTTGAAGCTGATGATTTTTTACTGCTAGATGCTTTTGATCAGACGAAAGGTGTAGCAAAAAATAACCCTGATGGATCAAATAGTAGTAAGTTGGCACTTTATCAAGATCTATTATACGGTCTTTACGATGTTGATCTGCAAAATTTAGAACTTCCTTCGCATTATAAGGACTTAAGTGAGAAACTATCTAGCGTAACAGCTAATGAGGACACACAAACGATGTTTACTTTTTATCAGAAATTAGCACAAGTCCTTTTTATAAAAACAAATTTGATCGGTCGCTCTTATCGAGCCTACCAATCAAAAAGGAATGACCAGTTACAACTAATCCTTCACGAACTGGAAGTTCTCACCAAAAAGATCAATGAGTTGCAACACCTCCATCGCCAGCTATGGTTTGAATGGAATAAACCCTTTGGCTATGAAATTATCGATCTTCGTTACGGTGCCTTAAAAAGTCGGATAGAAACAACCGTTTGGCGACTGAATAAATTTTTAACAGGAGAAATCAAGCAATTGCCTGAGCTTGAGCAAACGCCTTTACCCTTCGATGCTCCTTTCAAAACAGCAAGCGGTGTCGGGCGAAACTTGTTCCATGGAATTTATAGTGCTAGTAAACTATCAGATATCTAAAGGCAGGGATAAAAAATGAAAAAGAGAACTCTTTTTTTGGTCATTCTGAGTATTTTTTTGTTGGTCACTGCTGCTTCTCAGCTTGTCAGAAACGTGCCTCGTGTCGAAGCAAAACAGACATCTACTAAAATCACTGGGAAAATCAATAATCAAAGAACTGCGAACATCTGCCATCAGCTTTTGCAACAAAATTTAAAGGCTGCAACGGATAAAAATCTGAACGACTATTTAGCAACACTAGTCAAAGATGCACATAAAGCGACCACAAAAGAAATGCAGCAATTTTTTAAAGACTATGATGTCAGTCATGAACTGCTTTCTTTCGAAGTAATCAAACAAGCACCTCAATCGATGTTAGTAGCGGCAGAACAAAAAACAGTGAATCATGGGAAGAAGGCATATCGAGATCATATCACAACGGCATATCACACCTTTATTTTGGAAGAGAATGAATGGAAAATCAAAGAAACAACAATGACAAATACACAATTTTTAAATTAGGAGTGTTCATATGAAAAAATTCAATAATTGGCCCACCGACTATCCTGATCCTAACTGGTTTATCCATGATCGTTTTGGTTTGTTTATCCATTTTGGTTTGTTCAGTGTGGGAGCTAGACACGAATGGTTTATGACCACAGAACAAGTCTCTTTAGAGGAATATTCAAAAAAATATTTTCAGCATTTTAACCCTGATTTGTTTGATGCAGATGCTTGGGCAAAAGAAGCCGCTCGCTGTGGGGTAAAATACATGGTATTCACGACAAAACATCATGAAGGCTTTGCCTTATGGGATACGAAACAAACTGATTACAAAATCACCAATACTGCTTTTGGACGAGATCTTCTGGCAGAGCTACTCCCGGCTTTTCGCAAAGTCGGGATCAAAATCGGGTTATACCACTCACTGATCGATTGGCGCCATGAACATTTCCCACTGGACGGACTGCATCCTGAAAGAGAGAACCAGAAACTGCGAGAAAAAAATTCTGAAAGAGATATCAAGATTTATCAACGCTATCTTCGCGAACAAGTCAAAGAACTACTGACAGAATATGGAAAAATCGATTATTTATGGTTCGATTTTTCTTACAGCCACCGCGATTGGAGTTGGTCAAAAGGAAAAGGGCACATTGATTGGGATAGCGAAGCACTAGAAAAGCTCTGCTTAGAACTGCAACCCCATCTCCTATTGAATGATCGGCTTGATTTAGGCCATGGCATCACTACTCCAGAACAGTTTCAACCTGATAAACCATTAGAGAAAAACGGCATGCCTGTTATCTGGGAAGCTTGTCAGACAATGTATGGTACTTGGGGGTATGACCGTGACAATATGGAATGGAAAAGTAGTGAGATGCTTTTGAAAATGCTGATTGATACCGTTTCAAAAAATGGGAATTTCTTGATGAATATTGGTCCTAATCCACGAGGAATGATTGATACGAAAACGTTGGAACGGCTACATGCTATCGGGGATTGGATGACCCTTCACAAAGCATCTGTCATTGGCTGTTCATATAGCGCCTTTGAAGCTCCTGACGATTGCCGATATACACAAAATGGAAACAAGCTTTATCTGCATCTCTTTTCTTATCCTTACCGCAACCTTCATCTTAAAGGATTAGCAGGTAAAGTTGAGTTTATTCGTCTGCTCAATGATGGCTCGGAAATTTTTTATCGAGGATTTGATCCGGACGAAGTGATTACTTCTACAGAAGCAGTAATTGCTCCAGAAGATCTTGTCATCACCTTGCCAATCATCAAGCCTGATGTGCTGATCCCAGTAATTGAAATTACCTTGAAAGACGATTAAAGAGCAAATATAAAGCAGATGATACTTCCTTCGTCGATTCACAAAAAATACTGGCATCGAAAGCTTGTAAAAACATACTTTTAGTGAGAAATATCGTAAAACATTTGAATAACTACCCAAGTTGTATGCTGAAAAAGCAACAATTTGGGTAGTTATTTCAGTCTTTTACAATTATTTGCTTTTGTTTTTTTAGTTAGAAGCTCAAAACTGGAAATAAAATGACTTCTTCGTCCTGCTCCAGTTCGATGCCCTCCTTAGTTTACTCCTATTTATTGCTTATAAAGTTCCTTCTCTATTCATTGTTCGGTATTGACCTGGAGTCACACCAACGTTCGTCCTGAATTTTCTCGTATAGTTTGAAACATCATAATAACCATTCTTTTGAATAATCGTTTTTATTGGCAAATCAGTTTCTATTAAGTCTTGCTTGATTTTTTCTAGCCGCAATTCTTGCAGATATTTTGAAAAAGTAGTACCTGTTTCTTTTTTGATAAAACGGCTAAGATACGAAACGGAAAGTTGAAATTCATCTGCCAACTTTTCCATAGATAATTGGGAAGAAGCATAGTTTTTGTGAAGATATTCGAACAATTCTTTTTTCAGCACAGACTCTTGATTTTGTGGCTTAACTTGCATTACCTCACAGATCATTTTTGCGAGCATTAATAGTTGTTGCTTCAATTCGAGTAAATTACTAAACTTGGCACTTCTTTCTGCTTTTTTCAAAATTGTTTTATTTTGCAAATTACTACTTACTTTAGCAACTGCATTTAATAGATAAAAACCATACATTTTTTGTCCACTATAAGAAAAATGTTCTTTAATCCCCCGCTCAATCAACGATTCAATCGTTTCCGCAGCAATCGTTAAGTCTCCTTGACGCAGACTTTGAATCAATTTCAGTTTTTCTCCATCTGGGTAATTAATGCTAGTTGAAGACTCTTCACTTGGAATTTCATTATAGAAAACAAAGTTATTTTCTACTGTTGAATAGTCTAATGCGGCCAAACCTTCAATATAAGAAGCATTGATCTTCGTAAGGTTTTCAGTACTATTTCCTACTCCTATCCTAAAAGTACCGTAACACGCTTTTTTTAGTTGCTGAATCATCTCTATTACAACTTTCTTGTGACTAGTTTTTTCATAGGTACTAAAGATATAGGCGGTCACTCCTGCAGATAGGATCTCTGTACCATATCCCGAAAAGTTCTTTCCGCTTACTTTCAGCGGTAACTCATTAGCTGTGTCGTCAATGCTCTGGATAGGATAATCAACTACGACGACAAAATAGCAAGTACCGGTAAAATGTACTTGGACAGAGTTCAGTAGAACTAATGAATCTTCTGGAGACTTAAATTTCCCTCCTAAAATTTTTCTAAGGACCTGTTCTCTCGCATGGGGAGTCTGTCGTTTAATTTCTTTATGTAGCTCTTCATGTTCGTTCAAAAATTGCGCCAACGTTTCATAGACATTCCCGTTGGAAACAGCTACACCGATTTTATTTCGATAATATTGATCAATCAATTTTTCAATGTTGCGGATTGGCTGTGAAAAACGAGTACCTATAATCACTACAAGCACTAGACCAAACACAAATATCACAAAAAAAAGTTTTAAAAACTTTTGGTGGATGGTATTGATCTTTGTCAAAGCTTGTGATGGATCCATTACAGAAACAAATGACATATTCAAATCCCTGCTATTCAAAGACTGGACAAGATAGTTTCGATGGTTGTAGTAAAAATTATCCTGTTGCAAGATCATTTGAATTTGCTTCGGCTGATGCAAATGCGCCGTTAGTTTGTTATTACTGGTATCTGCTGCTAGAATACGATACGAGTCATCAATCAGATAGTTGGTACTGATACCATCACTATTGGAAAGATTCAACAGCTTATTCAAAATCGAAAGATTGATTGAATAGATTGCTGCGCCATAAAAATGCATTTCTGCATCTTTAATTGGAACAATGTAAAAAAGTTGTGTGGAATTGGGTTCTTTTTTCAGGGTTAGCCCAGTTGGAATATCGTTATCTAGATGTGAAAGCAGCTCTTTTTTATCAAGCGAATGATTATTGATTTTTCGTTGCAAAAAATTGTCCACTGTCAAGCTACCGGCAGATGAAAACAATGTATTTGGGTTTTCTTTGTAGTAAAGATAAATTTCCTCAACAAAATCATTACTTAGCTTATATTGTTGCAAGCTAAGCTGTCCTTCACGAGCATAATAACTATGGGAAAGCCTTCCAGGTGAAAGATTGGTGTTATAAGGAATATGTTGAGTGATATTATCCAATTGCAAAAACTTATTTTCAGATGAGTACTTCAATTGGAGTAACTGGTTCTTGGCTGTCAAAACAACTTGCTGATTAATGCTTTCTTTAGCCGTATGAAACCAAATTAACGATACCATAAAAAATGGCACTAGAAAGACAAAAAGATAAGATAAAATCGACTTAGAAAGCTGTCTGTGCTGTTTATTTTTCCCGTTAGTAGCAACTTCTCGTACCATATGTCCCTCCTTGATTCTTTAGCTAATCCTGTCGTGTTATCTAGGGCTTTAGTTACAAATAGCAACTTTTCATTTCTATAATTACTCCTCACAATTCCATCCGCACTGGTCAATGAATAGATATCTACAGGTTGCTGATCCCGATTAAAATACCTAAAACAGCTGATCCATCAACTTCATAGAACCATTTTCATTATCCTGACAATCCAGCTTTTTGCCGCCACATTTTATTTACATATATCACAAATCTAATTTTTATCTGTTATTCTTCCATCGTTTCCTTTTATTCCAATGTATGTATGCCTCGATTATAAAGCGCTTTCTAATCAAAGGAAATCCTTGCTTAAAATTTTGATCATTGTTCAAAAATTAGCAAGATTTTCGTTCAACTCATTCATTTTTATTCAAAAGCATTTTATTCGCAAAAAGAAAGCGCTATAATAAAAGAAAAACTTGGAGAAAAAAATGGAGACTAGACGTACAAGCGATCTTTTAAGCTATTTGGTAAAAAAGAAACAAGCAACTTCCAAAGAACTTTGTACTCACCTTCACTGTAGTATAAGTACACTTCGCAGAGAATTACTTGAGCTAGAAAAACGAAAATTGATCCGCAGAACTTGGGGCGGAGCGATCTTGAACGAAACGACAAACATGGAATATACTTATCTTCAAAGAGAAGCCAGTAATATCCCGGAAAAAAAGATTATCAGTGAATTAGCACGAGATTTTATTGCACCAGGTATGTGTATTTTTTTAGATTCCAGCAGTACGGTTCTACACCTTATTCCACTACTTGTTAAGATACCTAACTTAATTATCATTACCAATGGTTTGCGTACAGCTTTAAAGTTAAGTGAATGTCAGAACGAATCTTTAAAAATTTATTTGACTGGCGGTGAAGTCAAACTTAATGCTAGTACAGTTATTTCAAATACACTTGATCCCATTACCAGTTCCTTTCGTTTCAATGCTGCCTTTTTATCTTGTCGGGGGCTCGACCATGAAGGGATTTATGAAGCAAACTTCAATCAAGCACAAATAAAAAAAGAAATGATGAATAAAGCACAAGAGATTGTTTTATTGGCTGACGAAACGAAATTTGACTCTACTCATTTTTTCAAGATAGGTGATTATTATGATTATGATGCGATTGTTACCAATAAAAAACCGCCTAAGATTTATCATAGAATCATTGAAAAAAATGACATTCACTTGGTGTATCCCACTGAATGAGAAATATAAATGGACAAAAAACGATTGGAGCATCCAATATTTCTCATTGTCCAACTTGTTGATAGAACTTTTGCAACCAGCCAAACAAACGCCCTTGTTACTCACCCTTTTTCTTCTCAAAAAGCAGGTGACTCAAACAGCACTTATTTGCTTCATCAAAAGAAACAGCACACCTACATCAAACTATTATGGATTAACCTAAATTCACAGATCATCGAACAAGACAATCCGCTATCAAAAGTGTTTTGGTATCGCTAAAAAAATGAACATACAGCATTGAGACCATTGCTTAATTGGCTCTATCATTTATGTGACTGGAGGATTCTTCAGTCACATTTTCGTGCGCTTTGTGCGAAACAAAAAATCTGAGACAGAATATGATTCATTCTGACCCAGATTTGATTTTACACAGCTACTCAGTTCTTATTGATAAAGAGTCGCATTTGCTAAACATTTTTTGTAATAATTAAGTTAAAAATAAATAAACCAATATAGCAAAACAATTATATAAACTATGCGTTATTATGGAATACCAAATGTTTTGTGTTTTTATATAGACAAATCCTAAAAGAATTCCACTTAAGAAAATCACTAAACCGAATCCATGAACAAGTGCAAATAAAAAAGCAGAAATTAGCATTATTATATACTGACTTTTTTTATTAGTTTGAAGGTTAATCATACAGAAGCGAAAAACTATTTCTTCTAAAATTACGCCATAAGTAATTGCGCTAAAAAAGAAGAAAGAGAGTGAATTTTTTAAATCACTCGGGCTTAAACTTTTTGAAATTGGTGTATTAATCAAATTAATAATAAATAGTATGAGAAATGAAGAAATAACAACTCTTAAGAGTTTTGTTATACTGATTTTTTTCAATTCTTGGATTAAAGTAGAATAAAATAAAACGACTGACAAAATGAAAAAGAAGATACTACTATGCTCAAATAAAAAATAAATATTCGAGGGTACACCAAGCGAAGGAATAATAAAAGTTAAGAGTAAGTACGTACTACAAAATAACCATTTAACCATTCAATCACTATCCAATAGGAATATAATCAATATACTGTGTGTTTGCTGTTGCAGTTTCTGTACGAACATAACGATTATCAACTTTCCTATAAACTTTATAGGTTACGGTTATTGTTGCATTTTGACGATATTTTTTAAATTTTCCACTTGCAGAAGTAGTTCTATTTAATTCGATTTTCATTCCAAAAATATTAGCACTAATGGATAATTTTGTACCACGCGTATGAGTTTCTACACCTAAATAAGTTCGAGTTCCTTTCTTGATTGACCAGTTTTGAGGTTTTGACCAAGTTCTCGTTTGAATAGTAGATTCATCTAATACGTAATAATAGTCATCATCAGAATAAGCAACTATATTAGAAATATTATGCTCACTAGCTAATACTCCAACGCTAGGCATAATGGCAGAACCTAAAGTCAAAATGGACGTTGATAATGACATTGTTTTAAATAAATGCTTTTTCATGGTGTTCTCTCTCAGTAACAATAGATTAAGAAAACGTTTTCTGTGTTTTTAGAATAATAGAAAAATTTAAGGTTGTCAATATTTATTCTATATAAATTTTGTTATTTAATTTTGCGATAAAACCAGTCAAAAATAGAATAAACCATCCATATATTAGTTAAATATTTGTAATTTTAACTAATTTACCTCAAAGAATCCTGTAAAAGCTTGTTCATACGTGATGTCTCTTTTTTCTTTTTTGTTCATTGTTAAAAGAAATTCCAGAAACGCAAGATGAAAGCTTTCGAGTGAAGCTTCAAACCTTCTGTACTATGAAGATGGGAACACCAATGCGCTGATTTCTCCGTACTCTAATGGGAAAATAGAAGCGAAGAATCCTCATGAAAAGACAACCAAACGAGTAACTTACAGATTTAAATCAATTAATTAAAGTAAATGAAAAAAATCTGAGACAGAATGAGATTCATTCTGACCCAGATTTGATTTTACACAGCTACTCAGTTCTTATTGCTAAGATATCCTCGATAGTCTTCTGTGTGAAGTAGTCGTTTGGCATTCTCGACTCTTTCTTTTGTTGGCGGTTCAATACCTTCTAGTGGATAATCTAAGCCAAGTGTTTCCCACTTATATTTCCCCATCGTATGGTAAGGTAGAATCTCTACTTTAGCTACATTGTTCAATGTCTTGATAAAGTCATCCAGCCGAATCAAGTATTCATCATAGTCACTGCGTTCAGGAACTAATACGTGTCTGATCCACACTGGCTTATTGATTTCAGAAAGATATTGCGCCATCTCCAGAATATTTTCATTATCCCAACGTGTTAACTTTTTATGCTCTTCGTTGTCGATGTGTTTGATATCAAACAGTAACAATTCAGTATACTTCATCAATTCTTGAAAACGAGAAAAGAATGGTTCGTCACGCGTGAAAGGCTTCCCACAAGTATCTAGCGTAGTATGCATACCACGCTCTTTCGCTTTCTTGAACAGTTCGATCAAAAAATCGATCTGTAATAAAGGTTCGCCTCCACTAACAGTGATACCGCCTTCTGAACCCCAATAGGAACGATAGCGCTCTGCTTGGTCTAATAGTTCATCCGCCGTATATTCTTTTCCTCCGCCTATATTCCACGTATCAGGATTATGACAAAATTCACAACGCATGCGACAACCTTGCATAAAAACGACGAATCTAACGCCTGGTCCATCTACAGAACCAAACGTTTCGATCGAATGAACATAGCCAATTGTTTTTTCTTCCATAAGGATCACTTCTTTTCTTTGATTTCATTTTATTTCAAAAGACACTTGAATCAACCGATTGCTAGGAAAAGACGAGGGCAAAGACCACCGCCTTGCCCTCAACCTTTTTCAATCGTTCTTTTTAATGATAGATCGTATTATTTATTCCGCTTTACATTCTATCGTGTGATGTTCTCATCAATACGTCTAGTTGTTGTTCTCTCGTTAGATCACGGAATTTAACAGCATAACCTGAGACACGGATCGTCAAGTTAGGGTATTTCATTGGATTTTCCATAGCGTCACGTAATAGATCATTACTAAATACATTGACGTTCAAATGGTACGCTCCCTTAGAGAAGTAACCATCTAATACATTACGCAAGTTGCCGATACGTGTTTCTTCATCTTTTCCAAGACCGGAAGGATTGATCGTTTGCGTATTAGAGATCCCGTCACGTGCATAACCATAATTGATTTTAGCAGTTGAGTTAAGACTTGCCAACAATCCATTTTGTTCTGCATTGTAACTTGGGTTTGCCCCAGGAGCAAGAGGTTTACCTGCTTCACGTCCATCAGGTGTGTTACCAGTGTTTTTACCATAAACCACGTTTGATGTGATTGTTAATAATGACGTTGTTGGTGTGGAGTTACGGTAAGTTTTATGACGTTTGATTTGTGTCATAAAGTATTCTAAGATCCATTCTGCTAACTCATCTGCTGCATCATCGTCATTTCCGTATTTAGGGAAGTCGCCAGTTACTTCGAAATCAACAGCAATTCCTTTTTCGTTACGGATTGGTTTCACATCTGCATATTTAATTGCTGACAAGCTATCCGCTGCATGAGAGATTCCAGCAATCCCTGTTGCAAATGTACGTTTCAAATCTGAATCCATCAATGCCAATTGAGCTGCTTCATAAGAATATTTATCATGCATATAATGGATGATGTTTAATGTATTCACATATAACTCAGCTAACCAGTCCATCACATTCATAAATTTGTGTTTTACTTCTTCAAAGTCTAATACATCAGCTGTGATTGGACGATATTCAGGAGCAACTTGGGCACCAGTTACTTCATCAACCCCACCGTTGATTGCGTATAATAATGCTTTTGCTAAGTTCGCACGAGCACCGAAGAACTGCATGTCTTTTCCAACAACTGTTCCAGATACACAACATGCAATAGCGCAATCATCTGAACCCCATTGTTCACGAAGAAGATTGTCATTTTCAAATTGGATAGATGAGCTTTCGATTGCAATTTTACTTGCATAAGTTCTGAAGCCTTCTGGTAAATGTTCTGAATATAAAACTGTTAAGTTTGGTTCAGGAGAAGGACCCATGTTAGTCAATGTGTGCAATAGACGGAAATCATTCTTAGTTACTAATGAGCGTCCATCTAAGCCCATTCCAGCGATTGAAAGAGTCGCCCAGATTGGGAATCCTGAGAATAATTGATTGTATTCTGGTGTACGGGCAAATTTCACCATACGTAATTTCATGACTAAGTGATCGATCAATTCTTGTGCTTCTTGTTCGGTGATCACGCCATTATCTAAGTCACGTTGGATATAGATATCTAGGAAAGCAGAGATACGTCCGATTGACATTGCTGCACCATTTTGTGATTTGATTGCTGCTAAATAACCGAAGTATAACCATTGTACTGCTTCTTTTGCATTAGCAGCTGGTTTAGAGATATCATAGCCATATTTTGCAGCCATTTCTTTCATTTGTGCTAAAGCACGATATTGTTCTGTGATTTCTTCACGAAGACGAATGACTTCTTCATCCATTGTATGGAAACCTGTCATATCATGGTCTTTTTTCTTTTGTTCCATCAAATAGTCAATACCATACAATGCGATACGACGGTAGTCGCCGATGATTCGTCCACGTCCATAAGCATCTGGAAGGCCTGTAATGATTTTGTTTTTACGTGCTGCACGCATTTCAGCTGTGTAGGCATCAAATACACCTTGGTTATGTGTTTTACGCCAATCGCTAAAGATATGTGTCAGCTCATCATTAGGTGTGTAACCATTACTTGTTAATGCATTGTTAGCCATATTGATACCACCAAATGGCATAAATGCTTGTTTCAATGGTTTATCTGTTTGTAAACCAACGATTTTTTCAAGATCTTTGTCTAAATAACCTGCATCATGTGAGGTAATCGTTGAAACGATTTCTGTGTCCATGTCATAAACACCATTGCGTTCAAATTGAATATCATTTAGTTTTTGTAATTCTGCCCAAAGCTTTTCTGTTGCTTCAGTTGGTTTTTCTAAAAAGCTGTCGTCTCCACGGTATTCAGTGTAGTTATTTTGGATGAAGTCTCTTGTATCTACGCCTTCTTTCCATTTCGTTCCTTTAAATCCATTCCATTGCTCCATTGTATGGACCTCCCGTTATCTGTTTTATGTAACAGTTTTTACGTGATTAGTATAACACAGACGAGCATCTTTGCAAGGGTTTTCTTGTTTTTTATTTAACAAAAGATGGCGTTTTTATTCACTTATAACAACAAACGCTAATATACCAAGCTTTAGCAATTGTGAACACTTTCATATTTTCTTATCTTAATATTTATAATTTTTTAATAATCAGAAAAAAGAAGGTAGTTCTGTATTAAAACAGATCTACCTTCTTTCAAAAAAACTATAACAGTTAATCGGTAATGGCTACTTCAGGTGGCTCAATGACTTTGATCACTTCGCCGCCTTTTTTCTCGTCAACTGCAAATGAGCCATTAGACGTTCGATCGCCAATCGGATAATCCGTTGGGTCAATCATTAGCTCTTGACCTTTTTGATTGATGATCATTATTTCTTTGGCGTTTCCTTCAGACATATGAATAACTCGATGTGGGTTTTTCTTTAGTTCACGTAGAACCGTAACACCACGTTTTGCTCGAGAGGTTTGACTAATTTCTTGCGCAAGCATCCGTTTCACCGCACCACGTTGGGTGACGATGATGATTGGCGTATCTCCTTCTGTCAAAACGAGTAACCCGTTAACGACAGTATCTTCGTCTTTGAGGTTGATTGAACGAACGCCAGCAGCTTTTGCTCCTACCACAGGTACTTCTTCTAATGGATATCGTAACCCCATCCCTTGGTAGGTGACTAAAAAGAGATCTAAATCCGTTTGACCTTCTACCAAGTAAGACGCAACTAATTCATCATCGTCACTTTTGAGTTTCATGCCACTTAACGGACGACTCTTATAAGTACGCCATGGTTCAAATTCAGTCATTCGAGTTTGTTTAACCCAGCCATTTTTACTGATGAAGACCAATGTTTTTTCTGCTTCGATTTTTTTGTATGGGAAAACAGCTAGAATCGATTCATCAACCGAAAGATTGACAATCGTTTGTGAAATATGTTCTCCAGCATCTTTCCATTTTAAATCTGGCAATTCATGGACAGGACGATAAATGACATTTGCCTTATTGGTGATCAACAACACATGATCCAAGGTATTTAGTTCACCAGAATACAAGAGATAGTCCCCTTCTCTCATGCCGATTTCCTCTGGTTTAGAAGCACTATATGAACGTAGACTAGTCCGTTTCACATAACCTTCCTTTGTTACGCTGACAATCACATCTTCTTGTGCTACTAACACTTTTGTATCAATTTTGATTTCTTCGATTTCGTCTTCAATTGTCGTTAAACGTGCATTAGCATACTTTTTCTTGACCTCACGAAGTTCTTTCTTCATGACCGAGAATAATTCTTTATCATTAGATAGAATTTTGTTCAATTCAGTGATTTGTGCTATTAAGCTTTCTGATTCTTTACGTAATTCCGTAATATCCGTATTTGTTAGACGATATAGTTGCAACGTCACGATTGCTTCAGCTTGTTCTTCCGTAAACTGAAAAACTTCGACTAAATTTTGCTTCGCGTTTTTCTTATCTTTACTTTCTCGGATCGTGGCAATGACTTCATCCAAGATCGACAAAGCTTTCATTAAACCTTCTACGATATGCTGGCGCTTTTGTGCTTTTTCTAAATCAAATTGACTTCGTTTCGTGATCACTTGTTTTCGATGATCAATATAACTACTTAAAATATCTTTTAACCCCACTTGATGCGGTGTCATGTGATCAATAGCTACCATATTGAAGTTGTAATTGATTTGTAGTTCAGTATTTTTAAACAGATAATTGAGGATACCTTGTGCGTTAGCATCTTTTTTCAATTCAACCACGATCTGTAATCCAGTGCGGTCACTTTCATCTCTAACTTCTGCAATGCCATCGATCTTTTTATTTAAACGGATTTCATCCATTTTCTTCACTAATGTGGCTTTATTTACTTCATAAGGGATCTCGGAAATCACGATTTGTTGCTTGTTCCCTTTAATCGCTTCAATTTTAGTCTTTGATCGCAGAATGACTTTTCCACGTCCAGTTTCATAAGCTTTTTTGATCTCTTCTTTTCCTTGCAAGATTCCCCCAGTAGGAAAATCAGGACCAGGGATATAATCCATTAGTTTCTCTAAACTCGCTTGGGGATGATCAATGAGGTAAATCGTACCATCAATGACTTCTGCTAAGTTATGGGTAGGGATCTCCGTAGCATAACCAGCGGAAATTCCCGTTGAACCATTGACTAATAGGTTTGGATATCTCGCTGGCAACACAGTTGGTTCTTTTTCAGTATCATCAAAGTTCCATACAAGATCAACCGTATTTTTTTCAATATCTGCCAACATTTCACCACTTAATTGGGAGAGCCGTGCTTCTGTATAACGCATAGCAGCTGGCGGGTCACCATCCATACTACCGTTATTTCCGTGCATCTCTATAAGTACTTCTCTTAGCTTCCAATCCTGACTCATCCGAACCATGGCTTCATAAATACTACTGTCCCCATGAGGATGATAATTCCCCATGATATTTCCGACAGATTTGGCAGATTTACGGAATCCTTTATCAAAAGTATTGCCATCTTTATTCATCGCAAATAAAATTCGTCTTTGAACGGGTTTCAATCCATCTCGGATGTCTGGCAATGCTCTTTCTTGAATAATATATTTTGAGTAACGTCCAAAGCGGTCACCCATCACTTCTTCTAGGGTTAGTTCTTGGACTTCTTGACGTTCTTCCATTAGGTGACCTCCTATTCTTCTACTAATTCAGATTGTTTCTCTTCATCGAACAATTCATTGGACGTAGCTGTATTTTCAATATCTTCTTTTTTATCTAAGATACTACCATCTTCTTCTAACGTGAATTGCACATGATTTTCGATCCATTTTCGGCGAGGTTCAACTTTGTCCCCCATTAATGTCGTCACGCGACGTTCCGCTTGAGCAGCATCATCTATCCTCACGCGAATCAACGTTCGAGAGGCTGGGTCCATGGTAGTTTCCCACAGTTGTTCTGCATTCATTTCTCCAAGACCTTTATAGCGTTGCAACATATAGCCTTTACCAATTTTTTTGATGGTCGCTGCTAATTCATCATCTGTCCAAGCATATTCGATCACTTGTTTTTTTCCTTGACCTTTAGAAACCTTATAAAGCGGTGGTAATGCGATATACACTTTTCCTGCTTCGATCAATGGTTTCATGTAACGATAAAAGAATGTCAGTAATAACACTTGAATATGCGCACCATCGGTATCCGCATCGGTCATGATAATAATTTTGTCATAATTGCAATCTTCAATTGAAAACTCAGGTCCAACACCTGAACCGATCGTATAGATCATCGTATTGATTTCTTCGTTTTTCAAGATGTCTTGCATTTTTGCTTTTTCAGTGTTGATCACTTTCCCACGAAGAGGCAAGATGGCTTGGAATTTACGGTCTCTTCCTTGTTTTGCTGAACCACCAGCAGAGTCTCCCTCCACGAGGTATAACTCATTCTTCTTCGGATTTCGCGATTGGGCAGGTGTCAGTTTCCCTGAAAGTAATGATTCGCCTTTTTTACGTTTTTTCCCATTACGGCTTTCTTCTCGGGCTTTTCGGGCAGCTTCACGAGCTTCTCGGGCTTTGATTGCTTTTCGCACTAACATTTGGCTCATTTCACTGTTTTCCTGTAAATAAAAGCCCATTTGTTCTCCAATGACATTATCTACTGCCGTACGGGCAATTGGTGTACCCAATTTTTCTTTTGTTTGCCCTTCAAATTGTAAGAGATTCTCAGGTACTCGAATGGAGAGAACAGCTGCTAAACCTTCTCTAAAATCACTACCTTCGAGATTCTTATCTCGTTCCTTCAGTAAGCCCACTTTTCGAGCATATTCATTATAGGCTTTTGTCATTGCTGACTTCATACCGACTTCATGGGTGCCTCCATCTTTCGTTCGGACATTATTCACAAATGACAACACGTTTTCTGAATATCCATCATTATATTGGTAAGCAACTTCGACTTCGATACCGTCTTTTTCACCAGAAAAATAAACAACTGGTGTCAATGTATCTTTTTCTTCGTTTAGGTAGTCAACAAATTCTTTGATCCCTTCTTCGTAGTGAAAAACTTCCTTAATTGGTTCTTCACCACGCAGATCAGAAAGTGTGATTTTTACTCCTCTTAAAAGAAAAGCTGATTCTCGCAAACGTTCAGATAAAATATCATAAGAAAATTTAGTAGTGGAAAAGATCGTGTCATCTGGTAAGAAATGAACTGTCGTTCCATTGGATTTCTTGGTTTTCCCGATTTTTTTCAGTGTACCATCAGGCTTACCACCATTGCTGAATTTTTGTTGGTATTCAATCCCATCACGGACGATTGTAACAACCAACCATTTTGATAAAGCATTGACCACACTTGCTCCGACACCGTGTAGTCCCCCTGAGGTCTTGTATCCTCCTTGACCGAACTTTCCGCCGGCATGTAGTACAGTAAAAATCACTTCAACTGTGGGGATACCAGAAGCATGCATCCCAACTGGCATACCACGACCGCTATCTGTCACAGTGATACTATTGTCTTCATGAATGGTTACATCAATTTCATTTCCATATCCAGATAAAGCTTCATCAACCGCATTGTCAACGATCTCATAGACTAAATGATGTAAGCCCCGGCTATCCGTTGACCCGATATACATTCCTGGTCGTTTTCTAACTGCCTCTAATCCTTCAAGAACCTGGATCGATGCATCATTATATTCGTTCTTTACTTTTTTTGCCAAGGCAAACGCTCCTTCAATAATACTTTACGGTTAAAACCGCATCACGATAATCATACTAGAAATACGCATGAAAAAAAAGAGGTTAGGAAAGAATTAAAACTTAATTACTAACTAACCTTTGAGAATACCATCTTTTTTATCCTATTGTTCGCTTTTGTCTTGTCGATTAAATATTTCATGTTATTTAAAATGCAAACATTTAGTTATCTTTTTCGTTCATATTGTTCCACTCGATTTTTATACAACGATCCATGACGATATCTTTGCGATTTGCTGATTGAAGCTTGTTTGCTGCTTCTTCATTTGCGATTCCTAATTGCGCCCAAAATACTTTTGCTTGAGTCTGTAAAAAGTCAGCAGCTACCTCTGGCAAAAATTTACTACGCCGAAAAATATCCACAATATCGATCGGTTCTTGGATTTCCTGTAGCGACGCATAGACCTTTTCGCCTAAAATGATCTCTCCTGCTAATAATGGGTTCACCGGAATGATACGATATCCCCGTTCTTGCAGAAATCGAGCAATTTGATAACTTGTTCGTTCTTCCTTATTACTCAAACCAACAATTGCAATCGTTTTTGCTGTTTTTAAATAATCGAAGATTTTTTCTTGTGTTGGATTTTCAAATGACATAAATAATACTCCCTTTCGTTCACTCTTTCAAGTATTTCCAATTGTTCACGTACTTTATTCATGCTAAAATAAACATTAGTTTCAAATTGAAAGAGGTAGAACAATGAAATTAATTTTATTATTGGTACTTGCCTATCTTCTAGGCTCGATTCCTTCGGGGGTTTGGATAGGTAAATTATTTTTCAAAAAAGATATCCGCCAACATGGTAGCGGAAATACTGGCACCACCAATACTTTTAGAGTTTTAGGAAAAACAGCAGGTACAATTGTGTTGTTCATGGATATCTTGAAAGGAACCTTGGCAACTTGCTTACCAGTTATTTTCCACGTTACAACCATTAATCCCCTATGGTTTGGTGTTTGTGCGATCTTAGGTCATACGTTCCCTATTTTCGCTGGCTTCAAAGGAGGCAAAGCAGTTGCAACAAGTGCTGGAATGTTACTTGGATTCAATCCTCTATTTTTTATCTATTCCAGTATCATCTTCGTTGTTACGCTCTTTTGTACTAGTATGGTAAGTTTAACAAGTATGATCAGTGCAACTTTGATCACTTTATCAACGATTATCCTTCCTTACATCGCACCTGGTATCTTGCCTAAGCAAAACTGGCTATTGACGATCATTGCATTTTTAGTTTCTGCCTTTATTTTCTATCGCCATAAAGAGAATATCCTACGAATCAAAAACCATACAGAAAGTCGTATCCCCTTCGGATTGAATAGTAGTAAGAAAAAAAATTGACCTGAGAGAAAAACAGTTGACTAATCAGCCAACTGTTTTTTTAGCTTTTAAATGATTGATTCGTTAAGAAGCGAAAAGAAACGATTAGCAAAATAAAGGAAACATGAATCATTATACCTGATTTCCTCTGATTAATTGAAATCAAACAACTTTAGGATAACCACTATTTTACCGTAATCGAATATTTTGTTTGAAAAATTTCATGTGCGCCTAGTTGATTGATTCCAGCTTTTTCCATCAATTCTCCCGAGCTGTTTACTGTATCTGCGATACCACACCAAGGTTCGATACAAACAAAAGGCGCTTCTTTTGGATAAGGTGACCAAATCCCAACATATGGCATATCTTTATAACTCAATGTCACACTGTGGCTAGATTTTTCACTACGGATGGCATAAGCGTTCAATCCTTTCGTTTCAAATACTAGTGCATCATTTTCAAAAAGATCGTGTACTAATGCAAGGTTGGTATTTGTTTGTCCAAGTGTTTTTTGTTCCATATCGATATATGGCCCACTTAAAGGTAAACGCAAACGTGATTTTTTAGGTGAAAACGCAAGATAAAAATCATCAAAAGTCAATCCTTCTTCCAGAGGAACATTAAAGGCTGGGTGACCCCCAATCGAAAAGAACATTTCTTCTTCTCCAGTATTAGCCACTTGATAATGAACGGTGATCCCATCTCCACCTAATTCATAAGAAATCACTAATTCAAAATCAAAAGGATAATTTTTTTTGGTCTCGGGTGTGCTTCTTAACAAAAAGCTGGCTAATTCTTGACCATGTTCGATTACTTCAAAATCCATATCTCTCGCAAAGCCATGTTGCCCCATTGAATAAGTCTTTCCTTGGTACGTGTATTGGTCATCCTTTAATCTTCCAACAAATGGAAATAAAACGGGCGCATGTCTTCCCCAATACGCTGGATCAGCTTGCCAAATATACTCAAGATTATTATCCTTTGATTTTAAACTGACCAATTCTGCTCCATGTTCAGCAATTTCAGCAATCAATTGATCATTTTGAATGATTACAGTCATTATAATTCCTCCACCGTTAAATCTTAGGACCTGAGATAGCTAGTCTCAGGTCCTAAGCTATTCTTATTTTTTCCAACAAGAAGTATTTGAATCATCCTTGGCATTACTCGTGTGTTTCAGCGAAAAGAAAACCTAAAGGAGACTCTTTTTGTTTACTTCGTTCCTACTGAATAGATTCATCTAATCAATCGGTCATAGATTTTTAGTAACTGTGTTTTGTTAATTCCTCTTTGAATCTGGAATTTAGAACTTTTAAATACGTCCCTTTCATCCCAAGGGAGCGTGATTCAATTATCCCAGCTGACTCTAATTTACGTAATGCATTGACGATCACTGAGCGAGTGATCCCAATTTTATCCGCAATATTGGATGCTGTTAAACGTCCTTCATCGCCTTCTAAGGCATCGAAAATCGCTTGAACTGCCTTCAATTCGCTGTAAGACAAAGTATTGATCGCCATTTGGACAGCTGTTGCACTTCTGACATCCGCTTCAATACTACGTGATTTTTGATAAAGGATCTGCATACCGACTACCGTCGCACCATATTCAGCTAACACTAGGTCTTCATCGGTAAAGGCTTGTTCCATCCTTGATAAAATAATGGTTCCTAACCGCTCGCCAGCACCAAAAATAGGGACTACTGTCGTCAAACCAAATGGGTATTTTTCTCTTGCTTCAAAAGGAAAAGCAGTCATTTCACTACTGATCGGAATATTGGCTTCCGTTTTGTTCAATTGATCAACTGTGTCAGTATAAGAATCGGGAAATTGCTTTTCAACAAACATCATTTTTATCCGTTCATTGTTGACATCATGACGTTCATCATAGCCTAATAAGACTCCTTCACTGCTAATGATATAGACATTACTATCTAAAATAGCACCTAATGTCACAGCCATTTTATCGTAAGGTAAATCAGCTCGCAGATCGAAAGTATTTTTTTGTTGTAATAATTTGTTGATATTGCGGGTTTTTGTTAATAAATCCGTCATTTTCTTCCTCCGATTTTATAAAATAAAACGACTTAAATCTTCATTTGCTACAATCGAACCTAATTTTTCTTCTACATATGCTTCCGTAATCGTGATTTCTCCCATTTGCATGTCAGGTGCTTCAAACAATAAGTCTTCTAACAATTTTTCTAAGATCGTGTGCAAACGTCTAGCTCCGATATTGTCTGTATCGCGATTTACATCATAAGCGATTTGAGCGATTTTCTCAATTGCTTCTTTCGTAAAGATAACTGAAACATTTTCTGTGCCAATCAATGCTACGTATTGTTTGATCAGTGCATTGTTTGGTTCAGTCAAGATCTTAATAAAGTCATCTGCAGTTAAATCATCTAATTCTACACGTATTGGAAACCGTCCTTGCAATTCTGGAATCAAATCACTTGGTTTTGATAAATGGAAGGCACCAGAAGCAATAAATAAGACGTGATCCGTTTGGATAACTCCATACTTCGTGTTCACTTGTGAACCTTCAACGATTGGCAGGATATCTCTTTGGACGCCTTCACGTGATACTTCACCAGATTGTTGTGATTTTGAAGTGATTTTATCGATTTCATCAATAAAAATGATCCCGCTTGATTGTGCTAATTGAATGGCTTCACTATGGATGTCAGCATCTTTGACTAGTTTACTTGATTCTTCTTTGATCAACAGTTCAAGTGCATCTTTTACTGCTAACGTGCGCTCAACCTTTTTCTTCGGTGTTAGCGCCCCTAATGTTTCATTTAAATCAATGCCCATCTGTTCCAAACCATTGTTCATCATCGGAGCTGGTTTCTTTTGTTCTTCTATTTCGATTGTTACTTGACGGTTATCAAGTAAACCTTTTTGTAATTGTTCTAGAACCGTTTTCCGATTGACACGGATTTCTTCAGTCACTTCTTCTTGCGGTTCTGCTGTATTTTGTTGCGCAACATTGAACATATTCATCATTTGTTCAAATTGATTTCCTGTTTGTTTTTGTTCTTTTTTAATCCCAGGAACCAGCACTTTTACTAGGCGTTTTTCTGCTCTTTTCTTAGCTTCAGTATATACACGGCTATATTGTTCTTTTTCAACGATCTGGATCGCATTTTCTACTAGATCACGAACCATCGACTCCACATCTCGACCAACATAACCTACTTCTGTAAATTTTGTTGCTTCTACTTTCACGAAAGGAGCGTTGACGATTTTTGCCAATCGACGAGCAATCTCTGTTTTCCCTACCCCTGTTGGTCCGATCATCAGCATATTTTTAGGTGTGATATCTTGTTGCATTTTTTCATCTAATTGTAAACGGCGATAGCGATTGCGCAAAGCGACCGCAACTGATTTTTTAGCTGCTTGTTGTCCAATGATATATTGATCTAATTCATTAACGATTTGTCTTGGTGTTTGTTTTAATTCATACATTCTTCTTCACCTCTATAATTCTTCCACAATAATATTATGATTTGTAAAGATACAAATGTCTGCTGCAATATTCAATGCATTCTCTGCGATTTCTTTGGCACTCATGTCATTTTGTGCGTAGTTCTTCATTGCCCGAGCAGCAGCTAATGCAAAATTCCCTCCTGAACCAATGGCCAAAATTCCATCATCTGGTGCAATCACTTCCCCAGTACCTGAAACTAATAACATTTCTTTTTCATTCATTACGATCAACATTGCTTCTAGTTTTTGCATGGACTGTTGTGTCCGCCATTCTTGCGCTAATTCCACTGCAGCTCGCTGTAAATTACCATTGTATTCATTTAATTTGCCTTCAAATTTTTCTTCCAATGTAAATGCGTCTGCGACACTTCCAGCAAATCCTACGATGACTTCATCATTATAGATTCGACGGACTTTTCTTGCGCTTCCTTTCATCACCACGGATTCGCCCATTGTAACTTGACCGTCACCTGCCATTGCAAATTTTCCATCTTTTTCAACGGCACAAATCGTCGTTGAATGAAATTGTGATTCTACCATAGTTATTTCCTCCCAATTAAGATTACTGATCCTTTTCTATTACGCTCTTGGATGAAACGAGCGATAATTTTTTTGTAAACTTTCTTTTGTCACGTGAGCATAGATCTGTGTAGTAGATAGATTAGCATGACCCAACAGCTCTTGAACTGTCCGCATATCTGCACCATTATTCAGCAAGTGTGTAGCAAAGGTATGCCGCAGCATATGTGGATGGATCGAACTATCTAAACTACTCTTTTTAATCACTTGATTCAATACATACTCGATCCCTGTTGGCGTAATTGGTTCACCATGATGGTTCACAAAAACATAGTCATGACTCTTGTGGTATTTATCCATCAGCACCTTTCGCCCTTTTTCAAAATACTCTTGTAAGGCATCTTGTGCGAATGAACCAAGTGGTGCATACCGTTCTTTATTCCCTTTACCATGAATCAACATGACTTCGGAGTCGAAATCGATTTCTGCTAGTTTCAAATTACTGCACTCGCTTAATCGAATGCCCGAACCGTAAAGAACTTCTAATAGCGCTTGGTTCCTCAAATCTAAAGGTTTTTCTCCTTTGACACTGTCAAATAATGCTTGCATTTCATTCTCATAAAAAAAGCGAGGTAGTTTCAAATTTTTCTTTTTTAGGTGGACATAAGAAAAAGGATTTTCTTTGATCACTTCTTCTTTTAAAAGGTATTGATAAAAAGAGCGCAGACTTGCAATCTTACGACTGATCGAATTTCTGCTATATCTTTCATCAGTTAGGTAACTTAAATACACTCGAACATCTAAGTGATTGATTTTTAATAAATCATCCTCTCCTGATTCTGTAAGAAATCTTTCAAAATTAGTGAGGTCTTCCTCGTATGCTTCTCGTGTTTTTTCAGAGTAACCACGTTCCACGATTAAATAACGCAAAAACTTATCTTTCCACGTTTGTTCTAGCATTTTATCACCTTCCTTTTAATCCCAGAGATAAATTTAGCATAGCAAAATTAAAAAAACAAATAAATTGTCAGAATTTAATCAATATTTCTAAGTTTGTTCACAATTGAAACAATTAATTTGACAAAATTCTTAGATTACGACCTTTTTTTTAATCTGATATTTACTCATTTTTTACCAAAAGAAAAAAATTTTTTTGGAACACTGCAAATAAAAGATGTGTTGTATATTTGTTTTATGCCTAGTAAAGAGCCCGGAACACCTTTGTCCCGGGCTCACTTCATGTTACTGAGCTGTTACTTCATCAATTAATTCTTTTTTTATTTGTTCATTTGCCTGAAGTGCTCTTTGAGCAATCGCTTCATAACGTGTTTTTTTGTCACGAATGCGCTCTGGTAATTCAGGGAACAAACCATAATTCGCATTCATTGGTTGGAAATGTTTTCCTTCAGCATGTGTAATATAATACGCCATACTCCCAATCGCTGTTTCTCGTGGAAACTCAATCGGCTCACTTTCTTTAGCTAAACGAGCAGCATTGATCCCTGCAAGCAAACCACTAGCTGCACTTTCAACATAACCTTCCACACCAGTCATTTGTCCTGCAAAGAACAAGTCTTCACGCTTCGTTGATTGATAAGTTGGTTTCAATAATTCTGGTGAATTCATAAAACTGTTGCGGTGCATTACACCATAACGGACAAATTCTGCGTTTTCTAAACCTGGGATCATACGGAAAACCCGTTTTTGTTCTCCCCATTTTAAGTGCGTTTGGAAACCAACGATGTTATACAATGAGGCAGCGGCATTGTCCTGACGTAACTGGATCACCGCATAAGGGCGTTTACCGGTTTTGGGATCTTCTAATCCAACTGGTTTCATTGGACCAAACAGCATTGTTTTAAAGCCACGCTGAGCCATCACTTCGATCGGCATACAGCCTTCAAAGTATTTTTCTTTTTCAAATGATTTAAGTTCGGCTACTTCAGCTGTTGTTAAAGCTTCGTGGAATGCTTTAAACTCTTCTTCAGTCATTGGACAGTTTAGATAAGCTGCTTCCCCTTTATCATAACGTGATTTTAAATAGACTTTATCCATATCGATCGTTGCTTTGTCTACGATTGGTGCTGCTGCATCATAAAAATAGAATCCGTCAGAACCATTGAATGCTTTAATACTTTCAGCTAACGGGTGAGAGGTTAAGGGACCAGTAGCAATGATCGTGATCCCTTCTGGAATTTCAGTGATTTCTTCATTGATGACTGTTACTAGCGGGTGTTCTTTGACTTTACGTGTGATCGTCTCAGAAAAAGAATCCCGATCCACTGCTAAGGCACCGCCAGCTGGAACAGCTGTTTCATCAGCTGAAGTGATCACGACTGAATTTAACCGTCGCATTTCTTCTTTTAATAAACCTACTGCATTTGCTAAACTATTCCCTCTCAAGGAGTTGGAACAGACTAACTCTGCAAAATTACTTGTATGGTGTGCTTCTGTTGATTTCACTGGGCGCATCTCGTATAAACGAACAGGAACACCTGCTTGAGCGACTTGCCAAGCTGCTTCACTTCCAGCTAATCCTGCACCTATTACATTAACAGTTTTCAAATAAAGACCTCTTCTCATTTTATTTTTGAATGTCTTCTTCATAGTCGCCATTGATACATACGACTTGTTTTCCGCCTTTGACTTTCTTTTCAACTAAATACTGGTCACATTTCGGACAATTTCGACCTACTGGTTTGTCCCAAGAAGTAAAGTCACAGTCTGGAAAACGTGAACACCCGTAAAAGATTCGGTTTTTCTTAGACTTGCGTTCAATCACCTGACCCTCATGACAAACTGGACAAGTCACACCGATCTCTTTAACAATTGGTTTCGTATTTCGACAATCAGGAAAATTACTACATGCATAAAATTTACCATACTTTCCTAATTTTATAACCATCGGATGCCCACAAATATCACAGTCAAATCCAGCCGGTTCATCTTTGATTTGAATTTTTTCGATTTTTTCTTCTGCATTGGTCAGTTCTTTTTCAAATGGTTTGTAGAAACGATCCACCACTTCGATCCATGCTTCTTTTCCTTCTTCAATTTTATCCAAATCACCTTCCATTTCAGCGGTAAAATGGATATCGACGATTTGGGGGAAGAAATCACAAATCAAAGAATTGACGATTTCACCCAATTCAGTTGGTTCGAAGCGTTTTTGTGTCAATTTAACATAGTAACGTCGTTGGATCGTATCCAGCGTTGGCGCATAAGTGGAAGGACGTCCCACACCATTTTCTTCCAAAGCACGGATTAAAGTTGCTTCACTGAATCTTGCTGGCGGTTGCGTGAAATGTTGCTTCGGTTCAATGTCCACTGATTGAACAATGTCCCCTTGTGCTAGTTCTGGTAAGATATTTTCTTTATCTTCTTTCCCATCATCTCTGCCTTCAACATAGACTTGCATGAACCCTTTAAATTTAACTTTAGAGCCATTCGCAATAAAAAGTACGCCATTTTGTTCTAAGGTAACTTTCATGGTATCTAATATCGCTGGTGTCATTTGACTAGCAACAAATCGTGACCAAATAAGGGTGTAGAGTTTTAATTGGTCCTTGTCTAAATATTGTTTGATTTCCTCAGGAGTACGTAGGACACTTGTCGGGCGAACTGCTTCATGGGCGTCTTGCGCACCTTGCGCATTTTTAATTTTACGTTGTGCATGACTAGAAAATTCTTTCCCGTAAGTTTCTTCGATGAAGGTAGCCGCTTCTGCTTTCGCAGTCTCAGCGATCCGTGTTGAATCGGTACGCATATATGTGATCAAACCTACAGTCCCTTGCTTACCTAAGGAGATTCCTTCATATAATTGTTGCGCAACCATCATCGTTTTCCGTGTTCTAAAATTCAATTTTCTAGCAGCTTCTTGTTGTAGGCTACTCGTAGTAAATGGGTTTGCTGGATTTCGTTTCCGTTCTTTCTTTTCAACTTTTTGAACGGTGAAATCTGGTCCATCAATACGATCAGTAACTTCTTTTACGGATTGGGCATCAGGCAATTTCTTTTTCTTGCCATCAACTCCCCAAAAGTTTGCTTTAAATTTTTTACGTGTTTTTTTGAAATTACCGTCAATGCTCCAGTATTCTTCTGGAATGAAATCACGGATTTCTTTTTCACGATCAATGATAATTTTTAATGCAATAGACTGTACTCTTCCAGCACTTAATCCTTTTTTGACTTTGCGCCATAGGATTGGACTGATGGAGTAGCCCACCAAGCGGTCTAACGCCCGTCTTGCTTGTTGGGCATCCACTAAATCCACGTCGATCGTTCTTGGTTCCTTGAAAGCTGCTTTTACCGCTTCCTTAGTAATTTCGTTAAAAACCACACGATTTTTTTCTGATAAATCTAAACCTAGTAAATAGGCTAAATGCCAAGCAATTGCTTCCCCTTCTCTATCCGGGTCACTTGCAAGATAAACTTTTTGCGCTTTTTTTGCTGCTGATTTTAAACTTTTGATCACATCGCCTTTTCCGCGAATTGAAATATAATGGGGTTCATAGTTGTTTTCGACATCAATTCCCATTTTACTTTTAGGTAAATCACGTATATGACCGACACTGGCCATTACTTTATAATTACGACCAAGATATTTTTCAATGGTTTTGGCCTTTGCAGGTGATTCCACAATCACTAAATATTTATATGCCATTACTGAATGGACTCCTTTCCATTGACATGTTCCTACTATATTAAGCGGACTCATACAAATCGTAGCTTATCATATCCATTCAGAAAACGTTTGTCAAGAAAATCAAATGAGAAGTTCCTGTTATTCTTTCAACTCGAACAATAAATCTTCACCAGAAATCACACAAACAGCACCATCTTGAATTAGTTGATGGGAGCCAGTTGAGTATTGTGTCAAAATATTTCCAGGTACAGAAAAAACAGTTCGACCGATTTCTAACGCTTGTTGTGCTGTTATCAAAGAACCACTCTTTTGCTTTGCTTCAATGACACAAGTGCCTTGTGACAAAGCAGCAATGATTCGATTTCTCATGGGAAAGCGGTATTGTTTTGGTCCTTCGTATGGTGGATATTCACTAAGTAAAAGATGATTTTTTCCAATTTCTGCTTGAAGAAATTGGTTTTCCTTTGGGTAGGCTTTTTTAATTCCTGTACCGATTACCGCAATCGTCTTTCCAGTATTTTTAATCGCAGCCAAATGTGCGTATGTATCGATTCCTTTGGCACAGCCACTAACGATGACATAGTTAGCATCTATGACCGGAGTTAAAAGTTCATGTACAACTTTTTTTGCCAAGACCGAGGTTTTCCTGCCCCCAACCACACTGAGCATCTTTTGTTTTAGTAGTGAAAGATCACCAGAATAAAATAAAAGAATCGGTGGTGTCGCAAGATGAAAAAGTTGCGGGGGATAGCACGGGTCAAGACAAGTAATGAATGACTGAGCTGTTTTCAATTTCGCAAAATTTTGATTGATTTGCCGCCAACTTTCTTGAAATTTTTCTCGATGACGAACAATTTTTGCGATTTCAATGATTTCATAAGAAGACAACTCGCATGTTTGAGCTTCCAATAAAGCCTGGACAACCGCCCATTTTCCTTGACTGCTAATTCCTTTCGCATAAGCTAATTTAAGTAAAAATCCTTCAATCTGATCCATGAACGAAAACCGCCTCTCGAAGTTACTTTTAAATAAAATACGCAAGAGACGGTCAAACATCTTAAGATAAATAATTTTTTATCGGTGCAAAAGAGCGTCGATGAATAGGGGTAATTCCTTGTGTTGCTAAGCCTTGTAGATGTTCTTTCGTTCCATAACCAGCATTATGGCCAAACCCATAACCTGGATATAGTTCATCATATTTTTTCATTAAATCATCACGATAAACTTTTGCAATGATACTTGCTGCCGCAATAGAAACTGAACGAGCATCTCCCTTGATCAATTTTTCTTGCTGGATTGGCAAATCCAGTGTCATGGCATCAATTAAGAGATAATTTGGACGTATCGCCAGCTTTTCTACAGCTTGGATCATTGCTAGTTTGCTTGCCTCATAAATATTGACCTCATCAATCTTTTTTTCATCAATGATGCCGATACCGATAGCAAGTGCTTTTTGTTGGATTTGGTCATAAAGCAGTTCTCGTTTTTTTTCTGATAATTGTTTCGAGTCATTTAATCCAAGGATCGGTTCGTCTTTAGGTAGGATGACAGCGGCCGCTACTACTGGCCCTGCTAAAGGCCCACGCCCTACTTCATCAATCCCCGCAATCCATTCATATCCTTGTTCATATGCCTGATTCTCAAATAATGACATTTCCAAATATTTTTCTTGGATCAATGCCGTTTTTTTTACTTGTTTCTCAAAGGATAGAAGCGCTTGTTGTACCCCTTTTCGCTGATCTTGCTTTAGTTCGGCAATGAAGGGATCAGTTAACGACGTCACTGTTTTTAATCGTTCCTTGATACTTTGGATCGATTCACTCATCGCTTGTTTTCCCCATTTCTTCACATCGATCTAACGTGTAACGCCCAAGTTTTCCTTGACGGATATCGAAGACTACCACTTCACTACCACGATCATAATCATCTTTATAGCCACGCTTTGCAGTAATCGTCATCAATAATTCAGGTGCTAATTGTTGTTCTGCTTCTTCTGGCAACTGATAGCGCTCTGCGATTCTTCCTGGATAGTATCGAGCGAAAAAATCTAAGCCATAAATAGCGAGATCATCTAAATGAACTAACTGGTCTTTAATGGCTCCGGTTAGTGCTAGTTTTTTACCGATCTCTTCATCTTCAAATTTAGGCCATAAGATTCCTGGCGTATCTAATAACTCTAATTCGCTACCTAGGCGCAACCATTGTTGTCCTTTTGTCACACCAGGTTTATTACCTGTTTGCGCAATTTTTTTTCCAACTAAGCGGTTCATCAATGTTGACTTCCCGACATTTGGAATACCTAAAACCATGGCTCTGATTGCTCGTGGTTTGATCCCTCGAGCGGCATCACGTGCTCTTTTTTCTTTCAGTGCTTCTTTGGCTGCTGGAATCAACGCTTTGATCCCTTTACTCTCTTGAGCGGTAATCGCTAATGCTTGATGACCTTGTTGTTGAAAATACGTTTGCCATAACTTCGTTTGTTGGGGGTCTGCTAGATCAGCTTTATTTAATAATACCAACCTTGGCTTTTGTTGGATGATCTGATCAAGCATTGGATTACGTGAAGACAAAGGTAATCGTGCATCGACTAATTCAAAGACGATATCGACATATTTCATTTTCTCAGAAACTTCACGACGGGCTTTTGCCATGTGCCCTGGGAACCATTGGATCGTCATAGAATAAATTCATTCCTTTCATATAAGGATTTCAAACCTTATTCTTACATTATCATATTTAACCTTAGTAAATCTATGCATACAAGTCTACTACCATCAAGTAAGTTGATTAGGCTCATTTTCCTTATATTATTCAAAACAATTATTGGGTAGACTCTTTCAAAAGCAGCTCTGCAACTATCCATACTACCATGAACCTAAGATCAGCGATTATTTTTATGCATTTATCCTGACTTTACAATTTTTTAAAGTGGATACCGCTTTTTATTCACCAGTGGTTCGGCAGAATAATCCTTCTATCATGATACTAAATCTCAACGCCTTAGGGTATTTTTCTTTATCAAACATGTTTTGTACTTTTATTACTATTAATAAAAAGAAAATACATCATTATAAATAACAAAAAGGCGCCTGTTCCGTATTTTATCATATTTCCCTACTAATCGCACTCTCATTTTGGCATTTTCCGTTCTCTGGGTTCTTGATTCCTCCATGCTACAAATTGGTGAGATAACACATCCTTTAAGACTTCTTCGTGATCCATTACTCAATATAATTTTAGATATTTTTTCACTTTATTATCGATTCTGAGTTTTGGAATCATCCACTATCGATTATCCTTTTTCAGTTAAAAATGAGTGGAAAACTTCCAACTTGCTTTCTAACGTTTAATCGATTGAGTTATTTATTTTTTTATTTAATGCTCTTGCTTGCTTTTTGCTCTCATTATTTGCGTATAGATAAAAAGCAATGGTGTGTAAGATCAAATTTAAAATAAGATAAATTGCCAAAAGATTAATTGGTGAAATTGCCAAAGGCAGTTTGAATGAAAGCAAATTGAAAATCGCTAAACCCGCAACTGTATTTCCAACAGTCGCAATCAAAATATTACTGACTGGTTTCAGCGTAAGATGATTCCAAAGCACATCATACATCACACCAAAGACTAATGCACAAACTAGACTAACACCCATTACGTGCCAAAGAAAATAAACATGGATCATCTGTCCTTTCGCAAAGAAGCTTGTTATTATAAATATCAACCAGATGCTGCTTAACGAGAACGTTTGAAAAAAATTATGTTTTATCTGTTTACTCATACCCACATCTCCTTAAATTTTTTTACATAGTGACGATTCACAATAAATTTAGAACCATTTTTCATTTCAATTTCAACCCGTGCATTATCCGTAGAACGAAAAGCTTTAATAAAAGATCGATTAACCAGCGTACTAATGTTGATCCGCACAAATCCGTAACTTGTAAATTGCTTCTCAACTATTTTTAACCGTACAGCTAATAGATACCTCTCATTTGATGTAAAAATGACATGACACATCTGTTCTTTTGACTCGATTGAGGAGACATCACTTAATAGCCTGGAAACTTTCTTATTTGTTTTTGCATCAATTACTACGATTGTTTGCTCCGTAGTCAGAATAGCTTCTTTTATTCTCCCCCACGTTTTTTCGCAAGAAGAATGGGTAGTTACCTTCACTGTATCCTGTGCAATGTGATTATCAATTCCAAATTTTATTCTCAAATTTTCTCCTCCTTGCTTTGATACTCTCAGTTTAAGCCGTACGCATACCATATTCAATTCCTTTCCATGAGGTTGCACTTTTTCGCAAGAAGATTGCAAGAGATAGGAAACATTTCAATACTTCCTCCCTATTCAGGTGTACCCTGCTTCTTCAAATGAAGAATGTTCCTGTCTTTAATGATGAACGACATTCGATTGGGTTTAATCGTTTTTTCTAGTATTCTGCCGATAAATATATTCAATGAACGTTTATAAAACTGTAAAGAAGAATTCTTTCAGCACGCATCTTTTGACAACGTTTACATTTTAATAGATGATAGGATAAAAGAAAGGAGAGGTACAAATGAACAGTATGGTTTTTGTTAATTTCCCCGTTGAAGATGTAGACAAGTCTGTTGCTTTTTATGAAAAATTGGGCTTTAAGAAAAATGAAGAATTTTCAACTGACGAAGCAAGCGCTGTGGTTTGGGACGACACATTTTGGATCATGTTACTCTCTCACGGTTTTTACAAAAAATTCTTAAAAGACAAAGAAATCGCAGATAATAAAAAAACAAGTGGCGCCTTGATTTCTTTTAGCGTAGCAAATGCGGATGAAGTTAAAAAGTTTGCGAATACGGCGAAAGAAAATGGCGGAAGCTATCATGAAGTCGATATGGGCATGTCTGAAGAAGAAATGTTTTCACTTGAAGTCCAAGATTTAGATGGAAATACATTAGAGCCTGTCTGGATGAAAATGTAAATTTTTTAAAGCCCTCCATTAGAAAAACAGATGGAAGGCTTTTTTAGATAAATTATCTTGGTCTCCTATGCACTTATTTTGGCTTGTTTGACTAAAATAGTAGTGCTAGTAGATCTTCGTTATTAAAATGAAAGATATAATCTGAAACAGTCATATCATTTAATGCGTTTTTTATTTCTTCATAAATAAATTTTTGACCAAGTAATTGTTGTTCAAGAATACTTACATCTTTTTGTCCAAAAAAATCACCATAAAAACGAATCTCATTGATTCTCCCATGCAGTGTCGACAAACGGACGTCCACAATTCCAACTTTGGGGAGCCTGATTCTGCGTTTCACCGAAAACCTTGGTGTTTCACCATAGACCCAATCATCATTAGCATAACGATTCTGGACGATTTGTTCAATGTTTTGTTCATCTTTCTTCGTCAAATCTACCCTTTTATCTTCAATTTCTTGCAGATCATCGACCTGATAGACTTCACAAATCAGTGCATCTCTAAAGTCAGCGGTTTTTTCAAATTGATATTTTTCTTTTAAAAATGGTTTCAGATTCGTCACACTTTTTTTTACTGATTTCGTTGCTTTAGACTCAATTTTCTCTTTGGAAACCGTCAAAATTTTATCAAGAACGGACAAATCAACATCATACATTAATGTACCATGTGAGTATAACCGATTTTTTTTCGTATACATGGCATTACCAGAAAATTTCATTCCTTCGATATACATATCATTACGTCCACCAACTTCTGCTTTGGTTGCGCCCATTTTTCTTAATGCTGTGATAATAGGCGAGGTAATGGATTCATATTCACCAAATTTCATTGCATTTTTGCTGGTCACAAAGCTAAAGCTTAGATTTCCTAAGTCATCATATACAGCTCCTCCACCTGAGGTTCGCCGAGTGAGTGTCACGTTGTTTTTCCTTAAATACTTGAGATCGATTTCTTCATAACTATTTTGGTTTCGTCCAATAATCACACAAGGTTTTTGAATATATAATAAAAACAAAGGTTCATCACTGTCAAAATTGTTCATAAGATATTCTTCTGTTGCTAGATTTCTCCGAATATCTAAACTTTCCATGATATGATAACGCACTTTTATCCCTTCTTACTTTTTCTCCTATCATCTCTTTTAGAACATAAAATGGCAAGAAATTAGTTCATTTTATATCTTAATTGTACTCTTTTAATTAAGTAAAAAAGCGACCTCCAAAAGTTAGAACAGAAAATCTAACTTTTGGAGGTCGCTTCCCTCTTCACTCTAAAACAAATTAGCGGTGGCATTAGCGCCTTGAAATCATCCTGAATGATCTCTTTTCTTTACCCAATCCATTTTATCTCGTTCAAAGGATAGTAAACAAAGCGAGCCTTACCCAATATTTCGCTTCCTGTAATCATACCAAAGGAGCGACTGTCTTTCGAAACACGTCGATTGTCCCCTAAAACAAAGTAACTGTCGGCTGGCAGCTTTGTCTTATTCGTTAATTCTTCCAGAGTAAAGTCCGTTGTATAAGGACTACTTTCATGATCTGACTTTCTATTTTTCGTTAGAAAAGGTTCTTCGACCACTTTTCCATTCACTTTCAGCTGATCATTCTCATAGCTAATTGTCTCTCCTGGCAACCCGATCACTCGTTTGATATAAATCGTTCCATCAGCCAATTGAAAAACAACTACGTCAAACCGTCTGATTTCAGAAAATTTTTCCATTACAACCATGTCACCTTGTTTCAAGACGTTTTCCATCGAATTACCTTCCACTGGCACTGGAATAAGAAGAAATCCTCTTAAAATAAAAGCGATCAAGATGGAGCAAAGTATATATTTGATTATAAGCCAAAAACGGTCGATATAGCGTTGTTTTTTTGTCAATATCCATCATTCCACTCTCAAGGTTATCGATCTTTCTCTATTATAGAAAAAAAAAACAAAAAATGCGACTAGATATTTCCTTTTTGATCTTTTCTAAAAAATGAAGAAAACAAACGCAGAATCAATGGCTGTTTTCTAAATATTTTTCCCACACCTCATCAAATATATCCATAGATGACAAATAATCCACATTCAATTCTAGATAATCGGAAATTTCTTCATAACTCGTACTATGTTTAGGAAACTGGATATCTTTTCCTGCTTCTGTGGCGAAAACAGACTGTTGATCTGCTTGTTTACCGCCACGAAGAGTCATTAAATAATGATAGAAGCTTTGATTCACATTCTTTCCTCCCAGTTTTCTTTGACGAAAGCCGCTCTTCTTGCATGGTTTCGCTCAAAATTTTCAGGATTTTTTTTATAATAATCTTGATGCTCTGGCTCAGCCAAATAAAATGGTTGTGCTTTTTCAATCGTGGTCACGATCGGTTTTGTAAACCGACCACTAGCCGCTAATCGATTTTTACTTTCTTCCGCGATTCTCTTCTGTTCATTTGTCGTAAAGTAAATAACCGGCCGATAATTCTCGCCACGATCTTCAAATTGTCCAAATGCATCCGTTGGATCGGTTTGCTGCCAATAAATTTCCACTAATTCTTGATATGATATTTTCTCTGGATCATAGATGATCTCTACCGCTTCTGTATGACCAGTCGTTTTAGATTTGACTTGTTCATAGGTTGGAGATGGCACATGTCCACCTGTATAGCCAGACATGATCGTATGAATCCCTGGTAGCGTATCAAAGGCTGAATCATACACCAAAAGCATCCTCCAGCAAAAATTGCTCTTTCCATCCTTCTCTCTCCCATCAATGACCCACTGTTTACTTCGTTACACTCGTGTCGGTGGTATCAGTATTCTTTGTCGTTTTATTGCTCGTTGTCTTTTCACCAGTTTCTTTAGGTAGATATAGACTAAAACGAATGTCATCATTCACTAAATCAATTTTATCTGCTTTGATGTACATACCATTTTGCATACGGAAGCGATCTAAACGTAGCATGATCGTCAAATCATCCGTATTGATTTCAATCCAATCAGGCAACTTATAATTTCGCTTGATCATATTCATGATATCTTTGATCGGTAAACTCAATGTGCCGATCGAAAGACTTTTCGCTTTTAATTGGACATTTCCATTTTCCATCACATATGGATCAAAGTACAGATAAAAGTTGATTGGAAATCCTAATACTTCAAACGTACCATTCAACATCGCTTCATTTTCAAGATAAAATTTATATTGAATACCTTGGTCTTTTTGATAATCTGTCAAGAAAAAACTGATCATTTGATTGACCTTTTCTTTATTGGTGTTGATGGTCAAGACTGGATCTCCTTGTCTTTGGGTGATCGCTGGCACCTTAGCAAAATCCGGTTCTCGATTCGCAAAAATCCGAGTACCTAAAAAGATGCTTGATCCAAGAACAACCCCTAAAAGGATCAAAAAAGCCCATTTCCAATAATTTTTCTTTTGAATTTCAGTATTCGTTTCTGTCGAAACCTTTTTTGAGCGTTTTTCCATTATTTCTGATCCTCCCTTGGCAACCATTGGTCTTGCGTTTCAATTAATTCATCTCGTACAGCATTTGCCATCAATTGATAGCCTAAGTTATTAGGATGAAAATGATCTTCTTCATACAATACATTATTTTTGCTATTTGACGTACTTTCACTAGTACTTGACTGATTCGTTCCTCCTTCAGTTACGCCAACTTTTTGGTTTAACCCTTGATATAGTAAATCATTGATTGGGATAAAATAGCAGTTGTCCGCATTTTTGACAACAGACTCAGTCCCCGCATTCCAGTTGTTCACAATCGTCTGCATGTCTTTAATCTCAGGGAAGTTCAAATAAAATGGATTATAAATACCTAAGATGTAAACCGGTGCGTGACCATTTAACTTCCTAATTTCTTCGATCAGTTGTTCAACATTTTTCTGATACTTTTGTAATGGTCGCTTAAATGATTGGATACTGATCCCAAATAGATCGTTTTGAATCACTTTCATTAAGTCATTTCCGCCCACTGTCAAAGTGATAAAGTCAGCTGATTTAATGTTTGTTTGAATCTCTGAATTTTTCTTGAGCCGTTTTAAAATTTGATCGCTCCGTTCACCGTTTACCCCATAGTTTTCAATTTCAACAGCAGTCAGATCATAGCGATCTTTTAAATCGTTGGCTACTAATGGAACAAAACCACCTTGTTTCGTTTGATCTCCTATTCCTTCAGTTAACGAATCGCCGATAGCTACATAATGGATTTTTTCTTTTTGATCCGTCTTTTGACTAACTGTCGCTGCTGGTTTTAATAGCGGTTTAGCTTTTGGAATCGATAAAGATAGTCCTAAATATACAAATATAGCGATAAGTAATGGGAACAAAACGAGCAATAGTTGTCGTTTTGTTAATTTCATATCATTCACCTCATATTATTCGATTGTTTCTTATGTTATCAAAAATTAAAATAAAAAGGTAGTGTTTCTGAAAAAAATAAGAATTATTATAAAGAAAAAAAGGATAAAATCAATGGCTAACTGACCAATGATTTATCCTCTTGATTTAGTCAACGTAATACATGATTGCAAAGGCGTTTTTCCCCGTATGTGTTGCAATAACTGGATTCGTGTGTAGAACAGGAATCGTCATATCAGGAAATAATTCTTGTAGTCCTTCTTTAAATTCTTGAGCAAGCTCTTGAGCATCTGCATGAGAGATCCCAATTTGCCGAACATTTGGTAGTTCTTTTAATTCTTTCTTCAAATTATTGAACCATTTGTCAAAGGTTTTCTTTCCTCGACCCTTAGCAACTGGGATCAACTCTCCATGAGTGAAATTCATCACGGCACGTATGTTCAATACACTTGACAATAAACCAGTTGCTCGGCTAATGCGCCCACCTTTGACTAAGTTATCTAATGTAGAGATCCCAATATATAATTTTGTATTTTCTTGTACTTTTTTGATTTCTTCAAGAATCTCATCAGCACTTTTTCCTGCTTGTGCAAGTTCAGCAGCACGGATCACTTGGAAGGAGAGCCCCTGATCGGTTGTGTCACTATCGATGACAGTCACTTTCGTTTTAGTCAGATTGCTTGCCTGACGGGCCGCTTCAACCGTTCCACTCAAACCTTTAGTCATATGGATCGAGATAACTTCACTGCCATCTTCGCCAAGTTGATCATAGGTTGAAATAAATTCACCGATTGGCGGTTGACTCGTTTTTGGTAATGATTTAGCTTGAGCCATCATATCCATGAATTTTTCTCCACCTAATTGATCGTCATCAGGATAGACCACGCCATCGATCATGATAGCTAGCGGCATCACCTGGATATTTAAGTTATCTCGCACACTTTTTTCCATTGTACAAGAAGAATCTGTTACGATTTTTACATTTGTCATACTATCTCACTCTTCCTTTAACAAGATGCCTTTTGGTTTACAACAAGTACTAATAAAGGCAATTTCTTTTTTAAGTATAACAGACAACAGACGTTTTTTCATTAAATACCTCTACGAACGATTCCGTTTTCATCCAAAGATGTGGTATTGATCATTTCAACTTTATTAAAAAAGATATTTCCCAAAATGTGCTAAACAAGCTTTCAGGAAATACCTTTTTTCATTGGTTATTTATTTTCTTTTTCGTTGATATGTTTCAAATTGATGGGCATAAGGATTTTTTTCGTCCATCTCCCCTTGGCTGATATTGATTAATGACCATTGATCCCAATCAACTTCTGGAAAATAAGTATCCCCTGTAAAAGAATGATGGATGACTGTGCGATACAGCACCGAACAAAAAGGAAGAAATTCTTTATAAATAGCTGATCCTCCCGCAACGAACAAAATACCATCGTTTTCCTTTGCGTAATCCAATACTTCTTCAATCTCGTGCATAACCATGACATTGTCAGCTTGGTAATCACGATCTCTTGTCATCACGATTGTTTGACGGTTAGGTAACGGACGACTTCCCATACCTTCAAATGTTTTTCTTCCCATAACTAAAGTATTCGCTTCAGTCATTTGTTTAAAAAACTTCATATCATTGGGTAATCGCCAAGGCAGTTGGTCTTCTTTACCGATCAACCCATTTTCATCTTGTGCCCAGATAGCAGCTAACATTTCATCATCCTTTCTGTGTTCATACTGCGATTGGCGCTTTGATTGCTGGATGAGGTTCATAGCCTTCAACCTTGATATCATCCATTTCAAAGTCAAACACAGATTTTTTTTCTGTATTTAAAACTAATTTAGGAAACGCACGCATTTCTCTTGAAAGTTGTTCTTTCATTTGTTCCACATGATTTGAATAGAGATGAGCATCACCTAAAGTATGGATAAATTCACCAACTTCTAATCCAGTTTCATGCGCAATCAGATGGGTTAACAAAGCATAACTGGCAATATTGAAAGGCACACCTAGAAATACATCACCACTCCGTTGATACAATTGACAACTTAAACGCCCATCATGAACATAAAATTGAAACATCGTGTGGCAAGGCGGTAACGCCATACTAGGAACATCTTCTGGATTCCAAGCAGACACGATCAAACGTCTTGAATCAGGTGTTTTTTTGATTGCTTCGACCACTTCCTTGATTTGATCGATAAACCCACCATCTTTCGTTTCCCAATGGCGCCACTGGTACCCATAGATGTGACCTAAATCGCCATATTTTTCAGCAAATGCGTCATCAGTTAAAATTCTTTCACAAAATAGCTGACTTTGTTCTTGATATTGTTTATTAAACTCAGGATCAGAGATGCTTCGATGGCCAAAATCAGTCATATCTGGCCCATGGTATTCATCACTTTTGATATATCGTTCAAACGCCCATTCATCCCAGATATGATTGTTATTTTGTAAAAGATAACGGATATTCGTATCCCCTTTTAAAAACCATAACAATTCACTCTTAATCAACCCAAAAGGAACCCGTTTCGTTGTTAATAATGGAAATCCTTTTTGTAGGTCGAACCGCATTTGATAGCCAAAAATGCTGCGTGTACCGGTGCCTGTTCGGTCGCCTTTTTCATGTCCTTCTTCTAGTAGTTTCCTGCCTAAATCAAGATATGCTTGCTCCATTTTTTTCCTCCTAGTCTTCTACCCATTCGCTTAAGTATTCCCAACGAGCCATTTTCTCATCTAATTTGCTTTCTGCTTGTGAAACGTTTGCTTGTAATTCTTGTAAACGAGTAAAGTTATCTCCTTGATGATTCATTTCTTCTTGCAGCTCTGAAATCTGTTCTTCTAATTCAGCAATTTCATCTTCGATCGTTTCCCATTCTTTTTGCTCTAAATAAGAAAGTTTCTTTTTTGTTACCTTTTTATCGTCAGCAACCGGCTTCGTTGGTTCATTCATTTTTTCTTTACCTAAAGGCGCTGCATCTTTTTGTGTCAATAAATAACTCGACATATCCCCATAATATAATTCTTGCTTAGCATTCCCTTGAAAAACTAATAATTTTTCTGCTACTTTGTCTAAGAAATAACGGTCATGTGATACAGTAATCACGGCACCTGGGAAACTCTTGAAATAATCTTCTAAAATGGTCAGTGTGGCGATATCTAAATCATTCGTTGGTTCATCCAAGAGTAAAACATTAGGTTGTTGGATCAGCAATTTCAATAGATATAGTCGACGTTTTTCGCCACCAGATAATTTTTTGATCAATGTGCCATGCATAAATCGAGGAAATAAAAATCTTTCCAATAATTCAGCCACACCAATTTGCATACCTTCTGCCGTTTGAGCTTCTTCAGCTGCTTCTTGCAAATAAGCAATCATGCGTTTTTCTGGATTCATCTCTTCATTTTCTTGTGTATAGTAGGCGATACGAACAGTCTCACCAACCGTAAACGTACCATTATCTAAAGGAATACGTCCCGCTAAAATATTCAGTAAGGTTGATTTACCGGCACCATTTTTCCCAGTGATCCCTAAACGTTCTCGTGATTGAATCAACAAATCTAAATGGTTGATCAGCAATTTCCCTTCAATAGCATATGTTCCATCTTTGATCTCTAATACTTTTTTTCCTAAACGTTTCGTTGCGATATTCAATTCGAGGTCTGCTTCATGATTGACTTGATACAAGTTTTCTTTAAGATCCTCAAAACGATTGATGCGCGCTTGTTGCTTCGTTCCGCGTGCTTGAACTCCAGCTCTCATCCAGGCTAATTCTTGTTTGTACAGGCGCTTTCGTTTTTCTTCTTGTTCCACTTCCACACGATCTCTTTCAGCTTTTTCTAAAATATAAGCTTCATAATTCCCTCGATACTCGTGTAGTTGTCCAAATGATAGTTCAAAAATGCGATTCGTCACTCGATCCAAGAAATAACGATCATGGGTGACCATTAATAACGATCCACGATACTGTTTTAAGTAATTTTCTAACCATTCAATCGCTTCATAATCCAAGTGGTTCGTGGGTTCATCTAATAATAATAAATCAGGCTCATCGATTAGGACTTGTGCTAAACTTACACGTTTTTTTTGTCCACCTGACAGTGCGCCAATCTTTTTGTCTAATTCACTGATGCCTAATTTTTGTAAGATAATCTTAGCATTTGTATCTGTGGTCCAAGCATCTTCTTTGTTCATTTGTTCTTCTGCCTTGGCATAACGTCTCTGAACGCTCTCGTCCTCGCCATTCTCAGCTAATACAAGCAAAGCTTCCTCATATTCTCTCACGGTACGGATTAATGGACTATTTCCTTGAAAAACCGCTTGAAGTACAGTCAATTCATCAGAAAATTCGGTTGTCTGTGACAAATATCCAATTCGATAATCATTCGGATAAAAAACTGTTGGTCGATCTCCATCCCCACTGTCGATACCTGCTAAAATATTTAATAAACTTGTTTTTCCAGTTCCATTAGTTCCAATCAAACCGATTCGGTCTTTTTCGTGGATCAAAAAAGAAATCTGGTTAAATAGTTCTTTTTCACCATACGTTTTATTGAGGTCAGTTACTTTTAATTCTTTCAATCCATTCCCTCCTCATCTTGGTTATTGTATCATAAAATAATTTAATTACGGATATTTTTCTATTGTCATCTTAGACAAAATAAAGGGAGAAAATAAGATAGTGTTGATTTTTTCATTAGAGTGGGATAATAGTTAGAAAAAATCTGATTATTGCCTCATTTTTTTAAGGTACACAAAAAGCACACAACCTTGTATGATTAAAGTGCCTAAACAAAAATCAAAGGAGTGTGCTTTTTTGTATCTATAAAATAAAAAAAATTTTATGTTTTGACTATCTATAACGTTCCTATTATAAAAAATAATTAGAAAGATGTTAATTATTCGATTATAGCTACTGCTCTAACCCAACCAGCACTAGCATTTTTAATTTTTATCGGATAACAACTGATTTTAAACCCCGTGGAAGGTAATTGATCAAGACTGGTTAATTTTTCAAGCTGACAATAAGATTTCTCGATTCCTGCAAAATGCCCTTCCCAAATAAGTGAAGGGTCTCCGGTCTTATCAAATTCTTTTGCAATGAATGGTAAAGGTCTGTCCCATGACCAAGCATCAGTACCTACCACTTTTATTCCTTGTTCGAGTAGCCATAAAGTTGCTTCTCTTCCTACACCGCACCCACTGATTAAGTAATTTGATGTTCCCCAATATTGATCCGCTCCAGTCCGAATTAAAACAATGTCCTTTTCTTTTAATCGATAGTCCATCGCATCTAAAGCTTCTTTAAAATCCTCGATTTCTAATCGATATCCGTCTGGTTTGTTTGAAAAATCAAATACAACACCATTACCGTAACACCAATCAAGAGGAATTTGCTCAATTGTCCAAGCTGGCTTACCTTTATCCATTGTTGGATGGTAGTGATAAGGAGCATCTAAATGAGTACCTGAATGCGTAGTCAAGTGAATTTTTTCGATCGCCCATGCTAAACCAGCAGGCAAGTGTTCTTTTTTTGCTGTTCCAAAGAAACGAAGCATATCGTTGACGCTTTGTTCATGATCAATGTATGAAATTTTAGGTATCATTTCCTCTGGATCACTGGGCAAATCATTTTCTATAGTGATACTTAAGTCAACTAATTTCAATGTCTAACAACTCCTTGAATGATTATCTAAGTTTTAATATTAACTAAAAAAATTTTTCTATTTTACTTTTTTTTGATGATTTTTGAATTTATTTTTTATAGTGATAGTCTGATGGACAATCAATGAATTATGTCATTAAATAAAGGATAAACGTTAAGAACGATGCTTCTATCAGTTTACAACGATTAGAAAGGTGAAGAAAATCTTGAAAAATAACTGTCATTTATCCTATTGATTTTATAATGTGGAAGTCCAACATAGTATACTTTACTTGATTTTTCGAGACTAGAAGTAATATCTTCTTTACATTAATAGAAAAATATATTACAATTTTTTCGAATATCGGAGGATCCTAAGGGATTGGATAAGATTACTCTTATCCAATCCCTTTTTTGTCTTCTGATATCTAATTTTTCTTAAGGAGGTACGAAATGGAGAAGAACTGGTTTTACGTTATCTTCGGAGGTTTTTTAGAAATTTTTTGGGTACTTTGTTTAAAAAAATCAGAGAATTTCCATCATTTTTTCTATTCCATTTTGACGATTTTGCTCGTTGTTATTAGCTTTTATTTATTTGCTAAAGGTATGGAAAGCTTACCTACTGGAGCAGCATATACAGTGTTTACTGGAATAGGTGCAGTCGGAACAATCATTTTTGGTATTTTATTTCTGAAAGAAAGTGTATCTGTGCAAAAAATATTGTTTTCTGCATTATTAGTTATAGGAATTTTGGGTCTAAAAATCACAACAAAGGAGGAATAATCTGTGGATATACTTTATCTTATACTAGCAGGAATAGCAGAGATCATAATGGTATTTTCTCTTAAAAATTCACACGGATTTCAAAAAATAAATTGGAGTATTATAACTATTATTTCTGCAGCCTCTAGTTTACTACTTTTATCGCATTCAATGAATACATTAGAAGCTGGGGTTAGCTATAGTATTTGGGTAGCTTTTGGTTCCATTGGTTCAATGATCCTTGGAGTATTTTTATTTAAAGAAAAAATGAACTGGCTACAATTTACTTCCATGATTATTATTTTATTTTCTGTGATTGGCCTAAAACTAGTTAGCTAATTAAATTGAAGAATCTATTGTCATTTGTGAGACTGGGACAAAACTTATCTCAGTCTCTTCTACTATCACTAAAGCTGTTTGCTAATTGAAAGCTATTTTCTTTTAAATACGCTTCAAATGCTTCTTGTGTGGTTTGTGTGGTTTGAGTTTCATTCGGATCAAGCTTGGCACAAAACTCTCCGTTTTAAGCGATTATCTGGGCTTTTCCTTCAAAGTAAGGTTTTTCTTGACGTTCCTGATCTTTTCTTGCAATTGGTAGATCATAGATGTTGTTGGGGTTTGGACTCTACCTAAGGACAAACTTACTGGTATGCCTTTTTGCTGCAAGAGTAAACTATACCATGGGTTATCATTCATACCATCAATGAATCAACGTGAAATAACAAAAAATCTGAGACAGAATGAGGTTCATTCTGACCCAGATTTGATCACGCTGAGCACTTACTCAACTTTTTTAGCCGGAAGCGAACGTTTTCTTGCCCGCAATGCGAATTTAAATGAAAAATCATCAACTGGCTTATTCATAGTATAGGATTCCAGTAAATTAATATTTTTCCGATAACTATTAGCAGAAAAAGTCGTGATCTTCTCAGCTTCTTCATACTCATCAACGATTTTGCGCTCTAAGTAATAGCCACGTAACATTTTTTTAGAATAAAGACTGTCTTGTTGGATCATCCAAGAGGAGATCAAATTTCCTGAAGCCATTTTGATGCCTTCCATTTTTCGTTGTTGGATGAAAAAGTTGACCATTGTTTCATCATAAACATCGGTTAGGTTTTCTAAACTCTCAATGATCAATTGTGTGTTTTTTTGATAGGTTTCCCGAATTTCTTGAATATCTTTTTCGGAAATCAGTGTCTTTCGATCTGATTTTTGTCGTTGCCAGAACATTTTGGGATGTAAGATGATCCGAATCAACCGTCGAACAAAAATAAACCAGAAGCCGACAAACGACAGTACCTGACTAGTAATAGAGTGTTCAAAATTAGCAAGAAATCGTGAATAAAAACGATAGCCATTTGAGGAAAGCTTACCAGAACGATAACTTTTATCTAATCCATCACGTTCGATGGATAAAATCAATGCTTGAATTTCTTGTACTTCTTGCTTTTCATCATCAGAAAGATCTTTTAAATAAAGATCACGGATACGCTCTTGATAGTTTTCAATCACTGCTTCAGTTGCTAAATATTCTTTTGAATCTTTATCTAACGTTTTGATTTCAGATTTCAATACTTCAATGACTTCTTCTAGGATCATTAAAGCATTCAAATCTGTTTTCACTACCTCTTCCGTTTCTGTCAACAAGGGTAAAACCACGATGCCTACGATCAGCGTTACCAAAATAACTCCTGCCGTCAAAAATAATAATAAAGAGCGCTGATAAAAAATCATTTGGTTAATCGTAAAAGGTAAGATGAAAATCGTTGCTAAACTAACCGTTCCTTTCACACCACCAAAAGTTAAAATCAAAATCTCATTCAATTGTTCCTTGAATTCTTTTCCTTTATATTTAAATAAATAAAAAAGACTGATTGAAACAAAGCGAATCATAAATAAGATCATTGAAATCAACAAAATCGTGATTAACAGCAACCAATTTGAATAAAGCCCATCTCCCCAAACTGGAGAAAATACTTGGGTTAATTCGATTCCTAAAAAAATAAAAACTAACGCATTCAGCGTAAATGTGATTGTTGTCCATGTACTATCGGACAAACTTGATAACTCCGCATCAAACACCGAGATTTTTCTAAATCCTGAAGCTTGCAATACCCCAGCTACTACTGCGGCAATAATCCCTGAAACATCAAATACTTCTGCTAAAACATACGCTAAAAACGGTAATAGCAATTCAATTAACAAGTAACCTGTCACATCTCTGGCAGAAGCCTTCTCAATCAGATTAATCACTTTTCGTTTGACCCAGACAAGTAAAAAGCCAACGACGGCTCCTCCTATACTAGAAAACACAAGTGTAAATCCTGCGTTGACTGCAGAAAAAGAGCCCGTGATCAATGCAGCTAATGCAAATTGAAAGGCGGTAACACCTGAAGCATCATTCAATAATCCTTCGCCTTCTAAAATATGCATCGCTTTATTTGGGATATTCACCCGTCCAGAGAGCGAGCTGACAGCGACAGCATCGGTTGGTCCAAGAGCCGCTCCAAAAGCAAAACAAGCAGCTAATGGCACGCTGGGTAATAAAAACGACAGCGTGAAACCAACCCCGACTAATGTAAGGATTACCCCTCCAAAAGCCAGAAATAAAATCGTATCAAAGTTTTTTAGGATCGAGGATACATCGGCTTTTTCTCCTTCACGAAAAAGCAACGGCGCAATGATCATCACTAGAAAGAGTTCTGGTTCAAAGTTGATCGATTGGCCCCATTCTGTTAAGCCTAAGATGATACCAAGAAATATTTGGATCAGTGGAGCTGGGATCATAGGTAAAATGCGGCTAGCTATATTAGATAAGGTGATCGTTACAGCAAATACGATCACTAACTCAGCAAATTCCATGGTCCGTCCCCTTTATTTTTTATTTTGAGCGAGTACCTTTAGAAATTGTTCTTTTTTCTTCAATATTTTGTTTTCTACCACTTCTGCTTGTACATTGTTTCCTTCTAATTCACACTGTACTCGCTTTGATTCTAAACGTAGCAAATCATGTTTCAATCGCTCAAGCTGACGGTACATGATGATATTTTTCTTCCGCAGCTTACAAAGAATTTGCCGACGATCTTCCATTGAAAACGCACCATAACGATCATGCAACAGTTTCTTTTGTTCTTCAAAGCTCTTCCTCATTTTTAAGATCTCCTAAATGCAAACTTGATCTTCATGAAACACTGAACGTTAAAAGGAAAAGGATTCCCCTTTATTAGACAAGTTCAGCTGGATTCAAAGAATAAGTTTGCTTGAATTTCAGAAACTCATTCTATTCCAAATGGAAGAAAATATCAAGTGCGGAAAACACACCAAAAAAGGAGCTGGGAAACCATTTCCGCTCCTTTTTCAGCTATCCATTAAACTTTGGTTTTATTCAAAAAACTCGCCATAGATATCTTCAACACGTTGATCCGGATTGATCACGATGTATAAATTACCTGTTTTTTCACTGATTTTAGTTGATTGGTATTGATTATCCAATCCTTCTGTTCCTTTATCAAGATAAGGGAAATAAACTAGGTCAGGTGTACCATTGCGATAAAGAATCTCCATCCGTTCAATATCTTCATATTTTAATGCGCGATTGAACATGCCCATCTCTAATCCACCTAAGTTGATGTCGTGAGTTGCTACGGAATCACCTTCGTGAAAAATTTCGATCTTAAATCCAGCACAAGGATGGATTTCCATAAATTCACTACCATTGATTCGTCCAAAACTCGTTGTTATTTGTTTGATCCACAAATCACCAATATGGCGACGATTGATCGTCCACGTTTCGCCGTTTCGGAAATAAAATTTTAGCGCTGTCATTTCTTTACTCATAAAAAAATCCCCTTTTGACGTCATTTATTCTGGTTCCCTTTTAGTTTAGCACACATCCCACGTGAAGGTCACATCTAAAGTTTTTTCAAAGATGTGAAACTTTAGAAGCGTTCCACTATTGACAAAAAAAATCCGGAAGCAACTCCCCAGCAATAAGCGAGGATTTTCTAAATAGGAGAAGTTTTTAAATTCCTCACTTATTACTCAGAGCTGATTGCTTCTTTCAGAATCTCTATTAAAGCGCGACTTCGACATTCATCGAAATCTATAAATAGTTATTTTGCTGGAGATAATCAAAAAGGGCACTTGCTTCATTTGCTAAATTTCCCTCTACCACTGCTCTTTCTGCAGCTTGAAGTGCATCACTGACCCATTTCCCTGGTTTCTTGTCACTCACACTAAGAAGTTTCTTCCCATCAATTGCTAACTCTCGCATGGATGTAATCGGTAATTGATCATAGCGTTTTGCTACTTGTTCTAGTTGAGGTGTTTCACCAAAATAAATCATGAGTTCTTCTGTCTTCAAAGCGTTCTCTTTTCCCAAACAATAGAGTACCATTGGTTCCAACATCTGTCTTTTACGTTGAATCAATCCATGAACGATCATTTGAACTTCTCGAATCATTTGGTTGGAACATTTCCATTCCTTTAAGAAAGGACGGATCTCACTTTCTTGAAGTCCTAACTGATCGATCAACAATGCCCACGCCTGACTTTCAGTTTGCAATGGTTCATCTGGTAAATCGGCAAAACGTAACAAGGCTTCACCATAGTCTCTTAAACCTGGACAATAAATATAACATTGCGTCTCAACGAATGTTCTCAATCCTGTGGAACGCTCTTTCCCTAATAACATTTTGATGAATTCCACATTAATCCGTTCGACAGAAATTTTTCCTAATAATGAATGGTTGGCCTGAATGGCCGCAGCCGTTTCTTGCTCGAGTGTAAACCCAATTTGACTAACAAATCGAATCCCACGCATCATACGCAAAGCATCTTCATGAAACCGTTCCTGTGGATCGCCTACTGCTCGAAGGATCTGGTTTTCTAAATCAGCTAACCCGTCAAATAAATCAATGATTTGACCATCTTCTTTTAATGCAAATGCATTAATCGTAAAATCACGTCTTTTTAGATCCTCTTCAAGTGAACGGACAAATTCGACATGATCTGGACGACGATAATCTTGATAGGTCGATTCTGTCCGAAAGGTCGTGATTTCATATTGTTCCTCTTCAGCCAAGACCAAAACGGTGCCATGTTCAATGCCGATATCAATGGTTTTCGGAAAAAGTTGTTTGATTTCTTCTGGAAATGCACTTGTTGCGATATCTACATCATGGATGGGTTGATCCAACAAGATATCTCTGACGCTTCCCCCGACAAAATAAGCTTCAAAACCCGCTTGCTCCAATTTATTCAAGACAGGAATCGCTTTTTGGTATTCTCTTGGTAATTGTTTTAGTTTCATTGTTTTCCCTCTTCCAACTTGATGGCTTACGCTTTTTTATCATCCTTATTTGCTTCTTTTCTTTCAAAGCGATTGTGATCTCTGCGATTAAATTTTTCCATATTTTTTTCAAATACATCCGTTAAATCGATTTCCAGGGAATTTGCCATGATCATAGTGACAAATAAAACATCACCTAATTCTTCTGCTACAGAATTGTTGGGCTCCGTTTCTTTCTTCGCTTTTTCACCGTATGTATGATTGACTTCTCGAGCCAGCTCCCCGACTTCTTCTGTTAAGCGTGCCATTTGAGCTAATGGAGAAAAATAGCCTACTTTAAACTGTTGGATATAGTCATCTACTTCCTGTTGCATACTTCTTAAAGAACGTTCTTTTGTCATTTCTTCTCCACCTTTCCTATTTATCTTACCAAAAACTACGTCCAAATCCTAGGCAAGAGCGATTGAGAAAATAAAGATTACGTGCTACATTGAGTAATGTGATGTAAAAAAAATGTAATATTGCGAAAATATTAGTCGGTTTATCGAAGGAGTGGTTTGATGATCTCAATGAAAACAGTTAAAGAAGTCGTAATGATTATGGTTGGTACAAGTATTTATGCGTTTGGACTCGTTTATTTAAATATTGCGAATCATTTAGCAGAAGGTGGCGTTTCAGGGATCACTTTGATCTTACGCGCACTTTTTGGGATTGATCCTGCCTACTCTACACTTTTGATCAATATACCTTTGATTTTGATTGGGGGAAAAATTTTAGGAAAACGTTCACTCGCTTATACCGTCTTAGGAACAGTTTCGTTGTCTGCATTTTTATGGATTTGGCAACGTGTTCCTTTACAAATCAATCTTCAACATGACTTACTGATCGTCTCATTATTGGCTGGCTTAATTGCCGGAACTGGAAGTGGTCTGGTCTATCGGATGGGTGGAACTACCGGTGGAAGTGATATCATTGCTCGTATATTAGAAAAGAATTATGGGATCTCAATGGGTCGATCTTTACTGGTATTAGATGTTATCGTTTTGTTGGCTTCATTGACTTACATTGACTTGAAACGCATGATGTATACGTTAATTGTTTCTTATGTTTTCAGCCGTGTCATTGATTCAATCTTAGATGGCGGTTACTCAGCTAAAGGGATTTTAGTCGTCTCAAACAAAAATGAAGAAATTGCCCCACTGTTGATGACTGGATTAGAACGCGGCGTCACTTTTTTAAGTGGTGAAGGTGGATTTTCTGGTCATTCTAAAAAAATTATCTATATGGTGGTTAGTTCGAGTGAATTGAATGAAGTGAAACGAATCGTCCATGAAATCGATGAAAAAGCCTTTCTATCGATCATCAATGTCCATGAGGTCGAAGGAGAAGGATTCACTTATCTTAAACCACAGTCTAAGTTATTTAAGCGAATATAGCTCTCTCCTAGTTCTACTCGTTTTTCTGGAGTGAGTTTCATCTTTCTTTTTGGCATACAAAATCCCCCTATACAAGACTTTTATATTTCAGTGTCCTATATAGGGGGAGCATATCAACTTGCCTCAGTCTCTTTTAGTATCTTTAAAAACGAATAAACGGTTAGATAAAAGTATCCTTAGTTAGGATTCTTTCCTGCATGTTCGCCTTTTACTTGGTTCTTGCTTAATATTTCACGATTAACTTCATCGGACAATTCTAGGAAAGCATCTTTATCCCCTTTTTCAAGCGCTTGATCAATCTGTAAGTAAAGCATTTTGAGATGGGCTGCTTGTTCTTTCTCTTTGAGATATTGCTCGACTAGTTCAAGATCTTCTTCACTAATAGAGTCGTTCCAAGATGCAAAGGGGTTCTCTTCTAAAACCATTAAATACTCTTTTGTCTGCCAAGCATTTTCAAAAAGGCATTCTACATATAGCGGTCTTTTCCAATTTAATCGAATTTCATGAAAAATTTGATCAGTATCGGTAAACTCTTTCCCCTCGAGAAATAATTTCATTGGTTCTCCATCGAAAGAAAGGTCACTGATTTGTAATCCCCGATTTGCTTGATTCGCTCCTTCAACAAAATGAACATTACTTAAGATTGCTTCATGATTAGCCAAGTAATTCAAAATCCAAAAAACCTCTCTGCGACTAAATGAAACATGATTGACCATCCAAGTTAAGAAATTCTTTTTTTCCTTTACATCTATTAGCATTTTACTCACCTCTCTGCTAGGTCGTCTAATACTGACAATGCCTCCAAATCTCCAGGTTCCAATTCTAAATAATGAGTAAGTAGATCTTTTGTTTTTGTCAATTGTCCTTCTTCTCGTAAGAATAAGGCGTATTCTTTTAGAAAATCAGGTTCATACTCCAATTCGTGATACGCTTGTTCATAATGAACAGCTGCTAGCGTGAAGTCCTCTAATTCATTATAGGCATGGGCTAAATTCCATTCCGCATATGGATTTGCAGTTTCTTCCATTTGCTCGATACTCTTGATTACATCTTCGTAACGTTCTTCATCTAAATACAAATTACTTAATGTTAATAACGTTTCGTCTTGTTTTTCACCTAATTCCAACGCATTTAATAATAGTTTTTCTGCTTTTTCTTTGTCATGTAGGCGATACGCATTTTCAGAAGCTAAGTGATAGAGTTCTACTTGATAAGGATTTTCTTTGATCCCATCTTCAAGAACTTTCTGCGCTTCTTCAATCAATTCTTCTTCTTGCAATGCTTGACCTAAATAAAGATAAAGAGATTGATATTGGGGATTTACTTCTCTCAATTCTTGTAAATAATTGATCGCTTTTTCATTTTCTTTTAGCTGCAGATTGGTGAAAGCTAACTGGAATAAGCGATCATCTGTCCGTTCTTCCTGCAATGCTTGTTCCAATGGTTCGATTGCTGCTTCGAACTCTCCTTGCATGCTTAGAGATTGTCCTAAACGTTCCTGCATAGAGATACCAGAAATCTCATCAATATTACTTGATAATAATAGTTGATAGATCGTTGCAGCTTCAGCAAAACGATCGACTGAAAAGTAAAGTTCGGCTAAAGCAAATTGGATCAATGGTTCATCAGGCAACAACGCAGCTGCTTCCTTTAATTTCGCTTCACTGACTTCAGGAATACCGATTACTTGATATAAATCAGCAATTGCTAATAAAGCTTGAGGATAGTAGTCACTTTCTTTTGAAATGTTTTCCAGATATTCAAATGCTTGATCGATTTCATTATCTTCAATCGCAATTTCCGCCAATGGAATGAACAACTCATCATTTTCGGGGTACTGTTTCACTAACTGTTCAAAAATTTGCTTTGCTTCTTCTAAAAAACCAATCGCTAAGAGTTCTTCCCCTAATTCAGCCAAAACATCGGCCGGATCTTCTTTCAAAGCTTGTGTCAGATATAACTGAGCTTGCGCCAAATCTTCCTCTGACAATGCTTGTAACATTTTTTCACTATTTGTATTCATTTAAATCCCTCTAATCTCACTAATAATCTCGTCATAAGATTTCATTGTTTGTATTAATTCTTGTTCCTTTGGCGATTGATATTTCTCTATTATACCAATTTTTTTCAAAACAAGAATTTTTTTGCTTTTTTCCGCTAGAAGTAAGACATTTTCTAAATAATCAATTTTTGATAATTGTTCTGGCCAATCGATAGGATAACCCAGATGTTTCAACCAGATAAAAAAATTTTTCAATTGAAAGGACATATCCGCTAGTCCTACATTCCAAGTAAGATGAAAAAGCATTCCTAATAGTTTTTTCATACTAGCTGATAACAAATGACCATTTTCTGTTAGGTAAAAAGCTTGTTCAAATAGTTTACCATAATTTGAGAGATTTTCCGCATCTACTTGGTAAAAACTAATCATTTCTTCCAGCATCCCCGTAAAAGCCCGCTGAGATAACTGCCTTGGTTGCGGATAGTTTTTATAGAGATTTTGTAAAAAATGATAATCACAAACTAAACCACATGTTATCAAAGTCAAAAAATCTATTTGTTTCCCTTCTCCTTGTTTTTCACTGATTGTTTGATCGTAAACGATTCGTTCTGGAAGGTTGGTCGTTCGCAAGACGACTTGATTTGGCAATTGTAAAATATTTCGTTGAGGAGTTAATGCTCGGGCCATTGAACGAATCGATACCGGAATTAGCCATAATGTTGATGCAAGTGAGGTATGCTTCTGGAAAAAACCTGCTAAATCCATGATCCCCTCATTCCCAAACCCAATGATAAGTAAGGATTGGTTTTCAGGATATCGTTTTGCAAATGTCACAAGATTACTTAGTTCTGTTAAGTGATTACATTGAGTATTGGCACAAATATACCAATCAATCTCACTCGGGTTAGGAAACTGTTGGTTGATTTTCTCAACAAACAAATCGTAATACCGTTGGTTCGTCAAAAATATAACAGGCTGATCAATCGTTATTGTTTTCAGCTGGCTGACCAACGTTTCCCCATAATAGATTTTTGTTTGTTCTTCTTGTCCTTGATAGTCGATTTCCATAAGCACCCCTCCTTTTCTTTATTTTACCATTAGTAAGTAAAATCGGAAAAGAATAGGGTAAATTCTTGAGAGAATATAGAAAAACTTCGTAATTCACCTACATTTAAGAGCACCTATTTAAAGAATTCTTGTGTAATAAATCGGGCATGGTATACTGTAATACGAAGTAAAAGATTATATAGGACTTTGCTTTTCATTTTATAAAACGGAGAAATGGATTAAGCAATTTTATTCAACTAAATTTCATCAAAAATGAGGGATAAGTTTTGTCAAAAATAAATAAAAAATCAGTTACAGCAATTTTAATTATCTCCCTATGTGCTTTTTTTATGGTTTCACCTCAAATTTATAAACATGCACTCATTGTTTCAAATGACTGGGTATTTCATATGAACCGTTTCTATGACACGGCTATGCAATTAAAAAATGGCACGTTTAATTATTTCCAATCCATCTACGGTTTTAGCCAATCGGGAAGAGTCATCAATGCCCTTTATGGAACCGACTTTGCCTATTTACATGGACTGTTACTTTTAATTTTTAAAACTTGGTTCAGATTCCAACTTGTATCTACTTTTCTGTGTTACTTCACTGCCGGTACATCGATGTATTTCCTTGGACGGTACTGCCATTTAGAGCAAAAAATTGCTACTGGGATGGCTATTTTATACATGGGTACACCTACTATTTTTTACTATACTCTTGCCCAAAATTTTTCTGGTTGGGGTGCTGCCTTTTTACCTCTTATTTTTATTCCAGCTGTTAGAATGATAAGAAATCGGGAAAACCCAATCCAACCTGTGGTGCTAGGAGGAACCATTTCATTATTGCTATCTGTCCATATGTTTTCAACCTTACTAGCCGTAGCCACTTTGATTCCCTTTTTCCTTGTAGGTTTTCTTCACTCGAACAAAAAACTAGTAATAATCAAACAGGCTCTACTAGCAGTGGTGATCGCTATCGGTCTTTCTTTCAATACGTTTACTGCTTTTCTGGATTTGTCCAATGATACCTTGATTCCACCATACGCAGTAACTGATCTATTATCGAATAGTACTTCACTTTCGTTTGGTTCAATTGGCTGGACAAACTTTGGACTAATCCTTTCTATGATATTTGTTTTTCAACTTGTGTTTACTATCGTCCACTTTAATAAACTCAGTGTGTTGGAAAAAACAATCAACTTAGTCGGAGCATTCTTTTTACTTGTCTCTTCTAAATACATTCCTTGGAATGATATCGGCAATTATTTTACATTTGTTCGCAAAATGCAATTTCCACAAAGACTGGGTTGCCTCGCATGTATCTTATTAATACTAGGGTTCGGTTTTACCATTCAAAAAGCCTTTGTAACTTTAGAGAAACAATCGGTTTTAAAAATCAGTGTGCCACTATTACTGACTTTTTCATTGTTAAATTTAACAGGTGGCTATGCTTTAATTTCGGATACAGCAGCTATCTGGAATAGTGATGCCCCACTTTCTAAAGACACCAGTGCTGCTGAAACCTTAGAAAGTAATGCAAGTAATATTCGTCACCTATTTGGAGGCAATGCTGATCTATCTGCTGCTTTACAAATAAACAGAAAACCGATGGCTGACTATTTACCTGCTAGTGGGGGACAATTGGAAGATCCTTACAAAGCTTATAAAGAGGACGTTTTACACAATTCTATCCCTCTTAAAAGATCAATTGACAAACAAGGGAATATACATCTAACTTTCACTGCTAAAGATACAAATAAAATAACTTTACCAGTAATCATTTACCACAATAGTTCCCTCATAATCAATGGAAAATCTAGAAGTGAAGCACAATATTCACTGACTTCAATAGGCGCTCTAAGAATTTCTCCAAAGATTGGTACAAATGAAATTATTGTAGGATATAAACCAGGTAAACTATTCAGATCAGCTATTTATATCCGAATACTAACAGTGGTTATCATCATTGCTTACTATATGAGCAAACGCAGCAAATTTTTCAGTAAAAACAAACGCACGAAATAACCGATGAGCAAAAGATTTTTTCTAAACAGCCAGATAGACAAATGAGACAATGAACGAAGCAATCAACTTTGAATAAATAAGAGGTTGTAAAAATAACGACTATCTTATTCATTAGGATAGCTTGAAAAAATAGCTCTTTGTCAATAATGACTGAGAAGTTTTGTATTAAAAATCTGGGACAGAATGAACCGTATTCTGCCTCAGATTTTTTTATTATCGTTTAAAGCAAGGTTGTGAAAAGAGCGTAAATCAGAGGTTTTGCAAGCATCGGGAGCTTCGATGACAATGAGAAAAGATTTTTTGAAATAGCTTCTCCTATTTTAGAAAAGCATCGCTTATTGCTGAGAAGTTGCTTCTTGTAGACCATTACTCATTTTAAACTAAAAAATAAGATTTATATCTCAGATTCATAAATAACGGAGACGCAAAGTACCCTTCGTCTCCTAATTTCTTCACTCTAAAACTCAAAACAATAGGAAATATAAAAAAGCACTTGCAGCTTAAAGCCACAAGCGCTTTTTTATGAGCCGTATTATTTAACAGCGTCTTTTAATGCTTTACCTGGTTTGAATGCAGGTACTTTGCTAGCTGGGATTTCGATTTCTTCACCAGTTTGTGGATTACGTCCTTTACGTGCAGCACGTTCGCGAACTTCAAAGTTACCAAAACCGATTAATTGAACTTTTTCGCCGTTAGCTAAAGCATCTTGAATAGTTGAAAATACAGCATCGACTGCTGCAGTTGCATCTTTTTTAGTTAAGTCAGTAGCTGAAGCAACTTTTTCGATTAATTCTGCTTTGTTTGCCATGGATAGATTCACCTCCTCCACAAGAGATATGATGTAAAACATCAGTTTAGTTAAAAACATTCTGAGTGGTCCAGAAGTTTAAAAGAAATATTGATCTAGTTCAATATTCTGTTATCACGATATCATATAAACCGCTTAATAGCAAGGTTTTTACCATTTTTCACATGCTTTTTTTAGTCATAAAAACGTAATAAACAAAACCACCTATTTTTTTTGAAAAAAATCTGCCGATGTGGTAAAATGCCTATTTTCGTCTTCTTGGAATGATTCGGATCGAAGTTCCTTCGAAAGTAAATGCTTTACGAATTTGATTTTCTAAGAAACGTTCATAAGAAAAATGCATCAACTCTTCTTCATTAACAAAAACGACGAAGGTTGGTGGTTTTACAGCCACTTGCGTAGCATAGAAAATCTTTAAACGCTTCCCTTTATCTGTTGGAGTCGGGTTGATCGCTACTGCATCCATGATGATATCATTCAAGACAGCAGACGGCACACGCAAGTTTTGATTCATACTTACTTCTTCGATCATTTCAGGTAAACGTTCTAAACGTTGTTTTGTGACTGCTGATACGAAGACGATTGGCGCATAATCTAAATAACGAAATTCTTCACGAATTTCTTGCTCAAAATCACGCATCGTATTGGTTTCTTTTTTGACAAGATCCCATTTGTTTACCACGATGATCACACCACGTCCTGCTTCATGTGCGTATCCAGCTACCCGTTTGTCTTGCTCACGGATTCCTTCTTCAGCATTCAAAACCATCAAAACGATGTCGGAACGGTCAATGGCACGCATCGCACGCATCACACTGTATTTTTCGGTATTTTCATATACTTTTCCACGCTTACGCATTCCTGCAGTATCGATCATTAAAAATTTCTGACCGTTATCAGATACAAAGTGAGTATCGATAGCATCTCTAGTCGTTCCTTCTATATCCGAAACGATCACTCGTTCTTCTCCTAGAATCGCATTAATCAATGAAGATTTCCCAACATTTGGGCGGCCGATCAAACTAAATTTGATCGTATCATCCTCTTCTTCTTCCCCATCATTTGAAAAGTGTTTAATTGCTTCATCTAATACGTCGCCGATCCCTAAACCGTGACTCCCTGACACTGGATATGGATCACCCAATCCTAATGAATAAAATTCGTAAATATCGTTTCGCATTTCGGGATTATCCACTTTGTTAACTGCTAAAATCACAGGTTTATTACTGCGGTATAAAATTTTTGCTACTACTTCATCTGCATCGGTGACTCCTTCACGTCCGCTGACAACACAGATGATGACATCTGCTTCTTCAATCGCGATTTCTGCTTGATGCTTGATTTGATCCATGAATGGTTCGTCACCTAAATCAATCCCACCTGTATCGATCACACTGAATTCTCGACCTAACCATTCGCCTTTAGCATAAATACGATCGCGAGTTACTCCTGGAGTATCTTCGACAATCGAGATACGCTCGCCAGCGATGCGGTTAAAAATCGTAGACTTACCGACGTTCGGGCGGCCAACGATTGCAATTGTTGGATTTGCCATATTTTTTCCTCCTCACAAGTTTCCAATCTTACTTAGTGTAACGAAAGCTTTGCGAACTTTCAAGCATTGTTCGCTAAAATTACGCAAGTATTTATTCATTGGACAACTTTTTTTCATAAAACATCAAAGTGAATATTGAACCCTAGTAAACCATCTTTTATTCTTGTTTCTTTGGTTAAAGAACTACATTGTTCAAATAACCCTAAAAACCATATTCAGAACCGCTAGATGAGCGTTAGCCTAAATATTCACACACTACTGAACTTAAAATCGATCAGTGACATTTGATTATAGCATAATTTGTTTCTCTCGTTTTCATTTTCTACTCTTTTTATTGTTTCATGATATGTGAAAGCTCTTTTCTTCACTCTCATTCTTTCAACGATCTTCATATTCTCAAACTCTCAGTTTATCTAGCGCAATATCCTAATTCCTTATTCTAGCCTATGTTTTCTTATGGTCACTTCATTAGTCCCACTGTGCCTACAATATAGCCTGATGCCCAAAAATGTTGATTTTCAAACTCAAATTATTATTTTCATGTTTACCAGAAATTATTAACGTCCTTTTTCTTTTCAATAGCCTGTAAAACTGGACATGCATATTTCATTAATCTACAACCGGAAAGTTTATGCCATATCTAGCTATGAGAAATAAGCCGAAGAATCCAAAAATAGTTCCTCCTATTTTTGGTATTCTTCAGCAATTTTTTGTTAAAGCAACTTCTTGAACCATATGGATAAGGTCGTGAAAGAAGCGATCAGCTCCAAATTTTTTGAACGAATGTGATAAACATCAAGAAAAGAATTTGACGTTAAATGCTCCCTCCAGGAAGTAATGAGATTGGCAAAATGTAATCCTTGCTTGTCTTTTCATTCTTCATTTTTTTCAGAAGAACATCAACAATCAGACTTGCGATTTCATCAATTGGTTGTCTGATTGTGGTCAATTGTGGGAAAAATTTCTCAACAAAAGATGTTCCATCATAGCCAATAATTTTTAGATCTTCAGGGATATTAAGTTTAAGCTGATGAGCGATTTTCATAGTAAGAATGGCTGTTAGATCATCAGAAACAAAAATACCATCTGGTTTGTGTCTTAGGATCGTCGACTTGATTTCCATTTCTCGACGAATCGTAGAGAGATTATTAGGAATTTTGAAAACTTTGCCATTTGGATTTTGAAAAGAAAAACCAAGCGCACGTAACCCTGTTGGAGAATCCGTATTGTCATTTCCTGTAATCATAATACTATTTTGACAACCATTTTTTTGTAACGTTTTAGCAGCCAGTTTTCCACCTTCAAAGTTGTCTGAAGAAACAATGGAAACATTGGGAGCTAAGTTTCTATCAAAAGCGACAATAGGTGCTCCCACACGCTCATAATCAGCAATTCCAAGATTATGACTAGATGAGATAATCCCATCAACTTGATTCGCTTCAAGCATTTCAATGTATTCCCGCTCTTTAGCAGGATCGTTCTGACTATTGCAAATAATTGTTTTATAGCCATGTTTGAATAATTCGATTTCCAAATACTCAATCAGTTCAGAGTAAAAGATATTACTGATATTAGGAAAAATAAGCCCAATAAGTTGGGGTGACTTTCCTTGAAGTCCACGTGCTAGATTATTAGGTTTGTAACCAAGAGTTTTCATAGCTTCATGAACTTTTTGTTTCGTTTTTTCCGATAGATATCCCTTATTGTTAATGACACGTGAAACGGTAGTTGGGCTAACTCCAGCTAGTTCAGCGACATCAGATAATTTTGCTACCATATTAATATTTTAATTCAAAGTATTTTCCAGTCGGTTCACCTGATTTAAGTTGAATACCATTTTGGTGTTTCTCAGGGAATACGCGACTAGTAAATACTTTTTCTCCTTTATTAATAAAAATCTCAATGATTGAATTATCTACAAAAATGTTAGCAATTGTTTCTTTAGTATCAATTGAGCATTCACGAATCGTACCAAAGTCAGTGGCATATTGAATGCCTGCTTTACTGCGATCTAAAATAATTTTTCCTTCTTTGGTATCTACAATCAAGCTAAGTCCATTTCCTTTACTATCAGAGAAAAGAAGTAACTCCGATTTCTGATTTGGAGGAAACGTTAGTTCAAGCTCATAAGTATTATTTGTTTCTGCTTTTGCTGTAAATTGTTCAGAACTAGCACGTAATGATGTAATAGCTTCTACTGGATATTGGTAAAGTTTACCATCTTTTATTGAAAGTTCTTTTACAAGACTCATTGCTCCCTGATAATCATACTTATCAGTTGGATACTCGATATCAGGTAGTCCAATCCAACTGACAATCAGAGTACGACCATCAGGAGTATTGAATCCTTGAGTCGCATACGCTTCAAATCCATAATCAAGATTTTGAATTTCTGAAGCGCCCACAAGTTTCACTTTTTCTATGTCAAGCGATTGACAGATCTTAAAAGTATTCGGATAGATATTCCCATAATTAAGCTCAGATTTATCCAACCCTTGAGGACAATAAATAAGAACAGGTTTTTTGTCTACAAATACCAGGTTTGGACACTCAATCATGTATTCTGAACCAGTGCCGCCAAAATCAAGGTTGCCAACTTCTTCCCATGTTTCCACGTTATTGTCATCCGCTTTGTAAAGTTTGATAAAGCCTGATTTTTCTAAATTTTGTGCTCCAACAATCGCATACAATTGTCCTTCATAATTAAACATTTGTGGATCACGAAAATGATCAGTTACATCAGCAGGTGGATGAATAAGAACATTCTCACCTTTCGTAATGTTGTAGTCTTTATCCATCCATGCTCCGATTTGAAGTGTATCACGTTCCCAATTTTCATTTCGAACGTTTCCTGTATAGAGCAAGAATAGATTCCCCTCTATTTCATATGCAGAACCGGAATAAGCGCCGTGGCTATCTCGTTTTGTGTCTGGAAGAAGTTCTGCTCCTGTTACATGAAAATGAACTAAGTCATCTGATTCAGTGTGTACCCATTCTTTCAACCCATGAGCAGCTCCAAATGACCAATTTTGATAAAAAAGCGTATATTTTCCGTTAAAAAAAGAAAAACCATTAGGATCGTTTAACAATCCTGTTTTAGGTTCGATATGATAGCTAGCACGCCAAGGTGATCGTTTTACATTATCCTTAATTTTATCCATCTCATCTTTAGTCCAATCAGAATAAGCACGATATCGTATTTCTCGAGGTAAGTTCATATTTTACTCCTTCAATTTATCTTTTTACAACTAGTATGGTAAACGTTTTCCGTTGAAAAATCAATCATTTCATTTAAAAAAGTAAATTATATGACAAACGTTTGACATATTTTTAAGATATGCTAAAATAAATTTGCATTTCAGTGAACCGTTTTCACGTAAAAATAAAAAAGGAGTGATTCGAATGAATTACAGTAAAGTAGCTTCCGACGTAATACAAGCGGTCGGAAAAGATAACCTTATTGCAGCTGCACACTGCGCTACACGTCTTCGTCTCGTACTAAAAGATGACACGAAAGTGAATCAAAAAGCTTTAGACGAAAATCCAGATGTGAAAGGCACATTTAAAATTGATGGGCAATATCAAGTGATTATCGGTGCAGGTGATGTTAATTTCGTTTATGACGAACTTATCAAAAAAACTGGACTTTCAGAAATTTCAACAGATGATTTAAAACAAATTGCTAGTAAAGATAAAAAATTCAACCCCATTATGGCATTAATTAAATTATTATCAGATATTTTTGTTCCAATTATACCTGCCCTTGTTGCAGGTGGTTTATTAATGGCATTACAAAACTTTTTAACAGCTGCTGGACTTTTTGGACCAAAATCAATTGAAGAAATGTATCCTGCGATTGAAGGTATTTCCTCAATGATCCAACTGATGTCCGCTGCACCATTTATGTTTTTGCCTATTCTAGTTGGTATTTCCGCTGCTAAACGTTTTGGAGCCAACCAGTTCCTTGGTGCTGCAATTGGAATGATTATGACAACACCACAACTTGGTGGTTCTATGGAATATTGGAATATTTTTGGTTATCATGTCTCACAAACTAACTATGCTTATCAAGTCATTCCTGTGTTAGCAGCTGTTTGGCTATTATCAATACTGGAAAAGTTTTTTCACAAAAAACTTCCATCATCCGTTGACTTTACATTTACTCCCTTATTATCTGTAATCATTACCGGCTTTCTAACCTTCACAGTCATCGGCCCTGTCATGTTATTGCTTTCTAACGGGATTACAGATGCGATCGTTTGGCTATATAATGCAACCGGATTTATTGGAATGGGTATTTTTGGTGGAACTTACTCGTTAATCGTTATGACCGGTCTTCATCAATCATTTCCTGCAATTGAAACGCAGTTACTTTCAGCATGGACTAATGGTATTGGACATGGAGACTTTATATTTGTAGTTGCTTCTATGGCGAACGTTGCCCAAGGTGCTGCAACATTTGCTATCTGGTTCTTGACTAAAAATGCTAAAACAAAAAGTCTTGCTTCCTCTGCAGGGGTATCAGCTCTTCTTGGAATTACTGAACCAGCTCTGTTTGGTGTCAATTTAAAATATCGTTTCCCATTTTTCTGTGCTTTAATTGGTTCCGGCGTTGCCGCTGCAGTAGCAGGTCTACTGAAAGTAGTTGCTGTATCACTTGGTTCAGCAGGTTTTCTTGGATTTCTTTCAATTAATGCAACCTCTATCCCATTTTATTTACTATGTGAATTAATTAGCTTTGCGATTGCTTTTGCAATTACTTACTTTTATGGAAAAACAAAAGCTTCAGGCATCTTTGCAGCAGAAGCTCTTACGGATCAAACAGTGACGAATCATTCAGAAAACACCCAACAATCCACAGTTACTTCTGGAGAACCTACTAAAACAAATCATTCTTCAGAAACAATCGTTAGTCCCCTTGCAGGTGAAGTGATTGGACTTGATTCAGTAAATGATCCAGTATTTTCTTCAGAGACTATGGGAAAAGGTATTGCGATTAAACCAACTGGGGACACTGTTTATTCTCCAGTAGATGGTACTATTCAAGTTACATTTGAGACTGGACATGCTTACGGTCTTAAATCGAATGATGGCGCTGAAATACTGATTCATATTGGTATTGACACCGTATCGATGGGCGGTAAAGGATTTATACAAAAAGTTACTGCTAATCAAAAAGTAAAAAAAGGAGATATCCTTGGAACGTTTGATCGTACGCTAATTAAAGAAGCAGGACTTGATGATACAACAATGGTTATTGTGACAAATACCGCAGATTATTCAAAAGTGACACCACTTATTAAAGGAACAGTTACCGCTACTACTGATTTACTTGAAGTTGACTAATGGAATAGTCAATAGTACTGATTATTCTTTCTAACCAAAACATCAATAAACGGATAATTTAAAGGGCTATGCGCGATCTGATGTATGTATTAACTGGAATAATAGCGATTTTTCAAAAGAAAATAACAAATAAACGAGTTAAATTCTTTAAAAATCTGAACAATAAATTGGTTAAATGCATAACTGCCCATGAAATCATCTTTAACTATAAGGAGAAATGTTTTATGCTATACGGTGCAATTGAAGCAGGAGGAACAAAATTTGTCTGTGCAGTTGGTAATGCACAATTAGAGGTTATTGAGAGAGTGAGTTTTGAAACTTTGAATCCAGGAGAAACAATGCCACAAGTTGTTTCTTTTTTCAAAAAATATGAAACAGAATTGTCCAGCATTGCTGTTGGTTCTTTCGGACCTATTGATATCCATCCTGAATCGAAAACATATGGATATATAACCTCAACACCTAAAATACCGTGGAGAAATTTTGATTTTATTGGTTATCTAAAAAGAAATTTTGAGAAAATTCCTTTTTATTGGACAACTGATGTCAATGCTGCAGCTTATGGAGAATATATAGCTGGACATGGTCAAGGCCATTCATTAGTTGTTTATTATACAGTTGGCACAGGTATAGGTGGTGGTGCACTGCAAAATGGAAGATTTATCGAGGGATTCAGTCATCCGGAAATGGGACATATGATTGTACGTAATCACCCTGACGATCACTTTAAGGGTAACTGCCCTTATCATCAAAATTGTTTAGAAGGTATGGCAGCAGGACCTGCTATCGAAAAGAGAATAGGAATTAAAGGTCAAGATTTAAAGGAAGATCATCCTTTTTGGGACATGGAAGCTTTTTACATTGCCCAATGCATTCATAATACTACAATGATGTTTTCACCGGATATTATCATTCTAGGTGGCGGTGTAATGAAACAAGTACACTTACAAGAGAAAATTCATCGTGAATTTTCAAAACTTAATCAGAATTATGTTGCTCATCCGAAAACAGAAGAATATATTGTTTTTCCAAAATTAGGAGATCAAGCTGGAATTATCGGTTGTTTAGGACTAGCCCAAAAAATAGCTTCTAATTAAACAATGATAGAGTTTTGACAGTAGTTTGACAGAAATCTCCAGCTCTGATAAATAGTTTAAGCAAACCATCTATCTAATATCTCCAATTGTGAATACAATATGGCACTTGCACAGCCATTGGGTATGGTCTAAACGATGTACTTTATTAGGTATTCCTTAGCCCTTCTCACAGCAGTTGGTTTTATCTTTCACTCGATTTGTGAGTTTAACTAGTTCTAATGATAATAACAGAAAAAGATCAATCAATGTTGTAAACATTGATTGATCTTTTTGTCTCATTTCAGTCTTTTTAAAATGAACACTCAAAAATTTTATTTTTCTGAATCATCAGTAGTCGTTTCTTCGACTTCTTCTTTCAAAGCATCACCTAAAAGATCCCCCATTGTGAAACCAGTATTTTCTTCTGGTAATTCATAGGTTTCAACATCTTTTGGTTCTTCTTCCGATGCTGGTTTTTCTTCTAAAGCCTTGATGCTAAGGGCAATACGATGTTCTTCAGGATGTACTTCTAAAACTTTTACTTGCACTTCATCCCCTTCATGAAGTACTTCATGAGGTGTAGCGATGTGCTTGTGAGAGATTTGAGAAATATGAACCAGACCTTCTACCCCTGGGAATACTTCTACAAATGCACCAAAGCTTGTCAAACGTTTCACTTTTCCATCTAAAACTGAACCAACAGTGGCTTTTTCTTCAATATCAGTCCAAGGCCCAGGCAACGTGTCTTTAATTGAAAGAGAAACACGTTCTTGTTCAGGATTAATCGAAAGAACTTTTACTTTTACTTCATCCCCAACTGCTAAAGCATCACTAGGCTTCGCCACATGGCTATGTGAGATCTCAGAAACATGGACCAATCCATCAATTCCACCTAAATCAACGAAAGCACCAAAATCAGTAATACGAGCTACTCGTCCGTCGATAACGTCTCCCTCGTGAATATTGGCTAGAATTTCTTTTTTCTTTTCTTCTTTTTCCGTTTCCACAACTGCTTTGTGTGAAAGAATTAAACGGTTTTCTGAAGGTTCGATCTCAACGATCTTGAACGCCAATGTTTGACCTTTGTATTCTGAAAAATCAGCAACAAAATGATCTTCCACCATTGAAGCTGGTACAAAACCACGAACACCTACATCAACGACTAAGCCGCCTTTTACGACATTCGTCACAGGTGCTTCGATGATATTACCTGCTTGAAAATCTTTTTCGATATCTTCCCAAACTTTTTTGGCATCCAAACGGCGTTTTGAAAGCAAATAGCTACCGTTTTCTTTATCTTTTCCGATAGTACTGATAACTACAAGTTCTAGAGTATCTCCTACTTTTACTACCTCGTTGATATCTTCAACAGGTGAAGTAGACAATTCTTTAGCAGGAACGACGCCTTCAACTCCGGCACCTTCGATTCCTACCACAACTTGTTTATCTTCGATTACTAAAACTTCGCCGGATACAACGTCTCCAACGTTTACTTCTTGGACGCTATTCATTGCATCTTCCATTGATTGACTGTTTTCTGTTTGATTTTGTTCAAATTCTGTCATAACATTTGTCCTCCTAACCAACATTCTGCCGTAACAACGGTACTAATTTTAGTTTAATTGATTATTAAAAAAAAATAAAGCGATTTCGTTTGGTTTACCCTAAAAATCCTGAGTTTTTCCCTTTTTACAAAAGATAGCCTTTTTCTGTGACCACTTTTTTGATGGATTGGACAACTTCCGTAATCGATTTTCCAGTAGTGTCGATTCGAATGGCATCATCCGCTTGTCTTAAAGGGGATACTTTTCTTGTAGAATCATAATGATCTCTCTCTTGGATTTCCTTCGTAAGAGTTTCCAACTCTGTTGGTATCCCTTTTTCAATATTTTCTTTATAGCGTCTTTGTGCCCGTTCTGTTACACTTGCTACTAAAAATATTTTCACTTCTGCCTGAGGTAAAACAGAAGTACCAATATCTCGGCCGTCCATTACAACCCCACCATGTTCACCAATTTTACGTTGGATCGAAACCAGTGCTTCACGTACTTTTTGATGAGCAGAAACTTCAGAAACTGCCTTGGTCACATCTGGCTGACGAATTTCTGTAGTGACATCTTGGTCTGCCACCAAAACGTGTTGACCGTCTGTCTCTTGGATAAAAGAGATTGGATAGGCTTGGATCAGCTTTACGAGTTGCTCTTCATCTCCAAAAGGTACTTGATGTTTTATCGCTAGATACGTAATGGCACGATACATGGCGCCTGTATCGGTATAAATATAGTTGTATTCTTTTGCCAAAATTTTTGCAACAGTACTTTTACCTGACGAAGCAGGTCCATCTATTGCAATACTGATTTGTGTCATGCTATAACTCCCTTTTCAAAAAAAAAGCCGCAGATCGCGGCTAAGATTATTTAACTTTTAATTGTTGTCCAGGATAAATCATATAATCGTTTGGATCTATTCCATTTAGTGCAAATAATTGATCAATAGTGATCCCGGCACGTTCAGCTACTTGTTTAGGTCCGTCACCTGGTTGAACAGTCACTGTTGATCCATCTGCAGCAGCCGAAGAGGATGGTGTTGTCGCTTCTTCTACCGTGCTAGTTGGTTGTGTTTCTTGTTGGTAAGTAGACGTTGTCGAAGGCGTTGTTTCCTCTGGTACAGTAGTACTTTGTGGTGTACTTGCTACTACTGATTCTGTCTGAGTAGTGCTTTCAGGCTCCGTACTTGATTCTTTTGTTGATGATACTTCTGATGAGGTCGTACTTTCCACTACAGAAGACGTTGTTGTAGTTGATGATGCACTTGAAGCATTGGAAGACCCATTTCTAATCCAGAAGTAAGCTCCCGCTGGAATTGCAATACACAATACTAATAATACTAAGAAGAGAGACAAAAACAGCGTGTTGCCTTTCTTTTGTTGTCGTTGAGAACTTCTTGAAGAAACTTCGTCTTCAGTGTCATAAATCGGTTGTTCCCATGGCTCTTGTGTTTCATTATTTTCTGATGAATGATGTCTATCTTTTCTGCTCACCTTATTAACCTCCTAATTTCTATCGTGAATATTATACCATAGCCAGAACGCGATTGTCTTATAAATTTTCTATCCAATGTTTTTTTAAAATAAATTTAGTAAAATATCTTGCCACTGTTTTAGCTCTACAGATGGGCTGACTTCTCTATTTTCCTGACTCGTAAGGACCGCTCCATCAATATCACAACATTTTTCTGGTTTTTTTATCAGTTTCTCCCCAAAGTATTCAAGAATCAGCGCTCTTCGACAAGTCTTTGCATTGACATAATGAAGCATTTGTTGTAGTCGATATTCCTTTTCTTTTTCTTGACGTTTTAGCCGATTTAACCACTCTTGCGGATTGCTCGTTTGTGCAATTATTTCTAACCATTTTTGTTGAATCTCATCGAATTGTTCTTGTTCATTGCTATGATATTGCAGATAAATTTCAAAACTTTGTCGTTGTTCTCTAGAAAGTTGATTAAAAAAATAATGAATGCGTTCGTCATTTTCTTTGTATAAAAGAATCGCTTCACTCCCCTGTTGGTCTCTTCCCGCACGCCCGATTTCTTGAACATAATTTTCTAAACTATCTGGTAAATCGTAATGGACAACATAACGGATATCTGGCTTATCGATGCCCATACCAAAAGCATTCGTCGCAATCAAAAATTGAAGTTTATTTTGACTAAATTGTTGTTGCAACTGTCGCCTTTGTGATGCCTCTAATCCACCATGATAATAGCCGATAGTAAAACGTGAGCGAAATAGCTGATACAAACGCTCTACCTCTTTCTTTGTCGCACAATAAATAATCATCGAGCCTTTTGCTTGTTTCATCAAGTCCTCTAGATCAGCTTCTTTTTGGGAAGTCTTTTTGACATATAAAGCAATATTTTGTCGATTAACCGAATGGATAATTCGAACTGGCACTTCTTGAAACAAGACAGTTTCAATATCATGTTGCACGGCTGTAGTAGCGGTTGCTGTCAAGGCAAGCGTTACTGGAGAGCCTAATTTCTGAGCAATTTCTCCTAGTTGTTGGTATTCCGGACGGAAATCTACCCCCCACTGAGAAACGCAATGCGCCTCATCGATCACATATAACCCAATTTTTTGTTTTTGTAATTGTTCTATCACATCTTTTTGCGTCAACATTTCTGGACTTAAAAATAAAAATTTATAATTGGACAAATGATTTAACACATAATATCGTTCCGTTCTAGATAGTAAACTATTGAAAGCAACAACTCGCTTTTCTCCTTGTTTCTGTAGTTGCATCACCTGATCCTCCATCAATGAAAGCAAAGGTGAAACAATGATAACCATTCCTTCACACAGATAACCGGTCAGTTGGTAGCATAGACTTTTTCCATTTCCTGTCGGTAACACTGCGAGGACATCTTGGTCATTCAATAAAGACTGGATGATTTCTTCTTGTCCTGAACGAAACGAAGTAAATCCAAAACGTTTGTGTAGTTCATCCTTCAGCGACATTCTTCAGTTCCCCTTTCAATACACCAATTTGATAAAAACGAAACTCTCCATAGTCTAGTGGTGCGACTTCATTTAATTCTCGATAATTCCATTCTTTGATGTTCGATAGTTGACTTAGTCGCTTAAATGTCTGCTTAGTGATCATTTTTTGATAAGGAAAATCAGTTAAATAAAGTTGCCATTCGATCAAATGATCGGTTACTGTTCCTCTTTTTAAATGACGTATCTTCATTACTTCATCAATTGAGCATCCAGATAAAATCAGTTTTCTCGTCGTTAACATACTTTGATTGAAGTTTTGCATAAGTAGTGGTGAAACCAATTGAAAAAGCAACGAATCTTTTTTTTCTTCGATTGTTTTTAGCAGCAGGTGTACTTGCTTTGCTTCATACAATTCACGTTGCACTTCATTGGTTATTTCTGTTAATTGATAAGTTAATAAACCAGGTGACTGGATACCTGAAAATTGATTGGCCAGAAAGTTAGCCGATTCAGACGTCATCGTTGAAAAGATTTCACTCAGTTCTTGGCTTAATTTTTTTGCTAGGGTTTGTCGATCTAGTTGTGTGTCAGCTAACCATTTTTTTACTTGGATAGTATAATACGGACTAGTTTCAATCGGTAAGTATTCCTTTTTATTATTTACCAGATGAGAGACAACTTGAACAGCAAACTTGATCAACCGCCAACAATTCTCAGCGGTTCTGCCATAACGATCATAATGGAGCCCTTCTAGATCAATCTTTTTTTCTGCTAAAGCTTTTTCACCTAAATGAGTGATCATCACGCCATCTTCTAGCTGAATAAGGAACTTTTGGTCAACTAATTGGTCAATGATACGTGTAAATTCTTCTTGATTCATTTTAGGAAAACTACCATGTATAAATAATAAATGGTTTAAAAAACTATAAATCAATACCGAACTCGTTCGTTTTCCTGTGATAACTTGGTATAAGGAGCTGATCCTTAACTTGTTTCTTGTTGAAAATAAAGCTAAAATAAATGAAGTCATATTACTCCCCTTAAGAATAGGATGGTCAAAATGTCATTACTATGTAGATTAGTACCTGAGCGCTGTATCGCTTGTGGTCTTTGTCAAATCGAAGCCCCAGATATCTTTGATTATGATGAAGAAGGAATCGTTTTATTTGCGCAAGAACCAGAAGCTCATCAGCAATTTGTTTCTCAAACTGACGAGGAAGCCGTCAGAAAAGCTTATCAAAAATGTCCAGTAAGAGCTATTTTATTAGAGAAATCATGAAAACTAGTTAACCAAATGAATATAAATCAATGTAAGTGTTTCTAACAATGATGATTTGAAAAGTAGGCAGTTGACCTGGAAATGGTGTTTGAACAAATTTCTTTCTATGTTCAAGTGAAAGTTTGAGTTGATTTATCTCTAGTCTATTTATATAAAGATTGTGACTTATGTAGCTCTTCGGCAAAGTTTCTGATAAATGGACTTCTGAACTGTCTTAGATAAAGTCATGAAAGAAGCGGGAAGCTACGATAACAATAAGCTTGAATTTTTTTAACAGTTTCTCATGTTATAAAAAATCCAAGCTTTTTTCAAAGAGCTGATGCACACTTTTTACTCATTTTTAAAGTGAGCTGGAAGATTTAGGTCTGGAACTCTATTCTCCTAACCAATTGATTAACGTATTGGTAATCGCTGTTTGTTGGTCTTCGTTTGTAATCTTAGCTTTACCGTCTCCCTTTTGTTCCCCATAGCTGCCAAATCCGCCATGATTTCCTCCATTAATCGAAACATATTCTGTTTGCTCAGGTAAATATTCTTTAGCTGATTCATAGGCTTTTTGATTCAAGACTTTATCATTAGAAGCAGTCAGGCTTAATACAGGTAATGTCGTTTTCGCCAATGTACCTTTTTCATCAGGATAGCTTGCTAAGAAAAAGATTCCTTTTAAGTGTTTGTCAGAAGAATGCTGATTAGCATAACGACTCGCCATGACGCCCCCCAATGAGTGTCCACCAATCACATAATTTCGATTTGAAAAGTCTTCTTTGATCTTATCTGCCTTATTCCCACTAAGTATGGCTAAGTCAAGAGGCATCTTAGCGATTGCTACGGAGTACCCACTTTTTGCTAATTGTTCAGCCCAGACACTATAACTAGCTGGTTCAACCAAAGCACCTGGATAAAAAATAACCAGTGGTTTTTGACTTTTTTCTTTCGTCTCAAAAAATAAATAATCTTTTTTATCCTTTCCATTTTGGGCTATTTGACTTGCTTGACTAGATGGTTCATAGGTATTTTGTTGTAAATAGTAGTACCCAGCGCCTCCTGCTAGCCCCAAAAAAATAATTATACCAATTAATACTCGCTTAAATATCTTCACATCTCTCACCTATTCTCCTTTTATCGTACCTATTGATCGATTATAAATTCACACTAAATAAAATACGAATAAATTGCAACTCTTTTTTCTTGAAAAAGAATAAATTTGTTTAGCCAGTGGCACTAAATGCAATCTTTCTTAGACCTGACTCTTCCCCTCAACAAGACCCACTATAACAAAAAAAAAAGGCTGATGAATGTACATTGACCTTCATCAGCCTTTAACAGTAAGAGAGCAGTTTCGTTCTCTATTGAACTAAAGTGTATTTAGTTGAGCATTTCAAATGATTATTTTCCACACAAACGGTAAACAGCTTCTGCATAGATTTCCATTGCTTTGTACATGCTGCTTAGTTCCCAACGTTCATTTGCCTGATGCATAAAATCAGGGGTATCTGGGAACATTGCACCAAATGCTACACATTGGTTCATCGTCCGCGCAAAAGTTGCACCGCCAGATACAAATGGTTCAGTCATATCACCAGTAATATCACGGTAAGTTCCTAAAAGATTTTTGATCAATTCACTGTCTAATGGAACATAAAGGGAATCTAAAAAGTCAAATTCTTCATAAGTCAAGTCATACTTTTTAGCAGTTTCTGTTAGTTTTTCTACGAGTTCATCTTTTTTGAAAGTTACTGGGATACGCATGTCGACCCCGATTTTAGTTTGTTCAGGAGTGATTTCCAGACTAGCAAAGTTCATTGTCAATTCGCCAGATTGTTCATCCACCGTTTTTCCTACCACGTTTTCACCAGTAGCATTTTCTTGAACTAATTGACCTAAGAAGTTGATTGGAGCAAAATCAAATACTTCAGAAAGAGCAATCGCTAAACGAGAGATTGCATTGACACCTTCTGCTGCATCTTTGGCATGGATACTTTTTCCAAGAACGACAATTGATTCTCCTTGATCTTCAAAGTCAAATCCATGCTTTTCCAATGCTTCTTTGACTTCAGCTAATTTTTCACCAGCATAAGGAGCTGCATCTGGAACGACATTCAGTGCGCCACCAGCTTTAACTGAAAATTCAGATGTTCCCGGTCCAGTTAGGTAAGCTTGTAGTAATCCTTTTTCAGCATAAATCAATGGAAACTCTGCATCTGGTGCGAATCCTTGCGTAATACCTTCTTCTTTTTCGTTGTATTTATCTAAACAACGCCACAAGTTTTCTTCATCGGTTCCAAAAATAAATCGGATACGTGTATTAAATTCAACGCCTGCATCCATCAACGCTTTGACAGCATACATTGCAGCGATGGAAGGTCCCTTGTCATCTTGTGATCCTCGTCCAATCAACCAACCATCTTTGACAGTTGGTTCAAATGGTTTAGAATCCCAATTGTTTTCATCGCCAGCTGGAACGACATCCATATGACACAAGATACCAAATAGCTCATCGCCAGATCCGACTTCCGCATAACCATAATATCCTTCTGGATCTTTAAATGTCTTGAATCCTAGATTTTCACTGATTTCTAACACTTTATCCAATGCTTCGATCACTTTTGTCCCAAAAGGATGCCCTTCACCAGTATCTGACTCGTCCAGAACTGAAGGGATTCGAATCAATTCATTTAAAGATTCCAATGCTTGTTCATGATGTTGTTTTGTTACAAATTGTTTCATGTTACTAGCCTCCTAATATAATAAAAAGGTTATGTCAAAACAACAGACACAACCTCTTTTTTCAAACAATAAATAGTTGAGCTTGGATCTTGTCCATTCACATCAAGTAAAAAACCATGTACACTCTAAGTCAACGGTTTTGTCTACTTTGTTATAACATTGCCGCTACACCTAAGATAACACAAATGGCTACAAATAGGATAGCAATCAATTTTCCTGTGAATTTCCACCAAACGGAAATATCAAAACGAGCGATCGCAACAGCCCCCATAACGATTGCTGATGTTGGTGTGATCAAGTTGACCAAACCAGATGCTGATTGATAAGCAGTGATAACTAAATCTTTACCAACGCCTGCAAATTCACCCATTGGTCCCATGATTCCCATAGTAGCTGCTGCTAGTCCAGAAGTTGATGGGATCAAGAATGACATAGGGATATAGAAGATAAACGTTAAGATCAAGAAGACACTAGATGACAATGAACTTAATCCTTGTTCACCCCAATGTAAGATCGTATCAGTGATTAAACCATTATTCATCACAACTTGGATACCACGTGCAACAGCTACCACGATCGCAACACCGATCAAATCTGAAGCTCCTGCTAAGAATTCAGAAATAAAGACTGATTCTTTCATTCCGTAAGTGATTGCCACTACAATAGCCATCACTAAGAACAACATGGTAATTTCTGGGAAATACCATTCTCCTAAAGGAAGCATGTTTTTACCTAAAACAGTTCCGACTACAGGTAACCCTGTTAACCAGTTAGTTAATGATTCAAAAATCGTAAAGTTTTTATTCAATGTTGTCCAAGGAATCAAACTAATGATCATAATACCAAAGGTAATGAAAAATAGGATATTTACATGTTTTTGTCTTTTAGTAATTGATTCTTGACGACCAATTGAATCGATATCAAAATGTTTGATGTCTTCTTCACGTTGTTTATATACAAGTGATTTCGTTGGGTCTTTTTCCACTTTAGATGCGTAACGGTAGACATAAGCAATTGAGATAGCCAATAGTACCACGAACATCAAGAAACGTAACCCGATTCCTTCACCCATTGAGATACCAACTGCTTGAGAAGCGACCCCAGTAGCAAATGGATTAACGGTTGAAGCTAAACAACCAACTTGTGACCCTACTAAAACGATAGCTACTGCAACAACTGTATCAAACCCAACAGCCATCATAACAGGAATCAATAAAGCATAGAACGGAATAGTTTCTTCCGCCATACCATAAGTTGAACCACCTAATGCAAATAAGATCATCAACACAGGGATCAACATTTTTTCTTTCCCTTTAAAGCGTTTTACAACGGAAGCAATCCCTGCATCCAAAGCACCAGTTTTATTGATAATACCTAAGAAACCACCCACAACTAAAATAAAGAATGAAATTGGAATAGCAGCCGGTGTTTCTTTCGTTAATTCCCCAGCAGGTACACCTAGCATCCCATTAATCGGTGCCATAAAGATATCCCATAGCCCCTGAGGATTTTGCTCTACTCGTTCATATGATCCAGCAATGATGTTGCCTGCATCATTGACACTATAATGTCCAGCTGGTATGAACCAAGTTAGTACAGCGATAATCGCAATAATAATAAATAAGACCGTATACGCTGAAGGCATTTGAAATTGTTTCTTCTTTGTTTGTTCCATGTTCTTCTCCCTTTCTTGTAACATTAGAATCTTATAAGAGTGATTCCATCAGTTATTTTATCAAAAAGAATACGATAACCAAAACAATAACCTATTGATTTGGCAAATTTTATTCAAAAATCCTGCTTTCACTCCTTTCTCTATGAAATTTAAGGTAAAGCTTTTTCAATACAATTGTAGCGTTTTCCACTTCCATTATAACAAAACTATTTATGATTCAAAAAGTGATTAATTTCACATTTTGAATCATAAAATACATTTTTATGCATAAACAAAAGAAATACTCAAACACCGTTTATAAAACGCTTACACAAAGTGGGTTAATGAATTTTTTTTCATTAAAATTTCCGATATTTTTTTATTTCCTTGAATTCTTTTTAGAAAAAACAATGTTTATTTTCTCATCCCCTTTTTTTCTAATCGTTGGACTACTTTTTCAGAAATACTAGTACTGACAAAAACGGCTCCTTAACTTTTTATATTGTAAAAGTTAAGGAGCCTTGACTGATTTTTTTAATGATAAAATAATTAAGAAAGTGGCATCAATTCATGCTTCCCTCTAAAAATGGATAAACGAGCATGAGCTGCTGTACTATTTATTTGTTGTTCGTCACTGTATGTCTTTGTGCCAACTGGTGTTGTTTCCGACTTAACCATGGCAATAATTTTGCGTGTAAAACCAAAAAGGCAGCACTGACGATAAATCCTTTAATGATATTAAATGGGACGATTCCGATCAGGACATAATTAGCTAACGGCATCCCTAACATTTGATTAGCATTTAAACCTAAAAACATAAGGTACAATGGGGTAATCACAAAATAGTTTGCAACACTCATGAAGATCGTCATTGCGATCGTACCAGAAATCACACCTAAAAACTTATTTTTCCCTACTTGAGTCTTCTTACGGAAGAAGTAGAAAATAGGTAAGGTAAAGATAGCTGTTGCTAAAAAGCTGGCTGTATCTCCTACCAAATTATCTGGTGAAAAGCCGGTAGTGATCAAGTGTAAGATCGATCGTAAGAAAGCTGTAACCAATCCAGCAACTGGACCAAATAAAAACATACTGATCAGTACTGGGATATCACTAAAATCGATCTTTAAAAAACTAAAGGCTGGCATAATCGGAAATGCGATATATTGCAAAACCAATCCGATCGCAGCAAATAATGCCACAGCGACCATTTTTTGTACACGGGTGTTCTTCATTTGAAATCCTCCTGTTAGGACTCCTCTTCAGCGAACTTTTCGACAAACTTTTTGCAAATAAAAAAACTCTCCAATAACAGGGAGAGTTAGAGTTATTTGGCAAAAAACTACGTCAAATAAGCTCTATCTTCTTTATCCAGACTATACTGTCGGTATCGGAATTTCACCGATTCAGCTACTTAGGTAAAGTAGGTCGTGGACTATAACCACCGGTCGGGAATTTCACCCTGCCCCTGAAGACGAACCATTTATAATTTTGTTTACCTTTACATTATACATCGCTTGAGAAAAAATGCAATCATTTATTCTTATAATAAGTAAGTAATCATTTTGATTGATTCAATAAACTGCTGACTTCTTTTTTGTTCAACTCACGATAGTCGCCAGGGCGTAAGCCTTGAAGCGTCAAATCGCCGTATTTTTCTCGTTTTAATTTTTGAACAGGTAAGCCAACTGCTTGAAGCATATTTTTTACCTGATGATTTCTACCTTCATGGATAGTCAATTCAACGATACTATGATTTGTCTTAGGATCCACAGATAATATTTGGTAACGTGCTGGTGAAGTTCGTTTCCCTTCGATTTTTATCCCTTTCGTCAAGGGAGATAACATTGTTTTAGTAGCAATCCCTTTGACTTTTGCCACATATACTTTGTCTACTTCATGTTTCGGGTGGGTCAAACGTTGCGCAAAATCACCGTCATTAGTCAAGAGCAGTATACCCGAAGTATCATAATCTAATCGTCCTACTGGATAAATTCGTTCTTTCACCATTGGCAGCAAATCAGTTACGACTTTTCGCCCCTTGTCATCAGCAACAGCGGAAATCACGCCTTTTGGTTTATATAGTAAATAGTACCCGTATTCTTCTTGATAAATCGGCACTTCATCTACTTCGATCAAATCACGTTTGCTAACTTTTACTCCGAGTTCTTTTACTACTTTGCCGTTGACTTTTACTCGTCCAGCCAAAATATATTCTTCCGCTTTACGTCTGGAAGTGATCCCTGCATGCGCAATTACTTTTTGTAGTCTTTCCATTATATCTGTTCTCCTTCATCCATTTCATCAAAGAATAAGTCGAGTGAAGACTCTTCGTTTAATGAATGCTCCATTGCTTGTATATCTGGTAAGTCTTTTAATGAGTTGAGACCAAAATAATCTAAAAAATAAGGAGTCGTCCCATACAAAATAGGTCGTCCAGGTCCTTCCACGCGTCCTTTTTCTTCAATCAACTGATGAGCAGCTAGCCGTTGAATGGCACCTGAGACTTGAACCCCACGAATTTGTTCGATTTCTACTCTGGTAATCGGTTGTTTATATGCAATGATCGCCAACGTTTCGACAGCTGCTTGTGAGAGAGTATTAGACGTCCCTTGGGCATAGCGTTTCAACAATGGCGCTAACTCTTTTTTGGTTGTTAAAACGACATGTGCCTCTGTTTCCAAAATATGCAAAGCACTAGCTGGATCATTTTCATATCTTGTTTTTAATTCCGTTAATAAAGCCACTGTCTCTTCTTTCGTAATAGTTAACAGATAGCTGATTTCTTCTAACCCGATTCCTTCCTCGCCAACAATAAATAAAATGGCTTCAAGTTCACTTAATTTTGTCATCTTTGGTATCTCCTACTGCTAGATAAAGCATAATTGTTTCATAATTTCCTTCTTGTTGCGCAACGATCTGACCATTTTTCATCATTTCTAATAAAGCCATAAATGTAGTGACTACTTCTGTTTTCGAAGGCGTTTCAAAAAAAGACTCAAAAGAGCATCCCTTATGATGTTGCTTAAGACGCTCTTCAATAAAGATGATACGTTCTTCAATTGTTGTATCATCAGGAGTAATCGTTTTTTCAACTTTCTCTGAGAATTTCTTTCGCTCTAAGATTTTTTCCATCGCATGAAACAAATCAATCTTTTTGACTTGTCCACGTTTCAATGGTTTCTCTTGTCCAATGAGATCGTCTACTGCAACTGGTTCTTTCGTATAATATAAGCTTCTCTCTTGGGCTTTTTCGGTTAACTGCTCTGCAGCATACTTATACTTTCGATATTCCAATAATTGATTGACTAATTCGTCACGCGGGTCCTCTTCCCAATACTCATCTTCAATGATTGCTTCTTGAACAGGTAACAAAGTTTTGCTTTTGATCGCCATCAACGTGGCAGCCATCACTAGATATTCTCCAGCAACAGCAAGTTCAAGAGTTTTCATCGTATGGATATAACTCATGTATTGCTCAGTGATCGTTGCAATCGGGATATCATAAATATCGATCTCCATTTGCTGGATCAAATGAAGGAGTAAATCTAAGGGTCCTTCAAATATATCTAATTTGATATTGATTTCTGTCACCATATTCACTCTTTCTTCTTGTTTCGATCGACCCATTTTGCGAGATATGGACGGGTAATCTCTGTTGGTCGTATGGAAAAGTCTGGGTATTTTTCTTGAAGTTCATCAAGCATTTGAAAGCCCATCTGATCTCCCCGATAAGATGGATTCAATGAAACATCGTGAATAATCAATTCCTGATTTTCACCCCAATAAACACCAATAATCCCTTGAATATTCGTTGAACCTTCTGGTGTGAAGAAAAAAAGTTCATATCCTTCTTCTGTTTCATAGGTATTGATTTCTTTGAGTAAATTCGATTTATCCGTTAGTTTCTTATGAAAACTTAACAGTCCCATAGCAATTTTACGATTTTCTTTTCGGTAATGTGTTAACATTTTTTCACCTTCCTATGACTAAGCCCTTGGAAAATGCTGCTTATAAACATCCGTCATTCTTTTCTTTGTGATATGTGTATAAATTTGTGTTGTTGAGATATCAGCATGTCCTAATAATTCCTGTACCGTTCGAAGATCTGCACCATTTTCCAGCAAATGTGTCGCAAAACTATGCCTTAAAGTATGAGGGGTCACCTCTTTATTGATTCCTGCTTCACGCACTAATTGTTTAAGGTTTTTCCAGATACCTTGCCGTGATAACCCTGTACCATGATGATTGACAAATACATGCGTTTCAGAAGGATTCGCTACAAGGAGGGGGCGTGCTTCGTCTAGATACCGCTCCAACCATTGGATCGCATAATCACCTAGAGGTATGATCCGTTCTTTGTCCCCTTTACCAAGTGTTTGGACCAAGCCGAGCGACAAGTGAAGATCACTTAGCTTTAAACCAACGAGTTCACTGACACGCATACCTGTTGCATACATGACTTCTAGAATTGCTCGATCTCTGATCCCTAGATTTTTGGTTGTATCAGGTGTTTCGATCAATCGTTCAACCTCAGTCAAGGATAAGGTACTAGGTAACTTTTGAACATTTTTAGGCGTATCAATGTGTTGCATCGGGTCATGATCAGTCAATCGTTCTTGACGTAAGAATTGATGAAATCTTCTCAAGCTAGTAATCATTCTGGTCACGGTTGCCGGAGCTTTCTTTTCATCATGCATCTTTTCCAGATAATTGATCACGACGTAGCGATCGACATCTTGCCAGGAAGTGATTTGCTCATCTTCTAAATAGTGAAGATACTGTAACAAATCTCGTTCATAACTTTTTCTCGTATTTAATGACAAGCCACATTCAATCGTCAAATAGTGGAGATAATCATTAATTTCTTCATTCATAATAATCCACCTCGTGCTCTTCTATCATATCAGATACCCTTCATTTTCGATAGTCTATTTTACAGCTAGGCAAAGAAAAAGCCGTCTAGCAATCAGACGGTTTTGCTTTCTTTTTCTTTAGTGTAACATTTTTGACAAATACCATGAAATGTTAAGCGATGATCTTTTACCAAAAAGTGATACCGTTGCTCCACAATTTCTTCCACTTCACACAATAAATCTTCTTCGACCTCTTCAATCGTGCCACATCGTAAACACAATAAATGATGATGGAAATGTTTTGCTCCTTCTTTTCTCAAGTCATAGCGAGCAACACCATCATTGAAGCTGACTTTATCAATGACTTTCAAATCGGTCAAAATCTCTAACGTCCGATAGACAGTAGCTAACCCAATTTCTGGACTCTTTTTTTTCACTAGAAAAAAGACTTCTTCTGCCGATAAATGTTCTTTCTCATTTTCTAAAAGTACTTGTAAAGTTGCTTCTCTTTGTGGGGTTAATTTGAACCCCGACTCGTGCAATTGTTGTTTCGTTTTTTTCATTACTGACATCGCATTCATAACCATGTATTCAACCCCGACAATTTATAATAATTATAATCAAACAAAAGGAATCTCTTTCTAAATTAAAATAATTATAAGCTAGTTAAGAAAAACATGCAAGGTATTCTCAATTAGATTTTCTAATTCGTTTCGTTACGCCTGCTTCTTGTTTGACTAGTCCTTGTTTTAATAGATTGCCGATTGCTCGTTTAAAAGCTCCCTTGCTTATACCAAAAGTTTTCATGATATCTTCCGGATCAGATTTGTCAGTAAAATAGATTTGCTCATCTGCTGATCGTTCGATGATCGTTAAAATCATTTGTGCATCATCAGAGATTGCTTCATATGCTCTTGGTTTTAATGAAAGATTCAATACTCCATCAGGTCTCACGCCAATTACTCGTCCTTTGACTTGTTCACCTAAGCGCGGCTCATTATAGCGTTCAGATGGGTGGATAAATCCGATATAATAATCATCTGTTAAGACGTACGTTCCGGTCAGTTTCAAGCGGTAAGCAACGCCTGTAATGTCTTTATTTTTGATTTCTTCTGTTCCACGTTTACTCAATGATTTAAAAATCTTTTCATCGGCTAAACTACCCCAAATTCGGTCTTTGCTATCGACTCTTAAAGCAACCATTAAACGATCGCCTTTTTTAGGCCAAAGTTCTGTCATCGTTGGTAGTTCATCTAATGAGACTACAAAATCTTTGTCGGGTAATCCAATATCGACGAATACTCCTAAATCTTTTCGTGAAGCAGTCACTGTACCAAAAGCATAATGACCAATTCGACTTTTAGGAATCAACGTAGTAAAACGATTTTCATGTTTTTGATTTTGATAACCAAACCCTTCGACTGCTTCACCGATACGATAGGTCCCTTCGGTTTTACTTAATCCAAAAGTTTGTCCATTTTTCTGGACAAAGTAATTTTTTTCATTTTCATCAATTACCATTCCGGTAAATATTGTTGCCAATAATTCATTCATCTTATTTCTCCTTATTTATAAAAGATTCAGCCATCTTTTCTTAGCTATCATAACATAATGTTTCCATGATTAGTAGTTGGTTTGGTCTTAGTCGTCGCAAAAAAACTCAGACATCGTGTATCTGATCCTATATGGTCATCCACTTAGTTCCATACGATCTACGATATCTGAGTAGTATTTGATCATTGTCTATCTAGCAGATTAATGGCTGCCATTTCCGCCAAACCAGCCTGTTTTACAATTGATCGTCACAATATAAAATGGTAATGCACTTTCACCGATTCCACGCATCAAATTAGATTGGGTTGAAGTAGCATAAAGATTATAGTAACCTTCACCATTTTCGATTCTCGCTTTTTCTAGTTTATATCCACCTGCCACAATGTAGCCTCGTTGAATACAAGTAGCAATAACACTTTGTTGGACTCCTGGTGCCCAATTCCATGCTGGATTAGATGCATCAGCCACATCACTTTGTCGAGTTGACATGATGGGTTGATTGGCTGAATTAGTCTTATTGGTAGTTGAACTAGATTTTGCTTGTTGTGCAGCCAGAGCTGCAGCTTGTTTGGCTGCTTCAGCTGCTTTTTTTGCTTCTTCAGCTTTTTTTGCTTCTTCTTTTGCTTGTGCTTCTTTCTGCTCTTTCGCAGTCAAGGTTTCATCTACTTTTTTTAGTTGATCTTTTAATGCGACAGCTAGCTCTTCATTTTTGATTTGCTCTACAGCATTTTTTGCTTCGTCATACTGCTCTCTGTTCGCACTGTCTACGACTTGATTATCATGATAGACAACGTTCACTTTATCTTTAGCCGTCTGCAATTGTTTGTATTGATCCTCTGCTTCGGTTTGCGCTTGCTTGATCAGACGTCCAAAAGCAGTTTCATTTGTAGTCATTGGTTGAATGGCTTGATCCTCTTTTAGTTTAGGATCAGCTGCTAAATGATCATCGTCAATCACTACCGAAGTAAATAACTGGTTGACACGTTGAATATCTTTGATTTTGGTTTGGATATCCTGGAATGTTTTTTCTAATTCAGGGTATTCTTTCTCTTTTTTTACGTCATTCAGATCAGTCTTTAGTTTAGCTAAGTCTTGATTGATCATTGAAGTACGGATAAACTGGTGAGACGGATCTGTATAAAAAGCGTTCAAGGCTGTTTGTAGATCTGCCACCTTTTGTGTTTGTCTTTCTTCTTGTGCAGCGATTTGTGCCTGAACATCTTGCTGATGGTCATAATAAGCCCAACCACCGACTCCGAGCAAGACGATTGCTGCTAAAGCCAGATACGGTCCTTTTTTCGATCTTTTTCGTTTCCCCTCATCAGTCTTTGCTGATGTAACTGGTTCTTTTTGTTCCGTTTCTGTCCTTTGATCGATTTCATTTGATAATTCTGTTTTTTCTATAGCTTCTGGTTTTGAAGAATCTTTCTTACGAATTTCTTCTTTTGGTTCTTCTTCTTTTACCGATTCTTCTTTCGGTACTTCTTCTTTTGCTGTTTCTTTTTTCGATATTTCTTCTTTTAGAACTTCTCCGTTTGATTGATTCTCTTGTGATGGAGCTGCTTTCGGAATATCTTTTTCTGAAACTTCAGGTTTCAAATTTTCGTTTAACGCTTCGACCTCATGGGTTGAGTTTTTATCAATATCTTCCGCACTCGTTTTTTCTTCGACTTCTTTTTTTCCTATCAAAAGTTTTTCTGACGATGATTGGACGTGAGTCGTTTTTGAAGCGGACACTGGTTCTTCAGTTTGTTCCTTAGAAGAAAGCAGTTGATTTTCTTCTGAAGTTTGGGGTGCCGTTAAGCGTTCATAATTTTTTTCTGTTTCCGTTTCGAACGTTTCTTTTTGATCAATCACTTGATGGTCAGTTGGCTGAACAACGCTATCCTTCGTATCAACTGTTTCCTTTTCTTTCGTTTCACGTTCGTTAGTTACTGGCACTGTACTTTCTTGTTTTGAATCAGTCTCTTTGGCATTTTTAGCTGCGAGTTCCTCTTGGATCATTCGCATCAATTCTTCTGCATGTTCTTCTGTTGTATCTTCTCTATGAGCTTTGATATAAGCAGATAAAATCGAATTTTCTTTTTCATGATCAACAAATTCTTTTAATTCAGCTACTCTTTTTTGTTGTTCTGCTTCGAGTTCATCCGTCATTTCATCGCCGTTAGCTTGTTTTTTCGAATCAGTTCCTTCTTCACTTGTTGACGGCTTTTTGTTTGCCTTTTTAGTGACTACATCTTCAGCATCATTAGTTTCTGCTAGATTCGTTTCTTCAGATGATTCTTCTTTAAACAAGGCCATGACCGATTCTAATGGTAACTCTGTTAATTCTGACCATTCGATTGGATCATTTAATTCCGTGTCAGGAAAATGTTCTTCTGAAGAATCTATTGGTAATTGACTGTTGTTCTTTTCTTCATTCGTGTGTTGGTCTTGCTCTTTTATTTGGTAACCACAATCAGGACAAATCAACTTTCCTTTGATTTTCTTTGATCCACACGTTGGGCATTTTTTTATCACTGAGCGATCGGCTCCTTTTGTTAGGTTTACGCTACCATTTAATCTACCATATTCTGAAAGTTTCGCCAAGAGCCTATTTTGATCAAACAGATGTCAAATAGTATAACTCGTAAAAATAAAACAAATAATTTATAAAAAGTTTCTTATAATTACGCATAGTTACGCAATTATTTATGTTTTCATCATCATAATGTTAATAGCGCATCAATTATTTGTTTATTATGATCAGATTCAAGCTTTTGACTCAGCTATTGACTAAAAAAAATAGCACGGCATCATCTATTCTGATCCCGTGCTACTTTGTTTTCACTAAAGGCTACTCGCTATTTTAAAAGACAGTCATTGTCTATAAGATTCAAAATTTGAATCCTATTTTTACTCTAAGAAATCTTTCAATTGTTTTGAGCGTGATGGATGGCGTAATTTACGTAACGCTTTCGCTTCGATTTGTCGAATACGTTCACGTGTTACTCCGAATACTTTCCCAACTTCTTCGAGTGTTCTGGTACGACCATCGTCTAAACCAAAACGTAAGCGGAGAACATTCTCTTCACGGTCAGTCAATGTATCTAAAACATCTTCTAATTGTTCTTTTAGCAATTCATAAGCTGCATGTTCTGCAGGACTAGTAGCTTCTTGGTCTTCAATGAAGTCTCCTAAATGAGAATCATCTTCTTCACCAATTGGTGTTTCTAAAGAAACTGGCTCTTGCGCAATTTTCAATATTTCACGTACTTTTTCTGTAGGAAGGTCCATTTCTGCACCAATTTCTTCTGGTGTCGGTTCTCTTCCTAAATCTTGAAGTAATTGACGTTGGATACGGATCAATTTATTGATGGTTTCTACCATATGCACTGGGATACGGATCGTACGTGCTTGGTCAGCGATGGCACGAGTGATTGCTTGTCTGATCCACCATGTAGCATAAGTTGAAAATTTGAATCCTTTACGATAGTCAAATTTTTCAACAGCTTTCATCAAGCCCATATTTCCTTCTTGGATCAAATCAAGAAATTGCATGCCACGTCCAACATATCTCTTAGCAATACTTACGACCAAACGAAGGTTTGCTTCAGCTAAACGCTGTTTTGCTTCTTGATCACCTTCTTCGATTTTTAAAGCAAGAGCTACTTCTTCTTCCGCAGTTAATAGGGAAACACGACCAATCTCTTTTAAATACATACGTACTGGATCGTTGATTTTTACACCAGTAGGTGCTGACAGTTCTTCTGTTTTTGCTTGTTCCGCTTTTTTCTCTGCACTCTTCAAGCTATGGATCGATGGATCTCCATTTTCATCAACAACGCTGATTCCAGCATCCTCGACTTTTTGGATCAATTTATCCATCTCATCCGCATTCAATGTGAATGGCGTTGCAAGTTTATTTGAAAGATCATCATACACGACTTGTCTTTTTGGTTTGTTTTCTTTGATAAAAGCTGCTACTGCTGCTTCATACTTTTTATTCTCTGTTACATTTGCCATAAAAGAAGGCCCCCCTTGAGTAGCTATTCGGCTTGTTTTAACTGTTTTGTTAAATTAATGATCTCAATCGTTAATTCCAATTCTAATTGCTTGTTTCCAGTTCTTCTAGCCTCTTGCTGCATTTGTTTTTTTAAAGTTATTTCATCAGCTAAACTAGACTTTCTGATTACACGCAATAAGTCTTGGATTTCTCTTGGTGTGCTTTCTTCGGCTACACGCAAATACTCGATTTCCACCACTAAACGCCTTAAATTTTCATCTTGCAAAAAGTCCAAAAACTCCGCAAGGTTGAATTCATCATGTTGTGACACAAATGCATCGAATAAAAAATATACTTCTGCATAAATGTCATGAATAAACTGAAATTGCTGTTCTTTCAAAAGATTACGGACAGATATCTCTTTGAACACTCTGTATAAGAGCATTTGTTCCGCTTTTTCTACTTGAGTCAGCGGTCTCTTTTTCGTTATTGCCGTCCGTGAAATAGTTGGTTCTGGCAATGTCGTTGGTTGGTTGGTTCGATTCGTTTGATTTTCCCTGCGAAAATCCCGTATTTGCTTTTGCAGGGTTTCACGACTAAGTTGAAATTCGGTCGCTAGTTGCGACAAATACATATCTTGTTCGATTGGCGAGACAACTTGACTAAGTTCTCTCGATACCTCTTCTAAGTACTGGATTTTATCTTTTTCATTCTCCAGGTTCTTGTCTTGCTTCAAATAACGTGACTTGAAAGTAAAGACCGTTTCACGACCATGAAAGATCAGTTCATTAAAGGAGTCATTTCCATATTTACGTAAATATTCATCGGGATCAAGTTTTTCCGGAATCACAACGATTGATAATTGCAATCGACTATTTTGTCGTAACAATTCGATCCCTCGATTCGTTGCCTCGAATCCTGCCTTATCTCCATCGTAACAAAAAACTAGTTCTTTGGTTACTCGTTCAATCTGCTGGATCTGTTGATTCGTTAAACTCGTTCCCATGGAAGCTATCCCATTTTTTACACCTGCTTGCCAAGAAGCAATGACATCCATGAAACCTTCAAATAAAAGAACTTCTCCGCTTTTTCGGATATCACTACGTGCTTTATCCAAGTTGAACAACACTTGTCTTTTATTGAATAATTCTGTTTCTGGACTATTCAAATATTTGGGTTGATCTTTTTCTTGTCCTTTTTCTGGTGCAAGCCAGCGTCCAGAAAAACCAATCGTGCGCCCTTGAGGGTTTCTGATAGGAAACATGATACGTTGGTAAAACCGATCAGATATTCCTCCATCCTCATGAGAGATAAACAAACCAGAACGTTCCAACACTTCTTGATCGTATGCTTCAGTTTTAAATACTTGTTTCAAAAATGAACGTTCATTCGGTGCAAATCCGATCGCAAATTCTTCAATCAATTCTAGTGTCAAACCACGTTGTAGTAAGTAATCTAAAGCTTGCTCGCCTACTTTCGTGTGTAGCAACATATGATGATATACTTCTGCGGCTTTTTCATGCGCTAAAATCAATTTTCCTGTAATTGAATCGCTATTTTCGAAGGGAAGTGTTTGTTTGCGCCATTGATCTTCTAACTGAATTTGTTCAAAATCAGCAACTTTGACGACTGCTTCTGGGAAACTAAGTCCTTCTAGTTCTTGAAGAAAAGTAAAGACGTTTCCTCCTTTTCCGCAACCAAAGCAATGAAAAATCTGTTTATCTTCAGCCACCGAGAAAGATGGTGTTCGTTCTTCATGAAAAGGACACAAACCTAAATAATTCTTTCCAGATTTTTTTAATTGGACGTATTGACCAATCACCTCAACAATATTCGTTTGTCCACGAATCGTTTCAATGACTTCTTGAGGAATCCGTTGAGCCATGCTTTCACCCCCTGTAAATAGCTAATTGGCATCTGTCAAAGAGATACCTCAGGAGAATAACCGGTAAAAAATCGCACTAACGAAAATCAGTGCGATTTTAAAGGACACAATTATACATGTTTCATTCTATCACAATTCTAAACTTTTTCAAGTATAATACTTGTCATTCTAAGAACAAGCAACGGTTTATTTCGTTGTTGCTAATTTATTCAATAAGTAGTCACGGATATTGGTCTTTCCATAAATCAGTCTCAAAATGATATTAACGATCATAAAACCAATGAAATATGGCCAAGCCGTTCCTAACCCAAGATCAACTTCTAACAGATGATGGAAAAGCATCGCTGCTACATAAATCCCTACAACAGTTGTTACCGCTAAGAAAATTCGCAACGGATTAAATGGATAACACGCTTTGACTACTGCCATACAGCTGATTCCGATCAATAGATAATACATTAAAGTGGTCGTTTGCAACTGGGTAAATGGCAAAACTTTTCCTAAAATATAAACCACAATAATATTCAATACGACTAGCAATGCATTTGGCAATGCATTGATCAATGCTGTTGGTAAATAACGATAGGTAATCTTTCGTTTATCTTGTTCAAACGATAAGAAGAAAGAAGGATAACCTTCAATAGCTAAGTCAATCAATGTGATCTGGATTGGGATGAATGGAAACCCGATTGCAGTAATTGCGCATAAAATAGAAAGAATAAACGAATAGATCGTCTTGATAAAGAAAATACCTGAAACTTTGGTCACATTGTTCACGACACGACGCCCTTCGAATAAGACTTCTGGTAAAGTCGTAAAATCAGAATCAAGTAAAACGAGATTAGCAATTTGTCTTGTTGCACCGTCTCCTTCAGCCATGGCGATACTGCAGTCTGCTTCACGCAGTGCCAATACGTCATTGACTCCATCCCCAGTCATAGCCACAGTTCCACCACTTTGTTTTAATTCATTCACTAATGTTTTCTTTTGTTGTGGACTCACACGACCAAAGACCGTGTACTCATGAGCGGCTTCCCGGACAGCTTTTTCTTCTGTCATCGTAGAAAGATCAACATACGAATCATAATTTGGTAAGCCTGCACGGCGGGCAATATTTGAAACTGTGAACGGATTATCACCTGAAATAACCTTTAGATTAACACCTTCAGCATGTAAATAAGCTAATGTTTCTTCTGCATTTTTACGTATTGGATCGTCAATCTCAAACAGCGCGATTGGTTCAACGCCTTTTGGCTCTCCTTCAGTCAAATGTTGTTCAGGAGCGACACCCAGCATCAATACACGGTAGCCATTTGCTTGAGCATCCACCAAACTTTCTGGCAGTTGTGATTTTTCAACCAAACGTTCAGGAGCTCCTACATAGATCACACCTAATTCAGGAAACTCCATCGCTCCCCATTTTCGGTCAGAAGAGAAAGCTAACTTTTCAGTCACAGTATAGCGATTAGCTACTTGAAAGTAATCTCTAAGTGCCCGCATGGTAAGATTATTGTCACTGCTTTCAGCTAGATAGGTTCCCATGATTTCAGGAATCGCTTTTTCGTACTTAGGATTTAGGGCTTCGACCCGTTGGATACTCATTTTTCCTTCAGTGATCGTCCCTGTTTTATCCAAGCAAAGCGTATCTACATGAGCAAGTGTTTCAATCGAATACATATCTTGGACTAAGATTCTTTTCTTTGCTAATTTCGTTACACCAGTAGTCAGTGCAATACTAATCAAAAGGACTAAGCCTTTAGGCAACATCCCTAGTAATGCTGCTGCCGAAGCAATAACAGAAATCTTAATAGAAGCATCACGGATAAATAACGCTTCTAAAAATAAAATAATACCTAATGGAATGATAATGAAGCTAGTAAATTTCGATACTTTTCGAATAGAATCGACAAGTTCAGAATGAATCGCTTTATGGGTTTTTGCTTCACTCGTTAGGCGAACCGCATAGTTGTCTGCGCCAACACGAATCGTTTGAGCTAAAACAGAACCACTGGTTAAGAAACTACCTGAAAGCAATTCATCTCCTTCGGTTTTGACAATCAGGTCTGACTCCCCTGTCAATAGTGCCTCATTGGCTTCTGCGCGTCCTGAGATCACTTTTAAATCAGAAGGAATCTGTTCCCCTGCACCAATCTTTACGACATCTCCTAAAACTAATTCTTTCGTTGAAATCGACTGCTCTTTTCCTTCGCGGATAACTCGTACCTCTGATTGCGAAACAATCGATAGCTTTCTTACTAGATTTCTAGCATGGATTTCTTGATAGATACCAATAATGATATTCACCACAATAATTGCCAAGTAAGCCATATTGGAATAGGCACCGACCAATAGTAAGCAAATCCCAATACCAAAATTTAAAAAATTGAACAGCGTTAGTATATTGTCACTAAGAATCTGCTTAGTACTTTTTGATGCATCCTCTTGGTAATCATTTTGCTGCCCAGAGGAAATTTTTTGTCTCACTTCTTCCTGAGTAAGACCATTCATTTCTTTCGTTTCCATTTTTCGCCAACTTTCAAAAAATAATCAATATATTTAAGTCTAGCTTGTTCTATTATTAAAAACAACTTATTTTTTACAAATTTATACAAAATAAGAACACATGATTCTATGCCGCTGAGAAATCCCAGCAAAAATCATGTGCCATTCAACCTTTATTTATATTGTTCTTCTAAACGACTCATCCACCAACCTAATGCGATACCAGCAAAAAATAAAATGGGACAAAAGATGATTCCTAGTAAACTTAAATTTGTGTAATCTGTAGGAACAATCATTACCGTCGAAGCAAAAACAACTCCTAAAATAAAATGGAACAATTTACTATATGCCTTAGAAAAGATAAAATCAAATAACTTTGATAACGTCAACACGCAGACTACCGCGCCTAAACCGATCGGTAAGATCACGTCTAAGCGAGCTTCTTTGAAACCATCAGCCATCGCCTTGTATAACCCCATATAGACTAAAAAATTCGAGGGACTCAGTCCAGGAACAATCATCCCTAAGCCGATTAGACCGCCAGCGATGATCCAAGTTACTGTGTTTTGTTCAACTTGACCATCAAATAGTTGTGATCCGTAAAGTAAAAAGAAATAAGCCACGATCAATGTGACGATCATCAGGATGATATCACCTGATTGCCGCCCTTTCTTTCCAGCTTCTTTCCACAACGCTGGAACAGTACCTACAATACACCCAACAAAAAACCATAAAATCGTCGTTTCATATGTCCCTAATAAGAAACTCACCAAAAAGGAAAGCAAAAAGACTCCGCTGATGCCTCCTAATCCGACAGGCAAAAAGAAAAGCACGTTTTCTTTAAAATTTCTGGTTAGATGAGCTAAAAAAGAGATCAATCGTTCGTACATCCCAAAAACAGCTGCTAAAGCGCCTCCGCTTACCCCCGGTAAAATAAAACCCGAACCGATAAACATTCCCTTTACAAAGCGCAATAGCCAGTCTTTCCCTGAATCTTTCGCTACCTTTTCTGTTATGATTTGTTCTTTTTCCACTTTTTTGAGCACTCCTTCTTTCTGATAAGATAAAGATCTAGCAAAAAATCTCAGCATTACACTCAATTAGTTAAAAACTTTGTCATATAACTCAATGAGGTCTTCATTCATCTTGACAACTTTTGTGTAAAACATGTTCCCTCCATTATGATAAAGATAACCGCCATTGTAAAGCAATGAGGGGACTCGCCAATAGCGATACTTGGTTTTTTTCTCATTACCTAAAAGTGGACTCAAGACATTTTTGGAATATTCTTCTGCTATCTCCATAGTATTTTCCCCACCTCGGTTTTTTACGTAGACAATATAATCCTTACCGAAGTTATAGGCTTGTATCGCTGTATCAAGATCACATCCTTGTTTTTTTGCCTCATTGATCATTTCTGCTAAGTAGCTGACTCCTTGATCGATACTTTCTTTTTGATTATCGATCACATTGGCTTTACCATAGGCGCTTTCCGAACTTTGCATCAAATCAATCCCCTTGCCTTTTGATTCTGTTAAAATGATCCCCTTGACCAAAGACTCGTACTCTTCCATATGGTACTTTTTGATTGCTGTTGTTATTTCTGGTTCGTACTTTTCTACTCTTTTAATCGATTGATAGGTTTTTCCTAAGATGATCAATACTCCTATGACCAAGACAATCACTAAAAAAGAGACGATTCTTCGAAAGATTGACTTTTTCTTTTTTTTCATAAACATTCACCTAGTTATTTTGACATCTTTTTTTATCTTACTATTTATTATCGTTCTTGGCTATTTCTTACTAATCATTTGTTCCTTTCCTTAATAAAAACTGAAATTTTCGGAATTTTTTACTATCTTACGAAAATGATCGTTGTTTTTTTAGGAAAACAATTGCTCTTATAGGAGAATTGTCGTTATACTTTAACCAGTAGGTGATTATGTGAAAAAAGAAAAGAAATATGCAAAAATGACTGATGGAACAGAGATCTATTATGAGAAAAGCGGAAATGGCATGCCTCTGTTTTTACTCCATGGTAATGATGGCAGTGGTCGTTTCTTCTCAGAGCAAGTTCCTGTCTTTAGTCAGTTTTATACCGTTTATCTCATTGATAGTCGAGGTCACGGACGTTCAACGAATCAAGCAAATACCTTGTCTTTTCGTTTGATGGCAGAAGATCTTTATACCATCATGCTACTTGAAGGAATTACAAAAGCAAATATACTAGGTTTTAGTGATGGAGCTAATCTTGGTTTGGTCTTTTCAAGTTATTATCCAGAGAAAGTACATCGATTAATATTAAATTCAGGAAATACTTTAGTTAAAGGGGTTTTATTCTCAGCGAGACTGCTTAGCTACTGTCATTATATTGGTATGTGGTTGCTTTCTTTAGTTTGCCCATCGCTTAGAAAAAATTTGTTGGTGATCAAATTGTTGTTAAAAGATATCGGTCTTTCAACAGCAGATTTAGAGAAAATTAAATGTAAAACATTGATTATTGTTGGAAAAAAAGATGTGATCAAACTGCAACACTCCCTTTACCTAGCAAAAACGATCCCAAATGCTTCTTTTGTTTTAGTGAACGAACAAGGACATCAGTTAGCTAGAAAAGATCCTCAACGTTTCAATCAAGAAGTATTAGATTTTTTGTCTGAATAATAAGAATAGTAGGTGATTTTTTTGTTAAAACAAGCCTTACAATGGTTCAAAAACCATTTAGGTCTCTTTAAAACAATCTTTTTAATTTCTGTGGTTGTCATTATCGTTAGTGAATTGATCAATATTGGCAAAACACTATCGATCGCTCAATTAGCCGAAACATTTGCAACAATCCCACTTTGGAAGACGGGGTTGATGCTCATTGTTGGATTACTATCTGTTGCACCGATGATTGGGTATGACATCATCCTTAACCGCTTGTTGGGACAAAAATTAAAAAAGAGTTATTTATTTGAAACAAGTTGGTTGATCAATACCATCAACAATGTTGCCGGTTTTGGCGGCTTTGTCAGCATCGGATTACGCTCCGAATTATACGGTCATAAAAAAGACAGTAAGCAGTTGATGCAAGCTTTGTCGAAGATCTTTTTATTTCTAATGGCTGGACTATCTATTTATAGTTTGATTTCTTTTTTTATGGTCTTTTTTGCACCGGTTGCGCCTTTTATTAAGCAGTATTGGATTTGGTTGATCGGTGGTGGGTTATACTTCCCACTTGTTTTTGTAGTCACTACCTTAAAAAAAGAGGGCTACCTCGGAGGACTCTCATTAAAAACACAAGGACAATTGCTGCTTGTCTCGATCTTAGAGTGGTCTGGTGTCTTGTTCACCTTTCTAGCAGTTGGGGCACTTATGGATATCAAAGTCGATTTGTGGCAAACGATACCGCTCTTTATCGCAGCTTCAGTTATCGGAATCGTCTCGATGATTCCTGGTGAAATCGGTAGTTTTGATATCATGATGATTATCGGTCTTTCTGCCATAGGTGTGCCAAAGGCAACTGTAGTCGTTTGGATCTTACTGTACCGAATTTTTTATTACATTATTCCTTTTTTGATCGGAATCGTCTTTTTCTTTAAGAATATTGGCTCAACCTTTGATCAACGTTATTCTGGTATTCCTAAGCAACTGGCAACAGAGATTGCTCATAAAGCCGTCGTCGTCCTTTTATATTTTTCTGGTATCATGATGGTTCTTTCAGCAACGATCCCACAAGCTTTTACCGAGTTTCGTTGGCTGCATAGTATCAATCCGTTAAGGTTGCATTTTATTATTCAATTCCCAAGTATGTTGTTAGGATTTCTCTTTGTCATCATGGGGCGTGGGATTGCTGCAAGAGTCAAAAGAGCCTATTGGCCAACTATTGCACTGATCTTTTTAGCAGCATCTTATGTGACGATTATTGACTTTAGCTTTACTGCAGCTATTTTCCTATTGTTACTGTTGTTGATCGTAATTGCTTCGAAAAATGAATTATTTAGAGAACAAATCATTTATTCATGGGAATGGTTGACGATTGATGGTGTGATTATTGGTGCTTTAGCGTTGCTTTACATCATTATTGGTGTTTATAATCTGCCAACATTTCCTCATCGTAAGCATCATTTTATTTCGTTCTTTTTGTTCCCGTCAGAAAAGATTTGGTTATCTGGATTATTTGCTATTATTGCAGTAAGCTTTATCATCATTCTTTTCGTCCACTTCCTACAAGGAAAGAAACAGCAAGTCGGCGAACCGTTAGATGAGGAAAAAGCGTTAAATATCCTCCATACCTTTGGCGGAAACTCTGACAGTCAATTGATTTTCTTAAAAGACAAGCGCATGTTTATTTATGAAAAAGACCAAGTTGGAACGGTTTTATTACAGTTTGCTTGTTACAATAATAAATGTATCGTGATGGGCGATCCTTCGGGTAAAAAAGAAGATTTTCCTGCCGCTATCGAAGCGTTTATTGAAGAAACAGATCGTTTGTGTTACCTCCCCGTCTTTTACGAAACGAGTGAAGAAATCGTGATGATTTTACATGAATTCGGCTATGACTTCATCAAAATGGGCGAAGAAGCACACGTTGAATTAGCCAATTTCACTACTTCTGGAAAGAAAATGAAAGGGTCACGTGCGATCTTGAATCGGATTGACCGAGAAGGTTTTACTTTTGAGATTATTCAGCCACCTTTTTCTGCGACACAGATGACTGAACTCAAACAAATTTCTGATCAATGGTTAGGAAGCCGAAAAGAAAAAGGTTTTTCACTGGGGTTCTTCTCAGAAGATTATCTACAGCGGGCACCGATCGCTGTTTTAAAAGACCCACAACAAGACTTAGTAGCATTTGCTTCGATCATGCCAACCTACACAGATAACAAAATCGGCACGATTGATTTGATGCGTTATGATCCTGAGAAAGCACCAGCTGGAAGTATGGATTATCTTTTCCTTCATTTATTTGAGTATATGAAAGAGGAACAGATTGAATTTTTCAACTTGGGGATGGCGCCATTATCCAACGTTGGAACCTCAAGAAAAAGTTTTATTCAAGAACGAATTGCTTACTTAGTTTATGAATTTGGTTCACATTTTTACTCTTTCCACGGCTTGCGTGAGTATAAAGATAAATATGCGACTCATTGGACTTCCCGCTATACTTCCTATTCACGTGACAGTTGGATTGCCTATGTCATGATCGCATTATTGATCATTGATAATGCACCAGTTGACCATAAAAAGCGATTAGTAGGTTTAAAGAAGTGGTTACAAAAACACTGAATATGACAACTTATATCTAATGATGGAAGAAAAAAAGACGCATGATTCTAAAAGTCATCTGACTTGTTGAATCGTGCGTCTTTTTTATTTATCTATCCTTTGTTCTTAGGCTTCGATTTCTGTTACGATACCTGAACCTACTGTACGACCACCTTCACGAATGGAGAAAGTCGTCCCGTTTTCAATAGCAACAGGATGAATCAATTCTACATCGATCGTTACGTTGTCGCCAGGCATGACCATTTCCGTTCCTTCTGGCAAAACAATTGTTCCTGTTACGTCAGTTGTGCGGAAATAAAATTGTGGTCGATAATTATTGAAGAATGGTGTATGACGTCCGCCTTCTTCTTTAGTCAAAACATACACTTCTGCTTTGAATTTAGTATGAGGTGTAATTGAACCAGGTTTGGCAATCACTTGGCCACGTTCGATGTCTTCTCTTTGAATCCCACGTAATAACACACCTACGTTATCCCCTGCTTCACCGTAATCAAGCGTTTTGCGGAACATTTCAACTCCTGTTACTACGGCTTTTTGCGTTTCTGGTTTGATCCCTACGATTTCGATTTCGTCACCGACTCGAACAGCCCCACGGTCAATCCGACCAGATGCTACTGTTCCACGTCCAGTAATTGAAAATACATCTTCGACGGGTAACAATAATGGTTTGTCCGTATCACGTTCTGGTGTTGGGATGTATTCATCGACTGTGTCCATCAATTCCATGATAGCTGCTTCTGCATCAGGATCACCTTGTAATGCTTTTAATGCTGATCCTTTGATTACAGGTGTATCATCACCTGGAAATCCATATTCGCTTAATAGTTCACGAACTTCCATTTCTACTAGATCAATTAATTCTTCATCATCGACTAAATCTGTTTTGTTCAAGAAAACAATCAAATATTTCACGCCTACTTGGCGAGAAAGTAAAATGTGTTCACGAGTTTGAGGCATTGGGCCATCCGTAGCAGAAACAACCAAGATTGCTCCGTCCATTTGAGCTGCCCCAGTGATCATGTTTTTCACGTAATCCGCATGCCCTGGTGCATCGATATGTGCATAGTGGCGTTTGTCTGTTTCGTATTCCACATGAGCAGTATTGATCGTGATTCCACGTTCACGTTCTTCTGGCGCTGCGTCGATACTAGCATAGTCTTGAGGATTTGCTAAGCCTTTTTTACCTAGTACTGTAGTGATCGCAGCAGTTAAAGTAGTTTTCCCATGGTCGACGTGTCCAATGGTTCCAATATTTACGTGTGGTTTACTTCTATCATAATGTTCTTTTGCCATAATTAACAAACCTCCTAATTAATTTAGAGCTTTAAAGTTTTGCTCTCATCTGTTGTCCATTATAGACTTCTTTGGAAAAATCCAAAAAGAATCTGTCCGCCTTACTTTTTGTAAGTATCGAACAATTTGTATTATACGTCAAATTTGGTCAAAGTCAACCAAGAACACTTATGCTGATTAATGACTAATTTTTCATCAGCCAACCATGCGTAATTGTTGTGACTATCTCCTTGTTTTCACTACAATGGCCTCTCTCGTAACTATCAGTATTCGCGATAAAACAAATCATTTCTTGTGTCGCTACCGACTGAAATTGGCATTTTTCATAAAATCGGCGGGTTTGTTGTTCATTTTCTGTCAATAAAACTTTTTGTCTGACTTTTGGATAAGCTTGTACCATTTTTTCGATTAATTGTGTCCCAATCCCCATGTTTTGATAAGCTGGATGAACAAGCAAATCTTGAATGTAAAGAATTGTTTCGCCATCCCCGACACTACGGATCAATCCAATCAATTGTTGTTCGTCCCATACCGTTATCACTTTGAGAGATTGTTGGATTCCCAGAGCTAATTGTTGGATGTCCTTCGTATAGGCTGACCATCCTACAGCTGTATAGAGCGCGAACAATGCATCAAGGTCAATTTTTTTCTCTTCGCTGAATTCCATGTGCTTTCTATCCTTTGCTATATTTTTGTATGATGTAATCCGTCTCAATCTGTCGTTAACTCAATCAGATTTCCTTCAGGATCTTGGATAGCTGCTTCATAATAACCGTCGCCCGTAGTTCTTGGTCCACTGATCAGTGGAAAGCCATCTTTTACAAATGTTTCAGCAAATGAATCCACCTCTGTTTTTGTTCCCACTGAAATTGCTAAATGAGCATAACCAAAAGTATCGACTGCACGATCTGATAAAAAAGGCTTTGTAATCAATTCAATCCGACTTCCTGAGGTGAAATTCAGGAAGTAAGATTGAAACCGGGTTTTAGGATTCGTGTATTTCTCTGAACTTTCTGCAGCAAAATAGTTCTCATAAAACGCTCTCATTTTTTCTAAATCATTAACCCAAATAGCAATATGTTCAACTTTCATTTTGTAACACTCCTTCATATTTTCGTTATCTCTTCCTATCCTTTATACCATTTTCTCTTTATTTGATAAAGAATGATGTGATTATTTTGGCTTTTGCTCTTAGTGATCAGTTCACAAAAGAAATGGTGTTATCTGGTAAAAAGAACGCTATCATTCTGAAATATCTAAAGATATGCACTACTTATATAGTTTACACCTGCAAAAAAACCAAGGAAAACTTTATACTGACCGAAAAAAGTTAACTTTTTAATCCAACTTTTAACGTTCACTATAGTTTCTCTTGGCTCTTTTCTTGTCTGCTACATTTTATTGTATTCTCTGAATAAGCATTCTTTTAATAATTATAAACGATTTAATACTTCGTCTACATTTTTGATCATGACTGAGATTGTTCCATCTGGGTTATTAACAAATTCAATCAAATCTGGATTTCGGTAGACGTCTACAGGGACGATCAATTCGATTCCATTGGATAACTTGAATTTTTGTTTACCAAATTTTTTCTCAGAAATTTCTTGGACTTCTCTGACTGGCAAAGCTTCAGCAACAAATCCCTGTTCTTGGACTTCTTCTTGAAAAGCTAATTTCGCTGTGATATTTTCTTTGAAGACTTTTTCCGCAATCATTTCATGGTCTAGTCTGCCCTTTTCCTCGATCGTATCATAAACAGCCTCTTTTAAATCAGCCACTAGATCAAATTCTTCAGTTTCAAATTTTTTCCCTAAACTTTTAGCTACTTTTTGGATCACTTTGACATTCTCTTCTAATGAAGGCGCAGGAACACTTTCGATGACTCTCCCCGAAAAATAGAGTTCTTTTTTTCCAGAAAACTCATATTTTTTTTCAATCAATTCATAGGTTAAATCAGTTAACGCCACCGCAAACGCTTCATCTGCCTTTTGGGATTTTGCCCCCAATATCGCTCGATTCAAAATCAATTGATTGGCGATTCCTGTTTCGTCTGCCTCTACAAAATGTGTATAGGATTCTCGGTAATTGACTTTTAACAAAGCCACATACATCACCGTATCTACTTCATACAAAACAACAAAGACATCAGCGCTTGGTGCTTCTTCGCTTTCTTGATAGATCTCGAACCAGCGTTGAACGATCCCTTCACTTGCTGCTACAAAGTTTTCTTGACAGTCCTGGACTTGTTTCGCCATCATACTTTCAGGTGACAGCTGTCCTGTTTTCGTTTGTGCAGAAGAAATTTTTTGGATTTTCTTTTGTAAAAAATCTCGAATAAACTCTTTAGTCAGATCCAATTCTTGTTGAGAAAATACGGGTGATCCCGTTTCACGATCAATAATATGCATAATTGCTTTTTTTAAATAAATATCCATGTTCTCATTCCCTTCTGGTTTAGTTTACGGAAAATCAATACAAAATACCAGAACGAAAATCATTATTTTCCTTTTTTTGAAAAAAATAATTGTATCCTAAACAAAATGGATTCCTTTTTTGAGAAAATGCGCTACACTTAAAAGTGAACTAAAAATTAAGGAGTTGAGAATATGGATTCATTAACAAATACGTATCGTTTATCAAATGGTTATGAAATTCCGATTGTTGGTTTTGGTACTTGGCAAACACCGGATGGCGATGTCGCAGTTTCTTCAGTCAAAGAAGCGCTAGCTGCAGGTTATCGCCACATTGATACAGCACAAGGTTACAAAAACGAGGAAAGCGTCGGTCAAGCGATCAAAGAAAGTGGGATTCCCAGAGAAGAGATTTTTCTAACAACAAAACTTTGGAATGCCAATCACAGTTATGACTTAGTGATGTCTTCGTTTGAAGAATCACTACAAAAATTACAAACAGATTATATTGATCTTTTCTTGATCCACTGGCCTAATCCTGTGGCTTTCCGTGACAATTGGGAAGAAGCAAACGCCCAAACTTGGCGAGCTTTTGAAGAGCTGTATGAAGCTGGAAAAATCAAAGCCATTGGCGTCAGCAACTTCTTGCCCCATCATCTGGATGCGTTACAAAAAACAGCCAAGATCATGCCAATGGTCAACCAAATTTTCTTAGCTCCTGGTGAATTACAACCAGCAGTCGTTGACTATGCCAAAAAACACGAAATGATCCTGGAAGCTTACAGTCCACTTGGCACAGGGAAAATTTTCGATGTACCAGAGATGCAGGAAATTGCCAAAGCCCATCAAAAGAGTATTGCTCAGGTTGCTTTACGCTGGTCCTTACAACATGGTTTCTTGCCTCTGCCAAAATCAGTAACTCCTAGTCGGATCAAAGAAAATGCTGAACTTTTTGACTTTGAACTGTCAGAAGAAGAAATGCAACAAATCGATCAATTAGATGGCGTAGTTGGTAAAGCAAAAGATCCAGATACTACCCAATTTTAATTTAAGGATGTTTGATAACAATGACTCCGATTGAACGTTTAGAAAGGCTCTCAGAAGAAATCACTCGTACTTTTCATCCTGATTTTATCTTTTTGATCGGACCAGACAAGATCCAACACTTCCCAGCACGTAACTGGTCCCATGATCAAAAAATTCAAGAGCTAACCAACCGTTTCGATCATTCGCTAATGGTTACGACTTGGCAAGGACATGAAGTGATCTATTCACCTGAACTGTCTGTCTTTGCTTTGATTCCTTGTTCCAAAACAACGTAGCTGACTTCAATGATCGTGATAAGCCGATACACACTGAGTTTTTCTTGCCGGTGTCCTATCGGCTTATCTTTTGATATACACCTAAAAAGAGGAAACATTTCTGTTAAAAACAAATATTTTCCTAAAAAAATGCGTATAAATACATACATATCTAAGTTTTTTTCGTATAATCCTTTTCATTTCATCTTTTTTTTCTTATAATCGAAAGGGTATGAGCGAAGGAGAGAACATATGAAGAAAAAACAAAAACAAAAATTACTCAATCAATTCCGTCCTTCTTTAGATGGAATCAGAAGTCAATTATTTCATTCTTTAGAGGATGAAAGTCTACGTCGTTACGGCTTACCTTTACAAGTCATGCTTGATCCGAAAGACCGCCACATCTTAACGATTGGACTTGCAGGAAAAACAAATGAAGATACTCGCATCAATGTCCCGATTGATGATAATTTCACAACTGTCTTAAAACGAATCCGTTCAGGAGAAAAAGACATTTTTGAACGCTTCCGTGACAACTTATTGATTGAAATCGTTTCTTATTGGAATGATCAACGTCTTAAAAATGATGAACCAACTGCTCAAGAGGTTTCTACACCTGTTGCTGAAACAAAAGTTGCTGACTCAAAACCTGTGGAATCACCTAAAACAGCTGAAGTATCAAAAGCGGAAACAACTGAAAAACAACGCTCAACTGAAACTGCCGCTTTGAATTTCGCTGATTTTTCAAGCGCAGTAGCGGAATATCCAAAATTTTATGTAGAAAAAGAAGCTGATGCAGCAGTCATCTATGAGAAAACCTCAGATGAACCACGTAAATTAGCTGAAATTTCAATGACAGCAGAAAACCAATTTACAATTGAAAAAGCGTTAGAACGCAAATACAAAGTGAAACTGACATTGATCCCATTGATCGAACAGTTTGCTGCAACAGCTATTTCAGAAAGATAACCAGTTTCACAAATCTATCCACCGCATCAAAAAACGGCTTTTTGTCAAATGATTCCGGTAATGAGAAATCATAAAATGTTAAATGAGCAGAAAGGCAATTGCCCTCTGCTCATTTTTTTATAGTAAAATATTTTTTCTATTACTTTGAATCACCAAAAGTTGTCAATAATCTTCACCAATCTTAAAAAAGATAGAACCAAAAAACCAAGCGGTCTCTTCCCCTTAGTTTATTGGTTATGTTTTTCCAGCTTACCCATGTGCATGATAAAAGACGTTTAGTTCATAAGCGACACCAGATAGGATCACTGCGAGTAAAAGGACTAAAAGTCCTAAGACTACTTTTTGCTTTTTAGAAAAAAGAGGCCTTTTCTTTTCCAGTTGCCTTACTTTTAATGGCGAATCTGCCGAGATAAAAGAGAAACAAACAACATATGACAATAAAACTACTACTGCACTTAACGAAAATCCAGCTAAAATATCACTTGGATAATGGACTCTTAGATATAATCGAGTTGCTGCAATCAGCAATGGATAGCTGATAAGATACCAAGCAACTCTTCTGGTATCCTGACGACTCCAAATAATACTTAACGATAAGATAATTGTTAGGAAAAGCGCAAAGGATAATAAAGAATGTCCACTAGGAAACGAGTAACTCGTACGTATTTCCAATTGTGAAACGGCAGGTCTGATTCGTGCAATGAGCTTTTTTAGAATATACCCAAAAAAACTAACCGCAAAGATATTACAGATATTCCAAATCGCTAACAAATGGTAATTCTTTTTCCAAATATAAAAAGCAAAAAGAAAGGCAAAACATAAGGTCGGACCAATCGTTGCTAACTTAGCAAACAAACGAACAATCGCTGTTAGTTGTGGAAAATTAGGTAAATCGATCTTTGTATAAACCGCTAAATCTAGTGTTTCGAACCATGGAGGATTGATTTTTACGCATAAAATCAATCCAATCAAAAGGCATAATGGAACGATTGATAATTTCAGTGCTTTTTGTTGATAATCACTCATAAAACTTTCACTTACTTTCTAACTTCATCTGACTAAACAAATGACTTATTCTACTTTTTTAAAACCTAAAATCATACCTAATCCGCCTCCCATGATCAACAAGGAGGTTCCTCCTTGACTTAGAAAAGGCAAAGGAATTCCTGTTAAAGGCAGTAAACCAATCGAAGCGCCGATATTTTCTACGATTTGAAATAATAGTCCAAATACGAGTACTACCGCTAGATATAGATTTCCTTTATTGTTTGTCTGTATCGCAGTGTAAATAACTTGGTAGAAAAGATAGAAATATAGAAAAACGACGGTCACGCTACCTAAAAAACCAAACGTTTCGGCAATTACAGTAAATACCATATCTGATTCACGTACTGGTACATAGATTGGTGGTATTTCAGCTGGTCGTCCACTAAATCCACCTGCACTAACAGACAATAAGCTTTGTGATTGTTGGTATCCGATCGATTGACTGTAAGCAAAAGGATCGATCCAAGCTCTCACCCGGTCTAATTGATACGTCTTAAAGTTCAGACTATAAAGGATCTCATTACCGTATTTCGTAAAAACTAGACAAATCAATATGACCCCAATAATAAATAAAAAACTAGCACATACGGCCAAGATCTTCCAATGGACCCCTGCAATCATGAACAGAGCCCCCAAACAAATAATAAATACCAAACTTGTCCCAAAATCTTTTTGCATATACATCAACAAGAAAGTTGGTAAACTGATCAACAGAACTTGAAAGACATAGATCAGATCCGTTTTCACGGTACGTTCACTGACTTTCTTTTCATAAAGCAAGGTGAAATAAACGAGAACTAATGCAAAAGTCAATTTAACCAATTCAGAAGGTTGAAAAGTAAAACTACCAATCCTCAGCCAACGTTTCGTATCGGTTAATTGGTACATCACCGGATCATAAAATTTGTAGAGCAAACTCATAATTGCTAATGAAATAGCATAAAAATAAGGAGACAATCGTAACAATAACGCTGTCTTGATTTTTTGTGTCAGTAACAAAAGTCCTAATGAAGCAATGCAAAAGATTACTTGTTTTAAAACAATAGTTTTATAAGGCACTTGGTCGTAGACTGCTGCTCCATATTGCACACCGATACTTAATAAATAAAAGAGAAAAATCGGCAAAAATAACGCATAATTAAACTCAAAAGATTTTGATTTCACACACAACACCTCTTAAACGAAAGTTTTCGTAACCAGAATTTCTCTAATCTTCTTATCAAAACATCCGTTATCAACTAGTATCCATTTTGCCATCCTTTCTATTAGGCAAAAGGAGTCACTTTCACATGAGGAAAAATAAAAGTAGCGTGATCAAAATGTGCTGTGATTTATTTTCAAGTAAGTGGTGTAAATATCCAACTCCAAAAAATAAGCCGAAAATTCACAAAAATCAGCAAAGATTTTTAGAAGTTTCGGCTTATTTGTTAAAGTTGCGTACATCAACAACTATCTCATCGTGTGAGTTTTGACACTAAACAACGTAAAGATTTCTCTTAGCTATCTTATGAAGAGCCTTAATTCGACAATTCCTGTTTTACACATTGGCGTCTTTCGACGTTTCTGCGCAATAGCCTATGTTTGTTTAGGAGCCTCGCCTAACAAGTATTAAATTTGAAAAAAGTATATCCTTTAACGAACAATTTCACAATAGCATCCCGTAGAAAGTTCGCAAAAATTTAGTCATATTTAACCTTTTCCTTAATTTTACCGGCAATTAGCAAAAAAAGAGAGCTTTTGACTAGGAATAATATGAATAAATATAATAAATATATAGTAGCTTTTTATCCATTCTGCTGTTATCCCAATCAGTCTCTCTTTTTTATAAATACTTATTTTTTACGTAATTGCATCAAAAATTTTCTAGCTACGTCCTGATTCATTCCTTCGGCTTTTCTTAGAAATTCAGCGACTTGTTCAATTTCAGTTCCTTGTGCCCCGACTGTGATCGCTAAGGCTCTAGCTTGAAGCGACATATGCCCCTTTTGGATACCGTCTGTCACTAATGCCCGCAAAGCAGCTAAATTTTGTGCTAAACCGACGGCAGCAATGATTTGAGCTAATTCTTTTGCTGATTCAATCTTCAACATGTCTAGTGCAATCTTTGCTTTTGGAAGAATCCTAGAAGCCCCTCCAACTGTTGCCACTGCCAAAGGTACCGTTAATTGTCCAACTAACTTATTTCCAATCATTTGCCAGTCTGACAGGCCTTGGTAAGCACCATCTTTCGCAGCATACGCATGAACGGCAGCTGCACAAGCTCTCGTATCGTTTCCAGTAGCAAGAATGACAGCTTCGATGCCATTCATGATCCCTTTATTATGTGTTGCTGCCCGATAAACATCTAATTTAGCATACTCGGAAGCTTGTTGAATTTTTTCAGCAATTCTCTTTCCTGCTTCAATCGTTTTTCCCAATCGCTCGAAGGGAATCTCACAACTAGCTGTTACTAATGATTCTGTTGCGAAATTGCTTAAAATACTAAACAAAATCTCTTCTTTAGGAAACCAGGAACGTATTTTCTGGGCGACACCTTCTAAGATAGCGTTGATGATATTAGCTCCCATCGCATCTTTTACATTAACCAAGAAATCGATCGATAAGTAATCCAAATTATTGCCCTTAAAGTTTCTTGTTGCGATTTCCTGCACTCCACCACCACGTCTCACGATCGAGGGATAACTTGCATTCGCACATGCTAGTAGTTCATCTTGTCTGGCGATGACAGCATCAGTTATACCTCGATTATCCAGTTCCCCTGATAGTACAATCTGACCACGCATCAGGCGTTGTGGTGTAATTGCTGTAATGTCTCCACATATTTTTGCACCGTTACTGGCTGCAGCAATTACAGACGGTTCTTCTGTCGCCATCGGTACTTGCCTTTTGATTCCATTGATTTGAAAATTAGGTGCAATCCCTAGAGGAATCTCAACTTGACTGATTTGATTTTCAATCAAATGATTGGCTACTTCTTCAGAGAGTGTTCCTACTTTTAATTCATCAGCTTGTGATTGACTGATGATTCCTTCACTAACCAACTGACTCCGACGTTGTTCAGGCGTCAGTTGATAAAACTTTTTTTTTTGGTCACTTGATTGTTCCGTTTCTAGATTTGCTTCAAGTAACATGGCTAGTCCTAAGCCTCCACCAATACATAAAGAAGCCACACCATATTGTTGGTTCATTCGTTTCAAGCCATAACTTAATGTTGTCAAAATACGAGCACCACTTGCACCAATCGGATGACCGAGTGCAATGGCACCACCATCTACATTGACTTTTTCTTCAGCTAGTTTTAAGTTGCGATTGACCACGATCGATGAAGCCGCAAATGCTTCGTTGATCTCAAAACGATCGATTTGATCAATAGAAATTTCTGCTTTTTTCAATAATGTTTGGATTGCTGAGATAGGTGCAATTCCCATGATGCTCGGATCAATCCCAATTTCAGAAACAGCTTTGATGGTTGCAAGATAAGGAAGCCCATGTTTGATCGCATATTCTTTTGAAGCTAAAATCAATACCGATGCTCCATCATTTAACGGAGAAGCATTTCCTGCTGTCACAGTCCCATTTTCGGAAAAAACAGTTTTCAAAGTCCCTAATTTTTCCAGTGTACTATTCCCTCGGATGGCTTCGTCTTTATCCATGATTCTTTGATCAGGTAAAGTAACGGGAATAATTTCTGCTTCAAATACCCCGTTTTCACTAGCTTGAGCTGCTTTTTTTTGTGAGTTGAGCGCATATTGATCTTGTTCTGTTCTCGTAACGGAAAATTCGTTCGCTACTTTTTCAGCAGTTAAGCCCATATGTGCATTTGAGAACGCATCTGTCAGCCCATCATTGACCATACTTGAGATCGGCTCTTCATAAGTTGCATTTTCTGCTTCATATTGCTGAAGCAGTGGCGCACGTGACATGCTTTCAGTGCCTCCTGCGACTACTAGATCAGCTTCACCTAACTGAATCAATTGGCGAGCCAAAATAACCGCCTTCATTCCTGAGCCACATACTTCGTTGACTGTCATGGCAGGAACCTGAACAGGGATACCACTATTGACAGAAATTTGTCTGGCAACATTCTGACCATTCCCCGCCTGTAATACATTTCCAAATATTACTTGATCGATGTTTTCTTTATGGATACCTGTTTTTTCTAACAGTTCTTTTGTAATGATTGTTCCTAATTCTACAGCAGAAAAACTGCTTAAACTGCCACGATACTTTCCAATTGGCGTTCTCGCAGCATCTATAATAACGACTTCCTTCAAGTCAGTCACCTCCTAGAAAAATATACCATTGTTTATGCTAAAAACAAATACCTCACTACAGCTTCAAAAAAATCTAGGAATAAATTTTACAAATCCTTAAATATTCGCTTTTTTATATTTCTTTTAATCTTTTTATGATACTTTAGTAAAGTAAGTTTTTTTATCATGAGTAAAGAGGTGTTGAAATGAAAGTAGGGATTGATCGTCTTTCCTTTTTTATTCCAAATTTATATTTAGATATGACAGAGTTAGCTGAACGTCGGGGAGATGATCCTGCTAAATACCATATCGGTATTGGCCAAGATCAAATGGCCATCAACCGAGTGTCAGAAGATATCGTGACTTTAGGAGCAAATGCAGCTACTAGGATCGTCACAAATGAAGATCGCGAGCTGATTGATATGGTTATCGTAGGAACGGAATCTGGCATCGATCATTCAAAGGCGAGTGCTGTAATTATCCATCATTTATTGAAAGTCCAACCTTTTGCTCGTTCGTTTGAAGTAAAAGAAGCTTGTTATGGTGGAACTGCTGCTCTCCACATGGCAAAAGAATATGTAAAAAATCATCCAGATCGAAAAGTTTTAGTGATCGCTAGTGACATCGCCCGTTATGGTCTAGCTAGTGGTGGAGAAGTGACACAAGGTGTGGGTGCTGTCGCTATGATGGTTACCAAAGATCCACGAATCATCACTATCGAAGACGATAGTACTTTCTTAACCGAAGATATTTATGATTTTTGGCGTCCTGATTATGCGCAATACCCAGTGGTTGATGGTCCTTTATCCAACTCCACTTATATCGAATCTTTTCAAAAAGTTTGGAATCGACATAAAGAGGTAACAGGATTTACTTTAGAAGACTATGATGCGCTAAGTTTTCACATTCCTTACACAAAAATGGGGAAAAAAGCCTTACAAAGTGTCTTGGATCAGACAGATGAAGAAACACAAAATCGCTTATTGACTCGCTATGAAGAAAGTATTCGTTATAGTCGGCGAATTGGTAACCTTTATACTGGTTCTCTTTATCTAGGATTGATTTCTCTTTTAGAAAACTCACAAGTGTTAAAATCAGGTGATCGAATTGGCTTATTCAGCTATGGTTCGGGTGCTGTCAGTGAATTTTTCACAGGTTACTTACAAGACGGCTATCAAGATTTCCTATTGACTGAACTACATCAAGAAATGTTAGAAGGTAGAGAAGCTGTCACAGTCGATCAATATGAAACAATCTTCAAGGAAAAATTACCTGAACATGGGGAAACAGCCGAATATTCTTCCGATGTACCATTTTCAATCTATAAAGTTGAAAATGATATTCGTTACTACAAGTAACCATATGAGATAACTGCCTGATTGATTTAATAGGTAATCAAAAATGTTTGCAAAAAAGCAACTTTTGACATATAGCTACAAAAAGCAGTAAAACAAAAAATAGCGGCTTGCAATTACTTTTGTCAACATTGTTGTGACAATAAATAACTGTAAGTCGCTATTTGATTTTCTATCCTATTACATAAACTATATGATGCTTCTTAATGTTTAGAACCATTTTTTGAATAGTATATAATATAAAGTTTGATATTCTGATTTTTCTCTTAATGATGTTTGATCAATCATCACCCATAACAATTTTTTTTCAGGTGATCGGTCACTTGGAACCGGATTGACTAACTCTTTATCCCAAAGTTGAGTGGCTAATGACGTAATTCTTTTTTTGAGATCCTCTTTGGCATCATTTTTCAAAGCTAGGTTTTCTAATCCAAATTGGGTTACTACCCAACGATTGGTCGATTGCGTAGTATCAACGATCCCTTCAGAAGAAATGAAGCGGTTTTTAGGTTCTGCATGATAAATTTCAACGATATCACCTATTTTCAATGATACATTTTCTTCACCAGTAACAGACTCTATGCCTTCGATCGTTTTTTCGTATTTCAGTTCTCCTGTACTACTTTTGACCATTACTTTTACATAAGTTTCATTCTCATAACGATAATGAGGTCTCGAATGCGTAACTGAAACAATTGCTTCTTGAGTATCACTGTTCTTGTTTGTTCTAAATGTAAATGAGCCAAACTTCCTGTCATTCACTCCATGAAAATCAATGACTTGGCTATCTTTTACTTCGTCCAACGTAATAACCGCATGATTTGTTGCTTCTTTCACGTAAACATAACTATTCTGTGGGATGAAATACATCATTTGATTTCCAGAGAATTCTGCACAATAGATGCCATTAGGAATGTTTTTAAAAGTGACTACTCCTCCAGTGATTTCTTGAGTAGCTATTTCTTTCGCTCCATCTTTTAAAGTTATTTTGGTACCTTTTAATAGGTTTAAATCTTTCAAACTTAATTCAATCGTAAGATCACCTTTTAGATTTAGCGCATCAATCTCCTTGTTTTGTACCATCTCAAAATTAGAATTGATCAAATAAGATGGGTCGACTAATTCACGCGCACGTGCCAACTCACTTTCTGGTACGACATCAGCTAAAGAAGCGACTGCCGGATAACCATGCTCACGATTTTTTTGGACTTGTACTTGATCAAGCGTCAATCCCCATTTCTCTAAAACACCTGAAAAATCTAGTTGACTATTTTCACTATAGATACGATTCATTAAATCAGGTAATGGGTAATCGTTGCGATTAAAATCTGGTTGATTAGCTATTTTACGATATTCCTGATACATCTTTGTAAACGAATCATCATTTGCTTTTTGTTTTAACATTGTTAATAAAATTAATTTTTCGCGCAGATCAGCATCAGCATAAGTTCCATTCTGATTGATTAGCTTTTCGTATAGTGCGTTTTCTACCTCTTCTTTTTTACCATAATTAAATAGCCAACCTTTTTCATCTGCTTCTTTTCCATAGTTAAGATATTGATACTGCACACCAAATAAGTTATTCGAGACTTCTCCTGTATACATCCCTATGTTATCGAAGCCAGCTTGATAGCCATGTGCAATTTCATGCAACACTTTCCAACTGTCTTCAGTTAACCAGCACTCGACTGTGCTATAGCTATTTGCTGCCCATTCTGAAGAATAATAAGCACCGACACCTCCGTTTTTATCTGCTTTCAAGAAAAAGCGATTCACTCCATTTTGATTTTCTTTAGACGAGTTATCAAAACCAGCGATTTGATTATAATAACCAAACAATTCGATGTAGTGTTCGATCAATTCATCTAAGGAACGGTAATCTTTCAAGTTTCTTACTTTTTCTTTATCATTTTTAGGAACAAGTAATTGAAAATCTGGTCCTTTAATCAAAGCATATTCAGCATCGAACTTGTCCCACATTGAAAGAAACATAGTATCATCTCCATGATAATTATAAACTGGTAATGGTTTAATACGTTCAGAAGTGACGATTTCATATTCAATCTGAGCAGCTTCTTCTCCATATGGCGTATCAATAAACGGAACTAAAGGATTATCTGCACTTATACTTACCCATTCTGAATCAACTAAGATACTTTTTTCGATACTTGAGGCATTACCTAACAATCTCAATCTTAATTTATTTTTGAATTGTTTATTTGTTTGTCTAATCCTCAATTCAACATTTTCTGGCAAGATAAATCCTAAATCCTGGCGATCATGATTTTTTCCTTTATTCATCCCTGCATTGAAGATCCAAGTTGGTTCAGGAATACTAAAAATCTCTTTTTTAATTACCTCTTGCGCCTGAACATTCGTAGAAAACAAACAACCAAAAAAAATAACACTGATAACCCTATCAAAAAAATCTTTTTCAAACAAAAAACCTCCTGTTATGTAATTTTATACAAATTGCCATTTAATCAAACAAAGCAATCGTATACATTTAAGTATAAATAAAATAGTCAACAACCACAATAAAAATTATACTTTCACTTCAATTAAACTATTTTTTTAAAGAAATAATTAAGATGCAAGCTATAATTTTCCAAAACAAAAATTTCAATGATTTGTTATTTTATAAAATAATAAAAATGATTTAAAACAGTTAAGAAAACATAAGGTCAATATATCTGACAACTCATTTTTCTCCGTTTATTATTTTAGAAAGATAACCAACAGTCAAAAAATAGTTTTAGGCCGATTTCTTAGAGTGAATTGTTAAGACACAAGCAAATATAAGTGTTTTGTCTTTTACGTTAATTTTCGATTACTCCATTAGCCACAACAAAAAAAGACTGAGCCAATCTGATATGCTCCCCCTATATAGGACACTGAAATAATAAAAGTCCTGTATAGGAGGAGCATATCACAACTTGCCTCAGTCTCTTCTCATCATATCTCTAAAGACGGATAAACGGTGTTCAAAAAGTCATTCCTCGTCAATCCGTCCTAAGAGATAAATCGTTTTTCTCTATATTCTTAGAGTAAACAAAACTAGTCATGCCCATTTGGGGTCACTCCTTCTTGATTAGTAGTAGCCGATAGGTAAACATCGTTGTACTAACAATTTTTTCTTTTGGGTCAAAATATTTTTGAATATACTCTTTAAAAATTGTTTCTTCTAGATATTCTTGATAATAAGCTCTCATAAAATCTTCCGTAATTTCTTCTTTAAACGTATACGTAAATTCTTTTCTTTTATAGGACCATTCTTCATCTTTTAAATAAGTTTCCAATTGATCCATTATTACTGGTGAAGTCACAGCATCTTCTTCGAAAATTCCTAATTTTTTTTCCAACGATGTAAACAGATCTTCTTTAGAAGAGACAACTCTTAGGATGACACAATATTTTTTCATCTTTGTTAACATTCTACTTAACTTTACGGAATCGTCTAATGCCGGATTAGAAGCAGAGAAAATAAAATCATACGTTTTTCCATTTTCCAGAAATTCAGAAAAAGTCTGTTTCATTAGATGAATGTTTTCCCTCCCCAATCTAGCTGCTTCTTCAGTAGCAAACTTCAACATTTCATCCGAAAAATCTATCAATTCATATGTAGTTGCTTCTTTTGACATCGCTAGATAGCGTCCAGCGCCACCTGCTACATCCACTATTTTCTCAGTTGGTAATGCAGCTTCTTTTTTTAGATACTCAATGACATCTCGGACAATTGTTTTGTCTGATTCTTTTTGATTCATGTAGTAATCGCTTGCAAAGGCGTCCCATTCTTCTTCGTTCATTTTCATTCCTCTATTTCTCTATTTTTATATCACTTTTTCACTTTTCGGAATAAATAATATACTGACTAATTCATAACCAAAACCTACCTGCTCTTAGGCTTATCGAAATAATTATTTTTAAAATTTCTGTCCTTTCATTATACATGATTCACATGTGTTTTCCTTTCTTTCTATCTCATCAGAGCCAAATTTTTAAATTGCCGATATAGTTCTTCACTATGTATATTAGACAGCTATCATCAAGTAAAGAATAAAGATGTCATTGAACAAAAAACTGGCTGGTATACATTCGGTTGAATCCCGAAGCCATACCAGCCAGTTGGTGAAATACTCTGCTGTTAACTTTTGAATAGCACATCAAAAAATTATCCCAGGTATTCCTATTTATTTCTCTTTTTGTACGTGTACAAGGATCAGTTTTGTGATTTCCATTAAAATGATCGTTACTAAGGCAATCCCGATTGACGTAAAGACTTCTGTCAAACCAAATGCTGCTGGAATTGAAAAAACTTCTTTCAAGCCTGGGATCATCGTCAAGCAATACAATGCACTACATACTACAACAGCTAACAATAAGCTTCGATTTGCGAAGAAACCTGCTTGGATCGCTGTTTGTGTGTTAGAACGCGCAGGGAATGTTTGTAATGTTCGACACCAGATCAATGTAGAAAACGACATTGCTACGCCAAATTCTGGTGAATGTTGCATTCCTAACCATTGCGCAAAAATGACTGCGATACCGATTAATACGCCTCGATAAGTAACCGAGATCAATGTTTTATCGGTAAAGATTCCTGAATTTGGATCTCTTGGTGGACGTTTCATTGTAGCTGGTTCGGCTTTTTCTGTTCCTAAAGCAATCGCTGGTAATGAGTCGTTGACTAAGTTGATAAACAATAATTGTAATGCTGTAAATGGATTGGACCAATCAGCAACTAAAGCGAAGACAATCGCAATGATCGCACCTAAGTTTCCAGAGAATAAATAGGCAATCGCCTTTTTGATATTATCAAAAACATTACGTCCTACTTCTACGGCACTAACGATTGAAGCAAAGTTATCATCGGTCAAGACCATCGCTGCCGCATCTTTCGATACATCCGTACCCGTACCCATGGCAATACCAATATCCGCTTGTTTCAAGGCCGGAGCATCATTAACTCCATCGCCTGTCATCGCAGAAATGTGTCCTTTTGTTTGCCATGCACGTACGATTCGGATCTTGTTTTCAGGAGATACACGTGCGTATACAGTCACTTTTTCCAAGACTTCGTTTAATTGATCTTCGGTCAATTCATCTAACTCTGTCCCTGTAAGTGCTTGATCTCCTTCTGCAAAGATCCCAATTTCTTTCGCAATCGCAACAGCAGTCGTTTTGTGGTCTCCAGTGATCATAATCGTTTTAATTCCAGCGCTTCGAGCTTCTTTAACTGCTTGTGTGACTTCTGCTCTTGGAGGATCGATCATGGCAAGTAATCCAACTAGAATCAAGTCATTTTCATCTTCAAATGACAACTCTGGACTTTCAATTGGGCGATAAGCAAAGGCTAAAACACGCAATGCCTTGTTTGAGAAAGCTTCATTTTGTTCTTTGAATTGTTTCATCAATTCCTCTGTCATTGGTACAACTTCACCATTTAGCAAGACCTTTTTACTGCGTGCAAACACGATATCTGGTCCACCTTTAACAAAAAGATAGTGTCCCTGATCAATGTTATGAGCAGTCGACATTAATTTTCGGTCAGAATCAAATGGTAATTCAGCTTTTCTTGGATAGTTGTTACGGATTTCTTGATACGGTTGATTCAATTTTTCACTAAAATCAATAAACGCTACCTCTGTCGGATCTCCAAGTTTCGTACCATCTTCACTGATGGAAGCATCATTGGCTAATACACTGATTTCAATCAAACGTCTTTCATCGTCTGTCCATTTTTTTGGATCATCGGTAAAATCTCCAGTCGAACCATTCGCTAGATAATAATCAACTACCGTCATCTTATTTTGGGTCAATGTCCCAGTTTTATCTGTACAAATAATACTAGTCGAACCCAGTGTTTCCACTGCTGGTAATTTTCGGATAATAGCATGTCGTTTCGCCATTTTATTGGTTCCCAAGGATAAAACGATCGTTACGATTGATTGTAATGCTTCTGGGATGGCAGCAACCGCAACAGCGACTGCAAACATTACTGCACTAACGATATCAGCAGTTAAATCACCTGTGCCGCCGCCAAGATAGATTCGGAACAATTGGATACCTAAAATAACTAACGATAAAGCTAAAATCGCTAAACTTAACTTCTTACTAAATTTATCTAATCCACGCTGTAGTGGTGTTACTTGTTCAGTTGTTGATTCAAGTAACCCTGCCACCTCACCGATTTCTGTGTTATTTCCAGTAGCGGTAACTAAGAATTTCCCACGACCATAAGTAATGATTGTTCCACTAAATACCATGTTGATACGATCACCAATCGGCACTGTCTGACTAATATCAGTTACTTCTTTTTCCGATGCTGTCGATTCACCAGTTAGCATCCCTTCATCCACTTTCAATGATCCAGCTTCTAACAACCGACCATCGGCAGGGACATAATCTCCCGCTTCCAATAAAACGATATCTCCTACAACCAGTTCATTCGCAGGGATCGTTTTTTCTTTTCCATCACGAATCACACGTGCATCAGGTGCAGAAAGATTTTTCAATGCCTCTAAAGAACCTTCTGCTTTCTTCGTTTGGATCACACTAATCACGGAGTTCAACATCAATACGGCAAAAATAACGAAAAATTCGATATAATCTCCCATGACCATTTGAATCAAAGCGACAATCAATAAGACAATAACCATTGCATCTTTAAAAGTTTCTAAAAACAATTTCCACGTTGGCTTCTTAGGTGCTTCTTTTAACTGATTCAATCCGTCTCTTTCTAACTTTTCTTTTGCTTGTGATGTACTCAAACCATCGATTGAGCTCTGTGTTTTTTGCATCAGCGAGTCAATTGGTTCTTTATAGACAACTTGCTGAGCCTGTTCTTTGTTTTCCAAATTCCATCCCCCATTTTGTTTTTCGTTACCAAAAAGTTTTCTGACTGAAAAAAAAGAGACCTAAGACAAATGCGGATTTGTCTTAGGTCTCACCATTTCATACAATACCAGAAAACCAAATGGTTAACTTACTGTTGATATTATCACAACAAACGTTGTCGGTTACTCCCCTAAGGAGATATTCAACTATATTCTTATCCTACATGAATGAATAGAAAATTGCAACCACTTTGCCTTGTGGTTCTTTATTTTTTCAAACCACTTTATAATCTCTGCAACTTCAAATTTAGGATTCTAAGGATTCTCATGATATAATACTGTTTGTTATTCTAAATAAGGAGGAAGCTATTTTGGTTATTACTATTCTCACGATCCTTTATTTCATCAATGCACTAATTGCTTTAGTAACTATTTTAATCAAACCTCGTGACGTAGCTGCAATCTGGGCGTGGTTGCTCGTACTATTTGCTCTTCCAGGTCTTGGATTTATCCTATATCTCTTCTTCGGTCGCGGATTGACTGATAAGAAAAAATTTTATTTGAGACAAAGCGACTTGAAAGAACTAGAAAATTTTCAAGATTTCAAAGGAGATACGATCGATCACTATGATCCCGTCATGGATAATGAAGAGCATCAACAATTTGTTGACTTCTTCTCTTCTTTGAATCGCATGCCATTAACCCGACGTAATTCCGTCACTTTATTAACAGATGGTCAACAAAAATTAACTTCTCTATTAAGTGATATTCGGCAGGCAAAGCATTCGATTCATATCGAATATTATGCATTCGTCACGGACAACATCGGACAACAAATCTTGACATTACTTGAAGAAAAAGCTGCTGAAGGGGTTGAAGTCCGCTTATTATATGATGCGTTTGGCTCACACGGCACTAAACCGAAAGACTTTAACCGTTTGATCCAAAATGGTGGTCACGTCCACACATTCGTCACGTCACAAAGAGCATTACTTCGATTCCGCTTAAATTATCACGACCATCGTAAAATCGTCGTGATCGATGGTAAAATCGGCTATACCGGTGGCTTTAACATCGCCAATCAATATGTCAATCCAACCAAAAAGTTTGGTTATTGGCGTGATACTCATATTCGAATCTATGGCGCTGCTGCTTCATTATTACAGCTACGTTTTCTAACGGATTGGAATGTTTCAGTACCCGAACAAAAGAAGGTTGCCTATCATCTTGATTACTTTTTTCAAAAAGAACTTGGGAAAGACGACAAGCATGAAAATACTTCGATTCAACTAGTATCAAGCGGTCCTAACAATGAACGTGAACAAATTAAATTATCCTTTATTAAATTGATCACAGCTGCTAAAAAACGGGTATGGATTCAAACACCTTACCTGGTTCCAGATGAAAGTGTGATCGCTGCCTTAAAAATTGCCGCTTCTTCTGGCGTAGAGGTCAAGATCATGATTCCTAATAAACCTGATCATCCGTTTATTTACCGAGCAACCCAATATTATGCACGTCAATTGATCAAAGAAAACGTTCAAATCTTGGTTTATGAGAATGGTTTTTTACATGCGAAAACATTGATCATGGATGATGAAATTTGTATGGTCGGCTCTGCCAATCAAGATGTTCGAAGTTATCGGTTGAACTTCGAAACCAGTGCTGTCATTTATGATCCAGCCTTTTTAACCCAGTTAGCAGATCAATTTTTACAAGATGAAAAACAATGTACACCGATGACCACGGAAACAGTCAAAGAAATGTCTGGCTGGTTGTTATTCAAACAACAAATTTCTCGTTTGTTTTCACCTATCTTATAAATCATAAACATTCAAATTTAAAATGAGTTTTTTGCTTGATCCACAAAAAAGGCTCTATAATTTATGGGACTGAAGAATCAGAATTGATTTTTTCAGTCCCATTTTCATTTTTACTATTAAAAACATTATGATTCACTTATACTTTTTTGAAAAATTATAAAAGCAAAAAAAAACGATTCTTTTAGATAGCTATTGATTCTTCTTTGAAGAACAGTTTTTTGCTGAGAGTTGCTTTTCTGCTGCCCAGTGATTGATGGGACCATACTTGTGACCGACAATGATTTCTTCACCAATTGCAAGATTAACATAGTCTTTTGCCGTTCGGATTGCTTCTTCTACTGTTTTTCCTTTCGCTAATTCTGCAGCAATGCAAGCCGACAATGTGTCTCCTGTACCGTTGATTCGATCTGTCGGATAAAAGACTGCACTTAACCAAAATGATCGTCCAGATTCCAGCAACACATAATCTCTTACTTCTTCTTGATTACTTTCTTTCGTATGAAATCCTTTGATCATCACATTTTTGGCACCCATTGCCTGTAGATCAACAGCGGCCTGAACATAATCTTCATCTGTCTTTAAGGTACGTCCAGTTAACTTCTCTGCTTCGTAGAAATTCGGCGTCAAGACAGTCGCTAATGGTACTAGTTTTTCTTTCAGACTACTTAAAGCAGCTTCTTCCAATAATAAATTCCCATGCTTCGTCACGATTACTGGGTCGACCACTAAAGGACCAAAGTTATACTTTTGATAATTTTTAACTACTGTTTCAATCAATTCTGAATCAGCTAGCATACCTGTTTTAGCCGCTCTTATTTGGTAGTCTTCAGCGATCAAAGAAAATTCTTTATCAATGAACGCACTTGGTAAGGTCACACTTGCTCCGATCCCATAAGAATTTCCTGCCACACAAGCCGTCATAACTGATACACCATAGACGCCACAGGTAAAGAAAGTATGCATATCTGCTTGCATTCCTGCACTTCCATCACTGTCTGATCCCGCGATCGTCATGACTTGTACATATTGGTCGTTCATACGCTTCATTCCCTTTTTTATTTTTCCAACTCATTCCCTATTCTACACAACTATACCACTTCTTACTTTAAGGAATCAAATCGTATATAAATAGGCATTTCCATCCACTAATCATTTGCTGATTAGTAAAAAAGGGAAAGCAAAAAGAAAAAAGCATGACAAAAAACCGAAGAATACTGACATAAAAGAGATGATGCTCAGCTTCTTCGGCTTACTTTTTTATTTGCTTCTTCAGTGTACTGCTCAGTTCTAGCATCCTCTCACTAACTAGCGAGTGACATTATTTTACTACCAACACATTGCACGGTGCATGTGTGACTACATAAGAAGTAGTTGAACCAACTAAGACACGTTCCACGGCATTCAATCCTGTAGCCCCCATAACAATCAAATCAATTTTTTCCTTTGATTCATTGAAATTTGCAATCAATGTTTTCGGATATCCATACAAAATATACGTCTCGATATCTGTTAGTCCCTTTTCAATTGCTAAGTTGCGATGCTCTTTCATTTGGTTTTCTGCAACTTCATCTAATTCCTCTTGTAAGTTCGTTGTAACAAATGCAAAATCACCGAAATAGTTACCCGTTACTTCGTTTACGTACAAAATGTGTAGCTTTGCCTGATTTCTTTTTGCAATTGTAACTGCTTCAGAAAAGGCTTTTTCTGCTTTTTCTGATCCATCAATTGCTACTAATATATTTTTATAGGTGTCTGCCATTGAAACCGCCTCCTTTACAATCAGTGTAGCACGATTATTTTAAGGGAACAACTAATTTACTAGCAATGACAAAACTCAGCGATTCGCTTGTCTTTGAACTTGTTCATGCGGTTTTCTTTCATTAGAGCTGTGACCTTCTTGGCTTGCTTTTTCTTTTATCTGAGTCATACGCAGTTTTTTTTCTAGCGGCTTCATTTGTCCTAAATTACTTTTCGGTTCAAAATGATCCGTGGTAGGAAATAACCTCTTCTTTCCGTCTGTCTCTGTTAAATCCATCATATTATTATTTAACTTCTTATGCTCGCTCACTGTTGATTCTGTTAATATTTCAGTCTGGCTTTCCTTATCCACTGATTCTTTTTGTTGAAGTTCTTTAGGTAATATTTTTTTTAAATCTGAAGCGATACCTGTATAAAAATCCGTTATTTTTTGTGCTTTACCCAGTAATCTCCATTTATCAGAATCCCCATCCGCTTGAAAAGAGTATAATTCAGGTCTATATATTGGGTTTAAATTTATATTCTTGAACCCAGCATAATCGACGAGGATCGCTCGTAAATTTTCACAGCACCAAGCTGGACTTTCTTGATACAAATCATAGATTTGTTTTTCTACTGTCGTTTGGTTTCTTACTTGCGGGGCATGTTTTCGTGCAAACTTCCTAATGTTAGTATTTCTTATAGCAAACTCATTATCGACAATTTCGCGAAATTCTTTTGAAGAAGTTAGCGAAACAAAAGGAAGTCTGTCCTGACATTTTTTCAGTAATTTTTTCCCTATTTCAGGTTGTTCCTTTAGTAAATTTAGAATAATTGGATAATTCGAAAGATGATCCCTAAACTTTTTTTCTACGCTTTTATCAGAGTCATCCTTATTAATCTTGACTACTGATTGTGCGATTGCTGCTATTAATTCTTCTTTTACTATATTATTTTCCGCTTTGTCTGTTGGAATATTCTCTCTTAGAGTTCCTTTTCGTTCCATATTTTCTTCAATGACTTTTGCAATTGTTTTAAGTATGGATATATGATAATTATCGTTTACTATAGGACCTTCATCAAAAGTGTCTATCCACTTTTGCATTTGCTCGTCTGTAAAATGGATACCTATTTCCTCTAATCTTTCTCTTGTTATTTGATATTCTTTATCTATTTCCTCCAAATCCCTAATTTTAGGAGGCAAAATTTGTTTAACTATTTCTGGAAAGTAATAGACAAGTTTTTGCTCCTCTAATGTTTCTTTCATTTCATCCATCAATGAAAATAAGAATCTATCATTTTCTTGTTTTACATTTTTATTTGTTGAGGGGGCCTTCCATTTAGTCTGATCTAGTTGATTTATAGGAGCTACAGAATCAATTTTCTGATAAAATTCAGAGCGATTTTCATCAGTCAATGATGAATCAACATGTTGTAGGACAAACTCTTTAATTGGTGTAAAGGACGTTTGACGATAAACTGCTACGAGTGGATCAATCTCTTGTTTTTTTTGGTTTATTACTTGCTCCAATTCCAATGCTTTTTGATGATCGATTTCTTCTGCAACTGCACGGATAACTTCTTTTTCAGTAATCAATTTGTTTAGCTTTTCTTTTTCAGTTACTGTTAAATAATCCCTTAAACAGCCAGAAATTTTCCCTTTAAAAGATAAGTCTGTTTTTTTAAGACAAACATCTACATAAGCTTTTAATTCAAGTTTTGATAAGTTATCCTTCTTTAAGAATAATAGAAGAAACGGGTCGTTTTTTAGGTAAGCATAAAACTCTTCCCTTTCCTCCAAACTTAAATTTGGTTTCATTACTGTTTGAATCGCTGCTTCTCTTTGCATATTGGTGTCTAATTTTTCAGCTAGTTCTTTGATAAATTGCTGTAATTGATTTTTGCTCGGAAAAGAATCAGCATTAGCCTGACCTATCTGTATTCCTTTACTCCCATCCTTTTGATAGTTATAAACGCCATTTCTTACTAATTCTTTCAGTTGGGTATCATTCTCAATCTGCTGCTTCTTTTCAGTTTCCAAAAAATTTTTTTGCTGCGCCATGTCGAGCTTTTGATTATAAATTTCTATTATTTGTTTGGCTCTTATTTGACTTTCCTCATTAGGAGATATTAGAATATCTTTCGCTTTTTCATTGATACCAGTTGATGCCAAATATTGGATTAAATCTGCACAAAATGGGGGGGCTTGCTTACCTAGCTCATAAATTTGTTCAGATAACTCTGTATCTTCCCCTAAATCTTCTCTTACAAGTTGATGTGCTGAATTTTTAAAATGATCAACTACGGTTGGCGTTGTCTTTGCAAAATCTTTCAACGGAACTGCCGGAGCAATTTTTTGATAGTATGTAAGTAGTTCTTTGATTTCAGGGTCTTTTTCTGCAAGGTCTAAAATTTCTTTATCCGTTTTCGATTGACTTGCTTTCACTTCTTGGCTAAATCGTTCTAATCTTTTCTCTATTCTCTTCTTTACAGCGATAAATAAAGGCTCAATTTCGGCTACAGATTGCCATGTAGGTAATAAAATGATTCGACTAATAAAACCGGTAATATTCGATTGGTTCTGTTTATTAAGTTCTAATACTGACTGCCAGTTTCTTCCCTTTTCTTCATCATGCGGTACCCACTTATCCTTTAATTTATTTAAAGCCTTATTTTTTTTGGTAGAGAATAAATGTGTTTCCCCTTATGAGATTTTTTTTTGACTGAACTATATATATTTTCAAAATGATCTCCCATATATCTATATTCATCATCACCACCAAAACGAGAAATTAAAGTAAGAAAATCTTTTAATTCTTTCTTGACATTTTTTTGTCCATCATTTTTTTTGCTTTCTATTCTCTCGGTAGACTTCTGAGCAAAAACCATCCTCTCAGCTAGAGAAGACAGATTATGCTCTCTCAATCTTCCTATGTCTTCAAGGCTGATTTTTGTTCGATAGTTCTCCCCATTTTTTTGTTGAGAATGACGTTGTCTTTGAATAAAAGAGTCAACTTCAAAGGTTAATTTACTAGATTTGCTTAGTTCATAAAGTGCAATACGTTTTTTAAATTCTAAATGTTTTTCAGCATCTAAAGACAATTGTGCTTGATTTTTGATGAACTGCTGAGTATCAACTGAATTCACTTTTTCATACATCTCCGTAAAGAAGCCGATTGATACTCCTATGTCATATCTTAATCTTTCATATGCGCTTGGGCCTATTTCGTTAGCTATTGTTAGAAGTTGTTTTTTTTCTAAAATCAATTCATCGATATCGATTTGGTTTGGGGTTGCGACATTTTTTTTCAAGTTTTTTATTGTTTCTAAATCACTTGGTATTTCTTTAGCTTCAAGGTAGGCTAGATAATAAATGATCATTTCACTTTTTGATGATACTTCATGGTCAATAAAATACCGTAGTGCTTCATCTTTAAAGTCAACTGTCGGTATAGTAAAGTTTGTTTTTCTACTTTCCTCTTGGAGTTGAATGTTTATATCAAATGCCAGATAATTACTTTCAGTCAAATATTTTTGAGCTTGTTCTTTAATCATTTCTCGAGCTAGTATCGAATCACTGATATTATATATCGCTATGAAATAATCATCTGTTCCCCTTTTTTTTCCTTGTTGGATTTTTTCAAGTTCGAATACGATGTCGCTTTCTAAGTATTTTGCCAGCAATAATAATTGTCTTTTCTCTGAGTATAGCGTTATCACTTCTTTTTTTTCTTTATCCGTTAAATCTTTAGTCAAAACTTTTTCGAAAATCATTTGGATATTATTCGGTAATTTTTGTGCATCAAGATACGCCAAGTAAAAAGCCCGAACTTCATTAGCAGATAAGTCTTCCCTCTTAAGAAAACGACTTAGTCCATTTTCTTGAAAATCTACATTTGGTTGTGTGACTGATTTTTTTCTAAATTCACCTTGAAATTGGGTATGAATTTCAAATTCAACATACTTACTTTCCGTTATGTATTTTTTGGCTAGTTCTTTGATGTTTTCTTGATGCTTTTTCGAATCAGTCTTTTTATACGCCGCTAAGGCCACTAAAAAACAATCATTCGTTACCTTTTTTTTGATTTGTTGGGTTGCTTCAAAATCGAATACAGGCTCTATATTTATTTCTTTTGTCAGCAGTAACGGTTGTCTTTTTTCAGGAACAAGCTCTAACGTTTGTGCTTTTTCAGCAGAAGTTAGCTCGTTCAATAAGAGGTGTTTCAAAGTATCTTTTAGAGTCTTTGGTAATGTCGTCTCTTCAAGATAAGCCAAATAATACGCTCGCTTCTCGTAAGCCCTTCTGCTTTTTCCATCTACGAGTAGATGGAGACTTTCTTGTAAAGGATTGTTTTTATTCCATTTTTCCTGAATATGTTGTTGTCTTGTCCTGAACATAAAATCCAAATAATCAAATTTAGTTAAATACTGTTTTGCATAGCCATCAATGATATATCGTTTCTCTTCAATCGCTGTATGTAAGTAGATATGCGTGAATAGATCTGTTGATGCTTTTCTAAATCCTTTTCGGATTTCTTTCAATGCTAATAAGTAGTATGGTTCTACCTCGTTTGTCAGAAATAATTCAACTTGTTCCTGTTCTTTTTTAATTGGCAAATAACTATAGTCAGGATCTGTGGCAGGATTTTTCTTAAGATAGGGGTTAACGGTTGACTCCATAAACGTATTAAAGTTTGGATGGTTATCAGAAAAAACATGGGGCTCCACCATTCTTTTGAATAAATCATTTTTCAATTGTGTCGAGGATAATTTCCGTTTTAAAATCAAACTAGCTCGGACTACATCATCCATTTGATTCCCCCATTTTCTTTTTGTACTACTAGAAGGAGATACCAAATCAATAAATAGTTGTTCGATATTATTCATTGATTTGGCTATTTTCTCATTCTCGAATGGATATAGATAATGATAAACTTCTATGGATTCACTTAGTTCGTTATCATTTAATGAATAATTAGCATAAAATTGCTCTTTAAACTTTTTTTCCTTTTTATCTTTGATATCGTTTATCAACTCTTGAAAAGCCACACAAACTTTCGCCTTTTCTTCTAAAGAAAATAATTTTTTTTTAAGGAACAACTCCCTAAAGTTTTGTCTTGTTCTATAGTCAGCCTTAGCGATTAACTGTGTAACCTCTTGCCAGTCTAAAAATATATTTTTTTGATTTTCTGGCAATCGATTCAATATACTTTTTTCTAAAATTTCCTTTTTATTCTGAAAAACATGTCCATATAGTACATCTTTTTCATCCCATAATTTATTCAATAAATAAACACTATCCGCCAATAAGTTGGGATTGTTGTATAGGTTAATTGTGATCCACTCTCCATTTTCTTTACAAGATACTTCATTTCCTCTAATCTCCATATATTCTTTCTCATAAAAGTCTCTTTCCATTTGCATTTCTCCGTTCTTCATTAATATACTTAGTTTTTTAGGGAACAACTAATTTACTAGCAATGACAAAACTCAGCGATTCGCTTGTCTTTGAACTTGTTCATGCGGTTTTCTTTCATTAGAGCTGTGACCTTCTTGGCTTGCTTTTTCTATCTGAGTCATACGCAGCTTTTTTTCTAGCGACTTCATTTGCTCTACATTACTTTCTGATTCGGATTGACCAAGAAAAGGATATAGTCTCTTCTTTTCGTTCGTCTCTGTTACATCCATATCATTATTTAACTTCTCATGCTTGCTCACTATTGATTCTAATGATATTTCAGTTTGACTTTCCTTATTCGCTGATTCTTTTATCTGAGTCAAACGCAGTTTTTTGTCTAACGGCTCCATTTGTCCTAAATTACTTTTCGGTTCAAAATGATTTGTGGCAGGAAATAACCTCTTCTTTTCTCTCGCCTCTGTTAAAGCCATATCATTATTTAACTTCTCTTGGTCGCTTACTATTGACTCAAATGATACTTCAGTTTGGCTTTCCTTATTCGTTGATTCTTTTTTTTGAAGTTCCTTAGGCAATACTTTTTTTAAATCTAAAGAGATATCTATATAAAAATCGGTTATTTTTTTGGCTTTATTTAGTAATCTCTGCTGACTAAAACTCCTATCCACTTGAAAAGAGTATAATTCAGGTCTATATATTGGGTTTAACTTTATCTTCTTGAACCCAGCATAATTGACGAGGATCACTCGTAAATTTTCACAACACCAGAATGGATTTTCTTGATACAACTTATAAATTTTTCTTTCTTCAAACAATCGTGCTCTTTTTTCTCTCGCATATTCTAATGCAAAACGTCTAATCCCGGTATGTTTTTTGAGGAACTCTCTATTTATCATCTGAAGAAATTCTTTTGAAGAAGGTAGCGAAATAAAAGGAAGTCTGTTCTGACATTTTTTCAATAATTTTTCCCCTATTTTGGGTTCTTTCCTTACTAAATGCTTGAAGATTGGCTGAGTCGAAAGATGATTTATAAACTGCTCTTCTATACTGATCCTAGGGTCATTCTTATTAATCTTAGCTACTGATTGTTCGATTTCTTTTTTCAGTCTTTCTTTTATGCTATTTTTTTCTTCTTTTTCGGTGGGGATATTTTCTATTAGAGTTCCTTTTCGTTCCATATGTTTTTCAATTACTTTTGCGATTGTTTGAAGTATGGATATTTGAATATTATCGGTTACTATCGGGCCTTTTTTATATGTAGCTTCCCAATTTTTCATTTGCTCGTCTGTAAAATGGATACCTAATTTTTCCAAACTTTCTCTCGTTACTTGATGAGAATTAAATTCTCCGACTATTTCAGGAAAGTAATAGGCGATTTTTTGTTGTTCTAATGTTTCTTTCATTTCATTAATTAGTGAAAGAAAGCCTATTTTAGTTTCTTGTCCTAATTCCTCTTTGTTTGTTAAGTGTGCCCCAAAATTAGTCTGATCTAGTTGATTTATAGGAGCTGCAGAATCAATTTTCTGATAAAATTCAGAGCGATTTTCATCAGTCAATGATGAATCAACATGTTGTAGGACAAACTCTTTAATTGGTGTAAAGGACGTTTGACGATAAACTGCTACGAGTGGATCAATCTCTTGTTTGTTTTGGTTTACTACTCGCTCCAATTCTAAAGCTATTTGAAGATTGATTTCTTCTGCAACTGCACGGATAACTTCTTTTTCAGTAATCAATTTATTTAATTCTTTTTTTTCAGTTATCGTTAAAAAAGCCCTCAAATTGCCAGAGATTTTCTCTTTAAAAGATAAGTCTGTTTTTTTAAGACAAACATCTACATAAGCTTTTAATTCAAGTTTTGATAAGTTATCCTTCTGTAAGAATAATGGAAGAAACGGGTCGTTTTTTAGGTAAGCGTAAAACTCTTTCCTTTCTTCCAAGCTTAAATTTGGTTTCATTACTGTTTGAATCGCTGCTTCTCTTTGCATATCTGTATCTAACTTTTCAGCTAGTTCTTTTATAAATTGCTGTAATCGAGTGTTGCCCGAAACAGAACCAATATTATCCTGTCCTATATGTATTTCTTTCCCCTCACCCATTTGATAATTATAAACGCCATGTCTTACTAATTCTTTCAGTTGGGTATCATTTGCAATCTGCTTTTCTTTCCTTTCCTTTTGTAGAACTTTTTTTGATTGCTTAGTTTGCCGTGGCTTTATGAACTTTTGATGATAATTTTCTATTATATACTCGGCTCTTTCTTGACTTTCCTTATCAAAAGATTTCGGAATACCTTTCGCTTTCTCATTTTTGTCAGTTAATAGCAGATACCTAATTACATCTACACAAAACGGTAGGTCTCGCTTTCCCAATTCATAAATTTGTTGAGATAATTCCGCATCTTTTCCAAAGTATTCTCTTGCAAGTTGATGTGCTGAATTTTTAAAATGAGCAACGACGGTTGGCGTCGCCTTTGCAAAATCTTTCAACGGAACTGCTGGAGCAATGTTTTGATAGTATGTAAGTAGTTCTTTGACTTTAGGTTTTTTTTCTGCGAGCGCTAAAATTTCTTCATCCGTTTTCAGTTGACTTGCTTCCACCTCTTGGCTAAATCGTTCTAATTTTTTCTCTATTCTCTTCTTTACAGCGATAAATAAAGGATCAATTTCAGCTACAGATTGCCATTCGGGTAATAAAATGAATTGTTTAATTATTTTGATATACTTCGATTGTTTCTTGTCATTCAGATCTAACACGAACAGCCAGTTACTTCTATTTTCTTCAATAAATGGTACCTTCAGATGTTTCAATTTATTAAACGTTCTAACTGATTGTGGTATAGAATAAACTTGGTTCCTCCGATGAGCATAATGTCTGACGTACCTGAATATATCTTTCAAATTACTATCTATAAATGTATATGAATCATTACTATCAAAACGAGAAATTAAAGTAATGAAATCTTTTAATTCTTCCTTGACAGTTTTTTGTTCATCGTTTTTTTTGCTTTCTATTTCTTCGGTAGATTTCTGATCTAAAACCATCGTCTTAGCTAGAAAAGACAGGTTTTGCTTCCTCAATTCTTCTATGTCTTGGAGACTGACTTTCGTTCGATGGTTCTCCCCATTTTTTTGTTGATAATGACGTTGCAGTCCAATAAAAAAAGCAACTTCAGAGGTTAGTTCGTCAGACTTGCTTAATTCATAAAGTGCAATGCGTTTTTTAAATTCTAAATGTTTTTCAGCATCTAAAAACAATTGTGCTTGCTTTTTGATAAACTGATGATGCTCATTAGACTTCACATTTTCATACATCTCCGTAAAGACGCCGATTGATATTCCTGCGTTAGTTCTTAATCTTTCATATACACTTGGATCTATTTTGTTAGCTATTGATAAAAGTTGTTTTTTTTCTAAAACCAAATTCTCGACATCGATTTGACTTGGAGTTACGACAGCTTTTTTTAAATTTCTTATTGTTTCTAAACCACTGGGTATTTCTTTAAATTCAAGATAGGCTAGACAATAAATGATCAGTTCATTTTTGGATAATACTTTATGGTCAACAAAATACCGTAGCGCTTCATCTTTAAAATCACTGTCGGCAAAGTGACGTCCATTTTTCTACTTTCCTCTTGGAGTTGGATCTTTATGTCAAATTCCAGATAATTACTTTCAGTCAAATATTTTTTAGCTTGCTCTTTAATCATTTCTCGAGCCAATATCGAGTCACTCTTTATATATATCGCTAAAAAATAGTCATCTGTTCCCTTTTTTTACCTTTTTGGATTGCTTCAAGTTCTAATACAATGTCGCTTCCTAAGTATTTCCCCAACAGTAACAATTGTTTTTTTTCTAAAGATTGCGTTATCACTTCATTTTTTTCTTTATCCGTTAAATCTTTAGTTAAGTGTTCTTCAATAATTACTTGGATATCATTCGGAAATTTTTGTGCATCTATATACGCCAAGTAAAAAGCTCGAATGTCATTAGCAGATAAGTCTTCCCTCTCAATAAATCGTCTGAATACTTTTTCTACATTCGGTTGTGTAACTGACTTTCTTCTAAATTCTTCTTGAAAATAGGTATAAATTTCAAATTCAACATACTTACTTTCAGTTAAGTGTTTTTTGGCTTGTTCTGTGATAATTTCTTGAACCTTTTTCGAATTGGTTTTTTCATATAACTCTAAGAAATAAGCGTACGTCACCTTTTTTTTGCCTTGTTGGATTGCTTCAAATTCATATACAGTCTCTATATCTATTTCTTTTGCCAACAGCAACAATTGTCTTTTCTCAGGAGCAAGCTCTATCACTTGTCTGTATTCACCAGAAATTAGCTCGTTCAATAAAAGGTATTTCAAAGTATCTTTTAGAGACTTTGGTAATGTCGTCTCTTCAAGATAAGCCAAATAATACGCTCGTTCCTCGTAAGCCGTTCTGCTTTTCCCATCTAGGAGTAGATGGAAATTTTCTTGTAAAGAATTGTTTTTATTCCATTTTTTCTGAATATGTTGTTGTCTTATCCTGAACATAAAATCCAAATAATCAAATTTAGTTAAATACTGTTTTGCATACCCATCAATGATATCTCTTTTCTCTTCAATCGTTGTCTGTAAGTAGATATGTGTGAATAGCTCTGTTGATGCTTTTCTAAATCCTTTTCGGACTTCTTTCAATGCTAATAAGTAGTAAGGTTCTACCTCGTTTGTCAGGGATAATTCAACTTGTTCCTGTTCGTTTTCAATTGGAAAACGACTATAGTCAGGATCTGTGGCAGGATTTTTCTTAAGATAGGGGTTAACGATTATCTCCATAAACGTATCAAACTCGGTTGTTCATGGGAAAAAACCTGAGGTTCCACCATTTTTTTGAGTAAATCATTTTTCAATTGTATCGAGGATAATTTCCGTTTTAAAATCAAAGTGGCTCTGACTACATCATACATTTTACGTCTTTTATCTGTACTACTGGAAGGAGACACCAAATCAATAAATAGTTGTTCGATATTGTTCATTGATTTAACTATTTTTTCATTCTCGAATGGATGTAAATAATGATAAACTTCTATGGATTCACTTAGTTCGTTATCATTTAATGAATAATTAGCATAAAATTGCTCTTTAAACTTTTTTTTCCTTTTTATCTTTGATATCGTTTATCAACTCTTGAAACAGCACACAAACTTTCGCCTTTTCTTCTAAAGCAAATAATCTTTTCTTATGGAACACCTCCATAAGTTTTTGTCGTGTTGTAAGATTGCCTTCAGAGATTGCCTGGGTGGCTTCTTGCCAATCTAAAAAAATTTTTTTCTGATCTCCTACCAATCGTTCTGATATACTTGTTTTTAAAATTTCTTTTTTCTCCTCCGTATCCTTTCGAGGTAGTACATCTTGTTCATCTAATAATTTATTCAATAAATAAATACTATCCGCCAATAAGTTGGGATTACTGTCTAGGTTAATTGTGATCCACTCTTCATTTTCTTTACAAGTTACTTTACTTCCTTTAATCTGCATATAGTCTTTCTTATAAGAGTCTCTTCCCATTTGTTTTGCTCCTTTTATTCAGAATTTGCCCTCATTATGTTTTTATCTATCTGATTTTCTATTAATCAATAGATTGACTGGCTTTTTCTTCAAGTCAGATGGCAATTCGGAAGAATACTGAACTCAAGAAACATGATTTCCGAATTCATCGATTATAACTAAATTTTTCTGATAATGATCTATCGTTAGGGATGCTCCTCTCATTTGTGCTTTCACCTCTGTTTATTGACGTGCCGTGTGTTCTTTCTGGTACCAATGGTGAATTAGTAGAGCAATTTCCTGCTTTTTCCATTATTTGTTGCATGCTAACTTGCGTTCTTTGATTGCCCTTCACTGATTGATCATTTTGCGTGATAAAATCAAATGAGATCATAGTACTTTTTGTTTGCCCAGGAATGTTTTTCTGCAATTCTTGTAATTCTTTCGGAAGTATCTTTGATATACCTTGTTTTTTCATTACTTCTTTATAGCCCACTAATACTGATTCTGCCTTCTTTCTTAGGGGATAACCATACATTTCTCTATCTCTTGGGTCTAAACTTACCGATATACCCGCATAATCGACAAGCATCACACGCATATTTTCTGCACAATAATTGTCATCATTATAAAATAATTTGTAAATGGATTTCTCAACTTGGATTCTTTCTTGTTCTGTTTTATTATAATTTTTTAAAAATGGAGGGAATGGGGTATTTTCATACCATTCATTGATTAGCTTACGTAATTCAATAGGGTAAGAAAGATTAATAGTGGGTAATTTTTTTAACAATACCTTTTTCAATGTAGGTGATTCCTCTAAAATATTTTTGACTGGGAAACCTTTTCCTCCATACTTTTGAATTCTGCAACGAGTAACATTTTCAACAAATTGATCTTCTATAGTCCTTTTTTTATCGTTTGGGTTAATCATACGCACAGATTGTTCAATCTCTTCGATTAAGTTTTCTTTTGCCTCATCTAAAGATTTCTTCATTGATGGGCTTTCCACTTGATTCATTTGTTCCTCATATTTTTTCTTTAAAAGTTCGTTTATTTTTTCAATAGTTGTGTTAAATGTTACTCCCATTCCACTTAAAGGATATATTTCTTTTTGTTCATTTAAATCCCCTATCCTTATGCCTTCTATAAAGTTATCAAAAAATATATCTCTCCAATTTTCTATTTGCTCATCTGAACAAGTTATGCTTACTTGTCTCAATTTTTCTTTTATTAATTCATTTTCAGAATTTCCCTGATGGTTGTTCCAATCAATCTTTCCAATTTCTTTGATTATTTCAGGAAGATAATACTTGATCCCTTTCTCTTCTAGATTTTCTTTTATTTCAGCAATTAATGGCAATCGTTTTAAGTTAGTTGCTTCTATCCTCTCTGCAACTTCTGGACTGATTGCAGAAACTAACGAAAACATGTCTTCCTTGTTTGACCGAGAATTTTCTCCTTCTGCTGTAGTAAGAGACACTTGTTTGCTAAGGTCTTTCAGCTTATGGTTAGAGTTAATTTTATTATAAAATTGCATACGATCTGCTTCATTAAAAGAAGAATCAATCAGTGATGTAATTGATTCTTTTATTAATAGGAATGGCGTATCATTATAAATGGATACTAGCCAATTTATCTCACCTACTTCTTCTTTCTTTAATACCTTTTCAAATTTCACTGCTGTTTTATAATCCCGTTGTTCTGCTAAGACACGTACTATCTCTTTTTGACTAACCATTTCTTTCAACTGACGTTGTTCCTTGTCTGTTAAAAAAACATCTAGTTTCTGATCCACTTGTTCTTTAAATGGCAAATCACTTTTATGTAGGCAAGCACTAACACATGCTTTTAATTCAATTTTCGATAGGTTTTCTTGCTTAAGAAACTGTTGAAGATACGTATCCTGCTTCATAAAAGCATAAAACTTTTGTCTTTCTTCCACACTTAAATAGGGTTGCATGATCGTTTGAATTGCCGCTTCTCTTTCTGTTGCTGTATTTAAATCATGTACTAATTCTTTAATAAAATATTGCAATTGAACATTAGCAGGTCTCCTATTTTCAGGAGCAATCATTCGATCCACTAGATAATTCGTCAGCTCATCTGACTGTAATTGTTGAGTCAAATACACACCTGCTCGAACTAATTCTTGATTCTCCATACTGTTCGCACATTCTTTTTGATCTTGTTTTTTTTGCACGACATACTGATATTTTTTTAATGCTAGTTCCATTTCTTCATGAGCAATCTCTCTTCCAGGGGAATTTTTTGATTTTTTATAGCTCTTTTTTTTCTTAAGAAATTCTTGGTAGGCAACTTCTTTGAGACTTTCTTCTTTAGTTGTATTGGTTTTGTCTTTTTTTCTCTCAAGCCTTGGTTTCGTTGCAAAAGCTGTAAACTGCTTAGTCATCTCTAGATCATGGTATTTATTGTGAAACGCAACAATTGCCTTAGCTGTTTCAGTCGGTCTTACTTCCTGATTTAAAATGACAGAAGGACTCCAATCAAACGGCTGACTTGATTGCTCTATGATTGGTGTTGAGATTGGCCTTTCAACATTTCCAACTAATTCATTAGCCGCTTTATTAACTACTTTTTTGCCAGTCAATTCCTTACGCAAGGACGGAAGTGGGTATAGGTCATGATATCTTTCTACTATCTTCTCCATTTTATTTTGTATTAAAATATTTGGATGTATTGGTAAAGGGTTAGGTTGCTTATTAGTGTATTGTGCGCTCAAGTACTGAATCATTTTTGCACAATATAATGGATCCAGTTTCCCTAGCATGAAAATTTGCTTTGCTAATTTTTTTCCTGGACTTTGATATGTTTCCTCAATTTGATGCGCTAAATTGGCAAAATAGGTAGACACCATTGGAATCGTCTGAGCATAATTTTTTAAAGGATAAGAAGGCAGCATATTTTGGCAACAAACGAGTAAATCTTTAAGGCCCGGTTCGTTTTCTACAAGTTCTAAAATCCTTTTATTCGTTAATGACACGTCACCTTTATCCTCATAATCCTTTTGAATCAACGTATCTAAATATGGAATATACTCATGAACCTTCTTTTCAAACTGAACGAGCAATGTATTTAGTAAATTATTATAGTGTAAGTTGGAATCTGACAGAACCTCCGCAATTTGTTCTTTTTCTGACTTTAGTCCCTTATCAAGATTTTTGAATATTCTTCTTAGTATTTGATTTCTACTTACCTCTTTAAATGTTACACCCATTGCTTTAAATTCACTTTTTAATTGACGATTGATTTCAATCGCTGTTTCATTATAGGACACAATAGCTTCTCTTAGTTTTAGATCTCGATAATCACACCTATTATTCGTTAATATTTTTACAACAACTGGCTGAAGTAAATTGGCTGGTGCGATCTCATCTAGTTGTTCTTTAATTTTTTGGAGTTTAATAATCCTACGATCATTGTTAACGTGAAATTTAGCATAACCCCAAATTAAGCTAAATTCATCGGAATCATGAAACTTAACTTTATTTAAAAATCCTTTCAATTCTTTAACTTTTAAAGAAGTCTTGATCTCTTTTTTTTCTAAATCGTTTAAATGCGAGATGCAGCGGTCGATTGCTTGATCTTTTAAACGTTGTTCCCAATGTGGAAATCTCACTTGGACTTTGACCAAAGAATCGATTAGTTGTTCCTTGTTTAATCGCCTAAGTTCAAGAGGATCTAAAAGATTAGCATTGACTTGTTGCAGCCCGTTTTTCACTTGCAGCTTTTCAATGACTGGAAGACTCATTGCTTTTTCGAATGCTCGTTTATATTGGTTATAGACTGCAGATGCTTTTAAATCAGGCCCACCTTCTTTGATTATTTCTTTTAGTTTGACTTTTTTAGTAAACTCTAAATGTTCTTTTCGATTTAAATGTAAAGATGCCTGTTCTTTTATCCATTGTTGGGTATAGGAAGATACGTTGTTATATAAATCTGTAAAGAAATCAATTGTTGCTGCTTTGTTTTCTTTTTTTATTTTTAAGAATTCCAATGTACGTTCTGGGCCTATTTCTTCAGACAAGTGGATAAGTCTTTGTTGTTCTGAAATGAGTTCTGACAATTTCAGATTTTCGTCTACAGTTAAATCTTTTTTCAAAGCGTGTATCAAACTTTTTTTGATATCCATTGGTATCACTTGTTCTTCTATACAGGCTAAGTAATACGCTCTAATTTCAAGTGGTGATTGTATTTTCTGGTCAAGAAACACCCGAATTTTATCTTCCCTAAACTTAATATTCGCTAGCTTTAATCCTTTTTCTCTCAATGCATCTTGCATCTGACTTTTCACTGCAAATTCAGCATGGTTAGCAGGACTTAAATATATTTTTGCTTGTGTTTTGATGTATTCTTGGTTAGTCGTTGAAAAGGATTTTTCATAAATATCTGTGAAAAAACCAAGCCTTCCTTCTTGTTTTCCTTGCTGTATTTCTTCAAGCTGGAATACGTTTTTTAAATCTAGCTCTTTTGACAATTGGATAAGAACTCTTTTTTGAGGAACTAAGGCTTGCACTTCATTTCTTTCTTCATTTGTTAAGTTTTTCTCAAAATATTGTTGTAAACTCTTTTTCCAACTATTCATTCGGCTAAGTGGTTTGTATTTCATTTCTAGATAAGCTAACTCATAAGCTCTAATTTCGTTAGGAGATAAATTTTCGCGACTTAGAAATGGATTAAGAAAATCTGTTTTTTCCCATTCCTGTAAATTTTTTTTACTCTCTCCCTCTCGTATCACGTGACCTATTTCAAATCTCACATAGTTTGCTTCACTTAAATGTTTTTTAGCTTGCTCTTTGATGAATTGGCGACAAGTCACTGAAAAAGCTTTTTGATCCATCACTTTGAACAATTGAGATAGGACTACTTGGTTGCTTTCCTTGCTATTGTCAAGCTTAGCTGCAAGTTCTGGACCTACTTCTTTTCCTAATTGTAAATATAATCTTTTTTCTGAAACTAGATTCTTCACTTTCAATAATTCTTCTGGTTTCAACTCTTTCAAAAAAGGTTTTTTCAAATTTTTTTTGATGTTGTTCTCCATTTGTTGCTCTTCTAAATAGGCTAGATAATAGGCTCTAATTTCGTTAGAAGATAAATCTTGACTATTAATAATCGGATCAAAAAAATTGTCTTTTTCTCTTTCCTGTAACCCTTTTTTTCTCTCTATATTTCGTATCATTTGAGCTACTTCAAATCGAGTATAATTCGTTGCACTCAAACATTTTTTAGCTTGCTCTTTGATGAATTGGCGACAAGTTACTGAAAAAGCTTTTTGATCGATCTCTTTGAACAATTGAGATAGGACTACTTGGTCGCTTTCCTTGCTATTGTCAAGCTTAGTTGCAAGTTCTGGACCTACTTCTTTTCCTAATTGTAAATATAATCTTTTTTCTGAAACTAGATTCTTCACTTTCAAAATTTCTTCTGGTTTCAACTCTTTCAAAAAAGGTTTTCTCAAATTTTTTTTGATGTTGCTCTCCATTTGTTGCTCTTCTAAATAGGCTAGACAATAGGCTCTAATTTCGTTAGAAGATAAATCTTGACTATTAATAATCGGATCAAAAAAATTGTTTTTTTCTCTTTCCTGTAACCCTTTTTTTCTCTCTATATTTCGTATCATTTGAGCTACTTCAAATCGAGTATAATTCGTTGCACTCAAACATTTTTTAGCTTGCTCTTTGATGAATTGGCGACAAGTCACTGAAAAAACCTTTTGATCCATTTCATTGAACAATTTCAGTCGTTCTACTTGATTATCTTGATTGCTTCTTTCATATCTGACTGCAAGTTCTGGCCCTACTTCCTTCCCTAATTGTAGACATAATCTTTTTTCTGAAACTAGATTCTCCACTACTTTAATCTCTTCTCGTGTTAAATCTTTCAAAAAAGGTTTTCTCCAAAGTTTTTTGATATTGCTTTCCAGTTGTCGCTCTTCTAAATAGGGTAAACAATAAGCTTTCACTGCATAAGGAGATAAACCTTTCTGTTTAAGCATAGATTTAAGTACACTTAAAGAAGTAGATTCTTGTTTTATTATATGATTTTTTTGTTCACTATTATGTACTATAAATTCAAATTCCGAATAGCCTACTTCGCTTAAATATTTCTTCGCTTCTCTAGTCATTGTTGTTCTATTTAATGCTTCATACTTTTTATAAATAGCTGTAAAAAAATCTACTGTTGCTTTTTGCTTTCCTCGCTGTATTTCTTCAAGGGCTAATAAATCATGCGGTCCTACCTCTTCTATCATCTGAATATTTTGTTTTTTCAAAAGCTTGACTTCTTCAAGTTTCTTTTTTTCTTTTTTTAATAAATTTTTCTCCAAAGTTTTTTTTATTTTATTTTTGGTTTTCGGTAATAAGTTACTTCCATCGATATAAATTTCATAAATCGCTATTTTTTCCAGATGAGACATGTCAGGCAAACGGAGTAAATTGGGAAATATCTTATCATAAAAAACAGAAGCGACAGATTGTGCTTCTTCTACAGGCACCTTTATTTTCTTGTTCAAACCATTGATTGTTTGAGATAGTTCATAATATGTATCATCCAAACCATTATTTTTTTGCATGCGTGGAATCGCATGGTTTTTGATAAATGAATCCCCTTTTTCTTCAAAAACGGGTTGATTACCGGAATTTTTTATTTCAGTAAATATTTTTGTTTTTAGTTTCTCTGACTCTATCCCTCGTTCCAGAACCATAACTGCTCTCACTAAATCATTAAACCAATTAGGACTATTTTCACCTTTATTTACCACTGGTTTGATCAACAAATCATTGACCTGCACTTCTAATCTTTTAGTTGATTCTACTGTTTTTTCATTAGAAATCTTATGATAAAAACTGTAGATATCGATTGTTTTCTTTCGTGATTGCTGATCTAATGACTGAACATCTTTAAACTGATCTTCAAAAGCTTGGTCCGCTTCATTAGTTATTTTTTTTTAACAGCTTATGAAAAGTAACGTAAGTTTTCGCCATTCCCTCTAAAGATCTGTACTTTAACAATTCATTGTTATGAAGAGTATTTATCCATTCACTGACTATTGCTTGTTCGTTCACAGTTAAACGCGGCATAACATATCTTTTAAAGTTAACTTGGTGTTGTTCCCAATCCCTTGGAGCAAATGCCGGCTTATTCATGAATAAAAGATTATATAAATAAATACTATCTGACATCAAATTCGGGTTATTCTTTAAATTGATCGATTCATAGCTATTTTTTCCATAGTCCACTCGATCTGCTTTAAAATATACATTAAATAAACCTTCGTTTTTTTCCATTCGATCTCCTTTTCTTTATCGACAGTTTTTGTAAATTGCAACAAATTTTAATCACTCGTATCCATGTTCTTACTAGTATGGATAACTGTGTCGGTTCACACTGCTTTTTAGTATTGTTCCTACCATTTTTTATGTAATAAACCAATGAAATTGAGACAAAAAGTTTTTATTTTCAAGAAATGAGCAGATAAGCCGAAATTTCTGAAGATTGGTAAAATAATAAAATCGTTTATTGCGATTATGACCTTTGTACTTCACAACTTTTTGTCCCAGTTTCATTCGTTTTTATTCTAAAAACTATTTACAAAACTTTTTAGGCTTCAAACCCATTTTTCAAGGCTACGGTTTTAAACCAATGGCCCGACTTTTTAATCGTCCGTTTACCGTCTTGGTTTAGATCGACAGCAATCAGTCCATAACGGTTTTTATAAGCATTCGTCCAAGACCAGTTATCCATGCAAGTCCACATGTGGTAACCCACACAATTCGTTCCTTCTTGGATTGCCTGATGCACATATTTCAGATGGTCTGTAACAAAAGTGATCCGATAATCATCTTCAATCACGCCTTCCGAGTTAACGAAACGTTCTTCCCCTTCTACACCCATACCATTTTCAGAGATATAACATTTGATATTGCCATAGTTCTCTCTCGTATTCGTCAAGATATCATAGATCCCTTTTTCATAAATTTCCCAACCACGATAGATATTCATTTTTTTATTAGGCATGTCATAATAATCAAAATAATCTTCTGGCATTGGTCCATTCTGATGATCAATCGGTGTTTCTTTTGCCTTGATTCTCCGAGGTTGATAATAATTGATTCCTAATAGATCAATCGTATTTTCTTTGATAATCGTTAAGTCATCGGGCCCCATCTCTGGAATTATCGCTAATTCTTTCACAATAGCAACCAACTCTGATGGAAACTCTCCTTTTACTGCAGGATCAAGAAAAGAACGATTGAAAAAAGCATCAGCGACTCTAGCAGCCTTGACATCCTCAGGGTTTGTTTCGTCTCGCGGGTAGCTAGGAGTTAAATTCAAAATGATTCCAATTTCTCCTTTTTGTCCCATCTTATGATAGGCTTCAATTGCTTTGGCACTTGCCAAATTTTCGTGGAAACCAACTTGAATAGCCTCTTTTAGATTGATATGGTTAGGATAATGAAACTGATAGAGATAACCGCCTTCTACTGGAACAATCGGTTCATTATGGGTAAACCATTTCTTTACTAAATCCCCAAATAACTCAAAACAGGTTTTTGCATAGGCCACATAGGCGTCAACCGTATCACGAGACAACCAGCCACCTGTTTGTTGTAATTCTAAAGGCATATCAAAATGATATAAATTGACAAATGGTTCAATTCCCTGCTCCAGTAATTCTGTAAAATATGAGCGGTAAAATGATACAGCCTGTTGATTCACTTCTCCTTTTCCTTTAGGGAATAGACGACTCCATTGAATGGATGTTCGGAAAGTATTATGACCTGTCTCTTTCATCAATTGAACGTCTTCTCGATATTTCGTGTAAACTTGAGAGGTTTTCTCAGGACCAACTTGATTGAAAAATTTTTCTGGCTCTAGATCATACCAATAGTCCCAAATGTTTTCTCCTTTCCCATCTCCGTCGATTCTGCCTTCTGTTTGTGGTCCACTTGCGGCGGTTCCCCACCAAAAATTCTTTGGAAAATCGTAGTGTTTCATTTCATAATCCCTCAATTCTTTTAGTAATTACCGTAATCATAAACAATCACCGAAAATAAATCAATACTTTTGATAAAAATGACTAGACATTTAAACAGACAGACGTTATACTACGTTTGTAATCGATTGCAAAATAAATTTGAGGTGAAAAAAATGAATGGTTTTATGGATAAACTTTCTCAAAAAATTATGCCCTTAGCCAATCTTTTAGGGCAAAACCGTTACTTAACTGTGTTACGGGATGCATTTATGTTGTCATTTCCGCTAACAATGTTTGGATCAATTGTGGTCGTTGTGAATAATCTACCGTTCTTCAGTGATGGTACCAAAGGCACGTTAAGCACCCTTTTTGGTAATGGTCAAAATGCGACGATGAGTATCATGTCCGTTTTTGTTACATTTGGTATCGGCTATTATTTATCAAAATCATATGATGTAGAAGGTATTTTTGGTGGTGCTGTTTCATTCGCAAGCTTTTTGATTCTCACACCTTTTGTGATGACAACAGCTGGTGGTGAAGAAGTTTCGGGTGTCCTATCACTTGATCGTCTAGGTGCTAAAGGAATGTTCATTGGAATGATTGCTGCCTTTTTAGCTGCGGAAATCTACTGTCGAATCACCAAACGTGGTTGGCAAATTAAAATGCCTGATGGCGTACCACCTGCAGTAACGAAATCTTTTGCTGCTTTGATTCCAGCTGTAGTCACATTGACTGTTTTCTTGATCATCAACGCTGTCATGACTGGCGTATTTAATGCGAACCTTCATGACTTAGTCTATGAAGTTATCCAAAAACCTCTAACTGGTTTAGGTAGTAGTTTACCTGCCACGTTGATTGCCTTATTCTTTGTTCAATTTTTGTGGTTCTTTGGTCTTCACGGTCAAATTATTGTTAATTCTGTTATGGACCCTATCTGGAATACATTGATGCTTGATAATTTAGAAGCTTATCAGCATGGGAAAGAACTACCACATATCATCACAAAACCATTTATGGAAACCTTTACCGTTGGTATCGGTGGCTCTGGAATGACGTTAGCAGTAGTATTATTGATGGCTTTTGTCTTGAAGAAAAAACAATACCGTGATGTTGGTCGTTTAGCGCTAGCACCTGGAATCTTCAATGTCAATGAACCTGCAATTTTTGGTCTACCAATCGTATTGAACGCAACCATTTTGATTCCTTGGGTCGTTGCTCCTTTGGTCGTGACAACGTTCAACTACTTGATGATGGCAGCTGGCATCGTTCCTCCGCCTACAGGTGTTTCAGTTCCGTGGACTGTGCCGATCATTGCTAGTGGTGTTTTAGCTACCAATTCATGGCTAGGCGGTCTCTTACAAGTAGTCGATTTTGTGATCGTCGCTTTTATTTGGTACCCATTCTTAAAAGTATTAGATAAACAACCTGATTTAGACGTTGTGTAAAGCCTTATCTACTCACCTGTGAAGCAAATCATCTTCTTTCTAATAGAGATTAAGCAAATTTTATAATCTAGCATGAACAGTCAAAACATGGAATGATGTGAATTGATTTGTTCATGCTTGTTTCATTGAAATGAGTGATTCAACAACTAAACTTCGTTATTTCTTTCTTGTCGAACGAAATAACTTTCGTTATACTCAATACGAGGTGAATAACGTGCCAAAATATGAAGAAATCGCAAATGTTTTAAGGGAAAGAATCCGTTCAAAACAATATCCACCAAACAGCTTTTTGCCTAATCAGATCACTTTAGTCGAAGAATTTGGCGCAAGTCGAATGACCATCAAAAAAGCCATCAATATTCTGGCTATGGAAGGATTAGTTTATTCGCAAAGAGGGGCTGGAACCAAAATTTTAGATCATCCTTTTATCGAGAAAGATACCTCCCCTGCCAATGAGTATGAGGGACTCAGTCATCAAATGAAGCGTCGTCATCGTTCACTGACGAGTCAAATCATTCAATTTGATGTCGAGTTTCCGAACCCATTTATTCAAGAAAAATTAATGATTGGTGCCGAACAACCGGTTTATAATATTCACCGTTTACGAATTTTAGACAACGAACCTTATATTTTGGAACATACATTTATGCCTGTACATTTAGTTCCAGGTCTAAAAAAAGAACATCTGCTTTCTTCTATCTATGATTACTTGCACCAAGATCTAAATCTTCATTTTGCAGGCGCCTATCGAGCAATTTCAGCAGATAAAAGTACGCACTTTGATCAGGAATACTTGAATTGTTCGGAAATAGATCCTGTTTTGGATGTGCAACAAGTCGTTTATCTAAAAGATGGTCAGCCCATCGAATATTCATCTAGTAGAAATCGGTTTGATGTCCGCAACTATTCCTTACTTGATGTCCGTTCAAACTAAAAAAATCCGTTTCAAAAATAGGAAACTATTGTGAAACGGATTTTTTGGTGTTTACAAAAGAGCAGAGTCAAACAGAATAATTGCCAGAAACGTTCCCACTCACTATACTGTAACTAACACAACACTTACTTTTTGTAAGTTAAAAAGAGGAACTCTCATGGATACTCAAATCAAAGGCATCCACCATGTTACCGCTATGACTTCAAGTCCCACTAAAATTTATCGTTTTTTTACGGATATTTTAGGAATGCGCTTAGTAAAAAAACGATCAACCAAGATGATATCGAAACGTATCACCTTTATTTTACAGATGAATACGGCTCCCCTGGAACTGACATGACTTTTTTCGCTTTTCCTAATCAACCTCAAGGAAGTAAAGGAACGGATACGATTTCTAGAGTGTCCTTTCGCGTACCAACTGATGAAGCATTGACTTATTGGTTCAAACGCTTTGAAGAAAAGAATGTTCTTCACTCTGCGATCAAGGAACGTTTTTCTAAAAAATATCTGGAGTTTGAAGACTTTGACCATCAATTCTATCAATTGATTTCTGATGAAAACAATACAGGTGTTGCTGGTGGTACTCCTTGGAAGAACAGCAATATTCCATCAGAATATGCAATTACAGGCTTGGGTCCAGTTTTTGTCCGAGTGAGTCAAATGGAACCATTACAGTTACTATTAGAACAGACTTTAGAGTTTAAACTTACTGATCAAACAGGAGCTTTTTCGCTCTTTGAAGTCGGTCAAGGCGGTAATGGAGCAAGCATCATTGTTGAACAGCGAGCAGATTTACCAAAAGCAATCGAAGGATTCGGCAATATCCATCACCTTGCCTTGCGTGTCGCTGATGAAGAAGCCTTACGTCACTGGATCCATGTGATCAATCAGATAAACGTACCAAGTTCAGGGTTTGTGGATCGCTTCTACTTCCAATCAGAATACTTCTTAGCTGCCACCCACGTTCTCTTTGAATTAGCAACAGATGGACCTGGTTTTTTTGGCGATGAATCAGCAGATACAGCTGGCGAAAAACTATCACTCCCACCACAACTCGAAAGTAAAAGAGAAGAAATCGAAGCGTACATTCGTCCCTTCGATACTCAGGATGCCAACCAACAACGAGAATGATCTTCTTTCTATCCAGACAGTCGTTTTCAAGAAACATAACTTTCAAGAAAAAGAGGTCAAATCATGGAATATTTTTTTCAAGCGGGAAAACAAACAAGTAGAAATTTACTCCTTCTTCATGGTACAGGTGGCGATGAATATTCTTTACTTGAAACCGCCCAGTTCCTTGAACCGGATGCTACGATTCTTTCATTTCGTGGTTCAATCAAAGAAGACGGAATGAATCGCTTCTTTCGACGGAATGGGTTGAATCAATTCGATTACCAGAGTTTAGCAGAAGAAACAGCGCTTCTGTATCATAAAATCTCAGCAGTTAGCCAAAAAGAAAACATCTCGTTACATGACTGGGTGATCGTAGGCTATTCCAATGGAGCGAATATCGCTGCTCACTTGCTATTATCGAGAAATACTGAGCTGCGAAAAGGAATCCTTTTTCATCCAATGTCTTTAAACGCCAATTATCCAGCAAAAATAATGACTGATACTCAGATCTGGCTTTCTTACAGCAAGACCGATCCAATCGTCTCCTCTATAGCGATTACGAATCTGATCAAAGATTTTGAAATGCAAAAAGCTCACCTCACATTCCAAGAAACGTTTACTGGTCATCAATTAACAAAGGCTGAATTAATTGCCGCAAAAAGTTGGCTTTCTTCGCTTTCGGTTAACTAATATTGGACGAAAGTTGTGATGCATCGGATTATTTTTTCAAAGTCTCTTTTTCAAAGACTCTATAATGAGGTACGCTCCAAAAGTTGTACGTGAAAACGACAATTTTTGGGGCGTATTTTTTTGTTTCGATCTTTACGCACGAAACAGAAAAATGAATGTAAGTGCTAGATCCAACTATCCATTTTTCTCAAATCATCTCTTTTAATTTTCATTTTGGAAAATCCTTCTTGGCTCCCCCTCATTATAAACGCATCATATGAAAGATAAATAGAAATATTCCTCATTTGAAAAAACTGTCGAATATGGATTTCTATTATAAAAATTAGAAAAAAATGAGTTTTTGATTAGCTAGATTTCCGAAAAATTGCTATAGTTTAATTAATCAGAGTTGCAATCATTTTAGCGTTCGCCAATTTTTTGTCGAGTTAATATGGTTCACTCATTAGGGAGGGGGCACGATGCTTCACAAAAAAAGAAAACAGATTCAACAAGTAATCTTTCTGTTATTGACACTTCTGTCAGTGCTTGCACAAACAAATGTTGTTCAAGCAGTTTCGTTAAATTTATTTGGTACGACTACCGCAACTAATAACAGTCAAACCAGTCCAAATGCGCCTTTTTTAAACCGAGTAAATGTCCCTGTCACTTTTCTCATTGAAGGAAAAAATGGCATCAGCGCTGGGGTTATCACAACTGGCGATAAATATGCCATTTTAGAAGCACCGACTGAAATGGTCGGGTATATCCAACCTAATGGGAATGCGACTGTTCAAACTACTGTTACTGTGCCACTTAGTCAGTCCCCTTTACAATTGATTTTGCCGACCATAACCTCTGTGATTTCGTTGATCGTCAACTCACCTTTAGTTTCCACACAAAATAAAACAGCGGTTAATCAGGCATTGTCAGAATTACGTTCGGAAACTTTTGGTGCCCAGAATCTTACTCTAGCTATCGTCCCACGGTCGAGCACTCAGTATGGCGTAGCGATTAGTCAAGGGCTATTACCCATCCTGACAACGACATTAAAAAATCGGATTCAAAATTTATTAACGATCGTCCAAGCTTTACCGCTGATTGGGACTGTTTTAGGAACATTATTGTCCCCCTTTGTCACAGCTTTGTCTCAATTTATTACGAGTTTAAATTCACCAGCTTCTGATAATAGTAAAAATTTGGTTGCTGCTTCGATTTTAGGTAATACGAGTGTTTCGCTACCATTTCTTTTATCTTCGCCCAAATTGACCCAAGATCTAACAGCTAATTTTAAGGGCGGTTTTATTCAAACAGATCAGTCGACGATTCAGTTAGGAACTACTACTGGTACAACACCTGTTTATTTTTCAGCCGGAGCACTCACCTGGCAGACCACAAGCTTGCCGACTCACTTGAACTTTGGTCAGCACTTGATCCAGACCCAACAGGATGAGCACTTAGTAGCCACCAATAACAATCAAGTAACTACCGGATCGATTTCGATTACTGATACACGGACAGTTGTAAAAAATTGGCAAATAAAAGTCCAACAACTTAGTCCTTGGCAAAACGGAACCAATCAATTAACGTCCCAATTACAAATCTCAACAGCAGATTTAACAACTACCTTTCCTATCACTGGGATCACAAGTACTGCTAATCAAATGGTCCCTCTATCTATAGGTACGCAACAAACATTACTCAAATTAAATGGTGTAACTGATCCTGGTCAAGTCCAATTAGCAATCAATCAGTTCTCATTAGCGGTTCCCAAAGAAAGTCTGAAAACAAAGGGAACCTACCAAACAATGGTGGAATGGCTCTTATCGGATACACCGTAATTTATTTAGGAGGAAGAAGAAATGAAAAAGAAAACGTTATCTTTTTTTATCTTGGGGATCAGCTTGTTTTCAAGTTCTCTCGTTTTTGCTGATTCACAAACCCAAGGAGAAGTGGCCTATGTGGAAGGCGCACTTGAATTTGACTATGCTGGCGGTATACCAACTAATTTAGACTTTGGGGATCATCCCCTGCAAACTGCAGCTGCTGAAAACTGGATTGCTACTGCTACAGGTGAACAAACCGGCTCTACACCTACTACTGGAACCGTAGCTGTTCGAGACAACCGAGGAAATCCGGCAGCTACATGGACAGTCAAGTTATCTCAAACTGACCAGTTCAAAACAGCGGATGATGTTGAGCTATCAGGTGCACAGCTCAATTTATCTTTTGGCGGACTTACAAATAATTTAGGGTTAGCCCCTACCAGTGCCTATGAAAACGATGAATTAGCGATCCAAGTATTCAATCAAGATGCTACGATTTTAGATGCAACCGCAGGTCAAAACTCGGGTGATACTGCACTAGCGATCAATCAATTCAGCTTATCTGTTCCAGCGAATACAAATAAAGTAGCCGAACAATATACTACTATATTAAATTGGACTTTCTCATTCAGTCCAACCAACTAAGAAAGGAGGAATGATCGTGAAAAAGTGGTTTTGGATACTACCCTTCTTCTTTCTACTGATGGGAAATCTTAACATCTACGGCGAATCCTTACAAAGTTTTGATGCACAAATACAAGTCAATGAATCAACACCATCAACAAACGACAATTATTTTGATCTACAACTAAAACCTGGACAGGAATCGACTTTGAATGTCTTAGTCACGAATCTAAAAGAAACTGAGATCACGATCATTCCGTCCTTTAATCGTGCAAAGACCAATCAACTAGGCGTTGTTGAATATTCTGGTAGAAATCAAGATCGTCCTAATAATTTGCCCATTGATATCGAGAAAATTGTTTCTGTTGATAAGCAAAAGTTTACTCTTGCGGGACATGAACAAAAAAAAGATTCCTTTAACCATCAAAATGCCAGAAAAAGATTTTGATGGAGTAATTGCGGGTGGGCTCTATCTCCAAGAAGAACCAAAAAAAGATATACAAGGAAATATCCAACATGTCTTTTCTCGGGAGATTGCTGTCTTACTTAAAACACAACTAAACAAAATCCAACCGAACTTAGAACTAAAAAAAGCAGCACCTACCCAAATCAACCAGAGAAATGCCATCAAAGCAACTTTGGAAAATACTAATGCTGCTTATCTATCTAGTGCTCGTATACACTATGAGATCAAAAAAGAACAACAACAAACCCCAGTACTAACTGGGACCCAGCCCATTTCGTTCGCCCCTAACAGCGGCACGGACTATTTGATTTTTTTAGAAGGAAAAGAATTCGAACCAGGAACCTATCAGCTAATGACGAATATCAAGAACAAGGAAATCAATTGGCAGCAAAAGATAAATTTTACTATTTCGCAAAAAACAGCTGCAACTTATAATGAACAAAATATATCTACTACAAAGGATGATCCGCAAAACAATTGGCTCCTTTGGCTAGCTGGAGGTATTATTTTCGCTCTCGTCCTCATTATTGTCTTTTTACTGTATATTGTAAAAAAGAAAAAACGATAACTGTTATCAAACAAAAACTAACTCTACCTAAATTTTCACGAGGCAGAGTTAGTTTTTTTCTTCTGATCTAGCAGTTATTGATATACTATCAAACACATTAGTTCTTTACTACGATCAGGAACAATCCCAGCCGTTCTTCAACAACTAGCGACTCCTTATTGTGGTTCTCCAAATCGGATGGTATCCCCAATCGCAAACTCTGGAAAGATTTGAGGCTCTACAACGATTGCTCCTGGCAAGACTTCGTTTTCTCCTGTGCGGAAATAAATGGAGATATGACCGAGGGTTTCAAAGTTATGATTGGCTTCACTGCCAACTTCTTTGATTTCATATTCTTGGTTGCCGATGGTCAGTATATCCCCTGTTTTGATGACATTTTTAGCCGTTTCATGATTGTCATGGACCACACAGATGTCTTTTAATTCAGGTGGTACCTGTTGTCCGAAAAGAATCATTAAGTACTCTGCCGCAAATTCTTCCACTAAAGAACCAACCTCAACAATCTTTGTTGTGTGCATGGTTTTCTCCTCCTTCTATGATAACGTCGTATCTTGTAAATGACGTAACTGCCAAACAGTGGTACTGGCATCTAGTTCAACGTCATCTTCAGTTAAGAAAGAACCCGCCAGTATAAAACGTTTTGCTACTACTTCTCCAGAGATCAGTCCGATCGGGATATGTCCCTCTCGCTTCATTTCTTCGTGGGTCTCAAGTACTCCTCGGACACAAAAACCACCGATTCCATCTAAATGATCCCCAGGTTGAATATCTTTTTTCGCTACCGCAACGGTTTCTGAAATTGGGGCGCCTAATGGAACAATGGCATGATCTTGTTGTAAGACAGCTTTTGCAATCGTAATTGGTGTTTCTAAACTTGCTAAATGATACGGGCGATATAAGATATGATGATCCCGTTCCCCTTTCTTCATCAAGTAATTCATTTCTTCAGCTACTTCGCTATTTTGCCCCTTAACGATAACAAAGACGCCTGGCGCTAAACCATCCACATATTCCACTACACCAAATTGAGATAAGACACCACCATTTTCTTTTAAATCTAACGAAGTAATGACAGAATCTAGATCCCCTTTCAAACCATGCATACCTACCTTGTCAGGGATATAGCCAATCGCATTTGATAAAAGATTCATTTCAGCCATTGTTTTTGTTCCATCTTGGAAAGCAGCTAGCATGTGAGGAGCCATTTGTTTTTTCTGAGCTTCTTTTTCAGCAGTTGCCGGATTTGCGGAAATATTCAATTGATTATTTTTGCCTTTTCCCGCAACTAAGACTTCCATCCCCATAGACGAAGCAAATTCAAATAATTCGGTGGTTGCTGCAGGTTCATCGCCATCTGATCCTGTATAGATCAACCCTGCTGAATCATAGAGTTTATGCATCAAAGGTCCAATAGTGATATCGATTTCAACATTTAATAAGACAAGATGTTTTTTTGCTAATAACGCTTCAAGCGCAATTTTTGCTCCTGCTTCAGGTACACCAGTAGCATCTACGATTACTTCATTCCAATCAGAGTGAATAATTTCTTTAGCATCTGTTGAAATAAGGACATCATTTTTAACTTTTGCCGAAGCTAGATACGCTTCTTTCGCTTTTTGTGCATAATCAAAGGACAAGTCACTGATCCCTGTTACGATCATCCCTGGAATTGACGCTATTTGTGCAATCATTCCCCTGCCCATTTGTCCTGCACCAATTACACCCACTTTGATTGGATTTCCTGTTTTTTCTCTTAATTGTAATTCACCATATAAAGTCATCTTATGTATTTCCTCCACTCATTCAATTTTTTATGTTTTTTTATAAATATTCTCTAAAGATTCGGTTCACTAATATTTTAGGCGAATTGGCAAAATTACCAATTGTCGAGCCCGCAATATGAGGGGTGATCGTGAGATTATCTAATGTTAGATAAGGATGGTCTGCGGGTAATGGTTCCTGTTCAAAAACATCCACTGCCGCTCCCGTAATCTCTTTGTTTCTTAATGCTTGAATCAAATCTTGTTCATTGACTAATCCAGCACGGGCACTATTGATGAAAACAGCAGAAGGTTTCATTTTCTTGAAATGCGACTCATTGATCATATGTTTTGTTTGAGGAGTCAATCGATAATGCATCGAAAAGATATCTGCTTTTTCCACCAGTTCCTCTAAGCTAACTTGAGTATCAGGGGACGTACCATCAAAATAATCATCAAAGAAAAGAATGTTACATCCAAAAGGTCGCAACAAATGAGAACTCGTTGGCCAATTTCGCCATAACCAATTAACCCAATCGTTGACTCTTTTAATTCAGGTGCTAATAGCCCATTAGGATAGTACTTTTGCCACTGATGCTCTCTTAATTTTTGATTTCCTCGTGCGATATTTCGAATTTCTGTCAAAATCAAACCAACAGTAAATTCCGACACACTAGTCTTACTTCTGCCAGGAGTATTATAAACAGCAATTCCTTTTTCTTCGGCATAGCTAACAGCGACATTTTCTGTACCTGATCGCAGTACGCCAACTAATTCCAAATTTTCCGCCCGTTCGATCACTTTTTTACCAATCGGTGCAAATTGAGTAATGATCCACTGATACTCTTCAATATTTTCTAAGAGATACTCTGGTAATTCGACTGCATCACACCCTTGTTTTTCAATCTTGATATTATCTTTTTGCAGACTATCTAAATCAGAATGCCGCCATTCTTTGATGTCTACAGAAATTCCTTTTGTCGCTAAATCTTTTAAGCCTTCTTCCATCATTTCTCGATCAATAAATAAATCTGCGATTGCTAAACATTTGATCATTCTTTATTCCCCTCCTCATTTAATACAACTGATACCCGGTAGCTTCCTGGGGTACTAGCCATCTCGAATGCTTTTTGAATATCCATTAATGGAATTTTGGTTTCGATCAATTTTGATACATCGACACGCCCTTCATTTAGGAGTGTAGCTGCGTCATAAAAATCTTCTAATGTGGAAGCATACGTACCGATCACTTCGAGACGCATATAATGAATCGTATTTGGCTGGATAGCCATTTCAGGCGCAGGATAACCCGCAGCATAAATCGAGATTTTCCCATCTTTTTCTTTCACCATCTCAAGGGATTGATTCATCGCCAAAGTTGATCCAACTGCGACAATAACGCTGTCAGCCCCTCTCCCATTTGTGAGTTCTTTGACTTTTTGGACTGGATCGTTTTGACTTGCATCAATCGCTTCAAACCCTAATTCCTTGATCAGAGCTAACTTTTTAGGCATGACCTCAGAAATAATGACCCTTGCGCCCATTGCTCGTGCTGTTAGTCCATTAAGAAGTCCCATTGTTCCTCCACCGATGATCACGATCGTTTCTTTCCCAGGCACTATTCGTAATTTTTTCATATTTTGAACGACGGAGGATAAGGGTTCGACAAAAGCAGCTTCTGAGGCAGATAAAGTTGGTCTCATCTTGACGAAGCTCTTGGCTTTACGAACAAAATAATTCGCAAATCCAAAAATCCCATAAAACTCCTTTGAATAATTCTTTCCAAATTGTCGTTTGTTTTCACAATTCGTAATTTCACCAAATTTACACTCATCACAGTAACCACAATAATCATAAAGTACACTGACACGATCTCCGATCTGGTAGGTATCGCCGACAGCTTTGCCTTTTGCTACGACAATTCCTGAACATTCATGTCCGCCAGCCATAGGATAGCCTTGATGTTCTCTAAGTCCTAACCATTGTTGATAGTCAGTTGTACAAATGTTACAAGCTTCTTGTTTTACTAACAATTCATCTTCTGCCAATTCAGGCATCGGTATTTCCTTGATCTTTGCATTCTTCTTCTCAGCTAAATAGCCAAACGTTATGTTTTTAGGTTGCATTTTTTCACTCCTATTCTATAATCCAATTGAAAAGGCATACGCAATGATAACTGCGATCGGCCCAGTTAAAATTCGCGAAAACAACACAGCTGGCACACCATTAGAAATCGTTTCTGGTTTTGCTTCTCCCAAAGTCATTCCTACGGGTGCAAAATCACAGCCAACTTGTGAATTGATAGCAAACAGTGCTGGTAGAGCGTAATGTGGCGGGATTGTACCATTAGCGATCTCTGTTCCGATCAATAAACCAATCACCGAAGCAATCACCGCCCCTGGTGCTAATAAAGGAGATAAAAACGGCAAACTAGTAATAGCACCTAATAGAACTAAGCCAAGTAAGCTACCGCCTAAAGGTGACAAAAACTTCGCAATAATATCCCCAATTCCTGTATAGTTGATAATACCAATCAAAGTTGCAACAAAAGCCATAAATGGAATAATATTTGTTAGCACGGTATCGATCGTTTCACGCCCTGCTTGATACATGATATTGATAAAGCTCCCCGCACCACGTCCGATGGTATCGATCAAGCCAAAAATCCCACCTTTTTTATTGCTATGATTTTTCTTTTCAGTGGTTTCTTTTGTTATTTCTGTAGTTGTTTCCGGTTTATTTGTGTTGATATTTGATGTTTTTTCATTCTTATCTTCTTTATTATGTACTTGTGCAGCTTCGCTCTCACTAATAATTTCTATGTTTGTAATCGTTGTTCCTGAAACAAAAATATCTTCTGTCATAAATTTCGCCAACGGCCCAGAAGGCGCTTGCAATTTTACGTTGATTGTTGGGATCTTCATTCTTGGATACGTTCCACAGCGTGCTGTTCCGCCACAATCAATGACTGCACACAAGGTTTCTTCTTTTTCCACTGGATTTTTAAATGCATCAACCGCTGTTACCCCAGCTAATTCCGCAATCTTTTCAGCGACGGGATGAATACCACCACCGGTTACACTGATAACGTACTTCTTACGTTCATCATTTAACGGAATGGTTAATGGTCCTCCCCAGCCTCCATTTCCTTTATGGATAATTAGTTTTTTCGCTTCCATCTCTACCTCCATTCTCAGTTTCGTCTATGCCTCTGTTGTTTTTTTTGCTTCTCTTTGTGTTAAGAAACGAGCAATTTTTTCTGTAATGATTCCTCGTACTAAGATAATCATAAAAGCAGCCAATAAATACCTTAGACCTAATTCACTTTGATTTCCCACTTTACCAAAGCCAGCTGCTACACCAAGATAAACAAATAGTTCAGCTGAATTTGCATGAGGAAATAATCCCACGATGGGATGAAGCATTGACACCGTTGCATCATAGTAAGCTGCCTTGTGTTCTTCTTTTAAAAATCGTCCAAATGTATAACACATTGGATTTGTTAAAAAGAAACACGCTAAAAACGGAATCAATGTATAACGTAATAACGTGAATTTCGTACATCGTTGCATGAATCCAAATACTCTTTTTTCTCCGATAATTTTTATTAGAGCGTTTACAAAAAGAATCAAAGAAATCAACAGCGGAACGATCGTCGTTAAAAATCCAACAAAAGTATCTGCTCCAGCTTGAAACATTCCCATAAAGCCATCTGACAACTTCACCAGAAAATTCAAATCCCATTCCTCCTTTTAAGATCAAATTGCGCGCTTTTATCAAAAGACAATTCATTTGTCATATGATACCACACCAAGAATATATCATTTGACAAAATTAATGTCAATTGATTTTTTGAAAAAATAAAGTACACTAAAAATGGAAATGTTTTTTATTAAATGTATGACAGTTATGATTACCCGATCGACTTGATCTATTTAAGTGAAGTGAATAACTGGAGTGAAACGATCAATTGGAGGAAAAAATGAGTAAGTCTGAAGAAAGAAACATGGTGAAAGTAGCAACTTTATATTATAAAGAAGGTCTGACACAAGCACAGATTGCTAAGAAAATGGGAGTCTCTCGTTCACTCATTTCTAAATGGTTAATTGATGCTCGAAAAGCAGGTTTCATTGAATTTTTTATTAATAGTGAAAATATCTATGCCATTGAATTAGAAACCGAACTAGAGAAAAAATTTGCCTTATCTTTTGTTAAAGTGGTGGACAAAACGAATCTATCTTATCCAGAAATCGAGAAAATGGTTGGACAAATTGCAGCAATTTCTTTAAAAGATAAGATTGCAGCTGCGAAAACAATCGGGATTTCATGGGGAAAGTCAATCAAAAGCTTAGTTACTCAATTTCCATTTGAGAATTATCCTGATACAACATTCATTCCATTAATTGGCGGCATGGGATATGATCATTTTGATATCCACTCCAATCAACTTTGCCATGAATTTGCTCGAAAGACACGTGGTTCTTCAAAATATCTTTACACTCCAGCACTGGTTTCTAATGAGATAATTCGTCAAGAATTTGAAGGTAATATCTACATTGATAAAATTCTCTCTGAAGCCAAAAAAGTCGAATTAGCACTTGTCGGTATCTCCTCCCCTGATCATTTCAACACGATGGAAGAAATCGGGTATACTAATAAAAAAGAAATGGCACAATTAAGAGGGATTGGTGCAGTTGGGGACATCAACTCCCGTTTTTATGATAAAGATGGGCAAGAAGTAAATCATCCAATCAATAAGCATGTGGTTGGTTTAAGTCTTGAAGAGCTTAAAGCGATTCCTGAAACCATCGCTATTGCTTATGATGATGCGAAATGGCAAGGAATCTATTATGCTTGTAAAAATCAACTGATTGACTCCATCATTACTACCGACACCATTGCGGATCACTTGATTCATATGGATATTTAGCAATAACAAAAACGGAAGTTACGTAAGAGCAGTTCCGATTCTCACCTGTTTCCTTTATCTGCTCTTGAATCTCCTAACTATTTCCGCTATGATTAAAAAGTAATAAAATATGATTTTGTTTGCAGGGGGACGCTGTTGCGTTGAGAAGGTAAAACCTGACCCTTTGAACCTGTTTGGTTGATACCAGCGTAGGGAGCAAATGTCCTTTTTGTTGATGCGAAATCAAAACAAACAAGACATTCTTCTTTCTAGGGGAATGTCTTTTTCTATTTTAAGGAGGATTACAGATGAAAAAAGTGCTTAGTATTGCAGGATCAGATTGTAGTGGTGGCGCGGGTATACAAGCCGATTTAAAGACTTTTTCTGCTCATCGAGTGTATGGAATGTCGGTTATCACCTCAGTCGTAGCTGAAAATACGGTTCGTGTATTGACCTACCAAGATATTTCCCCTCAAATCATCAAAGATCAAATGGATGCGGTTTTTGAAGACATTTTTCCCGATGCCGTAAAAATTGGGATGCTTTCTAGCCAAGAAACAATGCTTGCAGTGACTGAAAGTTTAAAAAAATGGCAACCACAAAATATTGTTTTAGACCCAGTGATATACGCTAAAAACGGCAATGCGTTGATGGAGCCAACTGCGATTGATACACTGATTCAGACGGTTCTTCCCTTAGCTAACTTGATTACACCTAATATCCCAGAAGCAGAAAAAATTGCTCAATGTACGATCTCATCAATAGCAGATATGGAACAAGTCGGACGAACCATCTACGAAAATAGTGGAACAGCTGTTTTAATCAAAGGTGGGCATAAATCTGGCGAAGCTACTGATGTGCTCTTTGATGGAAATAAATTCTATCACTTTACTGCAGAACGAATCGAAACCAAAAATACTCATGGGACAGGGTGTACGTTATCTTCTGCTATTGCTTCTGAATTAGCTCTAGGAAAATCTTTAGAGCAGGCTGTCTGTGAAGCAAAGAAATACGTTACACTTGCAATCCAACATTCGTTGGCGATCGGTCAAGGACATGGTCCTACGAATCATTTCTACTCGCTTTACCAAAATACCGTTGAAGAGGAGTAATTTTATGTCATCATTTGAAACGATTATCCAACAGATTCGTGCATGCAATCCGTTGGTTCACCATCTAACGAACTATGTAACAGTCAATGATTGTGCCAATATTACTTTAGCTATTGGTGGTTCTCCGATAATGGCTGATGCGATTCAAGAAGTAGCAGAAATAACAGCTAAAGTGGATGCACTCGTTCTCAATATAGGAACCTTGAATGAACAAACCGTCGATTCGATGATTCTTGCTGGCAAAGAAGCGAACAAGCATGGAATTCCGGTCATATTCGATCCAGTCGGTGTGGGTATTTCTCAATTTCGTATGGATGTGACTAAAAAGTTATTAAACAGTATCCAATTTACAGTCATTCGTGGAAATTATTCAGAAATCCTTTGTCTAGCAGGTATTCAAACTTCAGCTAAAGGAGTAGACACTTCGCTTGTGAATCAAAAAAAAGAAACTGAAGTCATCAATATTGCACGAACACTAGCTTCTTCTTTTCACTGTATCATCGTCATAACCGGCGCAATCGATATCGTTTCAGATGGAGTTCGAACGATGCAGGTAAAAAATGGTTGTGCTGCAATGCGCCATGTTACTGGTACTGGTTGTATGTTAGATTCTCTAATTGCTACTTTTTGTGGTGGTTATTCCGATGATTTTTTTGAAGCAGCCGTAAGTAGCGTGATTGCAATGGGTGTTGCTGGTGAATTAGCTTTTGAAAAGGCAAAAACCAACGGAACAGGTAGTTTACGTACTCATTTAATAGATGAAATAAGTAAACTAACGGATCAAACCTTATCAGAACGAGGTGACTTTATTGCATACGATGATTGATTATCGGCTCTACCTAGTAACAGATCCACTCTTATTCACTACAAATACACTGTTGGAAGCTGTCTCACAAGCACTTGAAGGAGGCGTTACTGCTGTCCAACTCCGAGAAAAACAGTTAGATTCTAGAAAGTTTTACGAAGAAGCCATACAGATAAAGCGATTAACCAAAAGATATAACGTTCCCTTGATCATCAATGACCGCCTTGATATTGCTCTGGCATGTGATGCAGACGGTCTCCATATAGGTCAAAATGACTTACCCTTAACTATAGCTCGTAAGCATCTTGGACCAGATAAACTAATCGGTGTTTCAGTACAAACGGTTGAAGAAGCCATCGAAGCAGAAAAAAATGGTGCGGATTATCTAGGAGTCGGTGCAATGTTTCCTACAGATACCAAACCAGATGCAATACATGTCACAACTGAAGAATTAGAAAAAATCTGTGCGCAAATCTCGCTTCCAATCATTGTGATCGGTGGAATCAATCAGCAAACAATCCCAGCTTTTCACTCACTTCCCATTCAAGGTTTTGCTGTCGTATCTGCTATTTTGTCAAAAAAAGATATCAAAAAAGCCAGTCAGGAACTTTTAGGATTGATTGATCAGACGATTGGGAGGTAAATCAATGTCATTTTCAAAAAATTTAAAAATCGAAGCTTATGACAGCTGGGAAAAAGGATTTAATCATCCATTTATTCAAGAATTAGGAAAAGGTATTCTTGCTAAAAAGACATTTCAATTTTATTTACTACAAGATTACTTGTATTTATTTGAATATGCTAAAGTATTCGCATTAGCTGCCACCAAATCAGACAATGAACATCAATTGTTTCATTTTGTTGAAGCACAATACAGTATTCTAGCAACAGAACTTGACTTACATCGCCAATATATGTTGGATTATGCTATTGAAAAAGAAGAATTTAACACCGTACAACCTTCTTTTTACAATCGCTCTTATACAACAAATATGCTAGCAATCGGCCATAGTGGAGGTGTCGCTGAAATCATCGCAGCTATCCTTCCCTGCGCTTGGACCTATTACGATTATGCGAGTCGTTTAAAAAAACGATATCAATCGAGTTTAGAAAAGAACCCCTATCGCTCCTGGATTGATTTATATGCAGATCCTAGTTTTGAAAAATCATTTGAGTGGATGTTTGACCTGTTGGATGAATTAGTCGAAATGAAAAGTGCGAAAGACCAACAAAAAATAAAACAAATTTTTATATCAAGTTTGGAATTTGAGTATCTTTTTTGGGAAATGTCTTATCATGAAGAAATGAATCTGATTCCATTATCAGAATAAATTGTATAGTGATTTCAGTAGACAACTTCTTCTGCTTTCGTTTAAAGCAAATCTAGTAAAACATGTTAAGTCTAGGACACTCACCTTTTAATCTCTATACCAGACGAAAACTCAATCATTGTAGGACGGATAGAGTATTCTATCGGTCCTGATTTTTTTATAAAAAACTACCACACTACCGCTAAGATGAAGTTATTCAACCCATCAATCTGAAAGAACTTATTTGATCACGCCAAATTACTAAATCAAATTGTGTATGTCTTTTACTGCTTTGAGAATAACCGTTTGTCTAGTCCTCATCGGTGATTGCACTCATTCGACATAAAAAATAGTAATCTCTCTATAAAATTAACTGACGAAAATATAATCATAAAAAACACAAATTCTTTATTGAACCAAATAGAAATTTCCCATAAACTCACATTCCTAAGTCACACATTGCGTCTTTTAACCAAGGATGTAAAACGAAAATATCCGTTAAAGCCCACTCAATATAGGTTTTACACCCTTGATCTAAAGAGATGTCTAAAGCTTTGTTCAATTGTTTTAAATAAGGAGCACTATGGTCTCTATCCCATTTAATCTTATCTGCAATGAAAACAACTTTATCTAAACTAGAAGCATTTTTTTTAAGCGTTGTATGACATTCAATAGCTGATAATATTTCTCTATCCTTGATATTGAATAGTTCTTTTGCTATACATACTGATTGTTTTTGGTGGAGAATCATAGGTAGTTTCTCTTCTTCTTTTAGAACTTCCTCCCCTAAACTCTTTTGTAGTTCTATCCTTTCATCATCAGGAATGATTACGCTAATATCATGTAACAAACCAGCAAGATAGGCTTTATCTTTTGGTACGTTAAACTTTTCTGCAAGTTCTTTCGCCTTGTTGGCTACTTCATACGAGTGAAAGACGGTTTTATCTTTCTCATAATAATTCAAAAATTCTCTGACTTGTATTTCAATATTTTTAGAACTAAAGGGTATCTTATACTCAATAATATTCTTCATTTTAACTCACCTTCCAATGAATGCCTTTACATTATTATGTATTAATAAGGTCAAAAATAAAGTTCGACAATCATTCCATCCTCTGATAGTTTTGCTCCATTAAGCTTTCACCTATCAGCTCAGATGATTTTAGGAAAAAAGCTAAAAGAAAAATGAAGATAGACTGATTTGCAGTATGAAAAATTGATGTTTGCTCCTTTTTAGCTTTTCGATTCCCCTAGATCAGGGTACAACGAATAAAATCATCAAATCAATCTAAGTGCGTTTTGATTTCTTACTGTCTGACTTATTCCTATCAGATAACAAACCATAAGTGGCATAAGCAGGAATTACTATAGCTAAGAACATTTTAACAAGAAACTTAAAAACTTTCATATGATTCACCATCCTTTATATGTTACTCATACTTTATCATAATACCTATTAATAACCCAGCTATCACAGGCGATCGTTTATCCTTAGAGACTAACTACTTCTTACTTCTCCCTCATTATTTCATGAGGTTGTGAAAAGAGTGTCTTGACCTGAGCGCTCACCAATTAAAAACTGCGACGAGTAATCGCAGGAGCATTAAGGATGAAAATCTCGAAATAGCTCCTCATGTTTTGAGATTTTTTGACTTATCGCCGAAGGTCAGCTCTTTGAACACCGTTTATTCGTTTTTAGAGATACTAGAATATTATCTGTCATGGTAATACTATTTTAACCAAATAAAAAGAACAGAAAGAAATTTTCTTCTTTCTGTCCAAATGATTCTGAGGTTTCTCTTCACCAACATCATTTGACAAAGAGACCAAAAATGTAAGATCCATTAGGAGTTCTATGATACCCCAAAGCTGAGGTTTAGCTAGAACCCTGATTATTTTAATTAGATAATTACCCATCTCGTATCTTCTTAGTTCAGTTTGACTAAATGATTTATTTCAAAACAAGATTGCTGACTTAAATCCTAATTAAGCATAATCAAACAAATATGCTGCATCAATTCATCTCACATTTTAATTTTGTAAAAAATTGATATTTGTTTCACAATTTTATTGTAAAACAAAACAATGCTTATTGGAACAAACACCCCTAACATCAAGCGGAATAATCCATTTATAGGTGTTATTTCGCCATGCCTCATATTAAAAATTTGAATAGGTATCATATGAAACAAGAATATATTCTTACTATAGGAGTTTAAATTTTCAAAACTTTTGATTTTACTTTTAGAAATAACCAGCAGTCCATACAAACTAAAAATAAAAGGGATTGTGAAATACATAAAATTCTTATCGATTCCTTGATTATAAAATGTGATTATCCCTTCGACTCCTCCTAAAAAACACGCAGCGACTAGTCCATATATGAATAACTTTCGATGCTTTTCTAAATTATGTACATTATCAGCCAAAACAAATCCTATGGAAATAAAGAGTGGACTAAAGAATAACCCATTTCTTGTAGTAAAAAAAATATTAAAGTATTTTTCCATAACTGATATGACCATTGGATTTGATATAAATAAGGAATACGTTTCAAGGGAACCAACAGAAAAAAATAAAAAGCAAACCAGAAAAATCCATTTATATCTAAATCTTTGAAACATATATTTAACTATAGCTAATGAACTTATCAAAGCAGGAAAATACCATAAGTGATAGAAGCTTCCGGTATATAGGAAACTAACTACCAATGCCAATAATATTGACCATAAATTCCACTGAATATCAACTGTATCTTGTAACAGTTGAACACCAAACGGAATGTACAACAAAAACACTATAGTATATAGACGTACTATTCTTCTTAGCCACATCTTCGAATATCCTTCCCTCTTACTATTTATCCGAAAGAAATATGCATTATTTACAAAAAAGAATGGAACAGCAATACGACAAACCATACTTTTTAGAAAAAAATGCACTATCGGGTGACTAGTAATGGTCCCACAATGAATAACAACAACACAAATCATCGCAATAAACTGAGCAATAAATAGTTTTTGATTCTTATTATCCATAATCCCTCCAACAAGCAAATTTGACTTTAATAGGATAGAAATAAAAATAGAATATGTACCAAAAAAAAATTTGGAGATAATTAACTCTAACATCTATATTTTCTCTTTCCTTTTTACTTTCTTAAATCCACAATACTATATTAATTATAGTATTGATTAATGTAAAAAACATTAGACTAAAGTCCAATTCATTTAATTCATAATTGTATAGAGTGGGAGCAATTTTAAACTATTGAGGTATTCAAAAAAACAATAGATAGATCCCTATTTTTTTAAAATTAGATGATTACCATTATCGTATTTTCTTGGCTCAGTTTGATTAGATGAATTATTTCAAACACAGATGAGTGGGTAAAAACGACTTTCACTATACCTAGAAGCCAGAAAAATCATAGGCTATCTAACGTTTGAATCCCTGTAGAACCCTCACCCATGATAATGACCATTTTCTGCTCTTTGTAGTAGCGATAGCAACTCATAAAAATCATCAGATAGAAAAACGTTTTCTTCATCTTCATTACCTCTATTCATTTTAGCTTCTAGTACGGCAGTAGGTACGGTTCTTTTCATGATGTGGAATGATTTTCTGTATAGAGAGTAGGACAACGCTTCAAAAAGAAAATGGCTCTATAACAAAAAAATCTGAGACAGAATGAGGTTCATTCTGACCCAGATTTGTTTTTACACCACGCATCAGTTCTTATTGACAAAGAGCCAAAGAAAACCCCTAATGTAAGACACATTAGGAGTTCATTATGATACCGGCGGCCGGGGTCGAACCGGCACGCCCTTAACGGGCACTGGATTTTGAGTCCAGCGCGTCTGCCAATTCCGCCACGCCGGCGTAAAAAAACTGGGGTAGCTGGATTCGAACCAACGCATGAGGGAGTCAAAGTCCCTTGCCTTACCGCTTGGCTATACCCCAATAAGAAAGGGCGAATGATGGGAATCGAACCCACGAATGCCGGAGCCACAATCCGGTGCGTTAACCACTTCGCCACATTCGCCATTATAAACAATGTTATTTTATTTCTCAATAAAAAACTAAGATGAGTACATCTTAGTCAATACCGGCGGCCGGGGTCGAACCGGCACGCCCTCAACGGGCACTGGATTTTGAGTCCAGCGCGTCTGCCAATTCCGCCACGCCGGCAAGTTGATTTTATTAGTACTAAGGCGGTAACCGGATTTGAACCGGTGATGAAGGTTTTGCAGACCTCTGCCTTACCACTTGGCTATACCGCCATTATACTATTTTCAATCTATAAATGAAATTATAGAACTGGGGTAGCTGGATTCGAACCAACGCATGAGGGAGTCAAAGTCCCTTGCCTTACCGCTTGGCTATACCCCAATAAAGAAGGGCGAATGATGGGAATCGAACCCACGAATGCCGGAGCCACAATCCGGTGCGTTAACCACTTCGCCACATTCGCCATGGCAGGGGCAGCAGGAATTGAACCCACACTAACGGTTTTGGAGACCGCTGTTCTACCTTTAAACTATGCCCCTATGTAATGGAGGAGAGTGGATTCGAACCACTGAACCCTAAGGAACGGATTTACAGTCCGTCGCGTTTAGCCACTTCGCTACTCCTCCATGGTGGCGCGGGACAGAATCGAACTGCCGACACACGGAGCTTCAATCCGTTGCTCTACCAACTGAGCTACCGCGCCAAATTTTAAAATGTATTAATTGAAAAAGAATGACGGTTCCGACGGGAATCGAACCCGCGATCTCCTGCGTGACAGGCAGGCATGTTAACCCCTACACCACGGAACCAGTTCATTATGGAGGTTAACGGGATCGAACCGCTGACCCTCTGCTTGTAAGGCAGATGCTCTCCCAGCTGAGCTAAACCTCCATTTTTCAATTAATGACCCGTACGGGACTCGAACCCGTGTTACCGCCGTGAAAGGGCGGTGTCTTAACCGCTTGACCAACGGGCCAGGAAAATGCTACGGAGAGTAAGGGATTCGAACCCTTGAGACAGCGTGAACCATCTACATGATTTCCAATCATGCTCCTTCGGCCTCTCGGACAACTCTCCAGAGTGAAAGAAGCTCATTACTCTTTCTCATAAATGAGAACTCCGGCAGTAGGACTCGAACCTACGACATCATGATTAACAGTCATGCGCTACTACCAACTGAGCTATGCCGGAATCACCTTGTTCGTTTTTTACAACGAACACACACATAAGATAATCTTATGGGGA